>CALFFN010000008.1 GCA_937958185.1 uncultured Neglectibacter sp. | reverse complement strand
AAGTTTTTTCGGGTAAGGGCAAAAGATATCATTTTTATGGTAGAACCCTTTTATACGGTAACACGTAGGAGTTTCAAACAAGGCTTGAAACTCCGCGAAAGTCTCCGAGCAGAGCGAGGGGACTTTCTGCACCCGGACCAGCGTCGCAAAAAGTCCGCAAAGCGGACTTTCCTGAAAGAAGCCTTTCCTGAAGAAAGGCTTCTTTTTCGCAAAATTTACTCTTGCGGTGATTTTCTATGCAGAAATGTCGCCTGTCGTGCTCGTCTGCGGCTCCTCTCCGAAAAAAGCCTCGCTCACGTTGCCTAAGCCCTTGTAAACGCGGGCTGGGCTTTTAACGGAAACCTGTTTACTACCAAGTTTTTTCGGGTAAGGGCAAAGGACATCTTTTTTGTAGCAGAACCACAGCAGCGTGCCTTGCGGTGCGTGACTTTTCTTTTGCGCTTGCGTTTGTAATGAGAGAAAGGCACGGTGCGCCCTGATGGTGGGCGTCTCGAACCGCGGGTTTTTATTGCGTTTTTCCATTGCCAAAACCTGCGGAATGGAGGTATAATGATTGCAAAGCGATCTTCACGGAGAACCCCTGAAGCACAGGGCGCTTCTCCAAGTAGTTGGCGCATTTTGCGCCTATCATAAAAAGCTTGAATCAGCGGGAGGAATTTTAACATGGCAGAGCTTCTATCTATGGGCGAGCTTTTGATCGACTTTACCCCTACAGGCGCCACGGAGGACGGGCGGCTGCTGTTTGCCCGGAACCCCGGCGGCGCGCCTGCCAACGTGGCGGTGCAGGCGGTGCGGGCTGGGGTCAGCGCGGGCTTTCTGGGCAGAGTGGGCAGGGATATGTTCGGCGATTTTCTGGCGGAAACGCTGAAAACCTGTGGCGTGGACACGGCGGGGCTGTCTCAGGACGCGGAGCACGCCACCACCCTCGCCTTTGTGCAGCTGAACGACCGGGGCGACCGGGACTTCAGCTTTTATCGGAACCCCGGCGCGGATACCCGGCTTTCCTTTGAGGACATAGATCTGTCCCTGATCGACGGTTGCAGGCTGCTGTGCTTTGGTTCCCTGTTGCTGACGGCGGAGCCTTCCCGGTCAGCGGTGGAGCGCCTGGTGGACTATGCAAGGCAGCGGGGAAAGATCACAGCCTATGACCCCAACTGGCGACCGCCCCTGTGGAAAGATCAGGAAGAGGGCGTCGCCCGCATGAAGAGCCTGGTCTCAAAGGCGGACATCATGAAAGTGTCCGAGGAGGAGCTTGCCCTGCTGACCGGGGAGACCGATCTTGCCGCCGGGGCGGATCAGCTGCTGGCGCAGGGGGTCAGCCTGGCGGCGGTGACGCTGGGCGCGGCGGGCTGCGCAGTGTTTACGGAAAAGCTTTCCCTGCGGAAGCCCACCTATGACACCGCTGTGCGGGACACCACAGGCTCCGGCGACAGCTTCTTCGGCGCGCTTCTGGCGAAAATCGTCCGATCCGGCAAGCGTCCGGCAGAGCTGGCGGAGCAGGAGCTTTCGGAATTTGTTGACTTTGCCAATGCCGCCGGAGCGGTGTGCGCCACAAAGACCGGCGCGATCCCCGCCCTGCCCCGAACGGAGGAGATCGAGCGGTGCAGGGCAGAGGTGCCGCTGTTGAAACTGTAAGAATTGAAACTGTAAGAATGAAATAGAAATCGGCGGACTCGATTTTTCTCAGGTCCGCCGTTTTTTTTATTCATTTTACAAAACCAGCAAAAGCAGGGCGCTGCTTCAGAGGACCACGTCCTCGCCGCCTGATTTGGCAAACAGGCGGCGCACCTCGCTGCGCAAGCCGCGGTACAGGTCGGTTTCCAGCATGGGGCTGGAAAAAAGAGCCTTGGCGCACTGCTGCGCCTGGTGCAGCACCCGCATATCCGTGGACAGATCGGCAATTTTCAGTTGGGGCAAGCCGTGCTGCCGCTGCCCGAAAAAGTCGCCGGGTCCCCGCAGCTTCAAGTCGGCTTCCGCGATCTGGAAGCCGTCGGAGGTGTCCCGGAACAGCGCAAGGCGTTTCAGGGAATCTTCATTTTTGATGTCGGTCACCAGAATGCAGGAGGATTGATAAGTCCCTCTGCCAATGCGCCCCCGGAGCTGGTGAAGCTGGGAAAGCCCATACCGTTCGGCATTTTCAATGAGCATGATGACGGCGTTGGGCACATCCACGCCCACCTCCACCACGGTGGTGGAAACGAGAAGCTGGGTCTCTCCCCGGGAAAAGGCTTCCATGACCTGTTCCTTTTCCGCCGCCTTCATTTTGCCGTGAAGCGCTCCCACCGTATAGCCCGGGAAAGCCCGGCGCACCAGCTCGGCGTACTGGGTCACGCTCATCATGCCGGTTTCGTCCTCGTCGATCAGGGGGCAGATCAGGTACCCCTGCCTGCCCTCGTCCAGATGTTTTTTGATAAAGCCAAACGCCCGCTGGCGCTTGGGCGGGTCGATGAGGTAGGTGTTTATTTTCTGCCGCCCGGGGGGCAGCTCGTCCAGCACGGAGATGTCAAGGTCGCCGTACATCATCAGCGCCAGCGTCCGGGGAATGGGGGTGGCGCTCATCACCAGCAGATGGGGGGAAGCGCCTTTTTTTGCCAGAGCCGAGCGCTGGTTCACCCCGAAGCGGTGCTGTTCATCGGTGACCACCAGCCCCAGATCGCGGAACTGAACTTTATCTCCGATCAACGCGTGGGTGCCGATGACAAGGTCGATCTCTCCCGCTTCCAACGCCGCGAACAGCCGCTTTTTTTCCGCAGCTTTCACGGAGCCTGTGAGCAGGGCGCACCGGACCCCTGCGGGGGCAAGGAGGGAGGAAAGGGAGGAAAAATGCTGGGCTGCCAAAATCTCCGTGGGGGCCATCAGCGCCGCCTGCATACCAGCTTGGATCACCGCCCAGCACAAGGCGGCTGCTACCGCTGTTTTGCCGCTGCCCACGTCTCCCTGCACCAGCCGGTTCATGGGAGAAGCCCCTGCCATATCGGCAACTGCCTCCGTGATGGTGCGCCGCTGGGCGCCGGTGAGGGCGAAGGGCAGCAGGGCGGTGAACCCCTCCGGGAAGCGGTTGGGAATGGGGTGGAGGTTTTCAGACTTTCTTCCCTGCTTAATGCCCATAAGCCCAAGCTGCAATACCAGAAATTCTTCAAAAATCAGCCGGTACCGGGCGGTGGCAAGCTTTTCCTCCGACTGGGGGAAATGAATGTGCTCCAGCGCATAACCCAAATGGCAGAGCTGGTATTTTTCCCGCAGCTCCGGGGGAAGGGGGTCGTTGACCGTTTCCGGCAGCAGCTTCAGTGCTTCCTGCACGGCGTTGGAAATCATACGGGAGGTCAAGCCCTGGGTGGCGGGATAAATGGGGACGATGGCGGGGTTCTTTGCTTCCGGCAGAAATTCCGGCGCGGTCATTTCCCGGCGCAGCAGGGTGCCGGTGACCTTTCCCCGGAAGATGTATTCCTCTCCGGCTTTCAGCAGGTTGGGAATGTAGCGGTTGTTGAAAAAGGTCAGCCCCATGTCGGAAAGCCCATCGGATACGAGGACCTTGTACAGCAGCTTGCCGCCCTTGACGCGGTGCTCGGTGGGAGTCTTCACCACGGTGGCTCTGACCACGGCGATCTCATTCAGGGTGGTGTCCGCAATGGAGACGGGACAGCTCCAATCCTCATAGGCGCGGGGATACAGCCGGAGCAGGTCGCCCACAGTGGGCGCGCCCAGCCTGCGGAACAGAACCGCCCGCTTTTCGCCCACGCCCCGCAGGGTCTTGATGTCTTTTTCAAAGAGTGTCGCCACGGCGGTATCCTCCTTCCCGGTGGTTTCCAAAAAAGAAGCCTTTCCTACACAGAGCTTTCGCAGTGGAAGTGTCCGTCCTGAAAGTTATATGTGTATTCTCCCCCGCCGCAGGCGGGGGAGAATACACATTAGCTCAGCGGAATGGACCCTCGCTTTCGCAGTGTCATGTAAGAAAGGCGTCGATTGGGCAAAAATGAATTATTCTACGGAAATAATAAAGTAGTACACCGGCTGACCGCCGTTGACCAGGGTGATCTCCACATCGGAGTGGAGCTTCCCGAGCAGCGTCCGGCGGGCTTCCTCCGCCTGCTCCTCTGTGATCCCCTCGCCGTATACCAGGGTGATAAAGGAGGTGCGCTTCGTCACAAAGGAACGGGCGACCTTCACACAGGCGGCGACAGGGTTTTTCTCGATATATTCCAGCTTGCCGTTTGTCAGCCCCAGAATGTCCCCGCGGCGAATGGTGTGCCCGCCAAATTCGGAATCCCTGGCGGCAAAGGTCACAAGCCCGGTGTCCACATTCTCAATGGCTGCCATCATGGCTTCCTGGTTTGTTTCGGCGTCGGAATCGGGGTCAAACGCCAGCATGGCAGAAAGCCCCTGGGGGATCGTCCTGGTGGGGACCACAATGATCTCCCGGTCGGTGACCATAGAGATCGCCTGCTCCGCCGCCAGAATGATGTTCTTGTTATTGGGCAGCACGAAAACCTTTTTTGCCGGGGTGGCAAGGGCGGCTTCCAGAATGTCCTCTGTGCTGGGGTTCATGGTCTGCCCGCCGCTGACGACAACGGAACAGCCCAACTCCTGGAACAGTCCCTTTAAGCCCTCTCCGGCAGCCACGGAAATGAAGCCCAGTTCTTCCACAGGCTCCTGGGGCGCAAGCTTTTCTTCCTTCGGCTGTGCCTGGGCGGCAGCGGCTTTCGCCGCGTCGTTTTCCTCCGCCGCCTTGCGGTGCTGTTCCTTCATATTCTCGATTTTCACCGTCAGCAGCTGCCCGTATTGCAGCGCCATCTGCAAAGCGTCGCCGGGGTTCTCCGTGTGGACGTGGACCTTGATGATCTCCTCGTCGTCCACCACCACAACGCAGTCGCCAATGGTTTCCAAAAACAGCCGCAGCTCCAGCGGGTCCTTGGGAATGTCGGGGTCGCGCCCTACAATAAATTCCGTGCAGTAGGTGAAATTGATCTCGCTGTCAAACTCGGCGGCAACATTGCGGAAAAATTCCGCCGTTTCCGCTTCCTTTTCCTCTTTTGTCAACCCGGACTCTATCACGGTATCGTCCCGGAACACGCTGAGCATACCCTCGAAAATCAGGCACAAACCCTGCCCGCCGGCGTCCACCACCCCAGCCTTTTTCAGCACGGGCAGCAGGTTCGGGGTGTCCTCCAGAGCTTCTCCGGCACCGGCGCAAATGGCTTCCCACAGCTGTACGGGGTCGGGCTCCGCGTCCTCCCCGGCAGCGTCCAGCAGCTTTCTCGCCTGTTCGGCAGCCACCCGGGCAACGGTGAGGATCGTGCCCTCGGTGGGCTTCATCACCGCCTTGTAAGCGGCGTCCACGCCCAGCTCTAAAGAACGGACCATGTCTTCCGCGCCGATGGTCTCTTTCCCGTCCAGCCCCTGGGAGATACCCCGGAACAGCAGGGAAAGAATGACGCCGGAATTGCCCCTTGCGCCCCGCAGCATGGAGGAGGCGGCTTTCTTTGCCACTTCTCCCACGGACGCGCTGTCCGAAAGGCTGTCCATTTCCTCGGCGGCAGCGCCGATGGTCATGGACATATTCGAGCCCGTATCGCCGTCCGGCACAGGGAAGATGTTCAGCTCATTGACCTGCTTCTTGTATTTCGCAATGTTATTCGAGCCGGAAATGATCGCATTTTTCAACTGGCTGCCAGAAATCACGGAAAACACTCCTTCAGAGGTTACGCAGCCGGGTCTGGTCTGCGCGTATAGGCATATTTTTATTTATTTTAAGCGCAAAACGCGCCAACAGCACTTTGCAGTGGGCAATCGGGAAGCTTCCTTGTACAAACCACAGGGGAATTACCCGACCACAGGTTTTTGTGCCCTCTCTAACATCTAGAGTCCAGAATCTAGCGTCTATTATAGCATAGCCCCCCGGAAAATACAACGGCTTTCCTGAAAAAGCCGGGAAGCATTTGGGACCGCTTTTTCCGGGGGAGGGAAATCACGTCAGGGAAATCCGTTCCGCGCCGGTGCAAAGCCCGGTTTTTTCGTCGGCGGTGAACAGCACGCAGTCCATGTGGCAGGGAGGGGGAGCGTTTTCAAAGCGGACGGGCAGCTTCGTGGTAAGCTTGCGAATGATAAGCTCCGGCTTTACACCCAGAACGGACTGGATCGCCCCTGTCATGCCCACGTCGGTGATATATCCCGTGCCCTTGGGCAGCACGCATTCATCGGCGGTCTGCACGTGGGTATGGGTGCCGAACAGGGCGGTGACCCTGCCGTCGGCAAAAAAACCCATCGCCCGCTTTTCCCCTGTGGCTTCCGCGTGGAAGTCCACAATGCAGAGCTTGGGCAGGTCAGGGATCTTCAGCAGCTCCTCCAGGGTCTCAAAAGGGCTTTTCAGGCTTTCCAGGTACACCGTGCCCAAAAGGTTTATCACGGCGACCTGCACCCTGCCCAGATCGACAATGCACAGCCCCCGCCCCGGCGTGGTTCTGTCGGGAAAATTTGCAGGGCGCAGCAGGGTTTCCGCGGAATCGTACAGCGCGAAGGCTTCCTTTCGCCGGAAGCTGTGGTTCCCGGTGGTGACCACGTCCACGCCGCTGTCCAGCAAATGCCGGAGGGAGGCGGGGGTCACGCCGTTGCCGTCGGCAGAATTTTCCCCGTTGGCAATGACAAAGTCGATCGCTTTCAGCTTCTTCAGGGCGGGGAGCCGTTCCCGCAGGAACTCGCAGCCCCCTGTGCCCACCACGTCGCCGATACAGAGAATATTCATTTTTCTCGCTCCTTTCCGGGAAAAGACCCTTTCGTCAAAGCTCGATCTCCACCTGATAGCTCTTGTCGATCAAAACAGGCTTATACCCGTATTTCCTGCACAGCTCCAGATTCTGCCTGTTTTCCAGCAGCACGTTTTCCAGAGAAAACGAGGGGTCGTCCGGGCGGTTCTCTATCACGCTCTCATAGGTCCTGATGTCCTGAAAGTGGGCTTTGATATAGGATTCCGTCATCACAAGGCAAAAATACCTGATCTGCCGCAGATAGTCTTCCGTAAAATCCTTCTGCCAGTCAAAGGGAATGTAGCAGCCCTCTATGATGAGGTTCTGACCGTTCTCCACCGCCGTTTTTACGATCTCCCGGAGCACGGGCCAGAGGTAGGCGGTCAGCTTGTCGTCGTCCTCCGGCGTCAGGCTGGTGAGCCCGCTGCGGATCAGCCCCATTTTCAGGTGGTCGATGGAGAGATAGGGAAAGCCGTATTTTTCAAGAAGCCGCTGGGCAAGCGCGGTTTTCCCGGTGTGGGACGCCCCGGCAAGCAGCACGATCATTTCGCTTCCTCCTGTAGGTTTGCTTTTTCAGTACAAAAGGGTACACATCTGTGTACCCTGAGCGTGAATCTTTTCTTCACGCTCAAACATATTGAGGAAATCATAGATTTTCTCAATATGTTTTGATTGAAAAACGAGAGAGGGACCCTGATGGTCCCCTCTCGTAACTCTTCCCCCTTCCGTTTCTACGGTTGGAGGGTTTTATTGACAGTCTTGCGGATGCACAGGCGTGTACCCAATGCTTTGTGCAGGATTATTATTTGGCGTAATCCACTGCCCGGCTTTCCCGGATCATGTTCACCTTGATCTGACCGGGATAGTCCAAGTCTTCCTCAATTTTCTTGCATATGTCTCTGGCAAGCAGCGTCATCTGTTCGTCGCTGACCGTTTCCGGCTTTACCATGACGCGGATCTCTCTGCCTGCCTGAATGGCATAGCAGCTATCCACACCGTTGAAGGAGGAAGCGACCTCCTCCAGCTTTTCCAGCCGCTTGATGTAGTTTTCCAGATTTTCCCGGCGCGCCCCCGGTCTGGCGGCGGAAATGGCATCCGCAGCCTGTACCAGGCAGGCGATGATGGTCTTCGCTTCCACGTCGCCGTGGTGGGCGGCGATGGCGTGAACGACGGTTTCGCTTTCCCGGTACTTTTTGGCAACGTCCACGCCGATCTGCACGTGGGAGCCCTCCATCTCGTGATCGAGGGACTTGCCGATATCGTGGAGCAGACCTGCCCGCTTGGCGATGGTGGGGTCAAGCCCCAGCTCAGACGCCATCAAGCCGGCAAGCAGCGCCACCTCGATGGAATGGTTCAGCACGTTCTGACCGTAGCTGGTGCGGTACCGCAGCCGTCCCAGAAGCTTGATAAGCTCGTGGTGGATCCCGTTGACGCCCACCTCCATGACGGCGCGTTCGCCCTCCGCCTTGATGGTGGCGTCCACCTCGCGGCGGGCTTTTTCCACAGTCTCCTCAATGCGGGTGGGGTGGATACGCCCATCGGAAATGAGCTTTTCCAGCGCCACACGGGCAACCTCCCGGCGAACCGGCTCAAAGCTGGACAGCGTAATGGCTTCCGGCGTGTCGTCGATAATCAGGTCGACCCCGGTCAGGGTCTCGATGGCGCGAATGTTCCTGCCCTCCCTGCCGATGATACGGCCCTTCATCTCATCGTTGGGCAGGGGCACCACGCTGATGGCGGCTTCCGATACCTGATCCGCCGCGCAGCGTTGGATCGCCAGGGCGATGATCTCCCGGGCGGCGCTGTCGCTTTCCTCCTTGGTCTGCTGCTGGTACTCCATGACCTTCACAGCCTTTTCGTGCACCAGCTCGCTTTCCAGGTTTTTCAGCAGGTATTCTTTCGCCTGTTCCACCGTAAAGGAAGAGATTTTTTCCAGCATGTCAAACTGGCTCTTTTTCACGGCTTCGGCTTCCTTCAGGCGTTCCTCCGCCTTCTTGTTCTTCTGGTCTACCTGTTCTTCCTTGCGCTCCACATTTTCCAGCTTCTTTTCCAGGCTTTCCTCCTTTTGCAGGATTCGTCTTTCCTGATGCTGAATTTCTTTTCTGCGGTCGGTCAGTTCCTTTTCGGAATCATTGCGCAAACGGTGGACTTCGTCCTTACCCTCCAGCACGATCTCCTTTTTCTTTGCTTCCGCTGTTTTTACCGCGTCGCCGATAATGCGCTTGGCTTCCTGCTCGGCAGAGCCGATGGCGGATTCCGCCTTGTTTTTCCGATAGGACATTCCAAAGAAGAACGCCAGCGCCCCCACAAGGGCGGCGGCAGCCACAGCGATGATGACGCACAGCCAAATTGGGATCTGCAATTGGGCACCTCCTTTTCTCGTTTTTTGTTTTCAAAGTCTAAAATGATTAAAAATGAAATGCCGGAGCAGCGGCAGCGCAAAGCATGCCCTTGCTCCGGAAATGCAGAACGGGTCACATCCACTATTGTTCGGTTTTCTTTTTCATTTGTGTTACGGTGTGCCCGGCAGCCGCGAAGCGCGAAAAATGCCGAAACAGCCAGAGTTTATCCTAAGTAACGTAATATGGTAAAATGAAAAACTGAAGGAAATAGAAGATATATATAAAAAGCACCGTGTGCATTCCGTTTCTAATTGTATCTCCAAACAGCCCCTATTGTCAAGAAAATTGTAACTTTTTCTTCAGAATTTAGTTACAATACGGTTACAAAATTGAAATTTTTCCGAATTTTCCCGGCGTTTTCCCTCTTGACAAACATTTTTTCCAATGCTATGATGGCTTCAATACGAGAAACGCTGAGAAAAGGAAGTCCCTGTTTCCGAAAATCCCGCAAAAGAGAGCTGGCGCCATGGGCTGAAAGCGCCGGCGGCGAGGCGGAGCAATCCGCCGGGACAGGGGTACCACCTTTGAGCGGCTGCCGAACGCCGATTTTGTAAAAAAGCGGTTTAAGGACAGACGGCTGGCATCGTTACCTGCCATAACGAGGAAGCGCCCGGTCTTCCGCTCAGGAGGGCGGCGCTTTGAATCCGGGTGGAACCGCGGACGTAAGGAAAATTTTTGAAACCTTTGCGCCTGCCCCAGAATTGGCTGGGGCAGGCTGTTTTTATTTTTGCCCCGGCAGAAAGGAGAGCTTCCCAATGATCAAGATCGACCTGAAAGGACAAGTAAGAGAATTTGAAAGCGGCGTGACTGCCGCCGAGGTGGCAAAGTCCATCGGCATGGGGCTTTACAAGTCCGCCTGTGCCGCCCGCATTGACGGCGAGGTAAAGGACCTGCGCACCCCTATTACAAAGGACTGCGCGCTGGAGATCCTCACCTTTGACGACGCCGACGGCAAGCACGCCTACTGGCACACCACCTCCCACATTATGGCGCAGGCGGTGAAGCGCCTGTATCCCGGCACGAAATTCGCCATCGGACCTGCCATCGAAAACGGCTTCTACTACGATTTCGATTTGGAAACGCCCCTGTCCTCTGAGGATCTGCCCAAGATCGAGGACGAGATGAAGAAGATCATCAAGGAGAATCTGGAACTGGAGCGCTTTGAGCTGCCCCCGGAGGAAGCCAGAGCGGAAATGGCAGGGCAGGAGTACAAGCTGGAGCTGATCGACGAGCACTCCGCAGGGGGGGAAAAGATCAGCTTCTACCGGCAGGGCGACTTTGAGGACCTGTGCGCGGGACCCCACCTGATGGGCACCGGCAGCGTCAAGGCGGTGAAGCTCACCTCCATCACAGGCGCTTACTGGCGGGGCGACGCCACCAAGAAGATGCTGACCCGCGTGTACGGCATTTCCTTCCCCAAGCAGTCGGAGCTGGACGAGTACCTGCAAATGCTGGAGGAGGCAAAGAAACGCGACCACCGCAAGCTGGGCAAGGAGCTGGGGCTCTTTATGCTGCGGGACGAGGGACCGGGCTTCCCGTTCTTCCTCCCCAAGGGCATGGTGCTGAAAAATACCCTGATCGATTATTGGCGGCAGGTACACAAAAAGTACGGCTATCTGGAAATCTCCACTCCCATGATGATGAACCGCCAGCTTTGGGAGCGCAGCGGTCACTGGGACCATTACAAGGACAATATGTACACCACCGTCATCGACGATACGGACTTTGCCATTAAGCCCATGAACTGTCCCGGCGGTATGCTGGTCTATGCCAGCGAGCCCCATTCCTACCGGGAGCTGCCCCTGCGGGTGGGCGAGCTGGGGCTTGTGCACCGCCACGAGCTTTCCGGCACCTTGCACGGTCTGTTCCGGGTGCGCTGCTTCACCCAGGACGACGCCCACATCTTCATGACAAGAGAGCAAATGCAGGACGTGATCCAGGAAACGGTGCGCCTATTTGACGAGGTGTATTCCACTTTTGGGCTCACCTATACCATCGAGCTTTCCACCATGCCCGAGGATCATATCGGCGAAGTGGAGGAATGGGAGCGCAACCAAGATATCCTGAAAAACGCCATCACGGCAATGGGGAAGGACTATGTCATCAACGAGGGTGACGGCGCGTTTTACGGACCTAAGCTGGACTTCCACATCGCGGATTCCCTGGGGCGCACCTGGCAGTGCGGCACCATTCAGCTGGACAGCCAGCTGCCGGAACGCTTTGAGCTGGAATATACCGGGTCGGACGGGGAAAAGCACCGCCCGGTGATGATCCACCGCGTGGTGCTGGGCTCTATCGAGCGCTTTATCGGCGTGATTACCGAGCACTTTGCCGGGAAATTCCCGTTGTGGCTGTCCCCTGTGCAGGCGGTGATCCTGCCTATTTCCGAGCGCCATCACGAGTATGCCCAGTCCCTGAAGGAGCAGCTGGAGGCTGCCGGGCTGCGGGTGGAATGCGACACCAGAAATGAGAAGATCGGGTATAAGATCAGAGAAGCCCAGCTTCAGCAGACCCCCTATATGCTGGTCGTAGGCGACAAGGAAGCGGAGAGCGGCACCATCTCTCCCCGCCACCGCAGGGACGGCGACCTGGGCGCCATGACCGTGGAGGAATTTATCGCCAAGACCACGGAGGAGATCGCTTCCAGAGAGATCAAGTGATGATGCCGTGTCGGGGCTTTCCGTATCCCGGCACAGTGCATTATACTCTGCCGGGGCGTGACACGGAAAGCCTTTGGCACAGGCGGCCGTTTTTGGCGGCGATCCCTTTGGAGCAGGGAAGATAATAGCAGAAAAATCCGGCAAGATAGGGTTACCTGTTTTGCCGGATTTCTTTGTATACCAAAGTAAAGAAACCACCCGCAGTACGCAGCTTGCTAAAGCAGGTGGGAATGGACAGACTTTAGGAAAAGTAGAAAAAGAATTTCTGTCAGATAGAATGAGTGAGGCTGCCAACCGCACAAAACTAAAAATCGGGAGATGGCGAAATAAAAAGCCAGGTGACATAGATAGGAACGATTTAGAGAGAACAGCGCGAGCGTAAAAACCTACTCGTCAATTTTTACCCCCAGCGGACCCAGCAGCCGTATGGCTTCCGGCAGGGAAAAGCGGGCGTCCTTTACTTTGTTGGTCAGCACGTCGATCCGATAACCCACAGCGCGGCGGAAGTCGGCTTTGCGGAGATCGCACTGGAAAAATTCCGTATTTTGCAGGCTGCAATCCTGGAAATTGCTCTCCGTCAGCTTGCATTCGGCAAACATGGATTCCACCAGCTCCGAGCCGGAAAAGTCGAACCGGGCAAGGTTCAGGCTGGAAAAGGAATTGTATTTCAGGCGGCAGCGCTCCATGCGGGAAATGGGCTCGGAAAACCGCCCGGCGGGCTGAAGCAGCCCCCAGTTTATCCCGGTGAGAGCGCATTCCGTAAATTCACCGAATTTGATCTGGCTGCTTTCCACCTTCAGGGAAGTCACCCGGCAGCGGAGAAAGGCACAGCCGGAAAAATCGCAGTGCCGCAGGGTGCAGGCGTCCAGAGAGCAGTCGGTAAAGGTACAGTCCACAAACTGCAAGCCCTCCAGGACCTCCCCCTGCAGCTTCTTCCCCTGAAAATCGCGCCCTTCAAAATAGGTTTCCATAGCAGTTCTCTCTTTCCGGGTTTTCTCATGCTTATTTTATCCGATATCCCCTGTCTTTGCAAGCCCCGGCTGGACTTCCCCTGCCGGAACAAAAAAATTTATTTTTTGTGCTTGACAAATGATGGAAACGCTCTTATAATAATGTTCGTAACCGAACAGTGCGGAAACGAACAGTTTATTACAAAACAATTCGGATGCAAACAATCTAGAGAAAGGAGAGCATTTTGTATGTCCCATGAGGAGGAAATCGGGTTTCAGGTGCGCACATTGTCGCATATGATCAAACACGCAGTGAATCAGATGGCTTTTTCCGATATGCCGGGAGAAGTGACCGGCATGCAGGGGTGGATCATGGGCTATCTGTATGAAAACAGGGAAAAGGATATTTTCCAGCGGGATATCCAGGCGCGGTTTTCCATCAGCCGTTCTACCGTGACGGGTATTTTACAGCAGATGGAAAAAAATGGAATGATTTATCGGGAATCCGTGGACTGGGACGCACGTCTCAAAAAATTGAGCTTGACCCCGAAAGCACTGGAGCACCACGCAAAGGTGATGGACAGCATTCGGAAAACGGAAGAAACTTTGATCCATACACTGACGGAGGAGGAACGGAAAACATTCCTTGCGCTCTGTGAGAAAATCGCCCAGGGGATCACTGCCCTGGAGCAGAATATTCCACCAAAAGGGAGGAACTTACCGTGATTAAAAAGCTTGCCGGGTCGATCCGGCAATACAAAAAGGATTCTATTTTAGCGCCCCTCCTTGTGACCATGGAGGCTGTGATGGAAGTGGTGATCCCACTCCTGATGGCAAACCTCATCGACTTTGGCATTGAAGCGGGCAACATGAGCTACATTCTCAAAATGGGCGCCGCGCTGGCAGGCTGCGCCGTGATCTCTCTGGCGTTCGGCGTGCTTTCGGGGCGGAGCGCCGCCAAGGCTTCCACCGGCTTTGCCGCCAATCTGAGAAAGGATATGTACTACAACGTACAGCGCTTTTCCTTCTCCAATATCGACAAATTTTCCACCGGCAGCATCGTCACCCGGCTGACCACGGACGTGACCAATGTGCAGAACGCGTTCCAGATGATCATTCGCATGGCGGTGCGGGCGCCCATGATGCTGATTTTCGCTTTGGTGATGTCCTTCAGCCTGAACGCCCAGCTGTCTCTGATTTTCGTCGTTGCCATTCCCATTCTGGGCGGCGGCATGATCTTCCTTTCCACCAGGGCCTACCCGGTGTTTGAGCGCATGTTCAAGCGGTACGACAAGCTGAATACCATCGTGCAGGAGAACCTGCGGGGCATTCGGGTGGTCAAGGCGTTTGTCCGGGAAGATTATGAAACGGAGAAGTTCACCACCGCTTCCGAGGATATCCGCAAAGAATCCACCCTGGCTGAAAAAATCCTTGCGCTCACCTCTCCCCTGAGCCAGTTCTGCATGTACGGCGCTATTCTTCTGATCTCCTGGATGGGCGCAAAGTTTATCGTCGGCGGCAGCATGACCACCGGGCAGCTGATGAGCACGATCTCCTACGCTTCTCAGATATTGATGAGCCTGATGATGCTTTCCATGATCTTTGTCATGGTCATCATGTCCCAGGCTTCCGCCAAGCGTATCGTGGAAATCCTGGAAGAAGAGCCCGATATCGTGGACGGCAAAAAGAACCTGACCGAAGTAAAGGACGGCTCCGTGGTATTCGACCATGTGGAGTTCCGCTACAAGAAGGGCGGCAAACCCTGTCTTTCCGACATAAATTTAAACATACAGCCCGGGCAGACCGTGGGCATTCTGGGTGGCACAGGCAGCGGCAAGAGCAGCCTGGTGCAGTTGATCCCCCGCCTGTATGACGTGGCGGAGGGGCGCGTATTGGTCGGCGGCGAAGACGTGCGGGACTACAATCTGGAAGCCCTGCGCGAGGCGGTCGCCATGGTGCTGCAGAAGAACGAGCTGTTCTCCGGCACGATCAAGGAAAACCTGCGCTGGGGCAACGAGCATGCCACCGACGAGGAGATCGAGCATGTCTGCAGGCTCAGCCAGGCGGATTCCTTTATCCGGGAATTCCCCGACGGGTATGACACCCACATCGAGCAGGGCGGCACCAATGTGTCCGGCGGGCAGAAGCAGCGTCTCTGCATTGCCAGAGCATTGCTGAAAAAGCCCAAGGTGCTGATTTTGGACGATTCCACCAGCGCCGTGGATACCCAGACAGACGCCATGATCCGGCAGGCGTTCCGGGAGGAAATTCCCGGCACCACAAAAATCATCATCGCCCAGCGTGTGGCTTCGGTGCAGGACGCCGACCAGATCATAGTGCTGGACGGCGGCAAAGTGGCGGACGTGGGCACCCATGAAGAATTGATGCAGTCCAGCCCCATTTACCGCGAAGTATATGAATCCCAGCAGAAAGGAGAGGATTAACTATGCCAGGACCGAGACATCCGGGAGGAGCAGCCTTTGCCGGCGGCAAAAAGGCAAAGAATCCTCTGAAGACCATTCAACGCATTTTAAGCTATATCCGCGGCATGAACCGTTTTCGGTTCATTGCGGTGCTCGTCTGTATCTTTATCAGCGCCATTGTCAGCGTGATCGGCTCCATGTTCCTGCAAACGCTGATCGACGACTACATCACTCCCCTGCTGGGCGACCCGAACCCGGTGTTCACCGGGCTATTAAAGGCGATCGGCATTATGGGGCTCATCTATCTGGCAGGCATTCTTTCCGCGTTCCTGCAGAACTGGTTCATGGCGACTGTCTCCCAGGGCGTGCTGAAGGACATTCGGGACGATATGTTCACCCATATGCAGACCCTGCCCATTCGCTATTTTGACACCCACACCCACGGCGATACCATGAGCCGCTACACCAACGACACCGACACCATGCGGCAGCTCATCTCTCAAAGCGTGCCCCAGCTGTTCTCGTCGCTTATCACCATTGTTTCCGTGTTTGTCGCCATGATTACCACCAGCGTCCCGCTGACCCTTCTGGTGCTGGCGTTCGTGGCGCTGATGATGGTGCTGACCCGTTTCATCGGCAGCCGCAGCGGCAAGTATTTCAAGCGCCAGCAGAAATCCCTGGGCGCGGTCAACGGCTACATTGAGGAAATGGTCGCCGGGCAGAAGGTTATTAAGGTGTTCTGCCACGAGGAAAAGGCGAAAGAGGAATTTGACAGGCTGAACACCACCCTGCGGGACGAATCCAGCCAGGCGAATATCTATTCCAACATCATGGGTCCCGTCATGGGCAACCTGGGGCACTTGCAGTATGTGCTCATTGCCGTTGCCGGCGGCGCGCTGGCGCTGGGCGGCGTGGGCGGCTTGACGCTGGGCGGAATCGCGGCGTTTTTGCAGCTGAGCCGCAGCTTTACCATGCCCATCAGCCAGGTCTCCCAGCAGTTCAACATGATCGTTATGGCGCTGGCAGGCGCCGAGCGCGTCTTTGACCTGATGGACGAGGAGCCGGAGCAGGACGAGGGCTACGTCACCCTGGTGAACGCCAGAGAAGAAAACGGCGAGATCGTGGAGAGCAAAGAGCGCACCGGCATGTGGGCGTGGAAGCACCCCCACGGCGACGGCACCGTGACCTATACTAAACTCACCGGCAGAGTAGAGCTTTTCGACGTGGATTTCGGCTACAACCCGGATAAGCTGGTGCTGCACGACATTTCTATCGACGCCGAGCCGGGCAGGAAGATCGCCTTTGTGGGCGCTACAGGCGCGGGCAAGACCACCATCACGAACCTCATCAACCGCTTCTATGACATTGCCGACGGCAAAATACGCTATGACGGCATCAATATTAATAAGATCAAAAAGCCCGACCTCCGCCGCTCCCTGGGCATCGTGCTGCAGGATACCAACCTGTTCACCGGCACCGTGCGGGAAAATATCCGTTACGGCAAGCTGGACGCTACCGAGCAGGAGATCGAGGCGGCGGCAAAGCTTGCCAATGCGGATGACTTTATCCGCCGTCTGCCCGAGGGCTACGACACCGTGCTGTCCGGCGACGGCAGCGGGCTTTCCCAGGGGCAGCGGCAGCTGCTGTCCATTGCCAGAGCCGCTGTAGCCGACCCGCCCGTCATGATTTTGGACGAGGCGACCTCCTCCATCGACACCCGCACCGAACAGCTGGTGCAGCGGGGCATGGACGGTCTGATGCACGGGCGCACCGTGTTCGTCATCGCCCACCGCCTGTCCACCGTGCAGAACTCCGACAGCATTCTGGTGCTGGAGCTGGGGCGTATCATCGAGCGCGGCAACCACAACCAGCTGATTGCCGCAAAGGGTAAATACTATCAGCTTTACACAGGCGCTTTCGAGCTGGAATAAACATGGGCTGAAAATAATAGAAAGGAGCCGCCCCGGCAGGGAAACTGCCGGGGCGGCTTTCTTTATACCAATAAAGAAACCACCTGCTATGCAGGTGGAATGGATAAACTTTAGTGAAAGGGAGAAAAAGTGGA
>CALFFN010000007.1 GCA_937958185.1 uncultured Neglectibacter sp. | reverse complement strand
TCGGTGGTTATTTCTTTTGCTCCGCTTTTTTATCTCCCCCGGTAAAACCGGGGGATTTATTTCGCCTCATGGCGCCATAAAAAAGCGGGTATCCGAAGTCTTTTCGGATACCCGCTTTCTTTACACGCCCGCAAAAGCCGGCGTTCAGCTTTTCGGAGCACGCTCCAGATATTTTTCAAAAATGCGGCAGCCGTTGCTGGCGTCCTCCCCGCTGTCGGCAAAACCACAGGCGACCCAGAAGCTTTTCGCCCCCTCGTCGTGGGCGGTGAGGTACAGCCGGTCGCTCAATTCTCCCAGCCTTTTCTCCGCGTACTGCGCCAGCAGCCTGCCATATCCTTTGTGGCGGAGCTCCGGCACAATGCAGAATTCCCGGATCATCCCCCAGCCCGGGCGCATGCACCAGTCGCTTTTTTCGCTGTCCACCTGATACATCACAAAACCCGCAGGTTTCCCATCGCAAAACGCCATGGCGATCTGGGAAATGCCCTGCTCCAGATTGTGCCAGAGTATCCCCTTGGCGATCTTCTCCCGCAGAACCTCCTCCGGGATCCGGGTAAGCCCCAGGTCCTCATAGTTGTACCGCACAAACTGTTCCTCCCACAGCTTTTCCATATCGGGAGTGCAGTCTCGAATTTCAAACTCCATTTCCAGTCCTTTCCGGCAGAACGGCGGCGCTGCTTCAGACCGCGCCCTGCCTCTCTCTCGTCAGGTTTTCTTTCCGCTCATATTTCGTCATACTTACCACGACCCTTCCTTTGGAGTTTTTTATCGAAACCGCCCTTTCAAACGGGTTTCTTCCTCATTCAAATTTGCTGATTTCAAGCACGGTCAATTTGTCCCCTTCCACCCGGAACCTTATGTTGAAGCCGGCAAACGTCATGCCGTACACCCTCTCGGGATCGTTCTGGTAGGGCGGGCGTGGGTCGCCTGCCAGCACGCCGGTCAGCGCCGCCAGCTTTTCCGGCGGTATCTTCCCGGCAAGCCCCGCCGGGAAATCCACCGTCAGGCGGGCTTGATAATCCGCCGCAAAGCCGCCCACCGCCTCTGGGCGGCAGTCCGCATAGGGCAGATAAGGCTTGATATCGAAGATGGGAGTGCCGTCCAGCAGGTCGGCGCCCCGCACATGGAGGACAGGACCATCGGGGGAATCCGGCTCTACCCGCTCCAATTTGACGCAGGAAAGCCCGATGGGATTGGGGCGGAAAGGGGACCGGGTCGCGAACACGCCCATGCGCTGGTTGCCGCCCAGCCGGGGCGGGCGCACCGTGGGCGACCAGCTTTCCCGAACGCTTTCGGAAAATTCCCACAGCAGCCAAATGTGGGAAAAGCCCGCAAGCCCCCGGAACGCCTCCTGCACCCGGTATTCCAGGGCAAAAACCACCTGCGCCCGCAGCTCTTCCACCAGCCCGCTTTGCCGGGGAATGCCGAATTTTGTTTTGAAATCGCTCCGTATCCAGCCGATGGGCTTCATCTCCACCATATCACTTCCCTGCTTTTATTGTAAAAGACGCCGCGGAAAAACGCAAGCCCTCCCTGAATTTTAAGAGCGCGCGGACAGGGAGGAAAACCCCCGCGGTTCAGGCAAAAATCCCCGGCAAAGGGAAAAATGACACGAAAAGTAGCAGAAAATTTTGAAATGCAGCTTCTGCTTGCTTGCAATGTAAAATACACTTGTCTATACTGGGCGTATCGAAGCCAAGGAGGTCGTGAACATGACATTCGCAGAAAAATTGAAATCCGTTCGGAAGCAGGCAGGTATGTCTCAGGAGCAGCTGGCTGAAAAGCTCGGGGTGTCAAGACAGGCGGTCACAAAATGGGAAACCGCCGCCGGTATCCCCGACATTGAAAACATTGTGGCGGTTTCCGCCCTGTTCGGCATTTCCATCGACGACCTGCTCTCTGCGGAGAGAGGGATAAAAGCGCCGGCAGATTATCTTTTTGAAAGTGTCACGGAGTACGACATTGGGGAGACCAAGCATTACGACATGAAATTCGGCGGGGCTAAAAAGCTTGTGCTTTCCGGGTACGAGGGGGAAAAGCTCCGGGTGCGCCTGGCGTCCCAGACGCTTTCCACGCTGCAGAGCGATTTCAAGGTCAGGATAGACGATATCCGAAAAAGGATCGACGTGGACGTGAGCCGCCGCAACGGTATGTCGGAGGCTGCGGCAAAGGAAGCCGTCACCATTTTTGTCCAGCTCCCCAAGCCGTACACCGGCAGTATCGAGTGTGAGGTCAACGCGGAAACGGTGGAGCTGTACTCATTGGAAAGCGAAAGCATTGAGATGACGGTAAAAGCGTCCAGCATGGTCCTGAAGGACGTTTCCGGCACGGTGGAGATCGACTGCGACCTGGATATGGACGTGGTGTGCCGTTCCTTAAACGGAGAGATCGCCATAAACCAAAGGTCAGCCACCTCAAAGATACATATTCCAGACGGCACAGCCTTCACCGCCGTTAAAAAGGGCATAGGCACAAGCATCACCTATGAGAAGGACGGAAAGCCGGCGGAAAGCTTTGCCACGCCCGGCGCGGAAAATGTGATCGAGCTGAACGGCATCAAGAGCGAGCTGGTCATCTGCGCTTTCCGGGAGGGACCCAATGAAACCGTATAAATACAGGCCCATCCGCTTTTATATCACCTGCTTTGCGGTCACATGGGCGTTTTGGATCACCGCCGCGTTTCTCAGCAAGCCGGATCCCGGTCTTTCCTCCGTGTTCATGCTGCTGGGTCTGATTTCCCCCGCTGCCACGGCGGTGATTACCGTGCTGACCTCCGGCAATGCGGCGCTGAAAAATGATCTGAAAAGGAAGCTGGCAGGCTTTTACCGGCTCAATCCCCTGAACATTCTCACAGCGGTCCTGGTCTTTGCAGCCATCGTTGCCCTTTCCATTCTGCTTTCCACCCTGTTCGGGCAGTCCCTGGACCAGTTTGCCTTTACGGAGGATTTTTCCTTTTCCATAAACGGCACCTCCGCCCTACTCACCATTTTACTGGCGACGGTCATTGAGGAGACGGGCTGGCGGGGCTACGGCGAGGATTCCATCGCGTCCTATTTCTCGTGGTTCACCGAGTCCGTCATTTTCGGCGTTGTGTGGGCAATATGGCACCTGCCGCTGTTCTGGATCGAGGGCACGTACCACTACGGGCTGAGGGTCCTGGGCTTCGGCTATATGCTGAATTTTCTGATAAGCGTGATCCCTCTGGACTTTTTGACGACATGGGTCTATGTGAAAAACAACCGCAGTATGCTGGCGAGCATCATTTTCCATCTTTTTATCAACACCATGCAGGAAAAAATCGCCATGACCCCCCAGACAAAATGCGTGGAGACCCTTGTGGTGACCGCCGCAGCGGTAGTGGTGGTGCTGACGAACCGGGAAATGTTCTTTGAAAAGGAGCATATCGGGAACCTGCTGGAATATAAGGAAGAAAGGACAGTCAGAGAATGAGCAATTTAGAAAAGATCCAAAAGGGAATGCGGGTATTCCAAATACTCACAAAGATCGTTCTGGTATTTGCCTGCGTAGGGCTGGTCCTGACGTCGGTCGCGGCAATTCTCGTGGCGGCAGGCGTGCTGACCGCGGAAAACCAGTTCCTCCATTTCCTGTCGGCAACGGCTGAAATGAGCAAAGGGCAGCTGACCGCCAGTTTGACCGCCGCTGCCTGCTCCCTGCTGCTTGGCGGGGCCTGCACAGCCTACGCCTACCGATATTTCACGCTGGAGCTGAAGGAGGGCACGCCCTTTACAAACGCGGGGGCGAACCGGATCAAACAGCTTGGGATACTGACGGTCGTGCTGAGCTTTGTTTCCACACTGGTCAGGGACGTGCTCTATGAGGCGGCAGGTCTGCCGGAATGGAGCAGAGCCGACTTTTCAGGCGGCATTGTGCCCGGCATTCTCCTGATCCTGCTTGCCGTGGTCGTCCGTTACGGCGCGGAGCTGGAGGAAAAGAGCAAGGGGCGCTAGGGCGAACAAGGTCAGCCCAGCTCCACCAGCAGCGCCTTGACGCCGCCGTCCCGCACGGCGCGGGCGGCTTTGCCGGACAGGCGGCAGCCCTCTACCGTTTCGGCAGCGCCGTCGGAATAGGTCAGCGTGTAGCGCAGCGCACGGGTTTTGCCGGGAGTAAGCTCCCCGGCGGCTGTCGCATAGGTGACGGGAATGCCGCCCAGGAAAACCGCCTCCACCCTGCCGCTTTCCGGCAGCAGATAGCCGGGAACGCAGGGGGCAAGCTCCAGCTGCAATTCACCGTTTTCCAGCCGGAAGGGCTGTTTCCCGAAGAACATGATCTGCCATATCTGCAAAAATTCCGCCGTAGAGCCGGAAAGCCGCGCCACGAACCCCCTGCCGTGAACGGCAGGGTCCGGGTTGGCGGAGGAAGCCAGGAACGACACGTTTTCCAGCGGGCTGCGCCCGTACTGCTCCCAGTTCAGGAACGGCACTGCCGCATCGTGGAACGCTTCCGAAAATTCCCCGTATAATCCGCTTTTCAGCAGCTCCAGCAGATATTTGTACTCCATGTGCAGCCAGATGGATTCGTTTTCCAGCCAGCCGGGCGTGAACGCCTTGGCGCGCCCCACCTCAAAGCTTTCGTTTTGCAGGCTGGCGTTGACCTTGTACATATGAAGCTTCTTATCATACAGGGGGCTTGCCTTTACCTGCCGGGCAAGCTCTTCCTTTTTGCCCTGTTCTACGGAAAGCTTCAGGTAGTGGACGGGACCCTCCAAAAACAGCGCCATGGGCTGGGCTTCCAGCTTCAGGGGCATGGGACCCTCCGGGGTGTCGGCAACGGAGACGGCGTTGAAAATGAAGTAGGTAGGGATCACGCCCCCGCCGATCTCACAGGCGGCGGAAATGCCCCGCTGTACAGTTTCCTCCAACCGGGAAAGCTTCTGGGCGAGAACGGCGCAGTCCACCGCTTTCCGCTGACCCTGGTAGCCGTTCTTCGTCTTCTCCCGATAGTTTTCCTTCAGGATATTTTCCCTGTCCCAGATGGTATACGCGTCCTGCTCCCCGGCGAGAATGGCGTCCAGCCCGTCCAGCAGCTCCGCCGCTTCCCGGTACAGCTCGATCTCCCCGCCGCGCTGCTCCAGGGCTTCCACGGTAAAGTGCAGCAGCCGGGCAAGCTCACAGCTTTCCGCCATGGACGAACCCAAAAGCCCCGGCAAGCCGTTTAACGCGTCGTACCAGCCGGGCTTTCCGCCCTCCATTTCCACACCCATTCCGGCAGGGTCAAGGGTGGCGGTCTTTAAGGTGCAAAGCAAAATCATTTTTTCGATCAGGGTGCTCCTGGCTTCCTGCCCGTCCTCTGTGCACATCCATTTCCGGGTGGTATCCTTGGCGGCCGTGTCCAGCGCGTGGTACTGGCGCAAGCCGTTCTTGGTCTTTTCGTACCGTTTGGCTCTGGGGTTGATGAGCACCTTCGTCTCATAATAGCGGTACCGGCGGTCGCCGAACAGCAGGTCGTCCTGCTCCTCCGGGAACACACCCAGATAGGACTCGACCAAATCCAGATTATACGTCCAGTGGTCGCTCCAATAGCCCTCGCCGAAGTCCGCGTTTGCTTCACTGACCGCAGCGCACACCGCCTGTGCAGTGAAAGCGTGGGCTTCCGCCTTGGTCATGCCGCCGTCCTCCGCCGCCATTGCCAGCGCGCCCGGTGTAAAGGGACCCGACAGCAGCTTTTCCGCCTGGGGGAGCCGCTGCACAAAGCGCGCCCGCTCCTCCTCCGGCAGGGTGAAGGTGCTGGGGGTGACGACCAGCGGATTGTAGCCGTCGGTCTGGATCAGGTCGAAGAAGGTATGGATATTTTCCCTGCCCAGTTTGGGCGTAAACTGCACGTCGCAGCGGCGGTTCTGGTTCACGTCCCGGAAATTGCCGTTGCCCTGCGCGTAATATTCCCTGCCCAGGGAAAAGTAATTGTACTCCCGCTCCGGGTCGCCGTGCTTCCTGGAATAGAGGTAAAACGGCGCGGTTTTTTCGCCATCGGTAAACAGCATGGGCGCGCCGCCGCGGAGCAGGTTGTCCAGATACGCCTGTTTGCTGTAGGCGTCAAAAATCGGGTCGGCGGTCTTACACTCTGCCTTTCCGCAAAGGTCGTCCACGATTTTTGCGGCTTCCCGGCGCTTCTCCTCGAACCAGCCGATCCCCGTGACGGTACCGGCAAGCTGCCGCACCCTGCCCTTTTCCTCCGCCTGCCCGTACAGGCTGTAGATCGCCGTTTCCTCGCCCGGCGCAAGGGTGATCTCCTTGGGCAGGAAGCAGCAGGGGAACTGGTTCTGGGTGACCTGCTTCATACGGCACAGCCCCTGTATGCCCTTTTCCAAAAAGCCGCGGGGAACGGCAAAGGAGGTGTCCTCGCCAAACATCAGGGAGCTTTGCACCAGTGGGCACAGCAAATCAAATTTCTCGTCCCAGGCAAGGCAGAAATTGCCCTCCTCTACCATTGTGACCATAGCGGTGTCCGCTGTGGACGCCCGCACCCGGAAATAGGACAGCCCCTTTTCGTGATCCTCCACCTGCATCCACGCCTTGGAAAGCTGGGTCATGTTTTTCAGCATATCCTGATTGATGCCGTAGGGCACCAGGGCGGGCATGCCGTCCAGCACCTCCAGCGCGACGGGCTGCTTCCCTTCGTTGCGGAGCTTCAGCACCCTTGCCAGCGCCGGGGAACGCTCCCCCGGAACGCCGAAATACAGCGCAGAGGCGGACAATTCCCCCGCCTGCTCTATAATTTCCACCTCGCTCATGCCGATGTGCATTTCCGGGTGGTCGGTAAACAGCTCCCGGTACTGCCCGTTTACCTTGCAGAAGGTGCGGAAGCCTGTGCGGCTCACGTCCCGGTACGCCACATGGGCGGGGCAGAATTCCATGATGGCATGGTCCTTATCCGACACACCGAAGCTGCACACCGCCTGCCCGCGGTTGTTGTAATAGCACCACATTGGCACGCCCATTTCCCCGCCGATCCCCGGCAGGAAGCTGGAAAAGGTGGGTTTATTCTGATAGTCGGGAATGATAAAACGGTTTTTCTCGTCAAACATGGATATTCGTCCTTTCTCGGTTCTGATTATTTGGCAGCCAGCGTCACGGTGAGGGTCAGTTCCCCGGCGGACAGTTCATCGGCAGGCAGCACAAGCTCCTCCCCTGTGCCCGTCCAGACCTTTTCGCCGCAGGCGGCGGAAGCAATGCGGTACTGTCCCCAATCCAGGTGCTCCGGGTTCTCATAGCGGACGGTGAGCCTGTGCCCCGCGCTGGTACAAATGATCTCCGCCGCTCCTGTCTCATCGAATTGGTCGGAGGTCAGCTTGGGGGCAAGCACCAGGTCTCCCGCTCTGCCCCGGACACCGAAAGCCTGGGTCTGCAGGGTCAGCAGCCACCAGCTGCCCGCCCCGGTGAGGTAGGGGTACATTCCCCGCCCACGGTCGTCAAAATATTCGGGAATGCCCGGCAGGATACGGCTCTTTTCAAACTGTACGCTCTGGCGGTACAGGGTGCTGAGCACTTTCCAGCCCTCTTTGGCAAAGCCCCTGGAATAAAGGGCGTAGGCGTACATCACCGCCATATGGCAGAACACCGCGCCGTTTTCCTTATGACCGTAAGCAAAGCCGAACATTCTGCCCATATCCAGCTTCACTTCATGGAAATTTGTATTCAGGCAGTAGCCGCCCCGGTTCCCGTCAAAGAGGTAGCGGTCGGCGGAGGAGACGATCTCCCGCGCCTGTTCCTCCTCCGCTGTGCCGGAAAGCAGGGTGAACACCTGCCCGGTGAGCATCATGCGGGGGTCGCCGTGGGCGGCGCCCTCCACGGCGTTGCCGGAATCGTCGTAATAGCTGTTGAACCAGCTGTGCCCCGCGCCGTCTCCCGTCCATTCCGTTTCCCGAATGTGATTTTTTATGCTTTCGCCCATCTGCGCCATTCTATCCGCAAGATGGGGCAAAGAGACTTCCATTTTTTCCGTGGTACCGTTTGCTGCGGCGCAGTAGCCGTACAGCAGCTTCTGCCGCTGCTCCGGCGCGCCGAAATCGCTGTCGATCAGCTCTGCCAGCGGCTTCAAAAGGAATGTGTTCTTCTGCCCTGCCTGCTCCAAACGGCGGAGCAGCTTTGCCAGCGTGTCAAAATTTCCCGCGTAGGCGGCGGTAAACGCCACGCTTTCTCCCCGGGTCCGCGCCATGTCCAGGCCGTCGTTCCAGTCCGCGCCGCGCAGCCGCATGTGCCCGTGCTCGCCAACGTCGAAGAAAGCTGTTGCCGCCTGCAGCAGCAGGTGCTCCAGCACCGTGCCGGAATGGGCAGCGCCGACTTCCGAGCGGGGGCTGCCCTCGCCCCGGAACGCCAGCGTATCCGCAAAATAGGGCTGCTCCTCCAGCAGGAATTTGTCGTCCCCCGTCTCGTCCAGATAGAGGTTGATGGTCAGCAGGGGCCAGAAGCCGTGATCCATCCACACCCGGGGGATATTGTTGCGGTCGGCTTTGAACTCCCCGGGCTTTGTGCCGATAATGGTGGCGTTGGTGCCGTCGGTGCGCACCCCGGCAAAATAGCACAGCAGATCGTTCCGGGTGGCGGCGGGGTCGGTCAGCAGCAGGGCAAGGCTATCCTGCCACAGGTCCCGCCAGCCCCTGCCTCCTCTGCCGTAATCGTGGTGGGGCAGGAAACTGCACCCGCAAATTCTGCGCAGCAGGGGCTGGATCCCTACCCAGCGCATCCATGCGTCAAAGGTTTTGTCCCCGGTGCAGAACTGCTGGGAAGCTGCCCGCTGCCACCAGTCCTTTGTCTCCGCCAGGCTTTTGCTCACAGCGTCGGCAGTCAGGTAAGGTATGGGATCGTCCTGCACGGCAAGCGCCACCTGGTACCGTTTCGTTTCGCCGGGGGCAAGGGTGGTCTCCCGGAAGAACAACGCCCCTACCGCTTCCGTGCCCTGGGCGGTATCGCCCTCATGGAGCAAAGGCGCGCTGCCGGGCTCCGTCAGCGCCTGGGGCCAGTCGTAGCTGCCGCAGCCCACAAAATCCCGCACCTCCGGCACAAAGCCCACAGGCGGCTGTCCCGCTTCCTCCGCGCCGTATACGCGGTAGGTGACCTCTCCTTTCTGGTGCCCCCGCTCGTCAAAGGTCAGGGTGGGGCGCAGCTCCAAACCGTATTTTGTCAGGGTGATCCGATGGAGCAGGCTGGTCACATGACGGTGATCCCGGATATTGTCGGCGGACCGCCCGTACAGCGGCACGGCGGCAACCGGGGTGAACGTCAGTTCCGTTGTTCCCAGATTGGTCAGGGACACCTGCATGATCTCCACACGGTCCCTGCCCGCGGGGACAAAGCTCAGAGTCTCGGCTCTCAGCACTCCGGCCTTTTCCCGGGTCACGCGCTGCCACAGCAGCCCGCCGGTCAGGGTGGAGGTCTCTGACCCGTCCGCCCGCTGCAGGGCGCTTTTTCCCGTCACCGACCAGGGGGCTTCCCCCGGCAGGCAGACCCAGAAATTCCGGGTGGCGGTGCTTTCGTGCAGGGTCTCGGCGCTGGCAGGCGCCAGCAGGAAAGTGTTCTGGTCGGTTTTACAGTCCCCCGCCAGCAGCGGGGTAATGCTGGACATCATGCCGCCCTCATTTACAAGGGGGAAATATACCTCCGGGCACCTGTGGGCATTTTTCAGGACGAAATCGCCCTGACCGTTCAAAAATTGATACGCTTCCATGTTGTCGCCGCCTTTTCTTTCAGGATTTACTGGTCGTCGTTCCGAACCGATTTGTAGTTATAATTTACCTGAAATTTCCTGTCAAGTCAAGTGCGTTTCGTGGATTTTGCCTATTTTAGCAGGATATGGCTTTTCTGCGGCAGAAGGGTTGTTCTCAAAAGCAGACCATATTCCTGCTGTCCCAGGGAAAGCGCCTTGCCATCATTAATTACAAAGCAAGCCCCGGCATTCTCCATGGAAGAATGCCGGGGCTTGCTTTGTCTTATAAAGTTTTATTCATACTGGCACAAACCGCAAGCACGTATTTCTCAGCTGTCAAGCACACTTTCCGTGCAGCCGTTTCCCTGTTTCCAGGGCGGCGGAGAAGCATATTTCCTCCAGCCCGGCGCCCTTTTCGCCCAGAATGCCGGAATTCCAGCCCTCTCCGTCCAGCGTATCGGTGGCGTAGAAGAACTGGGCAAAGTCCACCCCGCGGAACTGCGCTGCTGCCGCAAGGCTGGCGCATTCCATCTCCACGCTGATGCAGCCCTGTTCCCGGCGGCGAGCAAGCTTTGTCTGGGTCTCCCGGTAGAAGGCGTCGGTGGTCCAGGTTTTGCCTTCGGCAAAGGGAAAGCCCAGCCCGTTCAGCGCGTCCCGGCAGGCAGAAACGCAGGCGGGCTTTAGCGCTACCTCATCGGCGGCAGGCAGATAGTGATAGGAGGCGCCCTCGTCCCGAATGGCAGCGGTGGGAACCAGCAGCCTGCCGTGGGCGATCTCGCTGTCCAGCACCCCGGCAGCCCCGCAGAAGACAAAATGCTTCCCGCCCCGGGCAACCAGCTCCTCTAAAATGGATACCGCCGCCGGACCGCCCACATGGGAGACAAACAGCGCCGCTTCCGTATCCCCCGCTTTTACCCGCCAGATGATCTCGTCCCCGGTACAAAATCTGCTCCGGCACAGCTCCTCGCCGCCATACTTTTCCAGCAGCCGGTCCACGATCGGTCGGGAAAAAATCCCAATGCAGATCGGGGGAAAGTCCGGGATCACAGGGTGATGGTCCTCCGGGTTGATGATCGCGCGGCGCTCAGGGTCAAACTCATTGTACAGCATAAACACACCCCTTTTCTAAATATTAGGAGCCAGTATAGCACGGGGCCTGTGGGATGTCAAGGCAAAGTTTTCCCGGACAAAAAACTCTCTGGACATAAAAAAGGACAGGCGGTTTGCCTGCCCTTTTTGTTTTTTGCTTTTTCTTACTTGCCGAAATATCTCTTGAGGAGACCGGCAAATGCCTTGCCGTGGCGTGCCTCGTCCCGCGCCATCTCATGCACGGTATCGTGGATCGCGTCCAGATTCAGCTCCTTTGCCAGCTTTGCCAGCGCGGTCTTGCCGGCGGTAGCGCCGTTCTCGGCTTCAACGCGCATCTTCAGGTTCTTTTCGGTGCTGTCGGTGACGACTTCGCCCAGCATTTCCGCGAACTTGGCGGCGTGCTCGGCTTCCTCATAAGCAGCCTTTTCCCAGTACAGACCGATCTCGGGATAGCCCTCGCGATGGGCGACCCGCGCCATCGCCAGATACATGCCGACCTCCGTGCACTCGCCCTGGAAGTTCTCGCGCAGACCCTCGATGATCTTCTCGTCCACGCCCTTGGCAACGCCCACAACGTGCTCCGCCGCCCAGCTCATTTCGCCGGACTGCTCTGTGAACTTTTCCGCGGCAGCGCCGCAGACAGGGCACTTTTCAGGAGCGGCTTCTCCCTCGTACACATAGCCGCAGATGGTGCAAACAAACTTTTTCATGATAAAAGACCTCCAATATTTTTATTTCGGTCGGAAAACCGACCTGCATTTCGCCTGGATCTTACGCTTCCTTCCGGCAGTGCTCGCAAACGCCCCGAAAAGTGATGCTGGCGCTTTCCACCTGCCGCCCCGTGCTTTCGGAAAGCCGCTGCAGCGCTTCGGAACCAAAGAAATTCCGCTGTATGTCCAGCACCGCGCCGCATTTGTTGCAGATGAAATGGGCATGAGGGGTCACCGTGCCGTCAAAATGCTCCTGCCCGTCGATCACGCCCACACTGACTGCCTTCCCCTCGGCACAGAACCGCTTCAAATTGCGGTATACCGTGCCCAGGCTTAAATTGGGGTACTGGGGCTGCAGCGTTTCATAGACCCATTCCGCCGTAGGGTGCACGGTGGTTTTCTGCAGGACGTTCAAAATCGCCATTCGCTTCTGGCTGAAATTTTCCCGCTTTTCCACAACAACCCCTCCTCTCAATAAAAGCATCTTCCGCTTACAGGCACCAGTATAGCACAGGTTTTTGCTTTTGTAAAGTAGGAATCATTACTAATTTTTGAATTTTTTCTGAACAGCCCGCTGTTCTGCCCTGTAAAAAGCCCACACCCGCGGCTTTCTAAAAGTCATTTTTCCGCAGACAGCACCTTTACCAGCGATTTCTGGGTCTTCTCTCCGGCGACCGCTACCAGCTCGTCGCCCCGCTGCAGTACCGTGGAACCATTGGGGATCGTCAGTTCTCCGCCGCGGATCAGGGAGATCACCAGGGCGTCGGAGGGAAATTTGATGTCTCTCAGCGCCACGCCGTCTAAAGCGGTATTTTCCGGCAGGGTGATGGAGCAGATGCCCGCCTTGCCCTGATTCAGCGTGGCGATCAGGTGCATATGCGCCTGGTCGGCTTCCTGCTCGATCATGCGCGTCAGAATTTCCGCGCTGCACACGATATTTTCCACTCCCAGCAGGCGGAAGGTATCCACGTTCCGGGGGTCATTGACGCGGGCGATCACCTTTTTCGTGTGAAAATGCTTTCTCGCCAGCTGCGCCGCCACCAGATTGTCCTGGTCCACGCCGGTGACCGCCATAAAGCAGTCCGCTTCCATGGTGCCTGCCGCCTCCAGCACGGAAATGTCCGTGCCGTCTCCCCGGCAGATGGTGGCGTCCAGCGCGTCCGCCAGCTTCCGGCAGCGCCCCCAGTCCCGCTCAACGACGCTGACCTCATACCGTTTTTCCAGCAGAGTGCGGGCAAGGTTCCAGCCCGTTTTTCCTCCGCCCATAACGATCATTCGCATTGCAGCAACCTCCTCAATCTATTTTCCGGCTGATCACCAGGGAATCCCCGGCAGCCAGCGGCAAAGCCATGCCGTGCTCCAACAGTTGGAACGCGCCGCTTTCCCGGATCACGCCGAACACGCCTTCGCCGGGGTAGGTCTCCAGCTCGTCCGTCGTTTTGCCAAACAGCCTTTTTTCCACCGGGCGCACCTGCAGGGAAACCGTTGCCGTACCAAAGGTAAGCTGCATGTCCTGCCACGGGCTGGTCAGAGCCGTTACGATCTTCTCCCCTGCCATGTTGGTGGGACACACAGTTTGCAGCCCGAAACTCTCGAACACCGTTTTCTGCTGGGGATCGGAAATACGTGCGATGACCTTGGGCACACCGAAATAGTCTTTTACGAGCTGCCCCACGATGATGTTCAGGTTATCGTCCGCGGTGACCACCGCCACCGCGTCGCAGCCTTCTATGCCCGTGTTGCGCAGAACGTTCAGGTCCAGCGGAAAACCCACGGAGGTCACGCCGCTGAAATCGGCGCTTAAAAGGGTAAGATTGTCGCCGCTTTCGTCCAGCACTTCCACTGTATGTCCGGCGCTGTCCAGCAGCTCCGCCGTCTTTCTGCCCAGCTGCCCGCCGCCGATGATGAGGATATTCATAGTCTGCCCCTTTCTGCATGGAAAAGGACCGAAGGCGGAAGGAGCCGCTCCGGTCCGTCAAAGCTTTTCTCATTCGTGTCCGGAAAATTACTCTCCGTCCTGATCGTTGGAATTTTTCGCGGTATCCGGCTTACTGGAGGACACAGCCGCCGGAGCGCCGGAAGACGCGGACGGGGCGGCAGCCGCAGGCTTCTTGCCCGGATCGTCGTCAATGGGGGCGCCGGAGGAGGATATGTCCGCCCCGGCTCCGCTTTCCCCGGCTACCAGCTTATTGTACTCCGTCAGGGTCACGTTCCGCACATCGGCATACTCCGCGGAGACATAGGCCGCTTTGCCCTCGTACTCTATCTCATACCAGCCGTCGGTTTCCGTATCCTTCCTCAAAGGAAGCATGCTGTTGTATTCCGCCAGACCCAGGATATCCGCGTCGGTAGAGGGTTCAGAGCGGATATTCAGCCCATCGTCCGCCTTGACCCGCACAGCCTTTTTCAACTGTACCGGGGCGGGCGTTGCCATGGGAAGCGACGCCGCAGAGGATACCGGCGCGGAAGAAGCATCCTTTTTCCCGTCCTTCTTTCCGCACCCCCAAAGCCCCGCCGCCAGCAGGCATACCGCCAGCGCCAGGCTCAGATACCGTTTCATCATCGTCCACTCTCCCTCTTCCTGCTTTTTCTCTTATTTCCGATTATACAAAGTTTTACAGGAAAATTCAAGCCCCTTGTCCGCGCTTCAAAAAGGAATTTGAAAAATAGATACGGGGCTTTCCCCGCTTTCTCAGATCAGTGCTGAATAGGCTCGTCTTCGCTCATAAAGGAGAAGGGCGGAGAAAGCTCGTCATGAAGGGCGATCAGGTCCTTATCGAAATTTTCCCGGAGAGAGCATTCCCGGTCAAAGACCATGACCCGCTCTTTCCCCGGCTCACAGGGCTCCCAGCCCGGGTCGCCGTTTCTTGCAAAGCCCACCCACGCGCCGCACATTTTGTTTTCCAGCTCGTCGGTAACGCCCGGCTCGTTGAATACGGGGGTCAGGCAGGTGTTATGGAAGACAAAAGGTATCTCCGAGCAGTGCCATGCCGTCTTGCCGCCGTCGTACAGCGCCTCATAGGCAAAGAGATAGGAATAGGTAGGACATTCGGAGCAGGCTGCCTTCTGCTCAATGAACCGCTGGCTGGGCTTGCGGAACAGGGAATCCAGCGTCAGCAGGGTGGTCAGGTCCTTTTCGCCCCACGCCCTGCGGAACAGGTCGATCAGCTCGCCGCTGCGCTCACCGTATTTCTTCTCAATGAGGGCGGTCTTTTCGTCCTCGGTCAGATCGTTGCGGGTGGGAATGCCGGGGGCAAAAGCGAACTCGCCGAATACCGAGCCCACCATGACGGGAATGGTCCTGGCGTGCTCCGTAAAGCCTACGTCCTTGGGGTCGCCCACATAGAAATCGTTGGGGGCGGGGGTGCTGCCCGTGTATATCCCCTGGCGCTGCAGGGCGGGGACCACCTTTTCATAGGCTTCCGCAAGCCGCTCATAGGGCAGGGTCTCCAGCTGGGAAACGTCCTTTTCCGTGAGCCCCATTTCCTTCAGCATTGCCAGCACCACAGGTCTGCCGTCGGGCTTCAGCTCCTCTCCCCAGTCGCCGATCACGCCGCTCTGTATGATGCCCTTATGGAACAGACCGTCCGCCGAGGGGGTCTGCATCAAAGTGTAGACCTTCATGCCGCCGCCGGACTGCCCGAACAGGGTGACGTTTTCAGGGTCCCCGCCGAAAGCTTCGATATTTTCATGGACCCACTGCAGGGCGGCGACCAGGTCGGCGTTGCCGGCGTTGCAGGAATTTTTATATTTTTCGCCGAAGGGCTCCATGTCAAGGTAGCCCAGCAGGTTCAGGCGGTGGTTGACGGAGACCACCACCACGTCTCCGAACCTGCTCAGGTTCTCGCCGTCATAGGCGATGTGCTCAATGGCGGAGCCCGCGGAGAACCCGCCGCCGTGCAGCCACACCATGACCGGTTTTTTGGCGTTCCTGTCCAGGGACTGTGTCCAGATATTCAGGTTCTGGCAGTGCTCGCTCATGGGCCAGTACCGATGGGGCACCAGCACCTCGCCGTTGGGCGTTTCCTGATGGAGCAGCGGGCACACAAAGCCGTAGGACAGCGCGTCCTTGACCCCCTCCCATGGCTTTACCGGCTGCGGGGGCTGGAACCGCTCTGCCCACGCGTATTCAATCCCCTGGAAAATGTAGGTCCCGTCCAGCCGGAAGCCGCGAAGCTTCCCGGCTTTCGTCTCTACCACAGGGTCTGTTTTCGTGCATACAAATTCTCTCGCCATATGTTTTTCCGCCTTTCTCCCGAGCTGCTTCGGGCACATGAAATAAGCTTTGCCTTTAGCATATCAAAAAGTTTTACTTTGTGCAACCTCTTTGAAAAATTTTTATCTTCCTCCGCTTTTTTAATTAAAATAGCAACACAGGAGAGAAATTTTCCCGAAATAGTTGCATAACCAACTATTTTATGCTACAGTATTCGTCGGAAAAGCTCTTGAAAAATCCACTATGGGTACGCGAATAGAGAGGGGCGCCCTCGCAAAGGGAGGAATTTGGGAAAAATGAAAATGATCCTGCGCTATTTGAAGCCATTCATTCCCAGAATGGGGCTGGGGCTGGCGATCAAATTCTTCGGCACGGTAATGGACCTGCTGCTGCCGTGGATGCTGTCGAAGATCATTGACGAGGTGGTGCCGCTGAAGGACATGGGGCTGATCGCCCTGTGGGGCGGCGGCATGGTGCTGGCTGCCATTCTGGCATGGGTCACCAACATTATGGCGAACCGCATGGCGGCGTGGGTCGCCCAGCACACCACTGAGGAGATACGCCACGACCTGTTCGTGAAAATTTCCAGCCTGTCCTGCGCCCAGGTGGACGCGTATTCCATTCCTTCCCTGGAATCCCGCCTGACCAGCGACACCTATCACGTCCACCAGATGATCGGAATGTTCCAGCGCATGGGGGTGCGGGCGCCGATTTTGATGATCGGCGGTATCCTGGTCACCCTGACCCTGGACCCCGCCCTGACGCTGGTCATGCTGTGCACCCTGCCCTTTACGGCGGCGGTGATGGTCTATGTCTCGAAAAAGGGCATTCCCCTGTACCAGGAGCTGCAAAGAAAATCGGACGCCATGGTGCGCACGGTGCGGGAAAACATTTCCGGCATTCGGGTCATCAAGGCGCTGTCCAAAACGGAATATGAGCAGGAGCGCTTTGCCGGGGTCAACGGGCAGGTGGTGGAGCAGGAAAAGAAAGCCGGGCTTACCATGGCGCTGAGCAACCCGCTGGTGAACCTGTTCCTGAACGCCGGGCTGACCGCCGTGATCCTGGCGGGGGCGTTCCGGGTGAACGCCGGGCTGACCCAGCCGGGCAGGATCATTGCCTTCCTCACCTATTTTACCATTATTTTGAACGCCACCATGAGCTTCAGCAGGCTGTTCGTCATGGGCTCTCGGGGCGTGGCTTCCGGCAACCGCATTTCCGAGGTGATGGACACCCCGGAGGACCTGAGCGTGTCCCCTGCCCGGCGGGAGGAAACGCCCTACCATGTTGAGTTCAAGCATGTGACCTTTTCCTATGGGAAGAAGGAGCCCAGCATAGAGGATATCAGCTTTGCCCTGAAGCCCGGGGAGACCCTGGGCGTGATCGGCGCCACGGGCAGCGGAAAGTCCACCCTTGCCGCCCTGCTCATGCGGCTGTACGACCCGGATTCGGGGGTGATTTCCATTGGCGGCGTCCCTGTTTTCGCCATTCCGCCGGAGGAGCTGCACACCAAGTTCGGCGTGACCTTCCAAAACGACGTGCTGTTTGCCGACACCATCTATGAAAATATCGACTTTGGCAGGAAGCTGCCGAAGGAACAGATCGAAAAAGCTGCCCGCTGCGCCCAGGCGATGGAATTTATTTCCGCCCTGCCGGACGGCTTCCAGCATATGCTCACCGCCAAGGGCACCAATCTCAGCGGCGGGCAGAAGCAGCGGCTTCTGGTTGCCCGCGCTTTAGCGGGGACGCCGGAGATCCTCATTCTGGACGATTCCTCCTCCGCGCTGGACTACAAAACGGACGCCGCCCTGCGGAAAGCCCTGCGGGAGGAATACAGCGGCGTGACCTCCGTCATCATCGCCCAGCGGGTCAGCTCCATTCTCCACGCCGACCACATTCTGGTGCTGGAGGAGGGCAGAGCCCTGGGCTACGGCACCCATGAGGAACTGCTGGAGACCTGCGGCGTCTATCAGGAGATCGCCAAAATCCAGATGGCAAAGGAGGAGATGTAAATGCCGCCACGTGGACCCGGAGGGCGCCGCGGACCCAGCGGAGCCACCGAAAAGCCAAAAGACAGGAAAAAGGTGCTGCTGCGCCTTTGGAACTATATTTACGCCCATAAATGGATGGCGCTGGGGGCGGTGCTGCTCACGGTTGCCAGCAATCTGCTGGCGCTGCTGGGGCCCTATCTTTCCGGGCAGGCGATAGACGCCATCGGCATAGCGCCCGGAGAGGCGGATTTCCCCACCGTCTTCCTGTTCTGCGGCTTGATGATCGGGTTTTACGCCCTGTCCGCCGCCCTGTCCTATGTGCTTTCCATTTTGATGATCCATTTGAGCCAGAAGATCGTCTACCGTATGCGCAAGGAGGTGTTCGACCGCCTGACGGAGCTGCCGGTGGGGTATTTTGACCGCCACCAGACCGGGGATATCGTCAGCCGTATTTCCTATGACATCGACACGGTGAACGCTTCCCTTTCCAACGACCTGCTGCAGATCGCCGCCAGCGCCATCACCGTGCTGGGCTCGCTCATCATGATGATCGCCATTTCCCCGCTGCTGGTGCTGGTGTTCGCCGTGACCATTCCCATGTCCATTCTCTTTACCCGGTACATGACCAGGCGGGTGCGCCCCCTGTTCCACAAGCGTTCCGTCATGCTGGGCGAGCTGAACGGCTTTGTGGAGGAGATCATTTCCGGGCAGAAGACCACCAAGGCGTACCACCGGGAGGAAGTGATGATCTCCCGGTTCGATACCCACAACAAGGAAGCGGTAAATGCCTACTATAACGCCGATTATTACGGCAGCATGATGGGACCCTCCGTGAACCTGATCAACAACCTGTCCCTGGCGTTTGTCAGCATTCTGGGGGCGATCCTGTTTTTGTGGGAGCGCATTACCATCGGCAGCCTGTCCTCCTTTGTGCTATACTCCCGGAAGTTTTCCGGTCCCATCAATGAGATCGCCAATATCGTCAGCGAGCTGCAGTCCGCCTGCGCCGCCGCCGAGCGGGTCTTCCGGCTGATTGACGAGGAGCCGGAGCCTGCCGACGAGCCGGGCGCGGAATCGGTTTCCAACGTGACCGGGGACGTTGCCATGGAGCACGTGAAATTCGGCTATACCCCGGAAAAAACCATCATTCACGATTTGAGCCTTCACGCCCCGCCGGGGGGCTTGATCGCCATTGTAGGTCCTACCGGGGCGGGCAAAACCACCCTGATAAACCTGCTGATGCGGTTCTACGACCCGGATTCCGGCGTGATTTCTTTAGACGGCAGAAATATCCGGCAGCTCACCAGAAAAAGCCTGCGGCTGTCCTATGCCATGGTGCTGCAGGACACCTGGCTGTTTACCGGGACGATTTTTGAAAACCTTGCCTACGGAAAGAAGGACGCCCGCCGGGAGGACGTGGAAGCCGCCGCGAAAGCCGCCCATATCCATCGGTACATCATGGGGCTCCCCCAGGGCTACGACACGGTGCTGGACGAAAACGGCATGAACATTTCCCAGGGGCAGAAGCAGCTTCTGACCATTGCCCGCGCCATGCTGCTGGACGCGAAAATGCTGATCCTGGACGAAGCCACCTCCAATGTGGACACCCGCACGGAAATGCGTATCCAAACCGCCATGCGGGAGCTGATGCAGGGGAAGACCTGCTTTGTCATCGCCCACCGCCTGTCCACTATTCAGAACGCCGACAACATTCTGGTGGTACGTGACGGCGACATTGTGGAGCAGGGCGACCACAAAACGCTGATGGCGAAAAACGGGTTTTACGCCGGGCTTTACAATTCCCAGTTCCAATAAAAACACAGAATTTCAAAATTATGTCAACCTCCAGCCGGGTTTCCGGCTGGAGGTTTCACTTTTCCAGCCTGTCCGCATATTCTGGATTGTGAGAACCCTCTCACAATTTTCAAAATAGAACGGAGGGAGATTTTTTATTTATGAAGATCTATCGAGGGGAAGGGTGCTGTGACGACCACCAGGACAACTGCTGTCCTCCCTGCCCCTGCCCTCAATTTTGCCCTGTTCCGGGTCCGAAGGGACCCACAGGCGCGACTGGTCCTACCGGCGCGACTGGTCCTACCGGCGTGACTGGTGTCACGGGCGCCACGGGTGTCACGGGCGCCACGGGTGTCACGGGCGCTACAGGCGTGACCGGCGCTACAGGTGTCACCGGCGCCACAGGCGTGACTGGCGCTACAGGAGCTACAGGAGCTACAGGCGCCACGGGTGTTTGCGACTGTCCCTGCCGCTCCCGAGGGGAACTGGCAGGCAACGGCGGCATGGAAGCCTTTACAGGCAGCGTGCCTACCGGGTGGACGGCAAACAACGCCTCCCTGACCTCCAAGGTCGCCCAGCAGGGTCGCGTGCATTCGGGAAGCTCCGCCGTCAATTTGGAGAACGGCGCGATCCTCACGCAGGATATCGCCATTACAGGCGGCTGCTTCTACGGGCTTTCCTTCTTTGCCCGGGGAGAAGGGGCGCAGGTGGGGTTGACCGCTACCCTCACCTTCTACAACGAGGAGAACGAAGCCACGCCCGGTCTTACCATCACGGTGCGGCAGCAGGATATTCCCACAGACAACCGAAATTATGCCTACTACCGGGGCGTTTCCGTGGCAGCGCCCAGCGACGCCGTCACCCTGCGGGTGCAGTTCAGGGTAACGGCAAACGGCGGGCAGAGTTTGGACCTTGACGATGTTTCTCTCGTAATCGCTTAACCAAACAGGCGGAAGTAGAAAGGCGCGGTCTGTTAGACCGCGCCGAGCGGGGCGAAAAAATTTTCGTCCCGCTCAAACATATGGGGAAATCTCTGATTTCCCCATATGTTCTGATTGAAAAGTGAAAGAGAAGTCTTACCTCCGGCTCGGTCAACGCTGAACGGTCTCCGCCGGAGACCAGCGCCCCTGACGGTTCTCTCTCACAACTCTCTTCCCCTCCGTATTCTTTGCCAGCGGTTTTATTGGGGGGTTGAGCGCGGTCTAAAAACCGCGCCGTACTTATCTATTGAAAGAGGGGAGCATTATGGTCACAGTCAGTTTATGTATGATCGTCAAAAATGAAGAAAAGAATCTGCCCCGCTGTTTGGATTCCGTCCGGGAGCTGGTGGACGAGATCGTGATCGTGGATACCGGCAGCACGGATAGAACCAAAGAAACCGCCCGCAGCTACACGGAAAACGTATCCGATTTCCCCTGGCAGGACGACTTTGCCGCCGCCCGGAATTTTTCCTTTTCCAAAGCCTCCATGCAATACTGCATGTGGCTGGATGCCGACGACGTGCTGGAGTCGGAGGACCGGGAGAGGTTCCGGCGCCTGAAGGAGAGCCTTTCTCCCGATACGGACATGGTAATGCTGCGGTACCACACCGCCTTTGACGAGACCGGCAGCCCGTGCTTTACCTATTATCGGGAGCGGCTGATCCGGCGGGACGCGGGCTTTTTCTGGCAGGGCGCGATCCACGAAGCCATCTCTCCGGCGGGGAATGTGGTTTACAGCGAAGCGGCGGTGTCCCACCGAAAAACAGACCCGGGAGACCCGGACAGGAACCTGCGCATTTTCCAGCGCCTGCTCCGGGAAAAGGGAACGCTTGCGCCCAGGGAACAGTTTTATTACGCCAGGGAGCTGACCGCCCACGGCAGAGATACCGAAGCGGTGGCGGTGCTGGAAAAATTCCTGGATTCCGGGGAAGGCTGGGTGGAAAATGAGATCGAAGCCTGCCGGGACCTGTCCGCCTGCTTCCAGCGGCTGAATGAGCCGGAAAAATCCTGCTCCGCGCTGCTTCGCAGCCTGCGGTTTGGACCGCCCCGGGCGGAGGTTTGCTGCGATCTGGGCGCTTTCTTCTTTGACCGCGCCGATTTTTCCACGGCTGCCTATTGGTACAGGCAGGCTTTAAGCTGCACCCGCAGGGATACCGATGGCGGCTTTGTCATTCCCGATTGCTACGGGTACCTGCCCTGCCTGCAGCTTTGTGTATGCCTGTACCGCCTGGGCGATTTGAAAGGGGCGGAGGAATACAACCGAAAAGCAGGGGAGTTCAAGCCAAACAGCCCTGCCTATCTCTACAACAAAGCGTTCTTTGAAAGCCGATCTGCGGCGGACGGCTGAGAAAAGTGTCCGCCGACAAAAATTTGGTGAGACTTTTTCCCGAAAAACTTGAACTTTCTCTGGAAATCCTGTATGATTTAGACAGGAAAAATCATCTGCTTCCTGAAGTATATCTTTGGTGGCACTGTTTCGGCAAAATGAATTTTTGGGAGAAATGACTTATGTTTTGTATGAAATGCGGCGCTCAACTGCCCGACAACGCGAAATTCTGCTACAAGTGCGGCTGTCAGATTCCGCAGCAAGGCGATGCTGTTCCATCGCCGGCGGCACCCGTTCAACCGGCAGCAGCACCTGTTCAACCAACGGCAGTGCCTGTTCCGCCAACGGCAGCAGCGACACCCGTTCAACCGACAGCAGCGCCCGTTCCGCCGTCGCCGGTGGCGCAGACACCTTCCCCGGCACGCCCCGCCCCTGTGCCCCCTGCCCAGGCTTCCGCACCGCCCTATGCCCCGGTCATCAAACAGCGCCCCAAGTGGCTGATCCCCGTAGTTTTGGGGGCGGTAGCGCTGTTCGTGATCGTTGCGGCCGTCCTCGCCTCAACGCTGCTGGGTGGCGGAGGCGCTGTCCCCATTGAGCCGGACGCGCCCGCGTCCTCCGTCACCGCTCCTCCTGCCACGGACTTCCAGCGGTATGAAAACAGCGCCACCTGCTTTGCGCTGGACTATCCCTCCGATTTTACTTACAGCGAGCCGAACACCAACAACGTGCTGTTCGCTCTGGGCGACCAGTGCCGGGTAGTGGCGGAATACGCCTATGTCACCACAAAGAACTGCTTTATCTATTCCGCGGAGGATTTCGCCGACCAGCTCTTTGCCGATCCCACCCTGCTTGCCAGCTGGGTGGGCGCGGAAAATGTCTACCTTACGGACAACTCTGAGGAAAAGGTCAACGGTAGGGACTGCTACTCCTTCGGCTGGGAGCTGGAGCAAAACGGCAAGCAGTACGACGGCTGCCTGTATCTCTTTGACACCGAGGGGGATTTCGGCTGCTACACCTTCCTGTGGATGGTGGAAAAAGGAATGCCGGGGGAGGACCTGCGCAGGGAGCAGGTCCGGCAGATGCTGGAAAGCTTTGAGATCACCGGGGCATACCAGGCGGAGGGGTACACGCTCTACACCTCGGAAGCCCCGGACGAGCTGGAAGTGATCCTGCGGGACGACCTGGTGCGGCGGGAGCCGGAGCTGGGGTACGAAAAAGAGATCCTCAAAAACTATGTGAAATTCTATGCCACCGAAACGGGGCAGTCCACTGTCAGTATGTATACGGATAAATATTCCACCGTCTCAACAAACCCGGACAGCGACGACTTCGCAAAGGTTGTGGACACAGCGGTGAACACCTACCGCAAGGACAAGGACTGCCGTGATTTTCAGATCATCTCGGAGCTTACCCGGCTGGACGACGTCGGTCGGTATCCCTTTGTACAGCTCGGCATGCAGTTCCACTATACCGGGTACGGCGCGGATCAGGACCATTTCTGCTATAAGGTCTTCTTCCCCCATGGCGGCAGCTACTGGATCGCCGAGCTGCGGGCGACGGAAGAAAACGCCCAGCAGACCAGCGACCTGCTGTCCGATTTCCTCATGTCCCTCCGCGTTGACGACAGCGGGCTGGAATTTGGGGACGACGCCTTCGGCTCCCTTTCCAGCGTGAGTGTGGGCTCCGCTTCCGGCAGCGGCACGAACAAGCCCAGCTCCTCCGGCGGCGACAAGAACCAGATGGTCGATGAGATTTTAAGCGAGGTCGAAAGCCGCTCGGATTTCCTTGCCCCTGACAGTTACTATGAGCCCCTCGTCAGCCTGACGGACATTGACAAGAACGGCGTCAGCGAGCTTCTGGTGCTGTATAAAACAAAGGATTATCAGGTGAAATACTGCGTGTGGAGCTTTTTGCGCGACAGCTATTCCCTGCTGAAGGAGGATATCCTTTACGCGGAAGTGGGCGGCAACAGCGGCAGTCTCGGTCTCGCGCTGGACGAAAACAACATTCCCTATCTGGTGCTGGAAGCCCGCAGCCCACAGGGGGACCGCTTCCACAATACTTACACCTATATCCCCTGGAACCACGAGCAGACCGAATTTTCCGATCATGAGACGGTAGTTCTGGAATCCTCCGGCACCTACGGCGAGGAGGAAAAGGGGACATATACCCTTGCCGGCACCAAGGTAGACAAGAAGATTTTTGACGACTGGCGGGACGACTTCACCCAGAACTGGACGGCTCTGGATTTGAACAAAGGCGAGGGCAACGGCGGGAACAATATGTCCTTCCACCGTATCCGCGAGCTGGATATGAACACCATGACGTTTTGAGTTTTAGAACCAGTGGCAAAAACAGTGGAAGAAATTCCGAGCTATGTGGAATATCGGTATAAAGTAACATTACTGCTGGAAGACGGCACTGTGACGGAAGAAATGATTTCGCTCTATGGCAGTATCGATTAATTGATTGAGAAAAAGCAAAGCATAGGAGATTCTGGCTTCTATGCTTTGCTTCCATCTTGCTGATTCCCCATAGGAGGTATCCTTGATGAAACGCATAATTTCGTTGTTGCTTATGCTTGCAATATTGATTTTCCCCAAATTTCCGACGGTAAAAGGGCAAGCTGCCGAATCTAAGGCGGGTTTTTTAGAGCAAGAAGAAGCGATGGTCTGCTGTGCAACAGATTCGATGCCGCAAAAACTCAATGATACGTTATCAGAGGAAAAGAAACCATCCTTTTCGGGGGACGACACCCCCTATGTTCCTAGTTTTAACCCAACTACTTCACTAATTACAAATCAGTTAGACTCGGAGGGACGTATGCCTTCTACCGGAAACGTCAAACTTTTGGTACTGCCGGTAGCTTTCCCGGATTATCCTGAGTATCAGGAGAACTATGATGAGGAAAAATTGCATCATAGCTTTTTTGACGATTATAATCCTGATCTGAAAATATCAGAGCAATCGGTAAGAGGTCTGTATCAAAAATTTTCTTTCTGTAAGCTGAATATTTCTGGTCAGGTTCTTCCTTTGGTTGTAGCACCGGAAACATCTGATTATTATTCAGAAGACACCGGAATAGTTGTAAAAGATGATACGCGTATACAAAAGTTATATCAGGAAGCGCTTCGCCGCTATATTGAAAACGGTGAATTTGATCCCTCTGAATATGATAGCGATAATGATGGGTACATAGACGGATTGGTGATTAAATATTTACGACCTAGTAGTTCTGGTCAGTGGTGGCCTAAGATTTGGTCTATCGGAAAGAACAAAACGTTTGGTTCGAAAGCTATAAATCGGTTTTCTCATACTAGTATTAAATCAAATGTTGATACAGACGTTCACGAAATAGGTCATTTGTTTGGTTTGCCGGATCTTTACAATGATGATAGTTCTAACGCAATCGTCAAAGATCTACCGGAAATGATGGCAAATGATTGTCCTTATTTTAACCCTTTTCATAAAATTCTGCTTGGGTGGATAGAGCCTCGAATTTTAACAAACGAGCCTGTATCACAGATAGATCTGTATGCCGAGGGCTTTTCTGACGATCCGCTTGTCTCGGAAAATCAGGCAGTGGTTTTCTGTCCCGATCCGTTACTGTTTCCCTATGGCGAATATTTTATTGTAGAATACCGTACTGGGTTTCCAGATGATCCAAAACATAAAAATATGTCTTTTACTACAACCCCCGGAGTTATCATTTGGCACGTGGATATCATGCTTGACCAAAACGGCACTGGATATTATCCCTATCGAAATCTTGATGAGCGTCATAAAAAACGCTTAAATCTGGTTACCAAGTCTGAACGCGACCGTTTTCGTGGAGAAGAAGATATTCTGTTGGAAGGAGATGTGTTTTCATCGGATACAACGCCCAACAGTGATTTTTATGACGGCACATACACAGGCGCCTATTTAGAGGTGGAAAGCATCACACCGAAAAAGGCCGTCATAAAGGCCGGATTTCGTGATCCCGATTTATCACCGCCACCAACAATTGAATTTGATTTTGTGAAAGCAATAGGAAGAGCAGATAATGTTATGGTACACGACTTCTCTATTGGAACAATAACATTCAGACAGGGTGATTTGCTGATACCAGTAGAAGATATAAAGTCGATCCATAGCTATTGTAAAACATCGTTTTATAGTGAAAATGAATATTATAGCGAACATGGTGAAAAGGTTCAGGAAATTCAATACGTTTATTCATTTGCGGGCTATGATATAAAAACAAATCCGAGTGATGCATTGGTACACTTTGGGATACTGGGCGTTCACCCATATCCGAACGGGATTGCAAGAAGGATTTATCCAGCCGGCACATTTCGCTATAGAGGGAAGTATAACAAAACTGCAATCTCCCCATTCGTATATATCGACAACACCTCGCCGGAAATTGAGCTCAAAGGCTCTACCCCACAAATCATAGAACGCGGAGAAACCTATACCGAGCTGGGCGCAGAGGTAACGGATAATTTAGACCCGGATATCAAGGCAGGAAAACTGGAGGGTAAACTGGAAATAGATTCTTCCCAGGTAGACACGGCAAAGTGTGGAACGTATACCGTGACCTATACCGCTACCGATCACGCAGGCAACAAAACCACAGTGGAACGGGAGGTTATCGTACAGGATACTATAGCCCCCACTGCCACTGTAAGCTATTCTACCCTTGCGCCCACCAATGGAGATGTGGTAGCGACCATCACCCCCTCCGAGCCGGTTACGGTGACAAATACGGAAAACGGCAGCCTGAGCTACACCTTTACCGAAAACAGCAGCTTTACCTTTGAATTTGAGGACGAAGCTGGAAACAAAGGCACGGCTACTGCCACGGTGAGCAATATCGATAAGTCTCTGCCCACAGGAACCGTAAGCTATGATATTACCGACCCTACCAACCAAAATGTCACGGCGACACTAATGGTAGACCCCACCATTGCGATCCTCAATAATGGTGGCAGCAATACCCATGTGTTCACCGAGAACGGCAGCTTTGAATTTGAGCTTCAGAATGTCGCGGGAACAAAAGGCACTGTGGCCGCCACTGTCACCTGGATCGATAAAGAAGCACCCACGGCAACGGTAAGCTATTCTCCCCACAAGCTGACGAATCAGGGCGTGACTGCCACCATTACCCCCTCGGAAGAAGTGACGGTAACGAACAACGGCGGTAACTTGAGCCATTCTTTCCCGGAAAATGGCAGCTTCATCTTCGAGTTTGAAGATGAAGCTGGAAATAGAGGTACGGCAACCGCCATGGTAGACTGGATCGATAAGGAGCCACCTGTTATTACCCCGCTGGGAGCGAACCCTGTTACCCTCAAACTGGGAGAAGTATACGAGGAACCGGGAGCGGAGGTCACAGATAACCAAGATACGGAGATACAAAGTAAGCTGGAAATCGACGCTTCGGCGGTGAACATGGAAAAAGCGGGAACCTACACGGTGAAGTATAGTGTCACGGACAGCGCGGGAAATCTTGCGGAAGCGACCCGCACGGTGAAGGTGGAAAAGCCGGGGACTCCCACGCCACCCACGCCGACACCGCCGGACCCGCCCCAGCCAGTCATAGAGCTGCCCTTTACAGATGTAGCCAAGGGAACCTGGTATTATGACGCTGTAAAATTCATGTATGAAAATGGTCTGATGGCAGGAACGGGAGAAGATACCTTTTCGCCGAATATGACTACTACCAGAGGAATGATCGTGACGATCCTGTGGCGCCTGGAGGAGAAACCCAAGAGCCATGCTGTCATGACCTTTACGGACGTGAAACCCGGCGCCTTTTATTACGACGCTGTCCGCTGGGCGGCGGAGCAGGGGATTGTAAAGGGGAAATCCGCCACGAGTTTTGCTCCCGACGATCCTATTACCCGGCAGGAGCTGGCAGCGATCCTGTACCGCTACGCCCAGCTCGGCGGTAGAGGGGGCATTCAAAATGGCACGGAGATCCTGCGGTTCCCCGATACCGGCGAGGTTGCCGATTGGGCGAAGGAAGCCATGACCTGGACGGTGGATCAGGAAATCATCTCCGGCAGGGGAAACGGGCTTCTTGTCCCGAAAGCCAACTCCACCAGAGCCGAAGTCGCTGCTATGTTTATGCGGTATTGTGAACCCGCTTCCGCATTTCAAAAGTAGCGGTTTTCCCCAAATGTGAAATTTTCTCCACTGCTTGAAAAAAAGCTGGAAAAGCAGTATACTCAAATAAGTGTGTTTTGGGGAGGAAAGGAAAATGATCCAGCATATTGTCCTGTTCAAATTTAAGGAAACTGCGAATGGCAAAACGAAAGCTGAAAATCTTCTGGAAGCGAAAGAGCGTATGCTTGCCATGCGGGGGAAAATCCCGGAGATCGTGGAAATGGAAGTGTACCTGAGCGCCCCCGGCGCGGCGCCCTCCAATTATGACTATGCGCTGGTATCCAAATTCCGCAGCATGGAAGATCTGGACGCTTATCAGAAGCACCCCCTCCATGTGGCGTTCGGCAATTTTGTCAAGGAACTGCGGGAGCCGGACGGCAGAGCCTGCGTGGATTTTGAGGTATGAGCGACCGTATCTCCTCTCTGCTGGGCGCGGAGGGCTCTCCCCGGACAAAAGACACTCTCTCGGCAATTCTGGTGCTGGCATGGCCCGCTATTTTAGAGCAGGTCATGATCACGCTGGTGCAATATGTTGACACTGCTATGGTGGGCTCGCTGGGGTCTGCCGCCACTGCCGCCGTGGGCTTGACCGCAAGCACCACCTGGCTGTTCGGCGGCTTGTTCGGCGCGTCCTCCGTGGGCTTTTCCGTGCAGGTTGCCCAGCACTTGGGCGCGGGACGCAGGGAAGACGCCCAGCGGGTAACCTGGCAGGCGCTGCGGTTCGTGTGCATTTTCGGCGTCCTGGTGGGGGCTGTCGGCGTGGCGCTGTCTTTTCCCCTGCCCGCCATTCTCAATGCCCAGGAGGGCATTCGCGACGACGCTTCCCTGTACTTCCGCATTATGGCGTGCGCCATGCCCTGCACCCTGGGGGCAAATATGTTCAGCGCTATTTTGCGCTGCGCGGGCGACACCAAAACGCCCATGATCCTGAACATTCTCATCAATGTGCTGAACGTGTTCCTGAATTTTCTCTTTATCTATCCCACCCGGACGGTCTCCCTGTTCGGCGCGTCCTTTACCATGTGGGGTGCGGGCTGGGGCGTGGGCGGCGCAGCTTTTGCCTCCGCCACCTCCACCACCGTGGTGTGCATTTTGTTCCTGTTGGTGCTGTTCCGCAAAAATTCCCCGGTGCGCATTTCCATGAAGCGGCGGTACCCCTTTGAAAAGCTTTGCCTGCTCACTGTCTGGCGGCTGGGTCTGCCCGTGGCGCTGGAACGCACGCTGACCAGCCTGGCGCAAATCATCATCACCTCCCTGATTGCCGGGATCGGCACGGTGGCGGTGGCGGCGAACCATCTGGCGGTGACGGCGGAATCCCTCAGCTATATGCCGGCATACGGCATTTCCGCCGCTGCCACCACATTGGTGGGACAGGCAGTGGGCGCAGGACGGAAAGACCTTGCCATGCGCTTTGCCCGGCTGATCTCCTGGCTGGGCGTTGGCATTATGACCCTTGGCGGGCTGGTGCTGTATCTCTTCGCGCCCCAGCTCATTATGATTTTCTCCTCCGAGCCGGCGGTGATCGAGCTGGGCATCCAGGTGCTGCGCATCGTGGCGTTTGCCGAGCCGCTGTTCGGCGCGTCCATTGTAGCGTCCGGCGCGCTCCGGGGCGCCGGGGATTCCAAGGTGCCCTTCCTGCTGAGCCTTGCCACCATGTGGGGCGTGCGCGTGGCGCTTTCCCTGCTGCTGGTGGGTCCTTTGGGCTTGCCCGGCGCGTGGCTTGCCATGGCGGCCGAGCTCTGTACCCGCGGCATTGTTTTTATGATCCGCCTCTACCGCGGGCGCTGGCTGAAGATCGATTTATTTCGCCAGAAAGAAAATTTGCGGTCGGAAAAATCATAAAAAGGCTTTACAACTCGTCTGGTCTGTGTTAAAATAATTGTGCTGTTTTGAAGAAAAGCAGCACATATGGGCCCGTAGCTCAACTGGGAGAGCGCCAGGTTCGCAATCTGGAGGTCGAGGGTTCGATCCCCTTCGGGTCCACCACCGCGTCGCAGCAAGCCCTTGCGGCTCGCTGCGGCTTTTTTAATCCGCAGCTTCGCTTTTCGGGCTGCTGCTCCTTTCCGTGAAAGATCACGCTTCTATCGGCTAAATCCTTACAAGTGCGGATTTTTAACGCCGATTTAGTCGCTACCAATCTTTCACGGTTATAAGGACAAGGGACATTTGCTTTTCATGCACAGGGTCTGACCGTTAAGAAACTGTCCCGGTGGGACAGTTTTAGGGCAGAACGGCGAGCCAATAGGCGTGAGAACGCCTAGTCGATCCCCTTCGGGTCCACCAATATCGGGAAGGCAGCCCTTTTGGCTGGCTTCCCGGTTTTTATAAATCGAAAAACCGCTATGGGGGCTGCCCCGGAAAGGACAAATGCTTATGCCAAACGATTCCCGGTTCGCTGTGCTGATCGACGCGGACAACGTGTCCGTCAGGTACATCAAGATCATTCTGGACGAAATCTCCAAGGACGGCATTGCCACCTACAAGCGCATTTACGGGGACTGGACAAACCCTGCCCTTGTCTCCTGGAAAAGCGCGTTGCTGGACAATTCCGTGCTCCCCATTCAGCAGTACAGCTACACCACGGGAAAAAATTCCACTGACTCCGCCATGATCATCGACGCCATGGATATTCTCTATTCCGGGCAGGTGGAGGGCTTCTGCCTGGTGTCTTCCGACAGCGATTTTACCCGGCTTGCCGCCCGGCTGCGGGAATCCGGCATGACGGTGATCGGCATGGGCGAAAGCAAGACCCCCAATTCCTTTATTTCCGCCTGCAATAAGTTCAAATATCTGGATATCCTTGCCACCGCCGAGGACGACGAGACGGAAGACGTTCACAAGCCCCAGAACGCCCAGCAAAGCAAAAAGACCTCCAAAAAATCCAAGGAAAAGCCTGAGCAGAAAAAGGAATCTTCTCAGGAACTGAAAACCGATTTGAATACCATTCGCCGGGCGCTGCGCACCATTGTGCGGGAAAATTCCGACGAGGACGATTGGATCTTTATCGGCAAGGTGGGCAATATCCTGGGTAAGCGCTACCCGGATTTTGACGTGCGGAATTACGGCTTTACCAAGCTGACCCCTTTCCTGGACTCGCTGGATATGTTCTATATCAAGGGAGAACGCAAGGAAAACAGCCCGCCCCAATACTATGTGCAGTTAAAATAGTGAAATGTTGTCCGCGCCCCCGTCCTGTATGTGTTGCAGGGCGGGGGCTTTTTGGTTTTTTCCGCTGTTTTTGGGAAAACTGGAAAAGCAGGAAAAAATCTCCGAAA
>CALFFN010000006.1 GCA_937958185.1 uncultured Neglectibacter sp. | reverse complement strand
CCGCTTTTTTCATAGTCTCTGGGGTACGCCGATCTATAGATTATAGTGTTCTAAAATTCAGAAAATGGGCGGAAAAATATTCCACCGTCTTTTTGTTGCCTTGCTCATTGCTAATTTCTAATTTCTAATTCCTAATTCCCTCGTTCTCTTCTCTTTCTAACAACTAACTGCTAACAGCTAACAACTACATGAGCAGGAACATCAGGGCGAACATCAAATCGTGATGGCTGTCGTCCTCGCTGAGCAGGATCAGCAGCGCCAAAATCACCGTGCGCTCCTTGTCCTGAAACAGGGATTCCAGCAATCCGGGGGATTGCATTTGCCCCTGGGACCGTTCCTCTATGGGCTGGCGGGTTTCGGGGGGCTGTGTATGTTCTCTCGGGGATTCTGTATGTTCTGCCGGGGGCTCCGGCGGGTGTCTCTGGGCAGGCTGGGACGGGGAAGAGCTCCGCTGGGCGGGACTGCGCTGCTGGGAGCCGCGCCGCTGCTGAGGAGCTTCCTGTCTGGGCGGAAGATGGGCGCGGGACTGCATTTCCCTTGCCCGGCGCACAGCGTCCTCCCGCATTTGATCCATGTCGTATTCGTTTGGCATATGCGCTCCTTTCTCCGGCGTTACAGCAGCCCGGAGAGCAGCCCGGAAAATAGACCGCTGTCCTTGAGCAGGGGCATCAGCCGCATCATTTGCAGGATTTTTATGGCTTCGTCCAGCTTTTTCCGGCGCTTTTCACTGAGCAGCGGGCGCAGGGCGTGCAGCAGCCGGGTGGAATCGTCCTCCCGGTTGACCTGACTGAGCAGCGGCGCCAGCCGCGTGACGGTTTGCAGCAGCTCCGGCGTTACGCCGCCCAGTGGGTTTTGGGGCGGCGGGGCAGAGGCGCTGCTGCCAGAGCCTCCCCCCAAAGCGCTGAGCATTCCTGCCAGCGCGGAGGGGTCAAAGCCCGGCTCTGCCGGGGGAGGTTCCGGTGGCGGAGCCGCAGGGGAGGTGCTGCCGGAGGACGTGTTGTTCCCCAGCCCAAGGGCGCTCATCATGCCCTGGATCTGCTGCATGCTTTGGGGGTCGGACAAAATCTGGTTCAGCTGTTGGCTCAGGTCGTCCATGGCGCGCCTCCTCACGGAAAAAATTCAAAATCCGCTTATTTCTTCCCCTTTTGCAGCATTTGGAACAGCCGCTGCGCCTGGGGCGAGGACAATAATTTTTTAGCGGCTTCCGGGTCGCTGAGCACTTTTTTCATGGCATTGGATTCGTTTTGTCCCATCATATGGGAAAGGTCGCCGTTCTGCGCCGCCTGCTTCAGCGCCTCCGGGGTAGTCCCAAGACGCTGGGAAGTCAGCTTCAGCAGCGCTTCCAGCTGAGATTCGTTCAAATTTGGCTCGTTCTGGCTCATAAAACACATTCCTCCATTTATTTTCCCTTATACCTTTATGGTATGCAGGAGGGGCGGGAATGATGAAAAGATTCCAAAAAGGAGAGGTCGTATGCGTATTCTGGTAGTTTCCGATACCCACAGGAATGTGGGGAACCTGCGCGCCGCCCTGCTTGCCCAGCCCCAGGCGGAGCTTGTGATCCACCTGGGAGACGGGGAAGACGATGTGGCGCTGTTAAAGCCCAGCTTCCCGGAAAAAACATTTTTGCAGGTGCGGGGCAATTGCGATTGGGGCTCCAACCTGCCCTATACCGGCGTGTACACAGTGGAGGGGGTAACGATTTTTTACACCCACGGGCATTTGTACAATGTGAAAAGCGGCTTGTACCAGGCTGAGTGCGCCGCCAGGGAGCAGAAAGCGCAGGTGCTGCTGTTTGGGCACACCCACCACGCCCTGACCGATTATGATGACGGGCTGTACCTGATGAACCCCGGCTCCGCAGGGCATTATGCCCCGTCGGAACCGCCCAGCTACGGCACCCTGGATATCACCCCCCAGGGCATTGTGACCAATATTATTTCGATTCAGTAGACCGTTGAAAAGCGACTTTTGCGGAGGGTGTGTAGGGGACGGTGCCCACATCGTCCCGCTTTCTCTCGTTCATTTGTAGGAAACACCATCTCACCGCCGATTGGGAGAAAATCGTCCTTATGGCAGTGCACCTGTGAGGCAGTGAAAAAAGGCGGTTTTGCTCCGCAAAAGAAAGGCTATGCCTTTCTTCTTGGGAATTGCGGTATTTCATACCGCAAAGCATTTTTTCCGCCCATTGATGGCGGTGTACCTGAGAGACTATGAAAAAGAATGTTCGGCGCTTTTTGTCGAACATTCTTTTTCCGTCCATTGTTGACACAGCGCACAAAAAATGGTAATCTAAAAGCAGAAAATTCAGGGAAATACCGAACGCCGGCGATCTCTGAGGAAGAAAGGGCGATAAGCATGACTGAGTATGAAAGATGGCTACAGCAGGAATTAGACGATAAGGATCTGACCGAGGAGCTTCTCTCGGTGAAGGATCAGCCGGAGGAAATCAACGACCGTTTCTATCGGGACCTGGAGTTCGGCACCGGCGGCCTGCGCGGTGTGATCGGCGCGGGCACCAACCGCATGAACGTGTACACGGTGCGGAAAGCCACCCAGGGGCTTGCCAATTATCTGTTAAAGCACGGGGACGGAAAGCCCCAGTCTGTGGCAATTGCCCACGACAGCCGGAATAAGGGCGTGCTGTTCTCCCAGCAGTCCGCGGCGGTGCTTGCCGCCAACGGCATCAAGGCGTACCTCTATCCCCAGCTGATGCCCACCCCGTCCCTGTCCTACGCGGTGCGGCATTTACAGTGCAACGCCGGTATCTGTGTCACCGCCAGCCACAACCCTGCCAAGTATAACGGCTATAAAGCATATGGCAGCGACGGCTGCCAGGTCACTGCCGACATGGCGGACGGTATCATGAACGAGATCAATTCCCTGGATATTTTCTCCGATGTGAAAAAGATGGATTTTGAAGAAGGGGTCAAGTCCGGCATGATCGAATATATCGGCGAGGAGACCGTCAGCGCTTTCCTGGACGACGTATATCAGGAGAGCCTGATCGGCGACGCCAGCAATTTGAAGCTGGTATACACCCCCTTAAACGGCAGCGGCAAAATGTGCGTCACCAGGATTTTGGACCGTATCGGCGTCAAGGACATCACCATCGTGCCGGAGCAGAGCGAGCCGGACGGCAATTTCCCCACCTGCCCCTATCCGAACCCGGAAATCCGGGAAGCGCTGCAAAAGGGCCTGGAGCTTTGTGAAAAGGTGAAGCCCGACCTGCTGCTTGCCACCGACCCGGACTGTGACCGTGTGGGCATTGCCGTGAACCAGAACGACGCCTATGTGCTGATGACCGGCAACGAAGTGGGCGTTCTCCTGATGGACTTTATTGCCAGGGTGAAAAAGGAGCAGGGCAGGCTGCCCGCCCGCCCGGTTGCCGTGACCACCATCGTCAGCACCGACATGGTGGACCCCGTGGCAAAGGATTACGGTGTGGAGCTGCGCCGCTGCCTTACCGGCTTTAAGTATATCGGCGACATTATTGCCGAGCTGGAGGAAAAAGGCGAGGAAGACCGTTACCTGCTGGGCTTTGAGGAGAGCTACGGCTACCTCTCCGGCGGCTATGTCCGGGATAAGGACGCCGTGGACGGCAGTATGCTCATCTGCGAAATGGCTTCCTATTACAAGAAAAAGGGCATGACCCTGGTGGACGCCATGAACGCCCTGTATGAGAAATACGGGTACTATGTCAACGACGTGTGCAGCTACGGCTTTGAGGGCGAGGACGGCATGAAGACCATGAACGGCATTATGGACACCCTGCGGAAAAATCCGCCCGCCGAGATCGCCGGGGCAAAGGTCACCGGGCGCAGCGATTATCTGGAGTCCGTGTCCTATGGCGATAAAGAGGGGAAAATCGACCTGCCCAAGTCCAACGTGCTGGAGTACCGCATGGAGACGGGCTGCAAGCTGATCGTCCGCCCCTCCGGCACCGAGCCGAAGATCAAGATTTACCTGTCCGGCAAGGGCGCTACCAGAGCGGAAAGCGAAGCCGTCGTTGCCAAGATGAAGGAGGCTGTTCCCGCCCTGCTGGGAATTTAGCGGTTAGTTATTAGTTATTAGAAAAGGACCCAGCCGTTCGGCTGGGTCTCAGACTGTCGATAAGCTCTCTAACTGTAAGAAACGGAAAGGGGAAGAAGTGTGGAGAAGCTGCTTCGCAGCTTCAGGGAACCGTTAGGGGCGCTGGTCTCCGGTGGAGACCGTTCAGCGCTGACCGAGCCGACAGGCAAGACCCCTCTCTCGCGTTTCAATCACAACAGGTTGAGGAAATCGTAGGTTTCCTCAACCTGTTTACGCGTGTCGAAAAAATTTTTTCCGACACGCGTAAACCCAGCCGTATGGCTGGGTCTGTTTTTTGCGGCTGCGGCGGTTCTGAAAAAAATTTCAGGGAAAATGAAAAAATAGGGGAAGCTGAAACGTGTTAAGGGTGAAGGGAGATGAAAAGATGGTTTCGTCAGGTACCGATGAAATGATCGAGAGGATCGTTGCGGAATACAGCCCCATGCTTCTGCGCCTTGCCTGTACCCGCCTGCGTTCCGCCGCAGACGCGGAGGACGCGGTGCAGGAGGTATTTTTGAAGCTGCTGTCCTCGCCTGTCAGGTTTCGGGACGCCGAACATGAAAAGGCGTGGCTGATCCGCGCCACCCTTCACCGCGCCGGCGACATACGCCGCCGGGCGGAGCGGAAAAACCTTTCTTTAGAGGAGGCGGACGGTCTGCAGTCTGCCGGTTGGAGTGGGACGGACTACATTTTGGACGCGGTGCGGGCACTGCCGAAAAAATATGGAGCGGTCCTGTACCTCCATTACTATGAAGGGTATTCCGCGAAAGAAATCGGAAAGCTGCTGGGGCTGCCCGCCGCCACGGTGGGGACCCGGCTGGCACGTGGTCGGGAACGGCTGCGCAAAAGCCTGAAGGAGGATTCTTTATGAACTGGAACAACTATCGGAAGGCCATAGACAGCATAACCTTTTCTCCTGATTTTCAGGAGCGCACGCTGGCTCTGCTGCGGCAGACCCGCCACGAAACGCAAAAAAAGGAGATGCATACGATGAAGCACAAGAAAATATGGAAAGCGGCAGTGGCTGTGGCGTGTACCCTGCTGCTCAGCATTTCGGCATATGCTGCCGTACAGTGGCTCAGCCCGTCCCAGGTGGCGGATATCATGCAGGAGCCGAAAATCGCCCAGGCATTTGCCGGGGAGGAAGCGGTGCCTATGAACGAAACCCAGGAAACGGGAGACTACCTGATCCATCTGGCAGGCACTACATCGGGGAAAGGGCTTTCCGTGCTGAACCCCGACGTGGAGCAGTCCCACACCTATGCGGTGCTGCTTGCGGAGCGCAAGGACGGCGCCCCCATTGGCGCGGAGGACTTCAATGCCTCCAGTTTCCACCCCCTGCCGCTGGTAAAGGGGCACGACCCCCTGAAGGAAGACGGTCTGTTCAGCGGGACCAGCACCTTCAGCTTTGTGCAGGACGGTATAGCCTATTGGCTGGTGGACATGGAAGATCTGGAGCAGTATGCCGGGGAGACCGTCTATCTGGCGGTGTATGACGGCATTGCCCCTACCATGTTCCAAATGGCGGAGGACGGAAGCTTTTCTTTCCGGGAAGATTACACAAAGCTCGGCGCCCTGTTTCCCCTCTCTGAGTAAACTCAATTCCCCTAATTTCCCTGAAAACCCAAAAGGAAGAGCATGGATCATTCCATGCTCTTTCCGCGTTTTCCAGAGAAAACGACCCGGCGAATGGACGGAACTGTTTCGCTTATAACGACAGCCCCCTCGGAGCTCCAAGGGGGCTGAAAATAAGGACGATAGTAGAAAATGCGTTCAATCCGTCAGCGCACGCCGGTCCTGCCGCCGCCACCGCCGCCGGTGTTCTGGTGACCTTTCATAAAAGCCATGGGGCGAAGAACGCGGTCGAGAGAATCCTCTCCGCCCTTCTTGTTCCGCCCGGAAACAAGCCAGAGGACCAGCATTGCCACGGCGACCACCACGATCAGGACAAGAGCACCCTTGATCCAGGGCCAGGCTGCTGTGAAAAACGCGCCGATATTGAATGACATACGCTTCGCTCCTTTCGGGAAATTTTGTTAATATATTGACGAGCTTTGTGGTAATTTCAGTCTAGCTTGAAACATGGGCTTTGTCAAGTGACAGTTCCTACAAACATCTCCCATTTGAATTAGATATTTTCACGGGAATCATGGGAAATATCTGCATTTTTTGTGTAAATGCACAAAACTGTTTTTGCCCCACTATTGACAACCGGGTAGATGGAGAGGAAAATAGAAAGTAGAAATTTCAACGCTGTTTTGCAGAAGGAAGAAAAAATGATTCAAATTACCGACACTTATGAGGAAATCAAGCGGCTTTTTGAAAAGGGAAGCTTTCAGAGAGAAGCCTATCAAGCCTATGCCGCGGGGATTTCCAAAGCCCTGCCGGAAATGCTGTGGGAGGATATCCGGGAATATGACTTTGAAAGGGACGTGCTCCCCGTATTGGAAAGCCTGTTTGCCCATCGGCACGAGGCGGAGGCTGCCCATGAATCTTTTTTGAAAGCAGCCCGTGCAATTGAGGAAAAATGCGCTGCCCTGCCCTGTGGAAAAATAGACAGCAGCGTGGTCTTTTATCTGGGGCTGTGCAATGGGGCGGGCTGGGCAACGGAGCTTGACGGGAGACCCGCCGTCCTTTTGGGGCTGGAAAAAATCGTGGAGCTGGGGTGGACCGGCGAGCGGGATATGATAGGGCTGCTCTATCACGAATTAGGGCACCAGTGGCATTTCCAAAACAGAATGGCGGAAAGCAGGGAGGAAACGGCTGAGGAAAAAGCTATGTGGCAGCTCTATACGGAGGGGGTCGCCATGCGTTTTGAGCAAATGATGTGCGGTGACCCCCGCTTTTACCACCAGGATACGAACGGCTGGCTGGATTGGTGTGAGGAAAACCGGGGGCGGCTTGCCCTGGAATACTTGAAAAGAGTGGAAAACGGCGAAAGTATCCAGGGCTTTTTCGGCGACTGGTGCGCCTTTGAGGGACATTCGGACGTGGGCTACTATCTGGGGGCGGAAGCGATCCGGCTTGCGCAGGAGGAAAACGATTTGCAGGAAGTGCTGGATTTTTCCCCAAAACAGGTGCTGAACTATCTGAAGCGGCTTTCATGAGCCGTGCTTTCAAAAAAGGAGCTGGCCGATTGGTCAGCTCCTTTTTTACGAAAGCGTTTCATTCTTCTTGATTTCCGAAATTTTCAGCACCGGCGCGGCAAGGTATTTGTTGCACAGCGGCAATAGGGGTCCTGTGCCGAACGCCATGATGAGCGTGCCCACCCCTACCGGCGCGCCGCAGAAAAAGCCGATGACCACGCAGGTCACGTCGCAGAGGATACGCCACCAGCGGAAGGGGATTTTCGTCTTGTTGGGCACAATGAAGGAAAGGCAGTCATAGGGCGCCATGCCCAAATTAGAGGTGACGTAAAAGGAGCAGGCGACCAGCATCAGCGCCACACCCACCAGCGTAAGCAGCAGCCGCGCCCACAGGGACAGCGCCTGGGCGTCCACCAGCCTGTTCCAGATGGGGCTGAAAAAGTCGGCGGAAAAGCCCACCAGGAACATATTGCCCAGGGTGCCCAGCCCCAGCATGGAACGGTCCAGAAAGAGAATGACGATCAGCAGCAGGATATTCAAAATAGCCTGCCATGTGCCGAAGCTCATTCCGATCCGGGAGGAGATCCCCTGATTCAAGGTGGAAAAGGGATCGCAGCCCATGGAAGCCAGCATGAAAAGGGATACCCCCAGCCCCATGACCGTAACAGCCACCAGCATGGCAATGATCCGCCGGGGCAAATGCTGCCCGGCATATTTCCCCGTATAGGGTTTTAATTGAAATTTGCCCATTTTCTCAGCCCCTCACGGCAAAGCTCCGCAAAATAATCAGGAAAGGGTCTCAAATAAAATACCCAGCGTGTTGGGACCGCAGTGGGACGCGATGGTGCAGCTGGCGTGGGTGGCATGGATCTCCTTGAAATCCATGGTTTCCTGAATGGTCTTGCGCACCAGCTCCTCCAGCTCCGGCGCAATGGAGGAATAGGTGATGAAAATATGGTCCCTTTTGATGTCCGGGTACTGGGCAAGCTTTTCCTTCACGTACTGCACCAGCACCTTTTCCAGGGAGCCGCGGTACTTTTTGCCCACGTGCATACTGCCGTCGGAATTGTCCACCTCAATGCAGGGCTTCAGGCTCAAAAGGTTCGCCCCCACCGCCGCCACGGTGGAGCACCGCCCGCCTGCCCGCATGAAGTCCAGCGTGTCCAGAATAAAGCTGGCGTGGGTCTTTGCCCGCAGGGCGCTGACCTCCTCGGCGATCTGCCGGGCAGGCATTCCCGCCCGGATACGTTCCCCTGCTTCAATGACCTGCAGGGAAATGCCCGTGGACAGGCTGAAGCTGTCGATGGGGAACACGTGCCCGCCCAGCTCCTGCGCCGCCAGGACGCAGTTTTTGTGGGCGCTGGAAATTGCCCCGCCCAAATTCAGGTGAATGACGTCATATCCCTCGTCCACCCACGGCTTGAAGTATTCCACATACTCCTCCATGTTGATGGCGGCGGTCCGGGGCAGGGCTTTCCGGGCATAGTACGCCTCAAAAATCTCCTTTACCGTGATGTCCACATTGTCCTGATAATCCTTCTCCTCCAAAATGATGTGGAAGGGATAATAATGCACATCGTACCGGGCTTTCAGCTCATCGCCCAGGTCACAGGTGCTGTCCGCGCTGAGAATGATCTTGTTTGCCATAAATAGGACCACTTTCCTTTCCTTGCTCTGGTCATTTCCTGCAAAAAAGCCTTGCCTGTTAAGCTTCGCCGGCGGCAGGCACAGCGGGGGAAGCGGCGGGGGTGCTGTTTTCCTGCTCTCTTGCCACTGCCAGCATCAGCTTGATGCGGTTTTCCTGATTGACCTTGGTGGCGCTGGGGTCATAGTCGATAGGCACGATATTTGCTTCGGGATAAACGCTTTTTACCTTGCGGATCATGCCCTTGCCCACGATGTGGTTAGGCAGGCAGCCAAAGGGCTGGGTGCATACCACATTGCCGTAGCCGCTTTCGATCAGCTCCATGACCTCTGCGGTCAAAAGCCAGCCCTCGCCCATCTTGCAGCCGTAGCCGATCACCTGCCCCGCCAGCTTTTTCAAATGGGAATAGGGGGCGGGGGGCGTGAATTGGGGGAATTTCTTCACAGCGTCGATCAGGTCCGTTTCATATTTGGTAAAATACCATTTCAGCATAGTGCAAAGCTGCTTTTTGGCAGGATTCCCGCCGTACAGGGCAATGTCCTCCAGGCGGTTGTCCACCTTGAAGATCATAAAGCCCAGAATGCCGGGCACCATGACCTCGCACCCCTGCTCGAAAAGGAAATCCTCCAGATGGTTGTTGGCAAGGGGCGAATATTTGACATAGATCTCGCCCACCACGCCGACCCTGGTCTTCTTCACGTCCCGGCGCTCGATATCCGCAAAGGATTTTGTAATGCTGTCGAAATACTGGTGCATTTCCCGCTGGGAAAAGGCCTTCCCCTGCTCAAAGAGCTTGGTCAGCGTCAGCGTCCAATGCTCTACCAGCGCGTCGCTTGCGCCCTCCAAGACCTCATAGGGCTTGGTCTGGTTCTTTAAGAGCATCAGCAGGTCGCCGTAGGTCAGGGCGGCGATCGCCCGGCGCAGCAGGGGCAGGGTGATCTGGAACCCGGAATTGGATTCCAGCCCGGAAAGGTTCAGGGAGATCACGGGGATATAGTCCAGCCCGTCCTTTTTCAGCGCCTTTCTCAGCAGATGAATGTAGTTTGACGCCCGGCAGCCGCCGCCTGTCTGGGTCATGATGAGCGCTACCTTGTGCAGGTCGTACTTGCCGCTGTGCAGGGCGTGCATCATCTGCCCAATGGAAAGCAGCGCGGGGTAGCAGGTGTCGTTATGTACATACTTCAAGCCCTCGTCCACGATCTCCCTGCCAGTGGTCCGCAGCAGGTCAATGTGGTAGCCAAAGCTTTCCAGCACGTTTTTGATCAGCTCGAAGTGGATCGGCGCCATATTGGGCGTGATAATGGTGTAATCCTTCTTCATTTCCCTGGTAAATTCAACTCTTGCGGTTTCGTCAGCCATATTTTTATCACCTACTTAATTTGTTGTCAGTTGTGAGTTTTCGGTTGTTAGAAAAGGACTTTCGCGGGGTGCCCCCGCGGGCAAGTCGGGAAGATAGCGGGTACTGCTTTCAAGCGCGTCTCCCGACCGAAAATTGTGTAGATAAATTGGAGTTTAGCAGTTGTCGGAAAACCGTTTTCCAAAGCCTCTGCTTTCGCACATTTAGGTTCCTGCCTTTTCGATCATGCTGCCGTGTGCGATTTTTTCTTTCTTCGGCGGGGGGCTTCGCCCCCCGCCTACCCCCTGATAAAAGGCAGATAGCTTGCGGTTTTCCCAATGGGAGTGAATAAAACTTTTTTCTCCCCCGTTATTTAGATTTCACGAGATAGAGGAACGAGAGTTCTGCAATAATTGCTCGTTGCTCATTTCTCATTTCATGCGTGCTAAACTATCATTTACCCGCTTTGCCCTTGTTCTTTTTCTAACAACTAATTACTAAATATCTAACGACTAGAACCCCAGCGCGGCAAACAGGCTCCGTAGCCGGATCTTCACAGCGCCCAGGTTAGTGATCTCGTCAATTTTGATCTGGGTGTAGATCCTGCCGCCGTCCTCCAGAATGGAGCGCACCTCGTCGCCGGTGATGGCGTCCACGCCGCAGCCGAAGGATACCAGCTGCACCAGATTGACGCGCTTGTCGCCGCTGTCCGCCACATATTTGGCGGCGCAGTACAGGCGGGAGTGGTAAGTCCACTGGTTCAGGACCCTGGTGGGGAATTTCTCCACCATGTCGCTGACGGAATCCTCCGTTACCACCACCGCGCCGCACTCGCAGATCAGCTTGTCGATGCCATGGTTGATTTCGTTGTCCAGATGGTAGGGGCGCCCGGACAGGATAATGACGGGCAGGTTCTGGTCCTTTGCCAAAGCCAGGTATTCCTTTCCCTTTTTGCGAATGCGCGCCATATGGGCTTCGTATTCGGCATAGGCGGCGTCGGAGGCTTCCTTTACCTCGCGCTCGGAAATGCCGGGAAAATATTTTTCCAGGATATGGAACATTTTGCCCGGAAAATCCTTCCGCCGGTGAAGCCCCACATAGTCGTAAATAAATTTCGTGTGTTCCAGCGCCTCGATATTGGCGTCCAGCACCTCGGGGTAATAGGCGACAACCGGGCAGTTATAGTGGTTGTCGCCCTTGTGCTCGTCCAGATTATAGCTCATGCAGGGGTAGAAGATGGCGTCGGGGTGAGCTTCCAGCAGCGCCTCGATGTGCCCGTGAATCAGCTTTGCCGGATAGCACACGGTATCGGAGGGAATGGTGTGCTGTCCCCGGAAGTACAGCTCCCGGTCGGAATCCGGGGAATGGATCACTCCAAAGCCCAGCTTCGTAAAGAAGGCGTACCAGAAGGGGTACAGCTCAAACATATTCAGCCCCATGGGAATGCCGATGGTCCCCCGCTTCCCGGTGCAGGGCGCATAGGAAGCAAGCAGCTCCCGCTTATAGTCGTACAGGTTGTACTGGGAGGTGCGGCTGTGCTTTTGTAGAGGTCTGTCGCAGCGGTTGCCCGCGATGTAGCGGGAGCCGTTCTGGAAGGTGTTCACCGTCAGGCGGCAGTGGTTCTGGCAGCCGTTGCAGGTGATGGAGCGCACCTCGTGGGTAAAGTTTTTCAAAGCTTCCGGCGTAAGAATAGTGCTTTTTTCCGCTTCCTGGTGCTGCTTTGCGTACAGCGCCGCGCCGTAAGCGCCCATCAGCCCGGAAACGGAGGGGCGGGTCACGTTCTTGCCGATCTCCTTTTCAAACGCCCGGAGCACGGCGTCGTTTAGGAACGTGCCGCCCTGCACCACGATGTGGTCGCCCAGGCTTTTGGCGTCGGTCACGCGAATGACCTTGTACAGCGCGTTTTTCACCACGCTCATGGAAAGCCCGGCGGAAATATTTTCAATGGAAGCGCCGTCCTTCTGCGCCTGCTTTACGGAGGAATTCATGAACACCGTGCAGCGGGAGCCCAGGTCCACCGGGCTGTCGGCAAAGAGACCGCATTTCGCGAAGTCGCTCATTTGATAGCCCAGCGCCCCGGCGAAGGTCTGCAAAAAGGAGCCGCAGCCGGAGGAGCAGGCTTCGTTCAGGAAGATATTGTCGATGGTGCCGTTCTTGATTTTGAAGCACTTGATGTCCTGCCCGCCGATGTCGATAATGAAGTCCACCTCAGGCTCGAACTTCCGGGCGGCGGTGAAGTGGGCAATGGTTTCCACCACGCCCATGTCCAGGGAAAAGGCGTTTTTGATGATCTCCTCGCCGTACCCGGTGGAAGCGGCGGAGCGGATCACAATGCCGGGGAATTTTTCGTACAGCGCCTGCAAAAATTCCTTTACCAGCGGCACGGGATTGCCGGAATTGGGCAGGTACTGGGAGAAAATGATCTCCTCCTGCTCATTGATCGCCGTTGCCTTCAGCGTGGTGGAGCCGGCGTCAATGCCCACATAGGCGATATTTCCCGGCAGCAGGGGCGCGTCGGTGCGAATGCTGTCTTTGGCGTGGCGGGCGGCAAACTCGTGGTATTCCGCCTGGCTCTGGAACAGCGCCTCGCTGCTCTGGTACTGGTGGCTGGAGCTGTAGGTGCGAATGCGCTCCGTCACCTCAGAGAGGTCAAATTCCTCGCTGGTCTCGGACATGGCGGCGCCGGCAGCCACATAGTAAAGGGAATTTTCCGGGCAGGTGCCCTTGACGCCCAAGATCCTGTCAAAAGCAGCCCGCAGCTGGGAAAGGAAGGTGAGCGGACCGCCCAGATAGATGACGTTCCCCCGGATCTCCCGCCCCTGCGCCAGCCCGGCGATGGTCTGGTTCACCACGGCGTTCAGAATGCTCAGGGCAATGTCGTTTTTCTGGGCGCCCTGATTGAGCAGCGCCTGGATATCCGATTTGGCGAACACGCCGCAGCGGGAAGCGATGCTGTAGGTGCGTTCGCTGGTTTTTGCGATCTCGTTCAGCTCGTCCGGGGTGATGTTCAGCAGGGTCGCCATCTGGTCGATGAACGCCCCGGTGCCCCCGGCGCAGGAGCCGTTCATGCGCACCTCCATAGAGCCGGTCAGGAACAGGATCTTCGCGTCCTCGCCGCCCAGCTCGATCACCACGTCGGCTTGGGGCAGATATGCTTTTGTTGCCGTGCGGGTGGCATATACCTCCTGCACGAAGGGTATCTTCAAATCCTCTGCAAGCCCCATGCCTGCGGAGCCGGAAATGCAAAGCCCGGCCCGGGTGGCTTCGGGAAACTGTTCCCGAATGCGGGAAAGCATACCCGACGCCTTTTCCGCGATCTGGGAAAAGTGCCGTTCATATTCCCGGAACACAGGCGCTCCGCTGTCGTCAAATACCACGCATTTTAAGGTGGTAGAGCCTACATCCATGCCAATTTTCATGCTTACAACGCAGTCCTTTCTTCTTCGGCGCGGCGCGCCGGACGGTCCTTGGGTAAAAGCCGGGAACAGCGCCGCAAAACCGCAGGTTTCGCAGGTTTTCCACAGGCTGCCCGAAAAAATCGGAATATACTACATCTTATCATTTTTCGACGGGAAAATCAACAGCCCGACTATGAACAAATCGCAAACAATCCCTGTCAGTTCAGGAAGAAATTCCCTGTGTTTCATGCTTATGTCCCCACCCTGTCCGGCTATGTCAACACTTGAAAAACCCTGCGGGTTATACTATACTTTAAGAAAAATACCAGGTGGGGGAGAGCCTATGAAAACGGCGGTTTACCAGCGGCAGGTCTATTATTACGAGACGGACAGAATGGACTGCGTGCACCATTCCAATTATATCCGCTGGTTCGAGGAAGCCCGCATTCATTTTATGCGGGTGTGGGGCTTCAGCTATGAGGAGCTGGAAGCCGGGGGGATCGTCAGCCCGGTGCTCCGCGCGGAAGCGGAGTATAAAACCATGACGCGCTTTGGGGACACGGTGCTGATCGAAGCCGGGGTGGAAAGCTATACCGGCACGCGGATCGCCTTTTGCTATACCGTGCGGGACAAGGCGACGGGGGAAGTCCGCTGTCAGGGGAAAACCTCCCATTGCTTCTTAAAGGAAAGCCGCCCTGTTTCCCTGAAAAAAGCCAACCCCGCCTACGACGGCGCCGTCCGCCGGGTGATGGAGGACTGACGCTTTTGCGGGAACGCCTTTGTGAACAGCCTGTAAATTTCCGGGCTGGGCGGTTGACGGCGAACAAAACCGGGTACTAAAATGATTTTCGGAAGCATTTGCAGGGAAGGGGAAAGAATATGGCAGGGAAAAACAGCAGCCTTTGCAGAACATTTGACATGGAGGAACACAAAACCTATCAATATGTGGTGATATTCTCCAAATTCCAGGGGAAGCTCATGCTCAGCCGCCACAAATCTCGGGACACCTGGGAGACCCAGGGCGGGCACATCGAGCCGGGAGAGACCCCGGAGCAGGCTGCCCGGCGGGAGCTTTGGGAGGAATCCGGCGCGGAGGAATTTACCCTGACGCCGGTTTGCGGTTATCTTGCCGCGGACGAAAGCAGCGAAGCTGCCGGCGCGGTATTTTTTGCCGAAATCTCCAAAATGAGCAACTTGCCGGAAAGCGAAATGGCTGAAACCCGGCTGTTTCCCACCCTGCCGGAAAACGTGACCTATCCCGGCATCACCCCGCTGCTGTTCCGGCGGGTGGAGGACTATTTTCAGGAATAAGAGCGGTTGTTCAGAACAGAGTGGAAGGAGGGAACCGCCGTGAAGCTGTGGGAAAAACGGAAAAGCTCCATGGGAGCGCTGCTGCTTATCTGCCTGCTGCTGCTCGGTCAGGCTGCGTGCGCCCTGACCCTGCCCCACCTTTTGAGCGATATTGTGGGAAACGGGTTCCGCCGGGGCGGCATGGAGGAAGGCGTGCCCGAGGCAATGAGCCTGCAGGGCATGACGCTGCTGCAATGCTTTATGACGGAGGAGGACCGTGAGCAGATCGCGGAAACCTATTTGACCTTTGAGCCGGAAAGCAGCGAAGCCCAGCGGCTTTCCGCCCGGTATCCCTATGCCAGGGAAGAAAGCATCTGCGCCCTGCGGGAGGGGCTGCCGGAGGACCGGCTGACCGCCGCCAATACGGTGTATGAGCGCGCCTGCGCCGCCTTGCTGCGCTATTTGCGACAAAACGAAAAAACCGGGGAGCTGGAGGAAATTTCCCAGATATTCTCCGACGCGCAGAAACAGCAGAAAGAAATCGGGAAATTCGGGGACAACCTCCGGGATTTGACCGGGCAGGAAAGCTCGCTGCCGGAGGGCGTGCTGGGCTCCATGCCGGAGGGGGCTTTATTCACCTTGCCGGAGCCTGCCGCGCCGGAATCCTCCAATTCGGAAGGGAGTTCTTCCGGGGAAGCTTCCGCTGCGGACGACGGTGTAGTCATGCGGGATTCCCCGCAAAAAACCTTTGGAGAGGACAAAACGGAAAGCACGCCCGCCGGCAGCGCCCCGGAAAGCGGCGCGGAGACGGACGGTTCCCCAACCGAAGAAAAGCAGGATTTTACGCTGGAGGATCTCACAAGAACGGACATAGAGGTGCTTTATTCCCTGCTGCCGCTGCTGGCAAGAGTGCCAAAGGACAGCATTTCCGAGATTATTTCCGCCGCGGAAGCCGCCCCCGCTATTGAAAAGAATCAGGCGGGCGGCGCGCTGAAAAGGCTGCTGTACCGGGAAGTGGGCATTGACGTGGAGAAAATCCAGTCCGATTATGTGCTGCACGGCAGCCTGCTGCTGTTGGGCGTTGCCCTGCTGGGGCTGGCAGCCGCCGTGGGGGCGGTGCTGCTGGCGGTAAAGCAGAGGGTATCTCCCGGCTTTTGCACCTTGTGCACCTTGCCCGTTTTGCTGGTGGGCGGCACAGCGCTGGCACTGGTGCAGCCCGTTTCCATTGCAGGGCGCATAGTATTCGCCCTGATTCTCCTGCTGGGTCTGCTCATGCCGGCATACAAAAGGCTCCCGGCGCTGCAAAAGCTTTCGGGGCAGTGGGAAAAGCCCTTTGCCCAGGCGGCGGGGCTGGTTTCCCGGAACGGGATATTCAGATGGCTGTTCCCGTTCACAGTGACGATTCTCACGTGGGTGATGGTCCTGCTCTGTGCCTTAGTGCTGGCGCTGGGCGGGGCAGCCGGAGAAACGGGAGCCGCCATGGCGTGCACGCTGTACGCTGTCCAGGCGATTTCCGCGCTGGGACAGATGGGCGTTTTGCGGGCGGGACAGGAAAGAAAAATTACATTTCCTGGAAGCGCCGGCACATACTAACGGGGAAAAGAAAGGCAAACGGATACGAAAAAGCGGAGTGAGAATATGAAAACGGTTATTTTGGTCAACCCCCACGCCGGGCGGCAAAATATCCTCAAGGAAATAGACGGGGTAAAGGCAGTGCTGGAGGAAAGCGGCAGGGAGGTTGCAGTGGTTCAGACGGAAAGCGCCGAACAGGCGGCGGAGGCGATTGCCTCTTTCCTGAAAGAACCCCTGGAAACGCTGATCTGCTGCGGCGGCGACGGTACCCTGAGCCAGACGGTCAGCGAGGTGCTGAAACATGGAGGAGCTGTGCCGCTGGGGTATATTCCCGCAGGCTCCACCAACGATTTTGCCAGCTCCCTCGGGATCGCGAAAGAACCTGTAAAAGCGGCAAGGCAAATCGCGGAGGGCAGCCCCAAGGCGCTGGACGTGGGCAGCTTTGGGGAAAGAAATTTCATCTATGTGGCGTCTTTCGGCGCTTTTACCCAGACCTCTTATACCACCACCCAGAGCCTGAAAAACTCCCTGGGACACCTCGCCTATGTGCTGGAAGGGATCAAGGAGCTGCCCGCCATCAAGTCCTATCCTGTCCGGGCGGAAACGGCAGAGGGCGGCGTATATGAGGGGAGCTACATTTTCGGCTCTTTGAGCAACTCCACCTCCTTTGGCGGCATTGTCAAGCTGGACCCCGGAAAAGTGGACCTGTCCGATGGAAAATTCGAGCTGACCCTTGTGAAAACACCCCGGAACCTGCTGGAGTTGAACCGTATCATCTTCTCCCTGCTGGGCGGGAAATACGATGAGGAGCTGATCACCTTTGTCCATACCGCAGGGGCGAAATTCACCTGCGCGGAGCCCATGCCGTGGTCGCTGGACGGCGAATATGCTTCCGGCGGTTTTGAGGTGGAAACAGCGGTACTGCCCCAGGCGGTGCGGCTGCATTACTAGATGTTAGTTGTTAGAAAAGGGCGGGGAATGAGGGAATGAGAAATTAGGAATTAGCAATTAGCAATGTAACAAAAAGATGGTGGAATATGGTTTTGACCAGCAAAAGAACTCTGGCTGCGGTGCAGCCGGAGTTCTTTTGCTTTCTAAAATGCAGGGAAGAGCTTTTTCTGACCTTTTTGTAAAGTTTAGAATGCCAGCGTCCAGAAGAAAGTGTACCCCCAGCGCAGTGGAAAAATATGGTTTTGCGAAGCAAAAGAAAGGCTGCGCCTTTCTTCCTGGAAAAGGCTTCGTCTGCACCGCAGCCGATTTTTGAAACAAAAACCGCCTTTTCTACTTTCCAAATATGCCGGGAAGACTTTTTCCCGCCCCTTCTATGAACGATAGAACACCATAATCAATAGAACAGTGTACCTGTGAGGCAGTGAAAAAAGACGGTTCTCCGCAGGAGAATTGTGGTATTTCATACCACAAAGTCTTTTTTCCGCCCATTCCCTTCACAAAAAATTCATGTTCTTTTCTTGATTTTGCCACATAGAGCAGGTAGAATGAACTTATTCTGGGAGAAAATGGGTCTCAGAGGAAAGAAATCTTTGGAGAAGGAGCGAAAAGGATGGCTTCTGAAAAAATACTGATCGTAGACGATGATACCAATATCTGTGAATTGCTGCGCTTATATATCGAAAAAGAGGGCTTTACGGCATTTCTTGCCCACGATGGCGAAGCGGCGCTGAAAATGTTCGATTCCGTCAACCCGGATCTGATTTTGCTGGACATCATGCTGCCCGGTCTGGACGGCTGGCAGGTCTGCCGGGAGATCCGGAAAAAATCAGACTGCCCCATTATCATGCTGACCGCCAAGGGCGAGGTCTTCGACCGTGTGCTGGGGCTTGATCTGGGCGCGGACGATTACGTGGTAAAGCCCTTTGAGACAAAAGAGGTGGTTGCCCGGATCAAGGCGGTCCTGCGCCGCAGCGCCCAAAGCGAGGACAAGCAAAGCGAAAAGAAAGAGGTCAGCTATGAAAATCTGACCATCAACCTGACAAACTATGAATTAAAGGTAAAGGGCGTCCAGGTGGACACGCCCCCCAAGGAAATGGAGCTGATCTACCATCTGGCGTCCAATCCCAACCGCGTGTTCACCAGAGATCAGCTGCTGGACGAGGTCTGGGGCTTTGACTATTATGGGGACAGCCGCACGGTGGACGTGCACGTAAAGCGCCTGCGGGAAAAGCTGGAGGGCGTTTCCGATAAGTGGGCGCTGAAAACCGTGTGGGGCGTGGGCTACAAATTTGAAGTAAAAGAATAGTTTCTCTACAGGCGGCGCAATTTTCATACAGGGGGCACGCGGACAGGAATGCAGAAAAGTATTTTCAAGCGGTATCTCAGCATTACCATGGTGATCATCACGCTCAGCTTTGCCATGCTGGGCAGCATGATGATGCTGTTCTTTTCCCAATACTGGCGGGGGGAGAAAAAAGAGCTTCTCACCCAGAACGCCGCTTCTGTTGCCGGGCTGACAGGCAGGCTTTTGGACGCGGAAAACAGCCGCCAGCTGCCCCAGGAGATGGTAAACGGGTTCCTTTCCAGCTTTTCCACCAGTATCGACGCCGATATTTTCATCACCGATCTGGATGGGAAAATTTTGGCGGGGCAGTATTCCAACAGCAAGCTGGAAGCTCCCACTCAGGTGCCCATGCAGGCGGTGCAGGCTGCGGCAAAGGGCTTGTACGAGGGCAATAATACCATGGAGGGCTTTTATCGCAGCCGCCATTATATCATCGGCGTCCCGGTGTATTCCGGGCAGGAGGGCGCTTGTGTGGGGGCGGTGTTTGCCGCGACCAGCGTGGCGTCCGTCAATGTGTTCCGGGGAGAGTTGATTAAAATTTTCCTGGTTGCAGCGCTGGTAGCGCTGGCAGTGACCTTCTGTGTGGTCGGGGCGTTTGCCTATCGGCTGGTAAAGCCCCTGCGGCAGATGTCGGCGGCGGCGCACAGCTTCGGCGCGGGCGATTTTTCCGTCCGCGTGCCCGTTACCAGCGAGGACGAGATCGGTCAGCTGGCGGCGTCCTTTAACAATATGGCAAATTCCCTTTCCATTTCCGAGGGGACCCGCCGGAGCTTTATCGCCAATGTTTCCCATGAGCTGAAGACCCCGATGACCACCATTGCCGGGTTTATCGACGGCATTTTGGACGGCACCATCCCCAGAGAGGAGCAGGACAAATACCTCCAGATCGTGTCCAGCGAGGTAAAGCGGCTGTCCCGCCTGGTGCGCTCCATGCTGGACCTGTCCCGGATCGACAACGGCGAAATGAAGATGAACCCGGCAAATTTCAATATTACCCGCACGATCGTGGACACGCTGCTGACCTTTGAGCAGCGGATCGACGAAAAGCAGATCGAAATTCGCGGTTTGGAGGACGCCAGACCGCAAACCGTTTACGGCGACCAGGACCTGCTGCATCAGGTGGTGTACAACCTGATAGAAAACGCGGTAAAATTTACCAATACCGGCGGCTATATTGCCGTGCAGGTCATTGACGGCATCGACCGCACCACCGTGGTGATAGAAAACAGCGGGCAGGGCATTGCCGCCGAGGAGCTGCCCCGGATTTTCGAGAGGTTCTATAAAACGGACCGCTCCCGCAGCCAGGATAAAAACGGCATGGGGCTGGGATTGTACATTGTAAAAACGGTGCTGAAGCTTCACGGGGGCGATATCGCCGTCAGCTCCAGGGCAGGGGAATACTGCCGGTTCGAGTTTTATATCCCCAAGCCCCCGGAAACGCCCAAGCTAAAGGAAAATAACACCCCAAAGCTGAAAGAACCAAAAGCCAAAGGGAAAGATAATAAGAGCGATGCGGAAAGGAGCAGGAAATCATGATCGACAATCAGGAAAACAACATGCAGCCGGAGGGTGTCCCCACCGGGGAAGCCCCCGCAGAAAGCAGACCTGCGGAGGAGACAGCGCCCTTGGCGGAAAGTGCTTTGCAAACCGAAGCGGAGGAGCAGGCGGCTTCCGAAAATGCGGTCCCGGAGACGGCAGTAGAGGACGGCTTCAGCCAGCCAGCCCCCAGCGTTTCCCCGGAACCGGCTGAGCCGGAGGTCCCCACCGTGGAGGAGGTGCCCTATCAAGCGCAGGAAGCCCCTGTCATGCCGGAGGTGCCGTCTGAACAACAGGCTCCCGTGCAGGAGACCGTACCGCAAGGAGTTCCCACACAGGAAATTCCCCCGGTGCAGGCGGCGTATGGGACGCCGCAGCAGCCTGGATATGCCCAGCCCGTGCAGCAGCCCTTTTACGGCTGGCAGCCCGCTGCGCCCCAGCAGCCCTACTATGGGCAGCCGGTCCCGCCCCAGCAGCCTGTGCCGCAGCCCGGCTACTACGGCGGCTATTACGGGCAGCAGCCGGTGGCACAGCCCCCTGTTCCGCCCGTTGTCCAGCCCGGGTATCCCGTGTACCAGGAGCCGCCCCGTCCCCCGAAAAAGAAGATGTCCACCGGGTTAAAGGTTTTCATCTGGATCGCGTCCCTGCTGGCAGGGGCGGCTATTCTCGGCTCTGTCGGCTACCTGACCTACACCGCTGTGAACGCCCCGAAAACGAACTTCCCCTTCGGCGGAGGTCTTCCCTACAGCACCCCTGCGCCCCAGTTCCCCTTTGGCGGCGGTGACGAGGACGATGATATCCCCGATTTTGACGACGGCGTAGTGCCCCCGGACGCGGATAAGGACGACCATGCCCCCGATGTGGACGTGACCCCCAATACGGAGGGGATCATGATCCACAAACAGCCCGGCGGCGCGGAAAAAACCGCACAGGAGGTCTACCAGAAGGTGGTCAAGTCCACTGTCACCGTGGCGTCCACCTACAATCAGAACGGCAGCGAGAGAAACAGTACGGGCACAGGGATCATTGCCACCTCGGACGGCTATATCATTACCAACTCCCATGTGGTGATGAATTCCAAAAGCAGCGTGGTGGAGATCACCACCTATGACGGCAACAAGTACGAAGCCGTTGTGGTAGGTGTGGACCGCACCACCGACCTGGCAATTTTGAAGACCAACGACCACGATTTTACCCCCGCGGAGTTCGGCGACGCGGAGGAGCTGGAAATCGGCGATTCCGTGGTGGCGATCGGCAACCCCGGCGGCGCGGCTTTCTCCGGCTCCATGACCGGCGGGTATATTTCCGGTTTGAACCGTTCCGTTGGGCGTTACAGCGAAAACGGCATGACTTATATCCAGACCGACGCAGCCATCAATCCCGGCAATTCCGGCGGACCGCTGGTGAATATGTACGGGCAGGTCGTGGGGATCAATTCCTCCAAGATCATCACGGACGGCTACGAGGGCATGGGCTTTGCCATTCCCGTCAGCAAGGCGCAGTCCATTATCAATGAGCTGCTTTCCGGCGGCTATGTTAAAGGGCGCACCCGGCTGGGCATTGTAGGCTCCGACGTGACCAGCTCCATGGCAATGCTGTACAATGTCCCCCAGGGCTTTGTGATCTCCGAAATCGCGGAGGAAAGCGCCTTTACCGGCACGGAAGCACGGGCGGGAGATATCATCATCGCCATTGACGGGGAAGCTGTCTCCGGGTTGACCGACATTTCCAACCTGCTGCTGAAATACGCCCCCGGCGACCAGCCCACCATTACGCTGTACCGCCAGAACGGCACGGAGCTGGACGTGACCGTCACCCTGCTGGAGGACAAGGGCGAGACCCAAAAATAAGCTGAGATAAGCGTGAAAATTATACAGGAAGCCCCTGCCGAATCCAATCGGCAGGGGCTTTTTGCGGCTGTTTTACAAAGAAAGGGACCGTTATAAAAAGCTGATCTGTCCAGGCAGCTGATCGCCGGAGGAGGAATCCTTTTCCGGCTTCTTTTCTGCCGCCGCTTCGGGCTGCGCTTCTTTCTCAGGTTGCTGGAAGGTCAATTGCTCCGGCGGCTCCTCCGATATCTTTGTGTTTGCCGGGACTTTATCCGCAGGCGGTTCCGCCTTCTGCTCTGCCGGCTTCTGTTCCGGCTCTGAAGGAGCATGTGTTACAGGGAGCTGCTGCACAGGCTGTTCCTGTGCTTTCTCCGGCACTTGCGGTGCTGCTGGCGGCTCTATGGGGCGCTCCTCTTTTGCAGGCTCAGGCTGCGCAGGCTCCCGGTTCAATCGCTCTGCCAGCGGCTTGCCGATGGGGCGAAGCTCCGGGCGGGAAGCTGCGTCCAGATGGTCGTTTTGCACGACCCGGGCAGCCCGCTGCGCCCGCAGGCGGGAAGCCAAAGAGGGAACGGCAGCGGCAGGGGCAGCCGGGGGGCTGCCTGCGGCACTGGCATTTTGTTCCTCCTCCAGAGAAAATTCCTCCGTGTAGTAAGAAGCGTGCACGGGAACGATAGGCGCGGCTGCCCCCGTCCGGGGACGATGGGAGGGCAGGTCGCCATGAGAAAGAGTCTCTCCGTGAGAATGGGACGGAACAGGACCCTCTTCGCCATGGGAGGGCGGACGGGAGGGGTGCGTCTGTGGGGCGGTCTGGCGTGCTGCCGGCGTTTGATGGGGGTGGGCATAAGGCTGTGCGGGGTGGGGTGGTCGAGAAGCGTGCCCCGAAGAAGCCCCCGGAGGGGAAGTCATCAGCTCCGGCGTGCTGCTGGGAATCCTGACAGGGTGCTGGCGGTTTTCCGCTTCTTCAATTTCCTGGAAGATCGCGGCTTTTTCGTCTTTCCGGCGATTTTTTAAGGCACGCACCAACAGGAAAACAAGCCCCGCGCCACCCAAAACAGCACAGGCAAGCCCGCCGTAAAACAGAGCCACTGCCAGGGAATTGTTTTTTACATTCAGCTGGGCAAAGGTCACGTAATTCGTGCCATCGTCAGGCGCTGTGGTCTGAGAAGGGTCCGTCGGGATTTGGGGCTTCGGCGTGACCTTTGGGCGGTTCACGGAAGGCTGCTCTGTCGGAACAGGACGGTTGGAGGGGTGGGGCGTAGGCGCGGGAGTGACTGTGCCAGCCCCGTTGGGTCTGGGCGTGGCGTAGTTATTGTTATCGCCGCCATGATTGTTGTTATTATTGTTATCGTTATTGTTATTGTCGTCCGGGTTATCGTCGGGAGTGTCCGTAGGAGAAGAGGTAGGGGTCGGCGTCGGCGTGGGAGGCGGAGTGGGCTCCGGCGTAGGGGTGGGAGTAGGCTCCGGGGTGGGGGTAGGCGGAGCGACAGGAGTGGGAAAAAAGATGGGACCGTCGCCATTTTGGGAATAGGGAACCAGCCCGCTGTCCTCCTCGGCGAGGGCGGGAACGGTTATGATAGATGCTGCGAGAAGCAGCGAGCCCAGCAGCACAGCAAAGCGTCGCCGTTTTGGGGCCATGATGATCCCTCCTGCCAAAAGAGCACACGTCTACTTATACTGTTTCATTCTACCACATATAGTGCCGCGATTCAATATTTTTTCTAAGTAAAGTCACAAAATTTAGGGGGATTTTTCGATTTTTGTCGAAAAATCCCCCTAAATATAGTTTTTTCAGGCTTTTCTCAGAATTTCTGCCCGCTTCTATTTGTTGATACTGCCCGGAAGGTGCTCAGAAAAATATTTGCCAGGGTCTGGACATATCTCATCTGGGGCAGTGCCTGTATTTCAATAGGGCGGCAGGGCATGGAGGAACCCCAAAGCAGCTCCCTGTCTGGCGCCGGTTTCGGGGTCCATGGGAGAACGGATATTGTAAAGATAGCCGTCTTCTCCATACCGATTGGTGCCGGAGGGCGCATAATGGTCCTTATCCATGGAAAAACCCAGCACTTTCGCGCAGAAAACCATAAAATTGCCGTCAGAAGAAAGCTCTTTCTCCCAGAGAAGCTCACATTCCAGATTGAGAAAGCATTCCCTGATCTGCGGGGCGTTTACAGTGACCGCCGGTTCGGCGGTCAGGCCGGACGCAGCGATCTCATCGGTATCGTCCCCTTTGTTTTGAATCGAGCTCATACAGGCGGCAAAGCAGCCCTGTGAAGGGAAATTTACTACCATGCAGCCTGTTTCCTTCACAGAAGCGTACATATGCTGGTGCCGGTTCACCGCCCCAAATAGCGCATAAAATCCACTTGAATCGCTGGTAAAGGTACACCAGGACTGCATTGCTACATTGGGCTTCCCATTGCTTTTGTAGCTGGTTAAAGCTACCAGCGGAGAGGGGATCGCAGTGGCGTATTCCATCCAGGAAAAGCCATATAAAGAGGACGGATCAACAGCTTCCGGGCAGGAAAAAAAGTGCTTCTTTATCACGGGGCTTATTTTCCCTCCTTGTCCAGGGCTTCTCTTATATGCCGGCAGCGCTCAATTCGCGCGCCTTTGGGCTTATCGCCGTACTCCGGGTCATTGGAAAAGCTTTGGAGCAGCCCGCAGGGAAATTCCCCGCAGTCGCCGCAGAATACTACTCCCTTTTCCATGGCGCATTTTGCCACAGCGCAGGCTTCCTGCTCCGCAGACACGTGAAAAGGGCGCCCCTTTGTGGCAATGCAGCCACCGCAATGGCAGCTTTCCACAAATTCGCAGCCGTTGCATTCCAGCCCGCAATAGCAGGTGATCTCTTCCCTTGTTTTTGGCAGTTGATTCATTTCTTACCACTCCTTTTTTGCGGAGATATTTCTCCGTCTGACAAAAGGATACAAGAAAAAACAGGACAGCTAACTGTCCTGTTTTCCGTAACGCTCTAAAAATTCTTCCCCCTGGCGGCGCAGGTCTTCCCGCAATTCCTGAGGGGAAAGCACGGTGACGCCGCTGCCGAAGGAAAGGACCCAGGAACGCATGGTTTCGTAAAAGGTAAAATCACAGGAGAACAGCAAGCTCCCGTCCTCTTGTACAGTGAAGCAATTTGGACCGTACTCCTCTACCAGCCGATACTTTACGCTGGGTTCAAACAGGGCGGTAAGCCGGTAATTTTCCTTCCACACCGCGTTGCTGTTCAGCTTTTCCTGAGGGATATCCCGCGGCGAAAACGTTTCCGCCGTTTGGGAAAGCTCCCAAAGCCGGGACAATTTGAAGGTACGGAACTCCTGCTTCTCCGTGCACCGGGCAAGCAGGTACCAGTCGTTCCACTGGAAGGTCACTACATAGGGTTCCACGCGCCGCAGGGATTCCCCTTTGGGAGAGTAGTAAGTAAATTTCACAATATTGTGCTGCTCGATCGCGCCCCGCAGCAGGGAGATTTTTTCCGTCAGGCTGCCTTTGTAATGGGAAGCCAGGTCAATGGCAAAGGGAGAGGAAAAATCCGCCGGCAGCGGCAGCTTTTCCTGCAGTGCCGCCATGGGGACAGGGGAGGATACACTGCCGACCCCCTGCAAGCCGGAAAGAATGATCTGCAGCTCCCCCTGGGTGAACAGCTGCTTATCCATGGTGTAGCCCGGGGCGATGGAAATGCCGCCGCCCCGTCCCTGTTCGGTGACAATGGGAATGCCCGCCATGCACAGAGCCTCGATATCCCGGCTGATGGTACGGCGGGACACTTCAAACTTTTCCGCCAGAAAGGGAGCAGTCACCTTTTCCCGGCGGAGCAGTGTTGCCAGCACGCCGAGCAATCTGTCTATTTTCAAGGTCTGTTCCCCTTTCCGGGCAGAAATTTTTCACGGTAAAATGACGTCAGGAAAATCCGGCTCAAAACCCCAGCTTTTCGCTGATGTAACTCTCCAGCTTGTCAATGGGCAGGCGCACCTGCTCCATGGTGTCGCGGTCGCGGACGGTGACGCAGTTGTCGGCGGGGGAGTTTTCGTCGCCCACGGTCTGGAAATCCACCGTGACGCAGAACGGCGTGCCGATCTCGTCCTCCCGGCGGTAGCGCTTGCCGATGGAGCCGGTCTCGTCGTAATCGGTCATAAAGTGCCTGGAAAGGATATCCCGCACCTCCATCGCCTTGCCGCCCAGCTTCTTGGACAGGGGCAGCACCGCCGCCTTATAGGGGGCGATGGCAGGATTCAGGTGCAGCACCACGCGCATATCGTTCTTTTCCTCGTCCAGCATTTCCTCATCGTAAGCCTCGCACAGCAGCGCCAGCACGGTCCTGTCCAGCCCATAGGTGGACTCGATGATGAACGGGATAAATTTCTCGTTGGTTTCCGGGTCAAGATATTCCTGCTTCTGCCCGCTGTATTCCTGGTGGCGGGAAAGGTCAAAATTGGTGCGGTTATGGGTGCCGTTGATCTCTCCCCAGCCGAAGGGGAACAGGAACTCGATATCGCAGGCTGCCTTGGCATAGTGCGCCAGCTTTTCGTGGTCGTGGAAGCGCAGGCGCTCTGCGGGCAGACCCAAGTCCTCAAAATACTGTTTGCCGTAATTTTTGAAATACTCATACAGCTCTTCGTCGGAACCCTCCCTGCAGAAGGTCTGGAACTCCATCTGCTCAAATTCGATGGTTCGGAAAGTGAAATTCCCGGGAGTGATCTCGTTGCGGAAGGCTTTGCCGATCTGCCCGATGGAGAAGGGCAGCTTCGCCCGCATGGTGCGCTGGACATTCAGGAAATTTACATACTCGCCCTGGGCGTTTTCCGGGCGCAGGTAAATGATGCTTTTGCTGTCGTTTGTCACGCCGCGGTAGGTCTGGAACATCAGGTTGAATTCCCGGATATCCGTGAAATTGTGCTTGCCGCAGTTGGGGCAGGGAATGTGGTGGTCCTTGATATACTGGAACATTTCCTCTTTCGTCATGCCGTCCGCGTGGGCGTCCGGGTCAAAATCGTCGATCAGGTTATCCGCCCGGTGGCGCATTTTGCATTCCTTGCAGTCCAGCAGGGGATCGGAGAAGGACGCCACATGACCGCTGGCCTCCCATACTCTGGGGTGCATGAGGATATCCGCGTCCACCTCAAAGCTGTTGTGGCGTTCCTGAATGAAGCGTTTCCGCCAGGTGTCTTTCACGTTATTTTTCAGCCTTGCGCCCAAAGGACCGTAGTCCCATGTGTTGGCAAGCCCGCCGTAAATGTCGCTGCCGGGAAAAATGAAGCCCCTGGTTTTGCAGAGGTTCACGATTTTTTCCATGGTCTTTTCCGATTGGTTCATCTGTTTTCGCTCCTTCGCTTTCGGGAAGAAAAACAACCTGCCGCTTTTTTGCCCGAAATTATCTGTGTTCCAGTATAGCATTTTCTGCCGCACAATGCAACGGCGGCGGGAAAATCTCTTGGTTTCCGGGAAATCTTCTGAAAAAAGCCCCGCGGCATCTGGCAAGATGCCGCGGGGCTCATTTATCTTATCTCACGAAATTTTTTTATTCTTCTGTTTCAGGCATATCCACATACCCCACGCTGCGGAGAATGTAGACATAGCTCCAATCCTTGCTGGAAACGTCCCGGAAGGGGCTCTGGGAGAACTGACCGGCCAGTTCCCTGGCCAGCGTATCGTCCGGCTTAAATCCAGCGGCGGAGGAGATCATCTTGACCGCCTCGCTTCTGGACAGGCGGGCGGTGGGACGGAAATGCCCCTTGCCATCGCCGTTCAAAACCCCTTCATTAGCCAGGGCATTGATGAAATCGGTTTCCCAGCTGTTCTGAGCTACGTCCTCAAAATTGGCGGAAGGAGCATTCTCCACGTCCAGACCCATGGCAACGGCAGTCATCTTGCTGGCTTCCGCACGGGAAATACTATCGTTGGGGTGGAACGTGCCGTCCTGATAACCGGTGACGATACCGCGCTGCTCGGCATAGGCAACGTAATTTTCATACCAGCCGCCCAGGTGGACGTCGGAGAAGGAACAGGTGCCGTAATTCTTTTCGGGGTCAAAGTCTTCGCCCAAAGCAGCCACCAGCATTTTTACAAATTCCGCCCTGCTCACGCTCCTGTCAGGCTGGAAGGTGCCGTCGGTGTATCCGTTGACAAACGGCGTGCAGACGATAACAGGCTCGTCGGTCACGGGCTCGTCGGAAACGTCCGGCGTGGTCACAGGAGGTACGTCTGCGCCGTGGTGGTGGTCGTCATTGTCCACGGGTTCGTCTGTATAGACCCAGGTCATGTTCTGATCCAGGATCCGAACGGGCAGATTAGAGTCGGACCCGTTTGACTTGCCCAGGCGGTAGTTGGTGTTGTCGCCAAAGGAATAAATGTCGCCGTTGGTGTCAATGCCAAAGGTGTTGTCGTTACAGGCAAAGACCTGCACATACGGGAAAGAAGTGACTGTGGGGGCCGCGATCTGCTCGTCCCCGCCGTTGCCCAGCTGCCCGGAAATGCCGTAGCCCCAGGCATATACAGTGCCGTCAGTGGACACAGCGAAGTTATGATAGGAGCCGGCAGATACGCTGCGCACCCCGGTCATGACCTGTGTCAGGGGATCCTGCAGGGTATCGCCTGTGCCGGTCTGGCTCAGGGAATTGTCGCCGCAGGTCCACAGGGAACCGTTCTTTTTCAGCAGGCAGCTGTGAAACGCGCCCGCACTGATATCCTTTACGTCTTCGGCGATCTTTACCGGGGCGCTCACAACGCTCACGTCCTTATCGCTGTCGGAATAGCCCAGCTGCAGCCTGTTGTTGTTGCCCCAGCCGTACACAGAGCCGTCCTCCATCAGCGCCAGACCAAAGGAAGCGCCCAGGCTCACCTTTTTCACGCCGCTTTCCAAAATCTGCACCGGCTCGCTGGAAGCCTCGGCAGAACCGTTGCCCAATTGAGAGAACTCGTTTTTCCCCCAGGTATACAGCGCCCCGGACTTTGTGACGTAAGCGGCAAAGGAATCACTGGCGGCTACCAGCGCGGCGTCTTTTGCTACGACCCTGCCGTTCTTTGGCTCGTGGAGATCCGTAGCAGGCTCGACCCCATAAGAGCGCAACTCTCCCCTGGTGGAAACCGTAAGGGTACGGTTAGCAGAAACAGCGGCGTCGGCGATCCCGCTCTGTACCTGAATGGGTTCGGGAGAATAAGAGAGAGAAGAACCGGGGAATTGACCGTCGCTGTTGACGCCCCAAACATACAGGCTGTCGCCGGAAAGAGCCGCAGTATGGGACGACGAGCTCCACACGGAGACGTCATACTGCATTGATTTGACCGTTGCGGCGGTGCTGTTCAAGGCGATCCCGGCGGCCAGTACAGCAGTCAGCCCCATGCAAAACAGAGCACGAAACTTTCCGCCGGACGGATGATTGGTTTTCTGTTTCAAATCAGATTCCCTCCTTATAAAATTTTCAGCATTCCTGCGGGAAAAGTCTTCCCCCAGGCTGAAAGCAATTCCGAAAATCATACTGTAAAAAGAAGATACTTACAGCATTATCCAAGGTTATTATAGGAGATAAAATTTCGGCTGTCAATGGAGGAATCCCCAAAAAGAGCAAATTTTTTTGAAAAAATACCGCTTGTATAACGCTTTTTTCGGGGAAAACGAGGTGTGTCAAACACAGCCCGCAGGGGTGTCAAAAGCCAAAATATCTACATTTTGTATAATTTCAAAAAAGTGGCAGGAAAAACAGCGAAATTTCTTTGGTTTTCTCAGAAGTTTCCGAATTTTTTCACAAAGAAAAATCGGGCAAATTCGTGGAAAAACCTTGACATTTTGTACGTTTTGGATAGAATAATAGTATATAGTATTATAGATGATGGGGGTAGTGCCCCCCTTTGGGGAAACGAGATCGGAATTTCTTGTGAATTTGAAGCGAAAATTTACTACATGTTGATTTCTAAGCGGAGGAATTTTTGCATGAGGAAATCTTTGGAAGGCGGGAATACGATGAAACAGTGGGAAAGAGTGATCGCATTCATCCTGACATTGCTTCTGACAGTTTACGGACTGCCGGTGGTTCCTGCTGCGCATGCAGCAAGCACAATAGCGGAAGGAGGCGCTCTGCAGTCCGACACGGACGAACCGATGGAGCTGTCCATGCCGGATTCCAGAATGCGGCTGGTACAGACGGGCTTTGACGAGGATACCGGGATACTTACCATGACCCTCCAGGTAAAGCCTGACCCGATAGAGCACCCCAGTGTGGAAATCATTGATGGAAATATCGTCAACACCACCACCACGGAAACGGTGCGCGAGGGCGTGTTCGTATTTCAGACCGATGCCCAGCGCATCACGCCTATTACCAACCCCAGCGCCGACCCCCAGCCCCCGTACAACACGGAGGAACGCAGGAACATTCGGGCGTACAACAGGAAAATTGCTACCGTATCTTCTACCGGCGTCACAATGCCGGCGGCATTCCAGGATTTTCTGGCACACGATGAAAAATGCCAGCTGATTTCCGATACCGGCTCTTTTGAGCGGGCAATGAGCTCTCAGAACCTGTTCTCACGGTATACCGGGTATCTGGTTTCCGGCGCGCGGGCAGACAATGAAAGCACAGGCCTGCTGGATTGTTACGTGCAGTTCTATTTTAATGATAACTACTTCCCGGAGCCGAACGAAGAGGGATATGTCGATGTTATAAACCTGGACTTCCGCTGCTATGGCACGGGAGAGCGCCTTACCGCAGAGAATGTGCTGTTTGCCGGTTCTATCCGGGTTCCCGAAAATGCGCAGGAAGCACAGGAGATCGTAGATCAGTTCCGCTACACCAATTCTGACGGCGAGGATACCGCCGTCGCGATGGGCGGCGCGGGATTTATTCAGAAATACAGGGACGAGACTTATACGGTCCGCGAGGGCGGCGCATATTACTACTTTGACGAGCCTGTCCTTTCCCCGTGGAGGAAGAACGGCAGCTCCCGCGTTTCCTGGAGCTCCTCTCCCGCTTCGCCAATTATGGGAGAAATCAGCCCCGGGCTCTGGTATGAAAATATGCACAGCCTGTATCTGGTACAGAACCTTTCCCTGCGGTCCGCAAACAGCATGACAGGAGACATGATGCCCGACCCGAACAATCCCGGGGAGGAGATACCCATTCCCGATTCGGAGCTGGATTTCAAGGTGCCCGCCAGCGCTTCCGGCGCGCCTTTGGAAACCGGGCTGTACCCCCGGTACAGTGTTCCGACCTACAAGCAGTCTCTGGAAAATGAAAAGCAGGGGAACTGGATCCCCGAGTCCTATTTGGGAGAAGGAAAGCGTCCTGCGCTGAAATACTATATCACTACCGACGTTTCCAGCTCGTCCTTGTCCTCCCCCGAGCATGAGAACGTGGAGCAGTTTGTAAGCGACCTGAAGTGGGAATTCCTGCTGGGAACCACCACATCGCTGGTAAGTCTGGAAGAATATGATATTACCGAGGACGAGGGGGAAGGAAAGCTGATCCCCACCTCTTATGGAGAGCAGTACCGTGTCAAGGAGGCGACCTTGACAGACGCTGCCTTCACAGGGACAAAGCTGGAGGGGACAAAGCTGTGGGTCGTATATAAAGCCCCCGTTCCCGAAGACCCCAGCCAGGACGAGTATTTTATGAGAACGCCCGTAGGCGTAACGCTGGACATGGTGGAAAGCGAGGTAAACTACCGGGATACCTTCCTGGAGGAGCCAACCATACTCACTCGCAACGATATCCCGGCGCCCCAGCTTCACGTGACCTATGAAGCCGCGCGCCCGGACAGCTTCATCTGGAAAACCAGCGATGCCGGTCCCGTGCTGAACGGCACGAAGACGTTGATCTCCCTCCATGCGGTATATGACCCGGAAGGGAAAGAACTCGCCAGCAACTATCTGGATATCGGTCTGTACCAGGACACTCTGGTGCCGAAAGAGACTGATGTCAGAACGGAAGGCACGGTAAGCACGGTAAAGAATTCTGCCGGGGAATCGGTAGAGGGCTTTTGCGTTGGCAATGCGGCATTGGACGGCTCCGGCGAGGAAGTGATCGATGACGCCGTCACCGGGAAAAAGGCAAAGGTACGTTCCTCCCTGTACGACCAGTACCATATGCCTTACACCGACAGGCTGACCGAGCTGGAGCTTGTTCCCACGGAGGAGACCCAGAAGGCTTATGACGCGGCTGGAAAAAGCTGCCCCTTCCAGGTGACCTATCAGAGCGGAGATTCGTATACTATTATATATAAGGCTGGAACGACCGTGAATGATGTGGTGGAAGGCGAGCATATCCTGCGGGCGACCTATGCCCAGTTCAACAAGCCCAGCATCACCGCGAAGCAGACGGTGTACGTGAGCAAGCCCAAGGATAGGCTGAGCTATCTCCGCACCACCCTGAATACCAGCGCCCAGCTTTTGAACACGGAGGAAGTGGAACGGGACGGCGTGCCCGGAACCGTACTGACCGTGAGCTACAATGTTCCTGCCCGCGGCACGGACAACAAGCTGGTCACCGCCTCTGAGCAGGTTTCCATTGCTGAGATTGCCAACCAATGGAGAGATAAGAACCTGACCATAGAAGACCCTTCTCAGTACGATCTGGTTCCCGGCATTCGCAATGCCAGCGGCAGTGCGATCGATCTGGAAAAGGCGCGGGAAAAGGGATACCGTATCTCTTATGAGCTGTCCTATCCCGACGGCGCGGTCCCGCAGGGCTTGTCTTTGCAGAATATCAGCAGCGGACGCTTTACCTATAACAGCTATGTGCTGGACGGCGCCCGGTTCAATCTGAAAATTACCGCGACCTATGAGGGCGTGTCCCGGTTTGTGGAGTACCAGTTCCAGTTTGTCAGACAGCCGCGCAGCTTGCAGCAGATCGGCATTTATGCCCCGCCTAACCAGACCAGCTATACCATTACAGTGCCGCTGCGGGCGGTCGGGTCCGTAGAGCAGATGCTGGACGTGGTGCCGATCGACCAGTATGGCAGCCAGTGGGACTGGATTGCTGTGGAAGAGGCTTATGCGCCCGGCGGCAGACTGAACCAGGAAAACATCGCCTATGACCCGTGGTCCGTATATGTGGACGGCGAGCTGCCCGAAGGCGTTTCTCTGGGTGGAAAGGGCAATCTTTATGTCACTGTGACAACAGAGGCGAAGACCTCGCAGTTTAAGATATACGCCAGGTTCGCTTCCTGCCGCTCCAACACGATGACGGTGAATATCGTGCGGGAGCCCAGCAAGCCCACGGTGATGCGGAACTTCTATTATAATGGAAACAACATTATCGTTTCCCCGAACAAGAACAGTGCAGACGCAGTGGTCGTTCCGTCAGTGCAGGTCTATGACCAGTACGATGAGCTGATGACGGAGTATACCACCAGATGGCGGTACACAGTTTCCCCGTCTTCTGCTGCCGGCTATGTGACCATGGATACCACTACCGGCACTCTGACAGTAAAAAGCTGTGCGCCGGATTGTTCCGTGTCAGTCACAGCGATCGCAGCAAAGAACGGGACCAGCCGTTCCCTTACGGTCCCGGTGGAAATCAGGCGGGAATCCCCTCGCCCGGATTCTGTGGATATTCTGGAAACAAGCGTTCCGTTCCCGTCCAGCGCGGATACCGACACGGTCCAGCGGAACCTGACCGCCGTGGGGACTACCCAATACGGCGAAGATCAGGAATTCCGTACCGGCGACGTTTCCTGGCGGCTGGAGGCTGTCAAATTCCCCGATGGCACCCTGTATCGGACCAGAAAGGAATCCAGCCCCGATGGAAGCGGGACCATGATAGATCAGGAAACGGGGGATATTCCCTTCAATCCCGGCACCAACACCTACAGCGCCAGGGGAACGGTCTATCTCACTGCCGGAGGCGGTCTGCGGTTTGCCGCCACAACACTGGCAAACAACATTCCCCAGGAGATCACGGTGACTGCTGTCTGCTTGAACGGCGTCAGGACACAGAAGACCATCACCGTTACCAAAGAAGCTTCCGTGCCGGATGTGCTTTATTTCCCGCAGGATAAAGACGAATATGTCAATGGGGTGCAGATCCCTGAAAGCGGGAGCACTGTTACCGTGCCGCTGATCGTTTATGTGCGCGACCAGTACGGCGTGGTGCTTGACGACGCTCCAATCAAATGGTCGTACACCACACCGCTGCCCAAGGGCGTTACCGTGAACACCACAGCGAAGACGGTCACCATCGACCATACCGCCACGGCAGGCTCGATCCCCATAACGGCAAGCTGCGGCACGCTGCAGAACACGCTGTATCTTGCGCTGCAGCAGAACGAAAAGCTGGTGCCCAAGTCCATTGATTTTACCGGGTATCGGAAAAGTTCAGGCGCGACCCAGCCCATTCCCGCCAGCGGAGAGATCACTCTGCCCCTGCCCGCGGAGACCGGAGCAGGATACGAGACCTATACCATGGCGTGGGTGGTCAGGGACCAGTTTACGAACCCCATTTCCAAAAGTGTGGAATGGGCAGTGGAAAATATCAGCCCGGGCGTACTGGTGCAGATATATGATAAGAATTCCGGCATGGTGCGGCTGCGCTATTCGGACGAAGCCCTTCAGGATATGCGGGCAGGTCGGGACGTAGGATTTACCCTGCGGGTCACTGCCATGGAGGATAGCACGGTTACCAACACCATTCGGGTCAGGCTGGATCTGGACGACGCCAAGCCCGCCTACGCGGTGCCGGTGATGACAGACGCCGGAGAAGGCGCAGTGCCGGAGGGCGGCGTACTCAAGCCCGTTGTTCCCGCTAAGGGACAGCCGGCAAAGGAAGTCACCGTTGAAGCTACGGTGTACGACCAGTACGGAAGAGAAATGCCCGGTGAAATGGCGGATCTGAAGCTGGCTACGGTGAGCTCCGGGCTGCGGTTCAGCCAGTCTCCCAACACCAACCGCGGCACGCTGTATATTGATTCAACCGTACCGGGTCTGCTGGTGACCATGCAGGCAGTGCCTCATGGAAAGCCCGAAGACCTTCGCCCCGAAAGCTCTCAGATAATTATTTTGAGCAAGGGCACAGCATATGCTTATGAGTTGAAGCTGGCAGACGCCAACAATTATCAATTTGACATTCCCTATTGGGGCAGTACGCAGACGGCAAACGCGCCCGATCCCGATTATGCGGATCAGCTCTCCCTGAGAGCAGAGGTCGTTGACCAGTATGACGCGTGGATGCGTTCCGACTCCGCCCTGTACCACCCTGTTTGGGAATTTGTGGGGGACCACACCGGCGTAGAGTTTGCGGCGGTCAGTGATGGAGACGGCGATGGAACTGCCGAAGGCGAGGATATCGTATTGGATATCACCAACCGTGCCGTGCCTGCCGGGCAGCTGACCCACACGGTAACGCTGCGGCTGCATACCAGCAATCAGCCGGAAGACAGCTATTTTACCAAAACCATTACGCTGAAGCTGGACCGGGAAGAGCCGGAGGATACGTACCTGTATATCACAGGCGCAAATGCCGGCGGCGTTCAGACGCCCCCGCTGCAAAGACCCTATGCCAAGGATAAAAAGCTGGTCTATCAGTTTGACCCGGTGGTTTATGACCAATACGGCGCGCCCATAGAGGACGCGGAAATCGAAATCAACATGGATAAATCCGTGTTGGAGGGACAGGACGGCATCCTGGTAGACGAAACCTACAAGGGCGGCGAAAGCGAAGAAAAGGGCAATCTGCCCATTTCCTACAAAATTTATCGTGTAGTCTATCGTGACGAGGAAGATGAAAAGGGCGTTCGGACGCTGCTGGCGGAGTTTAACCGTCTGACAGGGGAACTAACCGTCTATACTGCCTGCGATTGTATCGAAAAGCTGGCGTTTACGGCAAAATATGAGCCATTAGGCGAAGTGGGGTATAAGACCCTGTCGGTGCCTATCGTTCAGGAGGACCTTCGCCCCTATTCCATACAGCTTACCCGCACGCACAGAGACTTCGTGATGACCGGCAGCAAGGAGCCTATCGAGGATTACGTCTATCCCACAGTGTATGACCAGTACGGTAACGTGTACACCGGCGGCATAGCGATCCAGTGGAACCTGGTGCTGCCCCAGAAGGACGAAAGCGGACACTATCTCCCCTATGACAGCGAGCTGGACAGCGAGGGCAACGAGAGACCGCCCAGCCAGTTCCTGGTCCTGAAGACAGATGGCAGCGATAACAGCACCACGGTTACCGTGCAGCCGGAAAGCTTTTATACGAATAAGCTGGTTCTGCTGGAATGCCTGGTGATCGACACCCGCTATACCATGGACCCGACCCGCTGGGTGTACGAATACGCGCAGGTCAATGTCCACCGCCCCTACAATACCGGGGTGACGGTGTATTTTGACGCCGGCGAGTACGGCAAGCTGGTGGGAGAAAGCGCAATTCCCATCGTGTCCGGCAGTGCGCCGGAGAATCCCCCCGGCGTCAAGACAGTGGAAGGATACGGCTTTGTGGGCTGGACTTCCGACGGCGTGATGGTGGTAGACGCTTCTAAGATCGCTGTGTTCAGTGACGTTACCTACACGGCGGTGTATAAGGATATTACGGACACCAGGTTCCTGGAGGGTTACGGAGACAAGACGGTCCGCCCCAACCAGAATGTGACCAGAGCAGAGTTTGTTTCCATGGTGGTCCGGGCGCTGGGCGGCTTTGATGCCAATAAGAACTACGGCAGATCCTTTGCCGATGTGCCTGGGAACCAGTGGTACAGCAATACCATCGCTTATGCAAAGCAGCTTAAGATCGTAAATGGCTATCCCGATGGCAGCTTCCGCCCCAATAGACCCATCACCAGAGCGGAAGCGGCAAAAATACTGGCGGAAGCGACCCATCTCCGCGCAACCAAGTGGGACACTTTCCGGGACGTGAAGTCAGGCACCTGGTATGCCGGCTATGTAGAAGCACTGGCGGAAGCAGGCGTAGTCAATGGCTATCCTGACGGGACCTTCCGTCCCGGCAGGAACATTTCCAGAGCCGAAGCGATCAAGCTGATCGTAATGATCACCAAAAACGCTTTGAATGAGCTGGAACGCACCAACATTCAGAAGTATGCCTACTGTCCTTTTGCGGATATCAAGAAAGAACATTGGGCTTATGCATATATCCTGCGTGCAGCAGGCGTCGCGTAAGCGGCAAACGGAACGAAAAGGAGGTATAGTTTTCATGGGTAAGATGAAAGCTAAATTCAGGAAAGGAAGCCGTCGAAGCAGGACCATTATCATTTCACTGTTACTGGCAATTTTGTTTGCAACAGTTGGCAGCGTTACCGCATTTGCTGCCAGTGCAAGATTTTCCATAAAGGTTGCCGGGAAGGATCAGCGGAACGGTATGGTGACCGCTTCACTGTCTGAAACCATAAACTTCCAGTCAGACAAGGTGTTTGTGGGTGGAAATGATATGTCCCAGGTCTATGCGCTGATCATTTCCTCTACAAATATTGGCAGTGAACAGGGAGACTCACCCGTTCAACTGCTTTTGAATGATCCTGACCCCAAGCGCTGGAGATGGCTTGAGGATACGGGCAGCAGCCTGAGATTGAAGTACACAGTTCCTACAGGCACTCCTCTGGATGCGTCGACCTTTAACAGCATTATGTCTTCGCTGAGTGCAGTGTACAACCCCAATAAGAATCAGTCTTACGCGGAAGGCACCATTACGATCGAGGCATATACCCGGTCATACTGGGGATGGCAGGAAACTCTGATTACGAAGCCTTACAAAAATTACAGCTGTAAGCTGCTGTTCTATAACTATGCCGAAGGCAGGACTGATGAAGACAGCGCTGTCATGGACTACAAGTCCGACTACGCTGCCAGCTATGACAGCAAATATGAAGACGATGTGCCGGACGACACTGAGGCGGCCGGTCTTCTGGTCGAGTCTCCCGATACGGCGAACGGCAAGGCGGAGTTTGACCTGTACCTGACCCAAAAGGCCACTACGCTGGATCCCAAGGATGACAAAAATTATGCCAATATCGGCAAGCAGGTCGATGTGGGCTATCAGGTCAAGGAGAGCACCGAGGTGTGGACCTCCTCTGTCGCCACAACTTATACGAACCATTATGAGCTGGCGGACGTGGACATCTCCCAGCCCATACATATGACCATTGATGAGCTGAAATCCGGCGTGACCTATAACGTTCGCGGCGTTATAGCAACGGACGGTAAGAAAAGCACGCCCAAATACACCTCCGAATTGACCTTTACCTATCGGAAGCCGATCATAAACTCATTCAATATCGGCGGCGTGACAAAGGTCTATCAGGGCGGCAAGGATAAGATGAATCTGTCCATGCGGTCGACCTTCAACGATGCCAATGCTGTAGGAGAGACCTATACTGGCATTGACGGAATGGAATATACAGGTCCCGCTATGAAAGCGGAGATTTACTTCACAAACAACCGCGTGTTCCAGGAGGTTCAGCCTGCCAATAGCGAGGAGGTCGTGTTGGAGGATCACTCCAAGTGGTACCGTATCCAGAAAAACAGCGATGGCACCAACGCCTCCATTACAAAGACGATGACGAATCAGGAAACGGGCGAGGTTTCCAACGCGTTCACCAATAACTGGCTGAACTTTACGGTGCCCAGCTCGTTGCATGATATCAACGATTATGCCAGCACCAATGAAATCAACAGCACGACCTGCGCGTTCAAGCTGGTGATAACCGACCTTTACACAGGATACACCTCTGTGATGTATTCCGACTGCTTTACCATTGACGCCGGCGCGCCCTCTGCCCCTACAGTCAAGGCGACCAGCGGCGGTGTGGAAAAGAATCTGGATCTGGGGTCCGCCACTGTGGTTGGCGGCACCTCCGATGACGGCAGCGCACAGGTAAAGATCGAGATCGGCGGTTCCGATGACCATGGCGGTTCCGGCATCAAACAGTACAGCTACAGCATGTACTACCTGCCCACCGACAAGGTTCCCAATACGATGCATACCACCGCAGAAGTGCTGAATATGCTGCAGGGCTACACGCCCGAGACTCACGGATTCTGCGATTACAAGTCCTGGGCGCCGCTGTCCGCGAAGCTGAATGAGGACGGCAGTGAGGTGGAGAACGTCAGCGAGCTGGTAGTGTCCAAGGACGGCTACTACCGCATTATTGCCCGCGCCGAGGACGAGGCTGGTTTCACCTCTGAAACGGTAGAGGGTTACTTCCGTGTGGACTTGACGCCTCCCACCACGCCTGTGGTCCGCCTGGCAAAGAAAGAGGGCGGTACCTACAAGCCTTACGATAACAGGACCTATACCGACAGCAATGTGTGGCTGTTTGCGTGGTCCGAGCCTCAAACGGGTAAATCCCTCAGCACCTTCAAATATTCCACCGACGGCGGTCTGACCTGGAAGGACGTGCGGGATATTACCAACACTGCCAACAAAATTGTCGTACTGGGCAACACCAGTTCGGCTGTCTCCACTTACCCTGAAGGCAGCTATACCGGCTCTCAGAACTTTGTGTACCAGGTAGGCATCGGTTTGAGCAGCGAGGGCTTGAATGACTATGTCTCCGTTCTGGTAAAAGCAGTGGATAATCTGGGCAACGAATCCATGGTGTCAAACCCCGTGGTTATGCGTACCATTGCCGATGCTCCCAAGGCAACCTCCGTTTTGGAGCACGAAGGAATTGAAGTGGCGCTTGCCCTGGGCAACACGGAAATGATCACCTCCAGGCTGACCCAGGATCTGAAGAACCAGGCGGCTTATAAGATCAATGAAAAATATTACGGTACCAGCGGCAGCGCCACAGTGGGCGCCGCGAACTTCAACCCCTGGAAATATCTGCTCACCCTGAGCCACGGCAGCGGTCGGGCGGGCTGGAAGTGCACCTGGGGCACGGATTCCTCCTGTACGGGAGCCTGCCACAGCGGCACAAACTGCCCCTATGCCAAGCTGCAGGCAATGGGCTATGAAATGTTCACCCCAGAGGTAGTGAACGTGCAGGGTATGTCCGGCGCAAACGCCAACAATAACAGCCTGTTCCAGTGGGTACGGTACGACCACACCATGCACGCGGAATATGCCACTGCGGGCTACACCTCCTCCACCGTAAACAGGCAGGCTGTTACCGCGGCAAAGCCCACCAACATGGAGGGCAACGCCAAGAACCCCAAGGACGGTCTGTATATCTCCTCCAAGGATCGCGTTATTGCAATAAACCAAATCGGGCCAGCTACCGGGTCAAAGAGCGCGGGAACGCTGAGCTTTGCCTCAAAAGAGGATAACAACGGCGGAACAGACAGCTATACGGATATTTACAATAGATACGGTGGCTATCCCGGAAGGATTTTTGCCTGGGGCAGCGCCGGCGGATATTCTGATGATAAGGCAAACTATCCCAGCGTGACCAGTATCTGGGCGGCCGGAAACCAGATCCGCCGTATCTATCACGTAATGGATCTGTCTTATCCTTCCAGTACTCCTGCCAGCGGTTATAAAACTTACAACCAGAGCTCGTCCATCAGCAATCCTCTTACCACCATCGGAAACGCGGGCTACACCACCAGCGCTTTTAGAGACTGGCTGTTCCTGTATAACGACCAGCCCGCCAGAAAAACCATTTTCTTCACGGTGGACGACAGCACCCTGGTGCCTCACGCCAGCGACGGCTACGGTTTCCTGTTCAATACCACCATCCGGCAAAGCAAGTCCGGCAGAGGCAGCGCCACCACCGGTGTTTCCGACGGTTCCTGGAGAATCTCCGGCTACCTGTTCTATATCGGCAACCAGTATATTGACCGGTATACTGCCGAAGCGGCCGGAACAGGCTCCCAGCACACAGAGGGCGGCGCGGGACTTTCCGGCTACCGTTGGTATGTGATGAAGATCGACGATGTGAACCTGGAGCATTTTGCCGATGGTTCTGTCCGCGGCGCGGCGCTCGACGGTACTTCCGGTTATGGCAAAAAGAATGCCAAAGAGGGCAGCCCCCGTTGGGCGGAAACTCCACTGGGCCAGCTGGCCACAGACGGCAGCAGCCATTTTGACGGTTTGGTGCGCTGGCTGATGTATGGCGGCGACAAGACAGAGGGCTTAAACGGCAACTACTGGATCAGCTCCAACCAGGCCCAGGGCAGCAAGCTTTCCTATTCGGGAAGCAACGCCCCCGGCATCAATTACGGTATCACCCAGCTTGCCATGTCCACAGGCGATGTGAACACAAGCTCCTATGTGCGCAACTTCGTCATTCAAACCGAGGGCAAGCAGGCCAAGTTCTATGTGTACAACAGCGGCCAGTGCGGCACCGCGGGCAGCAAAAAGACCTCCGCGCAGCTGATCAATCTCTTTGAATCTCAGGTCACGGAGGAAAACCCCACCGGCGCTTCCAGCTATTCCGCGGGCTACCGCTTGATCAACTGGAACACCCAGGACAGCAGCACCTATGTGACGGATGAGGAAACCGGGGCCAGGCAGGTAGGCGTGTTCTACACCCCCCGCCCCAATGTGGACGGCATTCAGATCGGCAAGAAGGACGCAAAGCTCAGCGGCGTTCACGCCGATACCAACTGCTACGGCTTCGGCCCCCTGTTCGGCGCCCGCGGCTGGAGCCACTGGTGCTACGCTGATACCCGCGTGGAAATGAGCAACATCGTCATGCAGGTAAATGTGGCCAGAAAGCTTTCCGAAGTGGTGAACGAGCCCCAGTGGGGCACCGGCAAGGCCAAGTTCATCGCCAATATTTCCGACGACTCCACCGACGATTTCCAGGACCCGGTGCTTTCCGCCCAGGTGCAGTGGCGTCTCTTTACCGATAAGGCCAAGTTCATGGGCTGGGGCGAGTACGATAACCGCAAGGCTACCCTGGACTTTATCAGCCGTGTGGAGGGAGACGGCACCTACATCTCCTCTGAAACCTCGTCCTATGATGAAATCACCTATACCAATCAGGTAGCGGCGGCGGCGGAGTATATCACCAGAGAATACTTCGATGCCTTCGGCTTTGACGCCAACAGCTCCAAGCCCATTACCCAGCAGGTTTCCGAAAAGGTCGTGGGCAAGGGCGCCGTATATTCCCTGGACGATATCGGCAATATCAATTTCTCCGTATCCCCGGAAAAATATAACACAAGCTCCGCAAACCCGGACTATCCTTCCGGGCGCTGGTACATCGTGCACGATACCACGGGCTATCCCGCCGCAGGCAGCATCGGACGAAGCGAGACCTACTCCGACGCTCTGGAGTTGAAGATCACAGAGCCGGGACGCTATACCATTTACTTTGCGCCCGATGCCAGCAAGGTAAAGAACAACACCCTGGACGCCAACGATCCCACCTGTGTGTTTGACTTTATCGTCAACACGCCCCCGGTGGCCCTGTTCAGCGGCTTTGTGGATAATGCGGGCAATATCACCATTGAGAACAGCGCCTATGACCCCGATGTTGGGCTGAATTCGTCAGATTCCGCTTCGGCGCCCAACGGTTCTCAAAACACCTATACTTATACAGATCAGAACGGCGTCAAGCAGACCAAGAGCTACAATAACATTCAGCTCACCGGTTTGACAAAGACAGAGTGGCGCTGGGAAATTTTGGATAAAAAGGACGGAAAGATGTATACCGTTGCGTCCAACGGGTGGTCTACCACGAACCCCGGCGGAACGCTGGCGAATTTGACAACCGGACACATCACTCCGGCAGGAAAGACTTTGTACGGCAGTGGTACGATCCGCTTGAATACGCTTCCCTCTGGAGCGGTGCTGACAGTGTACCAGCGTGTGACGGATACCTCTACCCATCGGGTTGCCAAGTACAGCGGCGGCAATTTTGTAGGATACGAGTACCAGGCGGCAGGTGGAATGGTCAGCAAGGTCAACCAGCAGAACCTGACCAGTGGTACCACTGTGACCTATGCGCCTTTGTCGGCATTCTCCATGTCCTCGCCGATCATCTATGATACGGCTATTGATGGCACGCAGAACAGCCAGATCACCATTACGAGAAAGAGTAAGCAGACCCAGAAAAAGAATAGCTATAACGTAAGCTGGGCGATCGACCTGGGCAGCGGATACCAGAACCTGCTCAAGAGCGGGAATAACTATTATCTTGGCTCCATTTCAACAGCGAATCTGGCTTTGAGATGCACGAAAGCGCCCGTGGTAAATGACAGCGGCGAAGCTTCCGGCGAATGGATTTTGAATAAGAAGTTCCTGTCCGGGAAGATAGCGAGCGGAAAGAGCCTGACACTGCAGATCACGGAAACCATTAAGGGTCTGACCCAGGAAGACGTCCTGCAGGGCGTGACAACGGAACACAATATTTCCGATTCCTCCGCCCGTGCTATCTACTATTCGGCGGATAAAAAAGCGCCTTCTCCGCAGGCTGTTACTTCCAACACGGTCAGCAAAGTGGGCAGCGAAGAGGTGGTCAGCGAGTATCAGGCAAGCAACTACCTTGACGTCACAGGGAACGATAAATTTATCCAGCTGACGATTGGCGGTTCCGTTGACAGCGAGGGTGAAGTGGCAGGGTACGGTTTCTACTTCTACGATAGGGACAACAGTGGAACGGAAACTGCCTATTACAAGCTGAGCAATATCAATGGCAGCGGCACGCTGCAAACGGCGGCCAATGCCAAGAACGCGCTCTATCGCTTGGGGAAGAACGGCGGCACAGTACGCATCGGCAAGAACGCCATGAAGAAAACGCCGAACGATTCGCTGAACATTGCTATTTTTGCCTACGATAATCAGACAGGCGTTACTACTGGACCCAGCACCCTGGTTCAGAATTTGACCGGGGCAAATGAAACGGCGCGTACTAAGATTGAAGGTATCAAGCTTTCTGTTTCTAAGCCTATGCCTCCTGCAGTTTCCGTTACCAACATGCTGAACCAGAATGTTGTCCGCATCGGCAACGATAACGGATACTTTGACAGCACGGGAGCGGATACCCAGAATTCTGACCTGAGTTACTACTCCGCCACCAACGTCACGGTGAGCTTTGCCCCCAGAAAGGCAAAGTATTCTCCCAGCGCTACCGGCACCGGCGAGTTGGTTCTGGACGAAGCAAGAGGTCAGGAGTATTATCAGGATTACTACAAACAGGCGGACCTGACAGGTGTTGCCAATGTCCGCTACAGCGTCAAATACAAGGAGACCGAAAGCGAAAGCTGGTGGACAAAGGAACAGCTGGAACAGGCTGCTATGAGCGAGATCGTTACCGATAAGGTGATCCCCTCCGCTCAAACGCTTACGTTCACTAGAGATGGCGTGTACGAAATCACAGCTTCTATTGTAAACGGCTCCGGCAATGTCAGTGCCACAAGAACAGTGAAGTTTACCATTGATAAAACTGCACCTGCAGGGCTGCAGGTAAGCTTCGCCAATATAAACGGTGGTACGGATTATCTGTCTAACTCCTGGTCTCAAGGCGTCAAGATCGTGGCGTCCGGCGCAACGGACACCAACGCCATCACCGCTAAATATCAGTATACCACTGATGGCGGCAAGACCTGGATCGACATGGGTATGCTGACCAATCCCAGCACTTCAGTGGACATCACAAAGAGCGGCAAGTATACCGTGCAGGTAAGAGCGATCGACCTTGCCGGAAACGAGACCGTGTTCCCGCAGACGGTGATCGTGTGCGTAGATACTACCGCGCCTGTTACCAACGGGCCCACATTGACCGCAAGCTCTACCATGCGTGATATTTACGATTCTTATGTGATCAGCCTGAAGTATGACGACGCCGACGGCAAAGTGTATTCCATTCTGGACGGCGGTGAAGTCAATATGCTGGACAAGGAAGTGGCAGTGCCCATTGACCAGGAAAACAGCACCGCTACCGAAACGGTCTATGGCGACGTTGTCTTTGAACTCCATCCTGCCGAGGGACATATCATCGGTCAGGTGGTGTACAAAGGCGAGGATATCACCGATCAGGTGCAGCAGGGCGCGAACCAGGACGTGTACTATCTGAGCATTGATCGGGTATCGGAAGACGCGGTCCTGTCTGTCACCTTCCCTGAGACAGAGCTTGAGCCCGAGGTATATCGTTCCGTCAGCCGCGCGACGTTCGCAATGAGCTCTGCTACGGCGGTGACCTTTAACAGCCTGAAGCCCGACCAGGGGATCTCAACAGCGGCAGACGAGGGAGAAGGCTCTGAGCCCGATGGAGGCGAGAGCGGTGAAACGCCCGAGCCCGGTCCCGGTGTGGAGATGTATACAGTCACGGCAAATTCGGCATCGCCTCGCGGCAAGGTCGCACTGTCCGCGGAAGAAGTCCTGGCCGGTGGAAAGGTAACGCTTACCATGACGCCCAACAAGGGCTGCCGTGTCAAGTCTGTGGAAGTCAACGGAAGCATGATCGACCTGAAGGATATCCAGAAGCAGGACGGCGCCAATGTGTACACCTATGAGCTGACTGTGCTGCAGGATACCGCCATCTGGGTTGATTTTGAAACGATCCCCACCCGTCTGGTCAGAGTCCAGTATAATACGGATTGTGGTGAGTTTGTAACACTGCTCAGCGACAATGACAGCGTTATGGATCAGGGCAACAATACCTACCGCGTACCCGTGAACGAGGAAATCTATATCCATATGGGTGCGAAGCAGGGATATGGCACGAAGAGCCTGCTGGTAAACGGCGAAGCCCCGGCAGATTTTGCGCAGGGCGCTTCGACCTGCCCGTACACCGCGCCCGAATGGACCGAGGAGGGTACGGATCCCGGTATTGATATCAAAGTAGAATTTGACGTCATCACCACGCTGAAACGAACCTATCAGGTAAGTGTGGGAGCGTCGGCTGAAGACGGTAATCCGCATGGCACGATCGTTGCCGCGGGCGACGACGTCAGAATCCCCGTGAATGGCGCCAGAACCTTCATTATCACTCCCGAGCTTGGCTATAAGGTGGAGCATCTGTACCATTCCTATACCAGCGCCGATAATGGACCGGAGACTGTGGATCTGGCGGAAGGGCTGCAGCCCATGCCCGGCACGAGCATTCGGCAGTATATGTATACGCTGACGAACCCTGTCAGCGATGGCTCGCTGGAGGTCATCTTTGAACGGCAGACCTACACGCTGAAAACAAGTTCCAATAAGGGAGGCATGGTCGGTATCACGCCGGTTGGCGGAGTCAGCATGACGCTCGACAGGATCCCCGAAGGAGCCAGCGTTGTCATTACGCCCACTCCCCAGGACGGATATCGGGTTCAGGACCTGATCATTACCGAACTCATCAACAATAACCGGGTCGGCCGTTCCGTAGGCGCGGTAACGTCCTACACGCTGAGCAATATCCACGCGAACATTGAGGTGGAAGTAAAATTCGTGCGGAGAGAGATTTCCAGAACGGAAACCACCCATATGATCACCGCAGTGGCAAACGGCATTAAGGATGCGGACGACGCGCTGGCATCTAAGCCGTACCGCTTCTGCATTGCAGACGGACCGAGGGAAAACAGCCAGTCCCATGTCAGTGCATGGAGCGAATGGAGTGAATCCAATACCTGCTCCTATACTGAGATCAGGGATCAAAAGACAGGCACGGTATATCCTCTGGAACCGAACCAGCGGTATTATGTGTATGTGATGGCTCGCGACCGCGTCGGAAACGAAAGTGAACCGAAGCTCTCTACTGTGTACAGCATGGCGAACATGGCTGCGCCGCTGGGAGCGGAAGCGCTGGACGATGCGGGCAACTCCTCCACCAAGAGCGTGGCGCTGCAGATCGACCCCAACGGCAACCCCGACGGAACGGAATATCTGGTATATACCTCCAATTCCAGCTCCATGACGGATATGACCATCGCCAATGCGGATGTAAACGGCGGCTGGGCGAAGCTGGGCGCCGATAACCGCTTTATCATCACAGGCCTGACGCCCGGCAGATGGTATCACATGCAGGTCGTGGCGAGGAATAGCGATGGGATCGTCAGCCGCATGAGCGATGACGTTTCCAGCCTGATGCTGAGTCCTGCGGCTCCGCCTATGGACAGCTTCTGGTTTGAGGAACAGACCTCTCCCAACTCGCCGGTGATCCTGCATTGGCTGGAGCCCAGCAGCGAGGTAACAGGGATCCAGATCTATCGCGATGGTATGTTCCTGGCAGAGCTGCCCGCAGGCACGCTGTCCTATACCGATGAGAGAAACAGCTTTGCTGCCGACTCCATTTTCAAGTACAGCTATGCCTATGTGAATTCCGCAGGCGCCGGCTCTACTACGACGGCGATCAGCGAAGAATACTATAATGCCCATTATGGTTCCAGCTATGATGAGGCAAAGGTGGAGAAGATGGGCAATTTGATCACCTCCACCGGCTATGACCAGCTGTTCTCTGAAACCATGACGTATCCCTGCTATCCCGATGGCTGTAAGGAGCCTGTCTCCGCCAGCACGCCCGGCGGCACGGATAACAGCGGAACCATTACGGTGCAGATGAATTATAACGCCCTCCTGAGCGGTCGTTATCAGAAATATTTCCTGACATTGAAGGCATTTGAGAAGGAAGTGGACTCTGAAGGCGAGCCTGTTCTGGGCGAAGATGGGAAGCCTATCTACCATGAGGTAGGTATCGAAAAGTGGGATCCCACCGGAACAAACCGCAATGGCGACGGCACGCAGAAGTGGAAAGAGACCAAGGTCACCCAGGTAATGGGCGAAACCGCTGCCAGAGCGACCTGGACGAACCTGAGCACGCTGTATGAGTACAATATCTACGTCGAGGAGATCCGCTCCAATGGCGCAACGAGCGCCGACAACCTTGGCGGACAGAACGGTCAGGGTGTGGAGTATTCTCTTGGCAAGGAGTATGTGGTAAACCGCGAGGGCTACTATTACAGGTATGCCAAGGACACCACGGAGCCTCGCCTGAATACGGGCAGCGGAAGCTGGACAACGGAAGCCCTGTTGGAATACACCAAGAAAAATGATGTGGCTGGCTGGGACAGACCGGTGAACAACAACTACATCACCTTCAACAAGAGCCCCTCTGTGAAGCTGGCAACAGAAGCAGACCGCTACTACGATAACGATTCGGAGAAGGTCAGGACCTCCACTGACGGGAAGCAGTATCTGCTGGTAGACAACAGCATGAGCAGCAAGACCTTCCACATCAACGTGGCAGCCTGGGACCCGGATGGAGCACGGGAAGAAAGCAGCGTAAAGCCCGCCGTTAAGGGTACTATCTCCGGCGTACAGGGCGCAGCGCCAGAATTTGCCGCCGGGGAGAGTATGCCCAAGAGCGAGGAGCTTGCAACGCAGAGAGGAAATCTCTATCCCGTGACCTTTGACGGGGCAACGCTGAACACAGGCGTATACAATACACTGGAAATGCGGGCGTCTGACAGCGATACGACTACCACGCAGACTACAAACGACATTCGTTTGGTCATCAACCGCAACGTGCCCAGCTCTTCCATTGTAGGCAGTGCCTCCAAGCGGATAGAGAACAAGAGAGCCTACAGTATGGACGAACTGGTGCAGGTAAACGCTATGGTGTCTTCCGGCAACGGCAGCATCAGCCTGAGCAAGGTCGCACTGCTGGTCATGCCCAACGAGTATCAGACCGCGCTGGGCTCCAGCGACTACGATACCCTGTATCAGCAGCTGTGTGTGACCGGCGACGCCACCGTTGTGAACAAGGCGAAGGCATTGCTGGGCACTGCGGCGACATCACCGCTGTATGTGAACGGCAGCAAGCTGACTGAGGCAGGCATGAACCTGGCGATCGCCAGAGTAGCCCCGCCTGTCACGAAGTACATCACCATCACGGAAGAACAGTACAACAGTCTGCTGGCGACCGTTCCCGATAAGGTGATGAAGGACGTTGGCAGCAAGACCACCTACTGGCTGGAGCTGAATTACGCCCTGGCGAACAGCTACTGCACCTGGCTGCAAACAGGAGAGGGCGGCAAAGTGGTTCCCAATGTGGAGCTGAAGCCTACCGATAAGGAAAACACCTATATGATGAAGCTGGTCACCCGCTTCGGCGGCAACCCCACTTCTCAGACGGTGGACTTCGTCATCAAGGATGCGCCTTCTACGCAGATCCTGTCCAAGAAGAGCTTCGTTTGGAAGGATACCGCGAAGGAAGAATACGATTACTACCAAAAGGAAGGCTACACGGTACAGCAGATCATCGACAAGTATCACGACTGCTACGTACCGGGAGAAACCACAATGGAAGACCCGCTGGAGGGCTATACCAAGGAAACCAGCCCCGCCTTTACCACCAAGACAGTGAACGGGCAGACCGTGTACCTGGTGTATAAGCTGATAGACTCGGAGGGCAACGTGGGCAACGACTTCATTTCCGGCGAAGTGAGGACCAATCTGGGTGTTCACAAGCAATTCGACGAAGTGGGCGTTGTGCTGGTAACCGATGCAGGATTCGACCCGAATACGACAGCGCTTCCTGCCACCGCCATTGATTCCAAGGTGTACAAGAACGACAATGGGCGGGAGCCTATTGTGGAAAGCGGCGACCTGCGGTTCGGCGTGAACGGTCTGACCCCGGGCGTCACCTACTGGCTGTGGTCTTACTACAAGCTGCCGGGTGAGGAGAGAGTGTACAGCAGAGGTCATGTGGCACTGACCACGGAAGGAAACTTCCCGATGGCACAGTACGGCTTTACCAGAGGAACCTATTCCTACAAGGAAAAGGATTACCCGGACGGCAGATACATGTCCTTCAACATTGGTAAGCTGGGCAGCGTTGACGCCAGCGCGACCGTAAGGGTCACCCCGGTCTATTATGCGGCGGACGAGTACGGCACGATCCTGCGGAACGAGGCTGACGAGCCTATTGAGCTGACAGGCGACCAGCTGGAAGCGGCAAAGAGGACCCTGTTCTTCAGCGATGGCAGCCTGAAGCCCTATGAGACGATCACCTTCGGAACCTCCACCAGCAAGGACGTGAGCATGGTCCTGCTGGATAACGAGGATCAGCAGGGACACATGGTCGTCAGACTGATGCTGACGATCGAAAACTCCGACGCGGGCTACTGCTACCTTACCAACGGCGGCGACCATACCGATATCTTCATTCAGGACGATGAAAGCCCGGTCACAAGCTATATTCTGGGCGTCATCAATGAGGACGCAGATGGCGAACCCTTCATGGAAGAGATATCCTCTAACGGCGCTCTGGATCATTACGAGTACCAGTTCGCCGGCCTGCAGGTGGATTACACCCAGCTTACGAACCTGACCCTGTCCTATGAGAACAGAGGCACCGGCGATCTGGAGGATATCAAGGTCACCGTTTACGATGACAGAGAAGGAAAGACCGTCAGCTCCTACTTTGAGGCTGAGAGACCCAGCGAGACGAACCTGAAGCAGAGCCTGGGCGGGATCGGCACAGTGGATATCCACCCCGTCGCCAATTTGGAAGACGGTGTGTATGAAGGCTGGGTATTCCTGACCGCCGAACACGTGGAGCAGCCTGTCAAGGTCAAGGTTCGCCAGGTAGTTGGACAGAGCACCCTGAAGGGACGTATTTACATTACTCCCGAAATGATGTCGCTCAATGTGCGCACCGGCGTAGCGAAAATATCGATCTATGACGCAAGCACTACCTCACTGCAGCCGGACGGCACGTTTGACCGTCCTCCCGTGTACACCACGGAGAGCAATGAATATGGCGGCGAATTTGAGATACCCAATATCCTGAACAAGGGCAGCTACAGCGAAGGGATCTATTATGTAGTAGTGGAGAGAGACGGCTTCCTGACCTATAACGGACGGAAATACCGCCAGGCTCCCGGCCGCTACACGCTGAAGCTGGGAACGACCAGTGCAACGTACACCATGAACCTGCGCCTGATCGGCGGCGATGTGAACGGAGACCAGAAGGTCAACGATACCGACCTGAATATCCTCATCAGCTACTACAACAGATACTCGGGTATGCCGGATACCGACCCTGCGGAGGAAGCCATCATCAAGCGCTGCGACTTCAACCAGGACGGCGTGGTCAATGCGTTGGACCGCATGTTCCTGCTGGGCAATCTGGGCACGACAGATGCGGATTATCCGTATGAAAGCTTCCTGCCTATTCCGGCGGACGAATAAGGAAAGCACGAAACTGTTTCCCCAGGGGGAGCGTGCCCGCTCCCCCCAAAGGGGGAAGCCCCCTCGAAAGAGAAGGTTCCCCCTTTGGGGAACTGAAAAAAGAGACAAGCTTTAGTCTCGCTCAGCTCTTTCTGTGAAGCTTGCAGAAAGGAGCGGCGATTCCTGAAAAGGGATCGCCTTGAGCAGAAGGAAAAGAAGCCATTGCGTTTTGAGAAGAAGCTTCCGATCTTTTTCTCCTGCTCAGGGCAATCCCAACAGCCCTGACATCGAAAGAAAATACCTTACCAAAATAGAATTTCAGACCTACTTTAGGAACGATCGAAGAAGGAGAGTGGACCACATGAAAAAGAAAATGAAACGAGTGTTATCTTTCCTGCTGGCGGTGACCATGCTTCTGAGCAGCGCACCGTTTGCCTCTGCCCGAAAATTTGAGGACATAGGCGCGCAGGCGGGTATCCGATTGGCGCAGACGAAGTTCGACTCCGGAAACGGCATTCTGGAAATGACCGTATATGCGACCAGTGTGGGCAACACCAGTCTGCATTCCGGGCGGATTCTCTTTTCTGTAGACCCCAAGGTATTGACGCCTTACCTTGCCAGCGGCAAGGGACCCTTGGAGGTGTCCGGCGATAAGGGAAAAACCGGCGGCTACGGCGCAAAGGGCGAAAGCCCTATTGGCAGCTTTTCCGATGCGGTAGGTGGCAGCGTTACCCGACCCACCTCTCCGCTGCGGGTAGATGAAACACAGAGTAAATATGTGGTAGTTTCTCCCGAAACGGGAAGGGACGGGGAAGAACCCCGCACCTATTTAAGCTATGAATTTACGCTGAATACCAGTGCGGACAGCGGCAACGAAATTGAAGTAGGCACACTCTATTTTAAGGTAAGAAATAACGATATTGACAACCTGACCGAAAACAGCTTCCGTTTGGGAACGGCAGAGGATATTGGATACGATAGGGATTCCGTAAGCTACAACGAGGAAGAAGCCATCGTGTCCAGCACGGCTGCGTACACCATCGGCGCAATTGAATATATCACCACGCACAAGGTCGATAATGTGATCAAGCGGGAAGAAGTGGGGTATTACTATGATGTTTTGCCCGCCATTGACGCCAATGTAGGCGTTAACTACATATCTTCCTGGCAGATACGGAACAGAGATGCAGCCAACAACGATACTTCAAATGACCCGGATAAATGGAACATTGGTATTTATTACACCGGCTGGGACGTCCCTGCCATTACCCATCTGTATGTAGGGGCAGTGGGTCCCAAAGTGACGATCCCCACCGAGGGAAAAACGGTCACTACGGAGATCGATTATTCCAAGATAAAGGGCATTGACGTCAACGGCAATGTGAAAACCTTTAATGCCACCGACCTGTATTGGGAATTCTGCGATGCAGCCGGTAACCCCATCGAGGACGAAGCAGAGCTGTCCAAAGGCGTCAGCCTGGGAACAGAGCTGGTGGATAAAATCGGTGTAGACGGCAATCCAGTGAAAGGTGAAGATGACAAACCGATAAAAGAAGAGGTACATAACGGGCAGATCCTCGTCACGCCGGAGGCTTCTCAAAATTCCGGCGAAAAGCTGGACGTGTATCTGCGGGCGTCCAGAAACCTGGTATATATGGAGGATTATGAGCCGGATCCCGTAGGAGACAGGATCGGCTTCCGCGGTGTTCCCGTGATCCACGTTTCACTGATCAAGGAGCCTTCTTCCGCCACTTCCGTTGCTGTGCTGGACGGGGAGGGCAATAACAATGGAGACGTGAATGTGTCCGATCAGGAAAGCGGCAGCTTCCCGGAGAGCGGTCTGGATTTAACCGTAAATGTCAAGGATCAGTACGGCTTCCCCATTGGCAAGGGCACACTGCGTTTGTCCATGAGCGATGTGGAGGGCGGCACAAACAGCACTGCGTTCGTACTGACTCCTCAAGAAGGAGTTACCCAGGACGAGAACGGGTTGATCACCTGGAACGGCACTTCGCCCATCAAGGTAAATTTCAGCTTTGGTGAAGGAAAAAGCGCTGCCGACGTAGAGCGGGGCAAGGTCAAGATCCAGGCGACCTTCCACCCTGAGAACACCGAGGGTACGGATCTGGACAAGGCGGGCGACTACACAGCAAACCTGCTGAAGGACGATCCCAAGTTTGATCGGGTGGAACTGGTTCGTTACCACAACGATGAATACAGCACGTATTACGATAATACGGTTTCCACAGAAAAGGAGCAGTCGGAACAGGCTTCTCTGCCTCCGGCAGTCGATGGCAGAAAGTTCTATCAGAATGTCTACTATGAGGTAAAGCTGTACGACCAGTACAATCAGGAGATGGATCCTGTTACCGACAATAAGGCGTATACCTGGACTCTGGCGGACGCCGACGGAAAACCGCTTGACGCCGATACGGAGCTGATGGAGGAAAGCGAGTACCTGAGCAGCGGTATGCCTTACCGCAACCGTTTGACCTTTTTCAGCACCTGCTCTTCCACTGACCTGAAGGTTTCCGTGCGGGTACAGCCCACCGGCGAGGAAGCGCGGGAAGACACCAAACCGCTGAAGATCATCCGCAGCGCGTCCACCTTTGAAAATGTGCGCGTGAAGAGCGAGATTTTCCCGGACGACACGGAAACAAAGCCCTTCTATCTGCAGTTTGCAACGGTGGACCAGTTCGGCACTGATTACAAGATGATCGACGAAAACTTTGCCAAGCTGTCTGTCAAATGGCAGGAGGACCCTGCCCATGCGGCGGAAAACCAGGGCGATTACGAGGTAAAGGAAAACGGTCAGCTCATCGTTCACGATATCAATGCCGTGGTGTATGTGCAGGCGATCGCCACCTATGACGGTGAGGAAAAGAAGCCGTACGCCAAGGGGACGCTGCGGTTCGGCGGCGTTCGTGCCCTGCATAAAATTGATTTGAGCACGGAGAAAACCACTTATGCCGTGCCGAAGGTACAGGAGTCCGGCGAAAGCGGAATGCTGTCCATTCCTGTGACCGCCAGCTTCTATGACCAGTATGAGGACGCCTGGACCCTGCAGACAGGCGAGACGATCGAGTATAAACCCACCTACGGCACCTATGAAGGGATCGAGCTGCGCCCGGGCGCGCTGAATGAGACCCGTACCCAGCAGGATCTGGCACTGGTGCTGGAATCAAAGGCGGCGGCAAGAGAGATCACCCTCACCGCGGAAACCTCTAACAGCGCGGGCAGCCGCATTACCGGCAGCCGCACCATCAACCTGACTAAGGAAGCAATCAGCGTTGGCAAAGCCGAAGTGGTGAACGAGGCGGTGAGAAGCAACGGCACCACCGTGCTGGAGACCCGGTGTGTGGACCAGTACGGCGCGGTCATTCCCCCTGCCAATTTGAAGATCACATGGAAGGCAGATTCCTTTGACACCGTACCTGCCAACAGATCGGACTATACCTATGCTACCTTTATTCCGGCAACCGGCAGCGTGACCACGTATTCCGGCGCCGAGGAGATCATTGTAGAATTTGAAGCGTCCTATCTGAGCACAGACGAAAACGGGAAGCCGGTAACCTCTGCTCCGTGCAGCAGCGGTCTTGTTCACCTGCCTGTCGTAGATGCCGGGCTCGTGGCGGCGGTGACGGTTACCACCAACGACGATACAGATGTTGTGATTCCTGAAACAAAGGCGGACGGCTCCCTGAATTATGCCAGCGATCTGCAGTTCACGGCAAAGGTCACCGACAGCAGCGGGCTGGATATCGGTGATGATAACATTGTCTGGGATTTCCTGGGCGATCACACCGGTTTGAGCATAGACGCGAAGGGACGCGTTACGGTAGCGAGCAATACCGCCGTGGGCGCCTATACTGTTGTGGCAATTGAAAAAAACTCCGGCGTTTACGGTACGGCGAAGCTGACCACCCGGTATGAGAGCGCTCCCCACCTGGCAAGGGTAGGTCTAACCCCCATCTATGTCTTAGCGGGCGAACGGACGAACCTGACCCCTCTGGAATACGACCAGTACGGCAATTTCTATACCGTGCAGCCCGGAGAAACTGTAGAGAGGGAATACAAGCAGGTTCAGGACGGCGGCAGCACGATATGGAACTTTATTCCGAGCCTTTTGCAGGTGCGCCCCACTGCGGACCACGCGGGAAGCTATACCAAGATCAGCTCGAATGTGAAATCCAATCTGAGCGGCGAGGTTCCCCAGAATATCACGGATATCCATGCTATTGGCAGCGGCGTTGGCACGCCCTCCTATTTGCAGATCGATGGTCCCGACACCATTACGGTGAAGTCCGGCGTGGAGAATTTCCCCACCATATCCCCTGCCGGTACGGGAGATGACGATTATTATAAGGTTACCCTGCGGAACCAGTTTGGACAGGAAGTCTATCTGGACAGCTGCGTGAGGAACATCAAGTGGGATTTCTCCGCTCCCGGCATGAGCGGCATCGAACTGAGGACCAGCAACCCCGCAGGTGTTCCCAGCTCGCTGCGCAAGAATCAGTACGGCAAGGTGGTCCTGAACGAGCTGGTCCCTGAAGGGACGATCCGGCTGACCGTGACCTACACTGACAAGAGCGGGAATATTACCGACCTGGTAGGGATAAAGGACATCAAGGTGGTTCACGACACCGCCGAAAAGAACACGCTGGGTCGTGTGGAAATCGACAATGGCAGGCTGCGCCCGGGAGATACGGTGCAGCTGCGCGCCAGCCTGTTTGATAAATTTGACGATGAGATCGACCCGGAAAGCGCCAGACTGACCTGGGGCATTGTCGCTGCGCCGGAGGGTGTAAAAATTGATAACGGAAACCAGATCTCCGTCCAGCAGGACGTTACGGAGGGCAGTGTGACCGTGAGCCTTACCGCCGATTACAAGGGGTCTACCCTGTCGGTGGAAAAGGAGCTGCCCATCAGCGCGGAGGAGTCGGTTCTGACCAGGCTGGAAGTGAAGAACGTGCTGGGCGGCAACAGAATGTTCATTCCGCCCGTAGGCAGCGACGGCTTAAACGCAGAGCGCCTTTCCGTATACCGCGCCATCGGATACGACCAGTTCGGCGATTCTCTGGGGACCCCGGACGGCGTGGTCTGGTCCATGCAGAATGAGCCTACCGGTCTGACCTATACCCAGACCGGCGTAGTGCGTATCAATTCTGTGACCAATCCCAGCGATTCTACGACGATCCTGGCAAGCGCGCCCACGGCGGACGGCGGCTGGCTGCACGATTCCGCCACATTCTCCGTAGGCTATGAGCCGGACGTTCTTACCTCTCTGCGGGTACTGCAGAAGAAGGTCCGCACGGATCCTGCTACCGGCGGCGAGGCCTACCTGAAGGCGGAATACCTGAACCAGTACGGTCTGCCCATGCAGCCCACCGAGCCTGTAGTCTGGAGCGAGGGCGCCGGCGCCGGCAGTGGCTGGTACGGCGGCGGTACGGTCACGCTGAACTCTAACGGGTATGTGACCTATACGAAGGATACCCAGTGGTTCTATGTCAATGCCCAGGTTGGAAATGTGGCGTGCAGGAACCATCGGATCACAGTCAGCAGCGACGCGCCTTATGTAGACAAGCTCACCCTGACGGTGGAGCCGGCATCCAAGCTGATACTGCCCTTTAACGGGGACGAACCGCAGTCTGACACTTTTGAGATCCGCCCTTATGCCAGGGATCAGTATGGCGAGGAGTTCAAAAACTTTACCGGGCACAATGAGCTGATCTGGAGCGTGGTGGATTCCCCCGACAGCAACATCACCATTGAGAGGAAGACCAGCTCGGCAGATGACCCCAGCGCTGTGCTGCGTGTTTTCAGCACGACCCCCGCGGGCAACGTGACGGTGAAGGCTTCTACCGGGTATACGGATATCACCACAGGGCAGCAGATCGTTTCTGCCATAGGTGTGGCAAAGGTAGAGCGGGAAGAACCCAACCTGATCGGCATTCGCATGAAGACCCCCAATTCCCTGGCGGCTACCGCAAGACCCGTCCAGCTGGAGTATGAATATTTTGACCAGTACCATGACGCTATCACCGTAGACGGCGCAACCGCTACCTGGGAGCTGCTGTCCGCTGTGGAAGAGGACCCCACTGCCAGCGTTGCCACCCTGTCCGCTGACGGTTTATTCGTCATGGGCGATACCACCAAGAGTATCCGCGTCCGCATTACCCCTGTAGGTGACGCGGTACAGGATGTTGCGCCGATCGAAGAGACCATCACCATCGGTCGGGACGCTCCCAAGGCGACCCGTGTGGAGATCGTCAAGTACAACGGCGAAGTTCCTGTTCATGTACCCCAGTATGACAGCTCCGACGCAAAGGTGGAGTATACTGCCCATGTGTACGATCAGTATGGGAAAGAAATGGAAGGCAGGCTGTTCAACTGGAGCTTTGAGAAGACCGTAAGCGGTATCAGCGTGGTTGGCGATACCATCTCAGTGGACGGCAAGACCATGAGCCACGGTACGGTCAGCGTTTCCAGCCAGGCAGCCATTATCCCGGAGAATGAGCGGGAGAACCTGGTCCTGACCGCGGTGGACCGAAGCAGCGGCGCCAAAGGCTCTACCCAGTTCAGCATTCTGGCGGATCAGGCGGAAAGCTCCCTGAAGGACGTGACCACCAAGGAACGCTTCCTGCCCATGGCTCCCGCCGGCAAGGACGATACCTATTTGGACCTGCACCCGGTCTATCTGGACCAGTACGGCAGGGAAATGAATTATACGCCCAGCGAGATAACGTGGGAAGTGACCGGCGTGAAGCCCGCGGATCAGGCGACCGCAAGCTTTGACCATTCCGAATCCGGCGTCCCCAACCGTCTGATCTATTCCAAGACGGCGATGGAGGTGGAAATTCGGATCAAGGTCGATGGAAAGTCCTATGGTCCGATTCCCCTGTACCAGGCAGGCGAAAGAAAACTGACTACCATTCAGGTCACCGGCACCAGCAATACCATCAATGCCGGTTCCAGCCCCACGCTTTTTACCGCCCGCCCCTATGACCAGTATGGCGACCTGATGAGCACGCAGGTGCTGGACGGTCTGGTGTGGAGCCTGGTGGGCGCGCCCGAGGGCGTTACCCTGACCCAGGGCACCGGCAGCCAGAACGCCAACCTTACTGCCAGCCTTTATGCGGCAAAGGCAAAGGACGTTGTGGTCAAGGCAAGAGATTACAAAACCGGGATCGTAGGCAAGACGTTTGTAAATATTACCAGAAACGGCACTGCCTTTGAGACGGATTATACACTGAAGGTATACAACACAAAGTTCCCCTCCTACAACACGGCAGGATATCAGCTGGAAGCTGTGGTGTACGATCGGTACGGCGTGGAAGTCACTACTTATAAAGACGCGAACGGAAGAGAGCATGAGCTTACTCCCGCCGACTTTACCTGGACAAAGGACAGCGGTACAAGCGCGCAGCTGCGCCCCGGTCCCAACGGGACCACCAGGATCTACTTCGCGCGTGGAGAAAACAGCGTCGGCGTTACGGTAAGCACCAGCGTTTTCCAGGGAATGCCCACGCTGACAGCTCACGATATACTGGAAATAAACGGGGAACCCTCCGTGCTGCAAAAGGTCGTCGTCAAGCGCGCCCTGGGCAATGGTCCTGTGGCGATCCCCAGCCGGATAGACGGCAAGGATCGGCAGGTCTCCGTAGGCTATGAGGCATACGGCATCGACCAGTACAAGCTGGATATCCATGACGGCACGCCGCTGACCAATGTGAAGTGGCTGGTCTCCGGCGAGTCCTCCATGGGTCTGGAAATCAACGAGTACGGCGTTCTCACTGTGAGCAGCTCTGCCAGACAGGGCAAAGTAATCATCACGGCGGTGGACGAGGAAACCGGCGTTTTCGGCACGGCAGAGCTGATGCTGACCAAGGAGGAGTCCGTCTTCTCCGCCATCGGCGTGCGCCAGAAGAAGCTGCTGCCCCGCCAGAATATTCAGCTGGAAGCGATCTATTATGACCAGTACGGCAAGGAGACCTTCCCCCGCGGCTATGAGGTGTGGAACAAGATCACCGCTACGCCGGAAGGGACCGACGTCAACGTTTCCCTCAGCGGCTATGTGACCTTCGGCGGCACGGGAGATACCACCTCGCTGACCGTAGAGGTAGGCGCCGCCGGGATCAAGTCCGGCGATGTGCTGATCCCTGTTTCCGCTGACGATAAAATGCCGAACCAGGTAGAAGTAAGCCTGGCGGAGGGCTATCTGCCCATTCGGATCAACGGCAGACAGGAACGCAAGGTGACCTTCGGGGCAAAGGTATTTGACCAGTATACCCAGGAGTACACCGAACAGGAACTGAAAGACGGCAATATTGAAATCGTCTGGAGCGTGCAGAACGCCCCGGTCGGGACTACATGGGACTCCAAAACCGGGCAGATCACCATTCCGCCGGACGCTGAGGCGATCCCCGATGTGCGGGCGACTGCCACCTGCTATGTGAACGGCAAGCCTACGGATATTTCCGGGTACAGGGATTTCTCCGTGGTAAGGGAAACGCCCCGGCTGACCGCTGTGGAGATCGTGGAAAGCGGATTCCCTGCCGACGAGGACCCCGGTGAGCTGACGCTGCGCTATCTGGATCAGTTCGGCGACGAGATGGAGTGCCCTGCCACCGCAGTGGCGACATGGAGCACCACTACTGCCGGCGTCCAGCTGAAGAAGCACAGCACGGACCAGAACGCGGAAATCACCTTCGGCACGGTGACGGAAGCCCATGTGGACGTTGAGGTGAAGCCTGACGCCAAGGCCGATCTTCTGACCGCTTCGGCGGACCTGAACCACGGGACAAAGAGATACCTGTCCAAGATCGTAGTCACACCTCACCCCGGCGGCGGGATCAAGGTGCCGGATATGGAGAACAGCGACGCTCCCGCCAGCAAGGCATTTACCGCTCAGGGCTATGACCAGTACGGCGCCAAGTTCGACACCCACCTGGTTTGGACGCTCAGCGACAAGGAAAACGCCATCAACATTTCTCAGACAGGTGTGTTGACGGTGAGAAGCGGTGCGCCCAATATCCAGATGACGGTATTTGCCACCGACAGCGATACCGGCGTGTACGGTACCTGCACGGTGGATATCGTGCGCGATCCTTCCGAATTTACCTATCTGGAAGTCAAGCAGAAGGCGCTGCCCGGCGACAAGCAGACTATGGTTCTGGAGCCGGTTTGGCTGGATCAGTATAAAAAGGAAATGTCCGCCCAGGGCTCTGTGACATGGCAGATGCTGCGGCAGGACGGCTATCTCACAAAGCTGGTACAGGACGGCGCATACAATGCCCGTCTGGATCCTCTTGACCCCACCACCACGTGGGTCGTGGTGGAAGCCAGCTGCCGCGGCGTGTCCACCGGGGAGGTGCTGCTGCAGCGGACAGGCGATGTGTATGTGGATAAGGTGGAGGTCACCCGGAACGGCACAGGCGCTGTGATGGTTCCTGCCAAAGACAGCGGTGAGAAGGCGACAACCTCCTATCAGGCGCACATCTACAACCAGTACGGCGATGAAATGACCGACCGAAGCGTCACCTGGGAAGTGGAAAGCTCTACAGGCGGTATTTCCATCGACCAGAACGGCGTGCTCAGTGTCAGTTCTGCCGCGTTCAGTGAGAATGTCCGGGTCACCGCCAGAGAGACGGAGTCCGGCAAGTCCGGCACAGTCACGCTGATTATCAAGCGGGCGTCGCCGGTATTTACCAGCGCGGCCATTAAGAACGATTACATTCCCAGAGCGCAGAACCCCTTCACTCTGACCGCTGTGGCACTGGATCAGTACGGTCAGGAAATGGCGGGCTACGACGCTGTGGAATGGACGCTGCCTGACGGCACCACCGCCGATACTTACTTTACAAATACCACCTCCGGTCAGCTGCACTTCGATACCGCGCTGGAAGCGGTGAAGGTGCAGGCAAAGGTCACCGTAGGCACAAACAGCAGCACCCCGGTCAAGAGCATTCCACTCAGTGACGACGCCCCCGAGCTGCGGGAGATCAAAGTGACCCGCACCGACGGCTATGGGATACTGTATATTCCGTATGGGAACCAGTCGTCCGCCCAGGCGGAGTATACCGCTATGGGTATCGACCAGTACCTCCAGCCCGTCGGGGACCTGAAGGTCAACTGGGAGCTGCGCGGCGCGCCGGAAGGCGTTACCTTCCCCGACGCGGACGGCGCCACCACTAACCAGATGTCCGTGGCGGTGAACACCGCCCCCGGCAATGTGCAGGTTGTGGCGACAGAGATTTCTGAAAATGAGAATAAGGAAAACCTGGTAAGCGGCAGATTGATCCAAACTCTGGACCGCAGCCCCAGTGAACTTAAAACCATCACTGTGCGGGAGAACTCCCTGCCTTACGGCACGAAGGTCGCTCAGCTGCACGCGGATTACTATGACCAGTACGGCACCGCCATTGATTATCAGGGCGTCAGCGACTGGTATATCCCCACCACCGATCCGGAGTCTCAGCTCGGCAAGGTAAGCATCACGCCCCATGGCGGTCTGCTGACGCTGAACGACGACCTGAACGCGGTGTATGTCCGTGTGTCCGCTTCCGGCACCATGTCCAGGACCCAGCCCATTCTCATCAGCGGAGACCCCCGCACCACTACGGTGAAGGTCACCAAGGACCCGGACGGCAGAGTAGTTTCCGTTCCGGCGTATGACGATGAGATCGCGCAGAAGAATACCTATCAGTTCACTGCCACCTCCTATGACCAGTACGGCGTGGAAACAACGGGCAAGTTCGGCTGGTATCTGGACAATGCCCCCGAGGGCGTTACCATCAATCAAAACGGTCTGCTTACTGTGACCAGCGCCACCCCGGAAAGGATCAAGGTGCATGTGATCGCCGTTGATCTGCTTTCCGGCGTAGAGGGTGAATACATCGTAGACTTTGTCCACGGTATTTCCCAGGAAAGCAGAGCCAACATCAAGGAAGACCTGATCGAGGGCGGCAAGACGACCCAGCTGACGGCACAGCTGCTGGATCAGTTCGGCGAGCCCATGAGCTATACTGCCCGTCCCGTTTGGGGCTGTGAAGCTGGCGGCGTCATTGACGCGGGCGGCAGGATCACTCCCAATGATGGCGCGAAGACCGTGACCGTCACGCTGTCCATTGGCAGCAGGTCCACGAAGAAGGTGTTGACCGTAGGCGGGAAGGCAGTTATGGACCGTATCGAGGTGTCCGGCAGCGACACTGTGCTGCTGCAGCCCGATATCGCTCCTTTGCCTGTTGCCTATACCGCTACTGTGTACGATCAGTACGGCAAGGTCATGGATACCCCCGTGATCACCTGGTCGCTGGAAGGCGCTCCCGATGGCGTGGAGATTTGGAAATCCGGCAGAATGGCGATCGGTAGAAACGTAGAAGCCACTAAGAATGTAAAGGTCGTGGCAACCTGCGAGGCTACGGAAATTTCCGGCAGCACGCTGGTGGACCTGGTCTATTCGGACAGCATTTTGTCCGGCATCGGCGTACAGGAGACCAGCGTACCCGGTGGAAAGCACAGCTTTACATTGACCCCCGTATTCTACGACCAGTACGGCAGGGAAATGGAATATTCCGGCATGGCGCACTGGTCCCTGCTGGGCAGCCACCCCGAATCCAGCGTGACGCTGGACGATATGGGCGTGTTCACCTTCCTGAGAGATGACGTGAGCGAAATGACAGTGAGCGTCAGCGCGGAGGATGGGCGCATCGACTCCGGCGAGGTCATTTTGCCCGTTGGAGGAGAAGCCAGCAGGGCAACCACCGTTGAGGTCAACCGGAAGGGCTCTGACGGCGACGTGCTGATCCCCGGTATCGGCGACAATGCCTTTGCCGTGTTCCAGGCGCGCGTATTTGACCAGTATCATAAGGAAATGAGCGGCAGCTTCTTCTGGACGGTCACCGACACACCCGCAGGCGTGTCCATCAGCAGCGGCGGCGTTGTCACTGTTGACAGCAGCGCCCAGGAGGGGACCATCGAGATCGTGGCGGTGGATTCTATCAGCGGTATGTCCGGCGTTGCCTATTTGACCCTGCGCAAGGCGGAAAGCAAGCTGACCTTTGTCAACGTGCTGACCGATTCTGTGCCGGTAGATACCAGGACAGCCAAGCTGCGGGCAGAATATTTGGACCAGTACGGCGAGGAGATCCCCTATAGAGGAGCGACCCTGTGGTACCTGGTGGAAAGTTCCAGCGCGGATACCACGCTGGTGGGCGACGAGCTGCATATTGCCGACGCAGACGGCACTGCCGTGGTTTACGCGACGGCGGGCAGCGTGATCTCTCCCAACAAGACGATCACAGTGGGCAGCCTGAACAGCGACGCTATCGTGTCCCTGCAGGTAAACGGTCCCGCAACGATATATGTTCCCCGTCCCAACGAAGTGGATAAGACCGCCGAATACACTGTCAAGGGAATTACGGCAGGCGGCGAGGAAAAAGAAGGCATAGGCGCAGCGTATCAGGTTACAGGTCTGTCGGAAAACGGTATCTCCTTTGACGAGGACACCGGCGTGCTGACTGTGACCGATGACGCCGCCGCGCTTCAGGACCTGCCCCGCCAGGTGGAGATCACCGCGACGCATACCCCGGATTCCGGCGCTCCTGTCAGTACGGAGAAGACGGTGAACGTGGTCAGAGAGCTGCCTGTGCTGACCAGCATTTGGGTACAGCCCAAGGGCGAGGAGGACGCCACCATTGCGTCCGACGCCAAGAATTTGCAGCTGACTGCGGAATTCTACGACCAGTACGACCAGGAAATGTCCTATAACGGCGAGCTGAACTGGATCCTGGATCATTCGGAGCCTGCCGGCGTACAGCTGACCAAGGACGGCAAGGTGACCGTACAGAAGGACGTAACGCTGAGCTTTACGGTTCATGTGGAAGCCCTCTCCGGCACCAATACCATCGTTTCCAAGCCCAAGACCTTCCGTGTGGGTCAGGCGCAGAGCCTGTCCAAGGTCGTGGTGCGGGAAGCTACCGGCAGAAAAGACGGTTTTGAAGAAGAGGTTCCCTCTCATGAGAAGGGTGAGGAGCAGTTCAAGGCGGTACAGTTCGTGGCGACTGCCTATGACCAGTATGGCTTTGAAATGGAGCTGGACGCCCCCTTCATCTGGGAAATTGAAGACGCCATTTCCGGCATTTCCGTGAACCAGGGCGGCAGAGTGCTGATTTCCAGCTCCGCGCCCAAGGGAAAGACCGTGACTGTCAAGGCAAACAGCAACACGGGTATCGTAAACGGCACCGCATGGTTCGTGACCAAATACGCAAGCGATACCGCTTTTGCCAGCGCACGGGTAGACACCCGGGTCGTGCCCGCCTCTGAAGGTACGTTTACGTTACAGGCGTCTGCGCTGGACGAGCATGGGCAGGTGCTGGAGGTTTCCACCGATTCGGAGAGAAAGTATACCTTTATGTGGGACCTGCTGGATTACACTACCTCCACAGGCGTAACTCCCAGACTGGTGGCAGAAACCGGCTTCCTGTCCTGGACCTCTGCCGAAGGGGAGAGCCCGGCTTCCATGCAGCCCGGCGATACCATTCTGGTGCGCGTCAAGGTAAAGCCTGTGGGCGCTGACGACAGCGAATATAAGTATTCCCCCCAGACTGTGATCCGTCTGGGCGGGGAAGCGGCTGTCAGCCGGGTGGAGATCGTTCCCAATACCGGCAGCGACACGGATATCACGCTGAATGAAAACGTGATCTCCGTCACCGTGCCGGAGAATAAGGCAGGCGAGCAGAATAAGAAGGTTTCCATGCAGGTGGTCGCCTATGACCAGTATGGACGCAGCACCATGCCTTCCGGTAAGGCGTGGGCAGACGAATACCAGAAGAACTTTATCTGGAACTGCAGCGACAACAACTCGCAGACGGTTTCTCTGGACGCGTTTACTTCCGACGACCATCGGAACGCCACCGTGCAGGTCAGACCCGGCGCGCCCAGGAAGGATCATATCCGTATCGGTGTGCGGCTGTACGATACAGGCGTGACCAATGTGCCGCCTGCGTACATTGATCTGTCCGTGCGCCATCACGACAGCGAGCTGAAGCAGATTTCTGTCCGTGAAAGCTATCTGCGCCAGATCGTACACCCCGGTCTGGAAGTGACGCCTATCTTCTATGACCAGTACGGCGAGCGTATGCCGTCTCCCGATATCGGCGTAGGCACTTATACATGGGGCATGGTAAGCGCTGACCCCGAAGGCTCTGTCACCATCCGTGACAGCAGCCGCGGTGCCCTGACCCTGAACGGCGCGGAGGAAGAGGCCCATATCAGCGTGCGGTATCAGGACGGCAGCATTGACATCAGCAAGCCGGATCATAAAATTATTTTCGGCGACGATGAAAAGCCGTATAAGATAGATGTAGAACGCACAGGCGGGGACCCCGTCCTTGTGCCGGAGCCCTCCAACGGGCAGAACCAGACCACCATCGTGTCCTTTAAGGCCGCCGTACTGAACCAGTTCGATGAAGAGCTGGGCGATGTGGACGTGGTCTGGCAGATGAGACCTGCGCAGGTGCCCGGTGTTACGCTGAACGCGGCGGGCAAATCCGCTGCTCTGGTGATCACCAGTGAGGCGCTGGACGGGCAGGAGGTCGAGGTAACCGCTCTGGAGCGTATTTCCGGCATTGCCCATCAGGAAACTGTCCATTTGACCCGGAACCCCTCCATTATGAAGAAGGTGCGGGTCAAGGATACCTATGCCCCGCCGGAGAAGGACTTCCAGCTGAGCTACGAGGTGTTGGACCAGTACAATACCGTGTTTGATTATCAGCCCAAGAACCCTGCTGTCTGGACCTTAGTGGACGCCGGGACAGACGCCACGCTTACCACCGATGGCAAGCTCTCCATGAACAACTCCACGGAGGTCAAGGTCAAGGTGGAGGTGGACGGCGAGGTCTCCCCGGAGCAGGTCATCAAGCTGGGCGATGACGCGCATCTGGATCATTTGACCATTACCGGCGCAGAGAAGATCGAGGTCTGGGGCGATCTGGGTATCCTGGTGGAATCTCAGAACCCCTATACCGAGAAAGAATACATCTGCGAGGCGTTCGACCAGTATGACCGCCCCTGGACAGACGTGGGCGAACTGACCTGGGACACCTACAGCAACCGTATTAAGAAACCGCCCTTGAACATTGTGCCTAAGGAAGGCGCCGAGGACCGCGCCATTCTCACAGTTCCTAAGGACTCCAAGGAGGGCACCTTCGTTACGATCCACGTGGAAACCACCGCGGAGTGGGACGGGACCCCCCATGTCATTGCGGAAGAGCTGATCGCGGAGACAGTGTATGAAAAGTCCCGCGCTGTCAGAGTGGAGATCAACGAGACAGGCTTCCCTGCCGGCACGCAGGACGGGCAGCTGACCCTGACCTATTATGACCAGTACAACCAGGTCATCGACGCCCCAGCGAATGCCAGCGTTGTGTGGGGACCTGCCAGCAATGTGAACGCAGACGGTGTGTTCCATTTTGATGAGGACAACCACACCGTTACTGTCACCGCCGATGTGACCTACCCCGTTGTGGACAATCCCGAGAACCCGGAGGTGCATCTGCCGCAGGCTACCGCCCAGATCGAAGCGGGCGATGAAGCCAGACCGGATCACGTGAAGGTGACCCGTCTGAACGGCAAAGTGAGCGTGATTCAGATACCGGCGATCAGCCCCTATTATGAAGCCATGCGCGCGGTGCTGTATGACCAGTATAACCGCCCCTACACCGACCCTGTGTTCGGCACGGAGCAGTATTACTGGAGCATTGAGAACGACACCAAGGATACGGTGAGCATCAACTCCGAAAGCGGTATTGTCACCGTCACGTCCAGAGCGTCTGCGGGCGAAGTGATCGTCAAGGCAGTGGGACAGAACACTACGAAGTCCGGCGTCTTTAAGCTGGAGCTGGATAAGAAGCAGGCAGGCAACGTGGACGTGATACTGGATCATGTAAAGATCACCAGCCACGAAATGCCGCCGGACGACCGCTCCATGACCATGCAGATGGCCTATCTGAACGCGGACGACAAGGAAATTACCAAGCCGGACGGAGCAACCGTCAGCTGGACCATAGACGAAAGCAAGACCCAGCCTGCAACGGCAACTCCCGCCATTGTGGAGTCCACAGGCGTGCTGACCCGCGGCGGTGCGGATTCTGTTACGGTAACGGTCTCTGTGACCGATCCCAGCCAGAAGGACGACAGCGGAAACAGCAGGGTCTTCACCGACACCGTCACCCTCACCGTGGGCGATCCCGCTGCGTTCAGCAAGCTGACGCTGACCCTGCAGGATGCTGCCGGGCAGGAAGTGACCGCAGTCAACGTTCCCAAGAACGGCGAAGCTGCCGCCACTGTCAATGCCGTTGCGCAGCCTTTGGATCAGTACAACAGAGCCTGGACCGAGCCCGTGGCGCTGGTGTACTCCATTCGCCCGCCTGTTTCCGGCGTTTCCGTGGGACAGGACAGCGGCGTGGTATCCGTGGGTTCCCTGACCGACGCCGGCACGGTGACCGTGCAGGTCGCCAGCAAGGACAACTCGGTTGCTCCCGCTACCGCGTCCTTTGAAGCGTCCCGCGAAGACAGCGTTTTGACCTCTGCTGTGATCCTGCTGACCCAGCAGGAGGGAGACTATTATCTGCTGCCCAGAGAGGCGGCTACCACCGGCGTGACCTTAAACGCCAAATATTACGACCAGTACGGCAAGGAAATGACTGCTCCCGCTGCCGCCAGATGGAGCGTCACGGCGGAGAGCGGTTCTACCGCCGAGATCGGCGCGACCACCGGCATATTGAAGGTGAGCCCGGTAAACGGCACCGCAGAGGTCACACTGACCAGCGGCGTTGACGGCATTTCCGACACAAAGAAAGTAAAGGTAACTGCGGAAGCTTCCGTGGCAAGCGCCATTGAGGTGCGCCGGACAGACGGCACGGGCAATATTATCGTGCCTTCCGGCTCCGGTAAGTCCATCGCAGCTTTTGCGGCGACCGTGCTGGATCAGTTCGGCACGATCCTCACCGGCGAGCCTGTGAAGTGGCTGCTGCCCGACAGCTATCCCGGCATTACCGTGAGCGATACCACGGGCACAGTGCTTGTTACCAAGGAGGCCCCCTCCAAGGAAGGCGTTCGGATCATGGCGATGCACCAGAACGGTACGGCAGGTGAAACGACCTTCAATACCGTTCGCGGAGAATCTGTGCTGAGCAGGATCCAGATCGCCCCGATACAGTTTGAGTTTGCTCCCGGCGCGGAGGTCACCACCCAGCTGAGGGCTATCTGCTATGACCAGTACGATGAGGTCATGCCCGCTCCCGGCACGCTGCACTGGGCAAAGATCGACTCCGATCCCCAGAGCCCAGACCCGGAGGCTCCCATTGTAGAGGTCAGCGAAAGCGGTCTGCTGACGCCTCACGTGGATTATCTGAAGACTGTGGACGTGCAGGTAACGGTAAGAGATTTCGACACCAAGGCGGATATCAAGTCCTCCGAGGTCACCAGGCTGCATGTGGGCTCCGCGCCCAGGCTGGCGTCTCTGAAGGTCACGGCGGAAAAGGCGTATGTAGACGTACCTTCCGTTGTGAAGAATGTCAGCTCCAGCTCTGTGGAGATCAAGGACGGCGAGGAGACCCTCCGCCTGACCGTAGAGGCGAAGGACCAGTACGAGAATCCCTACACCTTCTCCGACGGCTATGACTGGGCGGTGAAGACCCCCATCGACGGCGTAACGGTAAAGGGCGACGATACAGCGGCCAATAAGGGCGTTGTCACGGTAACGTCCAAAGCGCCCCAGCAGGAGGATATCGAGATCGAGGTGACGGCAAAGGGCACCAATGTCACGGGGTCTGCGAGCTTTGACACCTACCGCACCGACCCGCAGAAAACATATCTGACCGTCAAGGAAGCCGGCAAGGTCCTGCCGCCTGAAAACGGCAAGCTGACCGCGGTGTACCGCGACCAGTACGGCGATATCTTTGAGGGTGAGCTGCCCACGGGCTGCGCATGGACCATGGTTTCGCTGAATCCTGAAAACTCGGCGACCCTGACTCCCGATGAAGGCAAGAATACCGCCACGCTGACCTATGATGGCGCGAATTCCATGACAGTATATGTGGAGGACAGCGAAAAGGAAATTTCTCCCAACGCCACCATGACCTTCGGCAGCAGCACGGAGAGATATCTGACCTCTCTGGTGCTGGAGAAGGTGCCCTCCGATAAGACTGTTTCCGTACCTGAGCCGGGCATGGCGGATAACCAGTACAGCCATACCATCAAGAAATATCTGGACCAGTACGGAGATGAGTTCCCCATTACGGGAACGCCGGAGATCCTCTGGAAGCTGAACGGCAGCTATCCCGGCGTCACCATTGACGAGTCCACAGGTGTAGTCACCGTGACCAGCGTTACGGCGGACGACCTGACCATCAGCGTGACTGCGACGGAGACAGCATCCGGCGCGTTCGGCACGGCAGAAGCCAGGACCAAACGCCATGAATCTACCTTTGAGACCATCGAAGTGCGCGAGGACGCCATTCCCGGCGGGAACCTGACGCCCACGCTGCACGCGAAATATCTGGATCAGTACGGTTCGGAAATGAACTATGAGGCGGCGTCTCCCAGATGGACGCTGAAGTCCTCCGTGCCGGAGAATACCGCCACCATTGATGAGATGACAGGACAGCTTACCCTGTCCGAAAACACCACCTATGTTACCGTAAATGTTAAGGACAACGGCACCGGGAAGGTTTCCGCGTACAAGACGCTGCCCATCGGCGGCGACAGCTACGTCAAGGAGATCGAGGTCACCAGGATCGACGGCACCGATGATATCATCGTACCGGCGCTGGGGACAGGCGCTTTGGGCAAGACCGCCGTGTTTGAAGCGAAATGCTACGATCAGGCGGGAGACCCCATTGTGCTGAGCCAGGACGATGTTGTCTGGACATTGAACGGCGCAGGCTCCGGCGTGTCCGTTGCGCCCGATAAGACCGATCCCTCCCGCGCGGTCGTCACCGTGGAACCCGGTGCGGAAAACGCCATCGGCATCAAGGTGACTGCCACCGCAAGGGAAAACGGTGTGTCCGGCTTTGATGTGCTGACTGTGCGCAGAGAAGCAAGACAGATCGCGTCCATTGCCATTAAGAATTCCTCTCTTCCCAAGAGCCAGACCAGCGTGACCCTGCTTGCCATCGCACAGGATCAGTACGGCGACGAGATGGAAGGAAGAGACTTTACCTGGAGCTTTGATCCCGATCATGTAGAACCCGAGGGCAGCAATGTTACCCTCAGCGGCAGCACGCTCACTTATGACGGCACGCTGAAGCAGGTGGAAGTCACCGTGACCGATACCGCCTCCGGGAAGACCGCCTCCAAGACCCTGGCGGTCAAGGACCTGGGCGAGCCCAAGCCCGCTGAGATCAATGTCAAGCGTATCTCCGGCAGCGCTGTCATGTCTGTTCCCACACTGGAGCAGAAGACCAACAGCCTGACGTTCAAGGCGACCGTCTATGACCAGTATGGTCAAATGATGGAAGACCAGACGCCTGATTGGAGCATGCAGGATCTGATGATCCCGGACAGCATCACTGTGGCGGACGGCGTTGTGACCATTAAGCCCAACGCCCCTGTGCAGAACGTGATCCGTGTACGTGCCGCCATTGGCGATGTGTATGGTGAAGCTTCCTTCGCTACCAGTAAGGAAAGAAGCGTGCTGACCTCCACAGGTCTGCAGCAGAAGAAGGTGCGCCCCGGCACGACCACCCAGCTGACCGCCCTGTATTATGACCAGTACGGTCAGGAAATGACCTATCTGGGTGCGACCAAGTGGACGAACCCCTACACAAGCTCTGATTTCGTTGACGATATTTCTCTGGACGCCGACACCGGCCTGCTGACTGTAAAAGAGATCGAGCCGGAGCGGCTGGACGGCAGAGAAGCTCTCATCAGGATCAGGATCACCGCGGGCGACGCCACCGGGACAGGCGACCTGACTATCGAAGAGCTGGGAGATCCCGCTCTGGACAATATCATCGTCGAACAGGTGGGCGGCGCGGCAGCCGTGATCGGACCCGCAGTGGCTTCCTATACCGCTGCCGGACAGGACCAGTACGGCAACAGCTTCCCCATTGACGAAACCTGGACGCTGGAGGGCGAGCCCAGTGACACTGCCATCAATCAGAACGGCGTTGTCACGGTAGGCGCTTCCGCTTCCGAAGGCACCTATCAGGTGGCAGCTACCGACCGGGATACCAGAAAGAGCGGCAGAGCCGATCTGAAGATCATCTACGGTATGCCTCATCTGCAGGATATCATTGTGTCCCCCTCGGCGCTGAATCCCACCAAAGATCAGATCACCCTGACCGCCACCGCGGTAGACCAGTACAACAGACCCATGCAGGGCATGGGCACACCGATCTTTAATGTGTTCACCTTTGTGGGCGGTACAGCCGACGAGGTGTACATGGAAGGCGATGTGCTGCACTACAGCCAGGCAGATACCGAGAGCGTTACGGTGGAAGTCGTCATCGGCGGCACTACCGTGTACAAGAAGCTCAGCAAGGGCGACCTCCCCAGAATTGACAGCATTACCCTGGCGGCGGCTCCCGAGACCCTTACCATCCCCTCCGGAAGCGGCGCGGCAGCTACGGCGGTCATCACGCCTGAGGTCCTGGACCAGTACGGCGAGGAAATGAGCGCGCCCTATCGTAATACCTATTGGGGCATGACCGGTGGCGACCACAATATGGTCCTGACCGAGAATGCTGACGGTACGGCAACGCTGACAGTCAATGCCGGCGCAGCTCCCGCTAATGTGAAGGTCACCCTGACCCAGGCAGACTCCATGATCAGCGGCAGTGCCCGCATCAAGGCAGAAGCGGACGAAACCGCAGTGCTGACCTCCGTCGATATTCAGCCAAAGGCCGTGAAGAACGGCAGCGGTCAGATCCATCTGGTGTACTATGACCAGTACGGCAAGGAAATGGCGAAGCCCGCCTCCGTTACTGGCGTGGAGTGGAAGCCGGTCGTCTCCGATACGGAAGAAGCCGCTCTGCTTCCTCACGGGGATACTGCCGATTTGTCTATTCCCGCTCCCGGCAGCTATGCCGATGTGCAGGCGGAGATCACAACGACGGACGGCACGCTGATCGCCACAGCCCGCATTACCAGTGAACCTGCGGAAAGCAGCCACGCCTATACCATTGAAGTGATTCGCGTGTCCGGCGACAGCGATGTGGTGACCGTTCTGCCTAACGCCCCTGTCACGGTAGCGTATAAAGCAGTGGTAAAAGACCAGTTCGGCGACGTGATCCCCAGCGACGATTTGATCTGGCGCCTGACAGGCACACCGACAGGCGTTACTATCGACGAGGACGACGGCACCGTTACCGTGGGTGCAAAGGCTACGCCCGGTGAAGTCCGCATTACCGCGATCGATACCGCTACTGGTGTAAGCGGCTATGCCAATCTGAAGCTGATCCATGCCGAAAGCTATGTGGAGGCGGTGGAGATCACCTCTGAAAAGGTCAAGGACAAGGCTGTCACTCAGTTGACCGCCAAGTATATCAACCAGTATGGCGACGCCATGGCGGCGCCCGCGACCACACTGTGGTCTTTCGCAGGCGACGCGCCTGTGGGCGTGGTCCTTACCAGCGACGGCAGACTGGATTTGACCAGCGGCTATGAAGGCAGCACGATAGATGTGCAGGTCAGCTGCAGCCCCATTTGCCAGGCGCAGAAGACCTTGACCGTGGTGCATGAGGGCGAACTCAACTATGACAACGTCCTTACCACAGTTACGGTCCACCACCTGGGCGAGGGTATTGTCACTCTGAACAGCAAGGGCGACACTACGACCCAGTTCGGCTATGTTGCCAGGGACCAGTACGGCAATGAAATGCTGCCCACTGGTGAAAGGGACAGTGAAAGCTGGAAGATGACCGCTGCTGTGGAGAAATACAGCGTGCCCGACAATACCAAGGGCGAGCTCCTTGCCCAGCAGGGAGCGGATCCGAAGGTCGTCGGCATAGGCGTAGACGTGACCATTTCCAGCAGGAGAGTAAGCAGTACCGGCAGCGCCGAATTCCGGCAGGAGGCGCCCAGACTGGATTCCGTTGTGGTGCTGAGCCGTAAGGTGCCCAGAAAGACCGTACAGCTTACTGCGGAATACAGAGATCAGTTCGGAAACCCCATTTCTGAGGTGTCGAATGTGAGCTGGTCGCTGGTCGGGCAGACTCAGACCGGGGAAGAATCCCAGCGCCAGACGGCGTATCTCACAGCGGACGGCATTCTGAATCCCGGTACGGCGTCCGATGTGACCGTAAAGGTCACGGCAGACGGCATATCCTCCGCAGATCAGCCCATCGTGGTGGACGATACGCTGGTACAAAAGGTTGACCGCGTAGAAGTGTACCAGATCTACGGCTCCACCAGCGTGGCGGTTCCCACCCTGACAGAAGCCGAGCCCGTCTTGATCTATGGCGCACGGATCCTGGACGAAAATAACAATATCATTCTGGACCGCTCCTGCGATTGGCAGGTCGAAGGCATTCCCGCCGGCGTGGAGGTCCAGAAGACGCAGAACACCCAGAGCGTTGTAAAGGTCAAGAGCAACGCTTCGGCGGGTGATATCACCATCGTTGCCACCGAGCCGGTCAGCGCCAAGTTCGATACCATCGGGCTGACCCTGACAAAGGCGGCTTCCACCGTTTCCACTGTGGAGATCAGGAACGACATGGTCGCTCCTCACGCTTCCACTCAGCTGGAGCTGGTCTGGAAGGATCAGTTCGGTCAGGAAATGAGCGTCGCCAGCGGTGTGGTCTCCACCTGGACTGTGACCGGTGAGAGAATGCGCTCTACCGCGGAGGACGCAGTGAAGCCCAGCTTTGCAAACGGCGGCAACAACGACAGCACCCTGTCTTCCGGCGACGCCGCTGAAATCGACGTCAACGCAGATATCCTGCTGAACGGCACCGCTTACAACGCGAAGAAGACCATTCGGGTAGGCGATGAGCCTGCCAAGGCCTCCTTCCTGTCAGTGACAGGTCCCGACAAGGTGAACCTGAGCACCACTGCGGAGACAGGCGCAAACTTCATCAGCACCCTGCGCGACCAGTACGGCGGAAAGATGGCGTTTACAGCCGGGACCTACAGCTGGAGCACCACCGCAGGCACGATCGCACAGAATGGCAACAGCGACGTTCGTGTCACATACGCTGCCAAGACCCCGGCACAGGAGGACACTGTCCAGGTCAAGCTGAATATTTCCTCCGATACGCAGCTGACCGGCAAAAAGCAGGTCACGCTGACGGCGGAAACTCCTGTGCTGACGAAGATCGAGATCACCTCTACCGCCCTGCCCAGGAAGGACGACGGTGAAGTTACCCTGACTCTGGGCGTGAAGTACCTGGATCAGTTCGGTCAGCTGATGCCCACTCCGGAAGACGCGCTGTGGACGATCGAGAACCAGAGCGGCACGAAGCCCGATGACGCGCCGGAGGGGTATGAGATTCAGACGGCGGAGTTTGTGGACGCCCATAACGGCGTGATGAAGGTTCCCACTGATGTGGATAGGGTGAACGTCAAGGTCACGGCGGGCGGGAAGAACGCGGCGAAGTCGCTGTCGCGCGACGATGAGTACACCGTAAAGCCCCAGACCGCTCAGGAGGTTCTGGTCACCAGGCTGAAGGGCACAGGCGCGATCTACATTCCCATTACCGGGCAGGACAGATACGGCTTTAACGCCACTGTTCTGGACGACCACGGCAACGTGATCGTTCTGGACGAAAGCGCCGCCGTCACATGGCAGACAGACCCCGCCATCAACGGCACCAATATGGAGAATTCGCCGGAAGACGTCAATGTGGGTATCCTGACGGTTTCCAACAACGCCGTTGCCAGGAACAACGTGAAGATCACCGCGGCCTATGGCGAAGCCTCGGGCTATACGGAAATCAATCTGGCGCGGAAGGCGTCCGAGCTTTCCGGCATTACGCTGGAGGCAGGAGATACCGATGAGGGGATCATCCAGCTGGTCGTGAAGTACATCGACCAGTACGGCGCGGAAATGGATAAGCCGGACGGCATTACGCCCAGATTTGAGATCGACACGGCAAAGACAGTGATGGATACCGCCGTTGTCACACCGGCAGCGCCCACGGTTTCCAGCAGCGGTCTGCTGACCTTCTGTGATGCCACACAGGTATCCGTAACGGCGGAAACCAGCGACGGACGCTTTACGGCGACCGGCACCTTTGACCGTTCCTCCGCGCTGCCCGACCTGACGCCCTCTGTCACTGTGACCAGAGTGCTGAAGGAAGGCGAGACGGAAGGACCCGTCACTGTGCCGACAGGAAAGAACCCTGTTACTCTGACCTTCCAGGCAGAGAGCAAGAACATAGATACTCCCAGCTTTACATGGAGTTTGGACGGCGCTTCCAGCGATGTGACCTGCACCGTGGACAGCACCACCAGAAGAGTGACTGTTTCCGTGCCCAAGACTGCCAAGGCAGCTGAAACGGTGACGATCACCGCTCTGGAAAACGGCACCAAGGTGTCCGGCACGAAGACCTTTACCATTCTGCGTCAGGAAAGCAAGCTGACGAGTGTTGTGGTAAAGCCTGCGCAGATCGCGCCAGACGCGGAATCCGTCACACTCAGCGCGGTCGGCGTGGATCAGTATGGAGACGAAATGGATCTGCCCGCCGGCTACAAGATCGCGGTGGATCTGGAAAACCTGACCACCCAGCCCGAGTTGACGGAAGAGCAGGCAGCGGCGCTCCATTACAACGAAAGCACGAAGACACTCAGCGTGATCCCCCTGGAGGTGCAGTCCATTACCTTCCCTGCCACTGTTACCTATACGGAAGGCGGCAGCGAGAAGGAGAATAAGCAGACTGTCACCATCACCAGAGGCGAAGCGTCACATCTGGCGAAGATCGTGCTGACAGGACCTGAGACCGGGAAGATCAGTTCTACCGACCCGACCAGCCTGACGCCCTTCAACGCCAAGGCGTATGACCAGTACGAAAACGTGATAGACCTGCCCGAGACCGCCAAGTGGGAGCTGTTCGGCGAACCCACCGGCGTAACGGTGACCAGCGCCCTGCAGGAGGACAAGAGCCAGATCGGAACGGTACAGATCCCTGCGGGCACGGCGGAAGGCTCCAACATCAAGCTGCGGGTACGCGATTACGCCACAAACGTAAGCGCTACCGTGACCTTCAAGCTGGTATATGATGCTTCCGAGGGTATCCGGCTTGCTTCCGTAGGTATTTTGGAATCTGCTGTCAGACGCGGTGTGGATACCACTTTGACGCCGATCCATTACGACCAGTTCCATCAGGAAATTTCCGGCTATGTGCCGCTGGGCAGCAGCTGGAAGATCGTTTCCCCCATCTCTGAGGCTGTTACCATTGAAGAGCACAGCGGTCTTTTGAAGATCACTGACGAGACACTGACCGGCGTGACCGTATCCTATACGGCGGACGGCAGCGAACCTGCTGTCAAGACCCTCTCCATCTCTGATGAAGCTCCCAGGGTGAACAGCATGAAGGTGAAGAGGAATACCGGCAGCGGCGCGGTGACGATCCCCGTAACGGGCAGCACCAATGTCGCCTATACCGCGGAGGTCCTCGATCAGTATAGCCGTCCCATCTCCGGCACGCCCGACCTGGTCTGGGGCGGAGAAAACGCTCCTGCCGGCGTGACCGTGTCCGGCACGGGTCTGCACGGCGTATTGACTGTGGATTCCACGGCTCTGGAGGCAAAGAATATCACCGTTACCGCCACTGACCGCGGCACAGGCATTTCCGCGAAGGCTGAGCCTTTGGATATCGTCAGGGAAGACAGCGTCTGCATGGGCATCAAGATCGATCCCACTACCGTGCCCAGCGACAGCACAGACTTCCAGTTAAAGGTAAACTATCTGGATCAGTACGGGAATAAGATCCCGCAGCCCGCAGGCGTTGCGCCGATCTGGTCCATGGTGACCGAAAATGTGCCTGACGTCCAGCTGACCGCAGGCGGCAAGCTGACCCTGAACGGTCACAGAGACCCCTTCACGGTCCGCGCGGCACTGTCCGATTCCGTAAAGGACGAGGCGGAGCTGACTGTCAGCAGCAAGACGCTCAGCGAAGAAGCATTGAAGACTGCCGAGCTTACCGCTCAAAGCCCCGTGGTCGTTCCCGCAACGGGTGAGAACGATCTGGAGGTGCCGGTAACGTACCGTCTGACCGGCGAGTTCGGCACGGATATGACCGCGGATACGGCGGTTACACTGGCTTGGACCGGCGCAGCGGACGGCGTTTTGACCGTACCCGCCGGGACCCCTGCCAGGACCTATGAGGTTTCCCTGACGGCGACCCGCAACGGGACAGAGACGGCAACCGGCTCTGTCAGCGTGTATGCGAACCATGACGCTTCCCAGGTGACAACGGTAGAGATCCTCACCACTACAGTCAACAGGACCGCGCCTCAGTTACAGGCAAAGGTTCTCGACCAGTACGGCGATGAGATCACCGGCGCGCCTGTTGTATGGACGCAGGAAGGGACGACCGAGGGCGTGACCGTATCTGAAAACGGCGTTGTGGTCATTGCCGACAGCGTAGAGAAGTTTACCGTAAGGGCGACCTCCGGCAGCAGCTACGATGTGCAGGAGATCACGGTTTCCGATGAGGAGCCTGTGGCGACCGATATCGTCATCACCCGTCTGGACGTGAAGGGCAGCGATACGATCACCGCTCCCGGCACGGCCCAGTACAGCGCGGAGGTCAGAGATCAGTTCGGCGGCAGGATCAATGTGTCCAACATGGTATGGGCGATCGATCCCTACGTGACAGGCGTAGATGTGGACAGAAACGGCAACGTCACGGTTTACGACACTGCCGAAACCGGTCCCGCTACCCTGAGCGTGTCCGCCGCAGGATTGACCGAAACGAAGACCCTGAATATCATCGGTAAGGAATATCAGGAGATCGCAAGCCTGCAGATCACTCCCTCCGCTGCGAAAGAGGGCGAGGAGACCGTGCAGCTCCATGCCGGCTTCCTGGATTCCTACGGCAGCTACATGGGCGACGCGGATAACGCCACCTACTGGATCGACGAGAACGATTGGCAGCCCGCAGAAGCAGCGCCTTCTGTGGATAACGATACCGACACCCTGACCCTGGGCGGCGCGACTTCCGTCAAGGTCAAGGGCTCGGCAGAGAAGAACGGGAAGTTCCCCGAGGGCGAGACCACCATTACGGTCGAGCCGGCAGATACGCCCGCCGAGGTCGATTGGATCCGCGTGGACGCTGTTTCCGGCGTGAACGAGGACCGCTCCATGGCTGTGCCCACGATGAAGGACGCAGACACGCCCGGCGAAGCCACCGCGAAGTTCAAGGCGACTGCCTTTGACCAGGACGACAATGAAATGAAGGACGTTACCGTTGTCTGGAGCGTCCAGAGCAGACCCAAGGGAATTTCCATCGACCAGAGCGGTGTGCTGACCCTCACCAGCGAGGCTGTCTCCGGCAGATACCTGATCGAGGCGAAGTCCACAAACGGCAAGGTCGGCAGGTACACGCTGAACGTCAAGCGCGAGATCACCGGCGATGACCTGACCTTTACCTTCCTGAAGGTGGAGGATAAGGTCCTGAAGGAGACACAGCTCTCCGGCGACCTTGCAATGAAGTTCCTGGATCAGTACGGCGACGAGACTGCCGCGCCTGCCTTTACCGGCGATGAGAACACATGGACGAAGGTCAGCGCTTATCCCGGCAACACGCTGAATGGCGTAGGCTTAGCGCCCAGCGACGATTACAAGACCGTGACCGTCACAATGAACGGCGCAAGGTCTGTGGTCCTCCGCGCGACCATCACGGTAAGCGGCAAGGAATACACCGCGGAGGGTGCTATCGGCTATCCCTCCACCAGTATTTCGGCGGAGGCCGGATTGACCTTCACAGTGACCAACAACAACGGCACGGAAGCGGATACCATCACCTATCAGCAGCAGGATCCCGACGCCAACGGCGCGCTGGAGGACGGCGATACCATTCGCGTGTACGCCAGAGGAGATTCTGAGAACAGCTTCAAGCTGGTGGGTCAGTTCCTGCATGAACGCCTGGCCAATCCCAAGGCGGAGCAGAGAGTGTCCCTGAAGATAAACGATATTCTCAGCTATCTGCCGGTAGAGGGCGGTGTGGCATATATCACCCGCCAGCGGTACGGTCTGGAAAGCGAGCCCTATCCCGTTACCATGGACGCTCCCTTCAACGCGGAAACGCAGACCTACGTGGACGATTACGTACAGATCACCACTGGCGCGGGCTCCTCAAGCAGCAATCCCATCGTTGTCACTCCCAATGCTCCATGGGACGGAGATACGGGCGTCAAGAACTTCTGCCCCGACGTCATTACCGTGACCAGTTCCACCGGAAATGTGCTGACTCTTGGCGCTACCGGCTCGGACTACTATGTCATGGGTGCAGGCGAAGAATTGATAAAAATCGACAAATCATATATTGACGGTTGCTGGATGGCGAGCTATAATAGTGGTCAGTGGAAGACGACGTACAAGATGTCGTTTGTCCTGCCCGATGTAGTCAATAAGAACGGCGAAGCCGTCATCAGCCAGCCTGCAACGGGCAAGCAGTACACCGCTTACTTCTGCATCAAGGAGGGGGATAAGAGCGGCGAGTCCGATACGGTCATCAGCCGTGTGGAAGAACCTACCACGCTGAATCTCACCGAAGGCATGATCCTGTCCGAAGCGGACCTGCTGAATATGGTGAAGGATTTAGACGAAAACGGCTATACCTTCTATCTTGGTGATTCCACCGAGCCGGAAGAAGACAAGATCGGTCGCATGAAGGAACTGCCCGAAGCTCCGTATGATGAGGACTTTGTCGGTTGGGTACTGGGTATGAAGGACGGAGACAGTTGGAAGCCCATCGCTGAGCTGCTGGATGCCTCTACGTCTCAGGAAGACCGGGACGCTTTGGTGAAAGAAGTCATGGGCACACAGGAGAACACCGGCAAATACGCCCTCCTTGCCTGCCCGGACTATGCTTCCCTCGGCTACACGCTCAACCTCGAAGCCTATCCTTACATCGCAGTCCCCATCAACCTGTACACGCAGGACGATAACCCGCTGCAGCTGACGGAGGGCAACAGCGACCTGTGGAAGCATGGAGCGGATACAGAATCGCTGGCGTACAAGGAGCTCGTGAGACGTGGAGATATCGCGGACGGAGCTACAGGAGATGATGTCACAAATGCAATAGCGAAGTACCGCACGGATACGATTTTCTACTATAACTACCAGAACTATGAAACCGATGTAAAGCCGTATACGGATCTGGCAGGCAATGTGTCGGGAGTAAAATTGCCTGAAACTACAGAGCCGCTGACCGGAGACGACTTGACAGCATGGCTGGCAGATGCAACGGTAGAAGTGAAGCAGTTGGAAGCAGCTGATGGAGCGCCGATCGTGATCCAGAGGTACGATGCGGAAGGAAATGCAACGGATACTGTGGATTATATCGAGCCGCATCATAGTGACAGCAGCGAAAAGTATTTTGTATTCGGAGAAAGCGTGACAAGGTTCAAAGAAGAGTATGTCATTCGGTACACTGTAGTAAAAGATGGAGAAACGTATGTAGCAGACCGAAAAGTGAAATTGACATACCAGCCGGGCGATCTGAATGCAGATACACAGACAACGGCAGATGATATCACTTATGTATTGCAGGTCATCGCGTTGAACCAGCTGCTGGTACCGCCCGAGGGAGCAAGCGAGGCAGTGCAGGCAGAATACACAGAACTGTCGCAATACATTGCAGACCCGAGCGGAGATTACCAGACGACGGCAGACGATATCACGAAGGTACTGGAGTATATCGCACTGAACCCGTTCACAGACAGAAGATGGTAAAAGGAACCATTAGAGGAAGGGCACTGACGGAGAAATCCGTGGAGCAAATATAAACACAAGAAACAGGAGGCAAGAAAGATGAGAGCAAGAAGACTAGTGTCATTGTTGCTTGCATTGTTGCTGATAGTGGGAATGGTCCCAATGGGAGCGTTGGCCGCGTCAGTAACAACAATTGACAAAGTAACAATAACATTAAAATCGACGGGGACGTTTGGGGCTCTGAAGAACCCGTTGACAGTTACGAATGAGTCGACAGGAGAGGATGAAACTATAACTGTAGACACCCTGGAGAAGTATGGGCAGTACACGACGGCTACAGCTTTGGGTACTTCTAACAGAGTATTCCCTGCCGCAGCGACTTTCCTTACCAGAATTGCCAACTATGAAGAAGTGCTTTCCACAAAGGCAGAGGAGAGCACGGTTGCAAAGGGAGAGCTCGTATACATCACTGTAAAGATGACCAGTGGTGAAGATATTGCTCCTATGACATGTATGGTAGAGTTCGATGGAGAGGCATTTGAGAAAGCAGGAGATATCATTCCGAACGCCTTGGCAAGGAACAGTGGAGCGACCAGCGGCACCGGCACGGTGGCTATTACGGCAGCGGATGCTGGAGCTTATGCAGGGAAGACGCTGGGCGGAACACTGCAGAATGGCATCAACTATTCTGCGTGGACAGAAGCTGGCGGAAAAGTCAAGTTCCTGTTTGGCTATTCTTATGCAGATAATAACCAGCAGAAGAGCGCAACGGGAACAGATTGGGATTATGTGATCCCCTTCCGTGCAAAGAAGACGGTCACGAGATCTGAATTTAAGGTTTCAACGTATACCACAGGCGGAACCAAGCTGGGCGGCGTTAGCGGAACAGGAAACGCTATTGCCGGTGGTATGCAGATCATGAAGAACGCTAATGCGAGTGGAAAGTGCCAGGATACTTATACCACTGCGGATAACGACGCAAATATCGAAGGTGTTTCCACTTTCGTCACCGTCACTTCCAACGATCCTGAAATCGACATCGTAGAGAAAACTCTGGATCCGGTGGCGGATCAAGAAGTTGTGGTAAGCATTTCCAAGAACGGCAAGTTCGCTTCTAACATTGCCGCAACTGATTTCAAAATCGTAGACAGCACAGGAAGCGCTGTACCCAGCGCACCTGCTGTTAAGATCAAGGGCACTGCGGCAGGAGCAAGCACCGCGACACTGCAGATCGCTGCTAACGACACCAACCTGGCTGCTAACACGAACTACAAGATCAAGGTAGATGCCAACAAGGTGCTGACCTCTGGCGGCGATCCCATGGATGAAAATCCGGCAACTAGCTACTTGACCTCCGCCAAGACCTTTAAGATCAAGCCCGCCATCACTGGCACGTCGACCATCTCTGGCACGGCAAAGTACGGCGAAACCCTGACCGCAACTCACAACACCAACGCTACTTCACCGAAATATCAGTGGTATCGTGGTACTACTAAAATTACAGGTGCTACCAACGCCACCTACAAGTTGACGCTGGCTGATGTTGACCAGACCATCAAGGTTGAGGTTACGGATACCGCTCTGTACGGTAAGGCAGAGTCCGCCGCTACTGCTGCGGTTGGAAAAATCACTCTGACCGCACCTGCTGCAGCAGGAATCACCAATGTTCCTGCGATTTTGCAGAATGCGACCGACAAGACCAAGACTGGAATTTACACCTTTGTTGCTGGTAACGGTATCATCAATAGCGATGTAGTTACCGTGTCTTACACCGCAACCTATGCCGATGTATCTACTGCTCAGGACGTTAATGATGTAAGCGTTGCGCTGGGTACTACATTGGCAGGCGCTGGCGCAAAGGGCTACACCTTTGCAGGCGCTACTGTGACCGGCGTAAAGGGCACAGTCAGCCCCGCTGGCTACGCTCTGCCCGCTACTACCACCGATGGCAAGACCATCACCTGGGGCAGCGGCAAGAACCATATCAGCACGCCCAGCGATACCTCCACAGGTACAATTACGCTGACTGCTGGCGAGAAGCTCACCGGCTTGACCGCTTCCGTTGGTACTGTGAGCATTACCGATGCTGACGCAGGTACCTTCACCTATACCGCTCCTGCCGGCGCTATCACTGGTCTGACAAATGTAACCTTCACCGCCAGCTCCGCAAGCGAGACGACGCTGACCGTTACGATTGCCGACAAGAACTATGACGGCACTAAGACCATCACCGACGACATGATTACCGTCACCGGCGGAGTTGCGGGTGCTGAGAAGGCAGATTTCGGTATTACCGCTTCCTATGCGGACGAAACAGCTGCTGACGGCAAGACCGCTACTATCACTGGCACTAAGACGGAAATCAAGGTTGGCGATACCACCTACAAGCTGCCTGCTACTACCACCGGCAACATCAAGCCCATCGACGCTGCTGTTTCCGTGAACACCGGCACTGGCAAGATCGCTTCCGACGCGACCATCGAGCAGGTCCTCACTGCGATCAAGGGCGCTGCCGTTACGGTGGCAGGCGTTGAGAAGACCCAGGGCACGGTAGGCGATTACTTCACCACCGATTCCAAGATTTCCGACGCCATCAAGGCAGCGTATCCCGCTGTGTACACCGCAGCCGATCCCGGCAAGCAGCCTTCTACGGAAACGCTGACTAACACCGATGCAGAGGTTCAGGCTGCCGATGAGCTGGTCAAGGGCACCAAGTTTATCCTGCCTGCTGACGCGACTGTGGGCGGCGCAGCCTTGACCGAGGGCGAGTCCAACGGTTTGAGGATCACCAAGGCTGCCGACACTGGTCTGTTCACCGTTGAAGTGACCGGCGACGTGACCGACGCTGTGGAAATCAAGTTCAACAGCGACGCCAATAAGCTGACGATTCCCGCTGGGAAGACCACTATCGATCCTGTGGAAGCTACCGAAGAGGGCTGGGACTTCAGCAGCCTGGCTGGTTCGAGCATTGAGATCGAGTTGGATCTGAGCACTGCCGATGTGACCACCGGCGTTCTGTTCACCAACGTGGCAAACGCTTCTTCCAAGAAGCTGGCTGTTACCGCTCCCATCAACCGCAAGGGCGTACCCGCTTCCAGCGGCGTAAGCTTCGATACCCTGGGCTTCGGCAAGGCGGAATATGACACCGCTGACCTGAACAGCGACAATAAGCTGGACGCACTGCCCAAGGTAACACCCAAGGTTGGTCTGGAGTTCCGTGGCTGGTCTACCGACGGCACCGAGGCTCACCTCGTGACCGCTGAGACCTACAAGCCCGATGCTGAGGGCGAAAACACCCTGACCGCTGTCTTCCGCGGCTACATGGTCGGTAACGAAAAGAGTGAGGTAAGACCCACCGCGAACATTACCCGTAAGGAACTGGCAAAGGTACTGGTGATTGCAGCCGGCGTCTATGACAAGGATGTGGATTACACCAAGGATCCTGCCAACCTGTTCCCGGATATGCCTCACGATGGCTGGTCCGACAACTACGTTGCCTGCGCGAAGAAGAACGGCATTATGAAGGGCAACGATCTGGGTAAGGGTACGCCTAACGCCCAGATTACCCGTGAAGAAGCCGCTGCGATGATCGCCCGTGTCTTTGGTGTGAAGACCTCCACCACCGACACCACCGATAAGGTCAACGACTTCGATAAGGTTTCCGGCTGGGCGAAGGAGTACGTTGCTGCCCTGTGCAACAACGGCACCATCAACGGCAAGCCCGATGGCTCTTTCAGCGGCAAGATGAACATTCAGCGCGCTGAGGCTGCCAAGATGACCAACATCTACCTGGGCCTGGACGACGCCAAGAAGGAAGCCATCAAGGGAGACAGCTCCATCAAGAATCCGTTCCCGGATCTGAAGGGCGACGCTATGTGGGCTTACTCCGACCTGATGTTCGCTTCCAAGAGTGTTCCTGCCACCTTCTACTCTGACAAGATCACTGTTCCCGAGGCGAAATAAGGAACAAAAATAATGGCGCCTGTAGATTGCAGGACTGCCTGAAGTAAGGAAAGGCTCGTGCGAAAGCACGAGCCTTTTCCGTTTTGGAAAGCAGGTTTCAGAAAAAAGAGGAAAACCCGGCGGCGGAAAAGCCGGATATCTCAAACGGGACACAGGGTCCCAGCCCCATAAGAAGGCAATACAAAAAGAAAAATCCCCGGCGGGAAGCCCGCCGGGGCGTTTTTTGCAAAACCATAGTTGCCGCAGCGCGGCACTTTATTGAATCGGGAGCCATTATGCCCCCGGTTTTGCAAGAAAACAACATCTCCAAAAGAAAGCTGTGGGAACATTCCATTCGGAAAAGCAATTTCAGAAACAAAGGCTTGCCCCCGAAGGCTTTTCCAAACGACCCACAAAGCAAAAGAACAGGAGCGGCAATTTTGATTTGATAAGGAAGCCGCCCCAGGCTGCCCGCAGCAGCCGAAGAAGGAATTATTTTCCCTTCTTCTTTGACTCAAGCACCCGGATCATTTCATCCAGATCAGACGAAGTAGTGCGGTTGTCAACGATCGCAGCCGCCATGCGGCTGGGTACGGCAACGCCCTCGGCCCTTGCCTGGATAGCGGCGATCTCGATCTGCATGATCGCGTAGTCCTCACGGGTAATTGCGGGGGCAAAGGTGCGCCCCAGCTTACGGGAATTCAGGTAGAGACCTGCCACCTCCACCGCGCCTTTGTCAAGCAGAGAGTTGACAAGAATGTGAATGGAATTGGGTTTCCAGGAACACTTCGCCTTAGAGGCTGCTTCCAGAATTTCAGAGCGTGCCATCGGAGCTTCGGCGTTCCAGAAAAGGTTCATCAGTTCCTTTTCCTTTTTGGATAATGTGAAACGTGTCGAATTTGCCATGTGATTCACCTCCTTTGCAAAACCTATAAAATATGGGAATTGAGATAGAGCTAGTATAATAACTTCTCCTAAAAAAGTCAATGTCTTTTATGGAGAAACATTTGAGCAAAATTGAATATCAATTCAATTTTTATTTTAGGAATTTGGTTAGGGAAAACACTTGACACCGCCGGAAAAATGCTTCATAGTTAGAAAAAGAGAAAGGGCGGCGCGGGAAATAAAAAACGGTTTTGCTGCCCATAAGGGAGGAAAATGATATGTTGCAGCAGGTGATGACCGAACCGGGAAAGATCGAGTTCCGCGAGGTGCCCACCCCGGAGCCGAAAGAAGGGGAGGTCCTCATTAAAATCATGGAGATCGGCGTATGCGGCTCGGATATCCATGTGTACCACGGCGAGCACCCTTTTACCAGCTACCCCGTGACCCAGGGGCACGAGGTTTCCGGCTTGGTGGAAAAGCTGGGCGCTGGCGTCAGCGAATTATCCGTTGGGCAGAAGGTGACCATTCAGCCCCAGGTGGTATGCGGGGAATGCTACCCCTGCCGCCACGGGAAGTATAATCTCTGCGAAAAGCTGAAGGTCATGGGCTTCCAGACCACCGGCGTAGCGTCCCAGTATTTCGCGGTGGACGCGGAAAAGGTGACGCCCCTGTCGGAAAGCATGAGCCTGGAGGAGGGCGCGATGATCGAGCCGCTGGCGGTGGCGGTCCACGCGGTTCGCCGGGCAGGCGATGTGACCGGGCAGGACATTTGCGTGCTGGGTGCGGGACCCATCGGCATTCTGGTGGCGCAGACCGCGAAAGGCATGGGCGCAAAGCGGGTGATGATCACCGATATCAGTGATATCCGGCTGAAAAAGGCGGCGGAATGCGGTGTGGATTTCTGCGTGAATACCAAAGAAAAGGATTTCGGCAAGGCGCTGACCGGGAATTTCGGACCTGACAAAGCCGACGTGATCTATGACTGCGCCGGAAACGATATCACCATGGGGCAGGCGATCCAGTACGCCAGAAAGGGCAGCACCATTATCCTGGTGGCGGTGTTTGCGGGCATGGCGAAGGTGGACCTGGCCGTGCTGAACGACCACGAGCTGGACCTGAACACGTCCATGATGTACCGCACGGAGGACTACCAGACCGCCATTGAGCTGGCAGACAGCGGCAAAGTGCAGCTGAAGCCCCTGATTTCCCAGCGGTTCCCCTTCCGCCAGTACCTGGACGCCTACCAGTATATCGACGCGAACCGGGAAACCACCATGAAGGTGCTGATCGACGTGCAAAAGTAAGACCTGGCAATTTTGCAGGCTGGGCGGCAGGAGGGGACGGAGGAAATGAAAAGCAGGCAGATACTCAGCAAAAACGCGGATTACCAGAAATTTGAAGTGCTGAAAACCAATCGGAACAGGCGCTACAAATATGGGGAATTTTTTGTGGAGGGCGTTCGGAACCTGAACGAAGCCGTGAAAAACGGCTGGGAGATATCCTCCTTTCTCTATGCCCCGGAGCGCCCGCTGTCCAACTGGGCGGCGGAAATGCTGGGAAAGGTGAAAACACAGGTGAACTTCCAGCTTTCCCCGGCGCTGATGGCGGAGCTCAGCGGGAAAGAGGATACCTCAGAATTGATGGCGGTGGTGAAAATGCGGGAGGACGATATCTCCCGGCTCACCGCCCCGCTGAAAGGGAGCGGAAAAACCCCGCTGTTCCTGCTGTTTGACCGCGCCTCCAACCGGGGCAATTTGGGGACGATCCTGCGCTCCTGCGACGCTTTGGGCGCGGACGGGCTCATTTTGACCGGGCACGGGGTGGACCTGTACGACCCCGAGGTGGTGGGCGCGTCCATGGGCTCCTTTTTCCATGTGCCTGCCGTGCGAGTGGCGGATAACGGCACGGTGTTCCGTTTCCTGACGGAGATGAAGGAGAAATATCCGGGTTTCCTCGCCATAGGAACCACCGCCCATAAGCAGCACGTGCTGTATGAGCAGGACCTGACCCGTCCGCTGCTGCTGATGGTGGGCAATGAGACAGACGGGCTGTGCCATGCCTTCAAGGAGGCCTGCGATATGCTGTGCACCATTCCCATGGCGGAAACATCCTCAGCGTCCTCGTTCAATGTCGCCTGTGCCGCCACGGTCATGCTGTATGAGGCAGCGCGGCAGCGGGCGGAGCAATAAAGTAATATAAAAGAGAAACGGAGAGATCATCATGAAATTAGGCGCGCAGCTTTTTACCCTGCGGGACTACACCCAGACCGCGAAAGACCTTGACTATTCCCTGGGCAGAGTGAAAGAAATGGGCTACCAGACGGTACAGATTTCCGCCATTGGACCGATCCCGGCGGAAAAAGTGCGGGAGCTTTGCGACAAGCACGGCTTGGAGATCGTGCTGACCCACACCGACCCCAACCGCATTTTGAACGATACGGAAGCAGTCATTCGGGAGCATGACGTGATGGGCTGCAAGTATATCGGGATCGGCATGATGCCGAAAAAATACTGCTCCCCGGAATGGCTGTGGCATTTTGCGGAGGACTACAGGGAGCCGGCAAAGAAAATTGCCGCCGCCGGGAAGCTGCTGATGTACCACAACCACAATATTGAATTTCAGAAATTTAATGGCAGGCTGGTGCTGAATACCCTGCTGGAAAGCTTTGCCCCGGAGGAGCTGGGCTTTACCCTGGACACCTATTGGGTGCAGATGGGCGGAGCGGACGTGTGCGAGTGGCTCACAAAGCTGAAAGGGCGCACCCCCTGCGTGCACCTGAAGGATATGGCTGTCCGCGGCTGGGACGCCGTCATGGCGCCCGTCATGGAAGGGAACCTGAACTTCCCGAAAATTCTCCGCACCATGGAAGAGCTGGGCGGCGTGGAGCACATTCTGGTGGAGCAGGATATCTGCGAGGGCAGCCCCTTTGACTGCCTGAAGACCAGCTACGATAACCTCCATAGGCTGGGCTATTGAGCGCGCCTGCGGCATATCGGCAAAAAATACCGGCAAAAAGGGTGAAAAGCCCTGTTTGGAAAAAATTTTTTGGGCAACCCGGGGAAAGCCCCGGGAGAGAGGAAATCTATCATGACAAATAACATTCCAAGGGCGGAATATCCCCGCCCGCAGCTGGTTCGGCAGGACTGGCTGAACCTCAACGGAACATGGGAATTTGAGATCGACCACGGCGTGACCGGGCGGGAAAGGAAATTGCAGGAAGCGGCGCATCTTTCCGGCAGCATCACCGTGCCCTTCTGCCCGGAGAGCGAGCTTTCCGGCGTGGGGTATAAGGACTTTATGGCGGCCGTGTGGTACAAGAAGGAGGTCGAGCTTCCTCAGTCCTTTGCCGGCAAGCGGGTGCTGTTCCATATGGGCGCCTGCGATTATGAAACGGAGGTCTTCGTCAACGGGAAGCCGGCGGGCGTCCATATCGGGGGCTACTGCTCCTTTGCCTTTGACGTGACGGAGCTTTTGGTGCCCGGCAAGAACGTGTTCACCGTTTTTGCCAGGGACGACACGCGCAGCGGGGAGCAGCCGCTGGGCAAGCAGAGCACGGACTTCTATTCCGCCGGGTGCTTCTACACCCGCACCACCGGCATCTGGCAGACCGTGTGGCTGGAGGCCGTCCCCCAGACCTACATTTCCCTCACCAGGTACCGCACCTCCCTGGACGGCACGGTGGGGCTGGAGATCCATGTGAAGGGCGGCGAAGGCAAGGAAGTAAAAGCCCAGGCGAGCTGGCAGGGAAGCCCTGTGGCAGCTTGTACCGGGACCGTTCGGGGCGAGATCGCGAACCTTACTTTGCACATCGACCAGCCCCACCTCTGGGACGCGGGGCAGCCCAACCTTTACGACCTGACCCTGACGGTGGGCGAGGACAGCGTGGAAAGCTATTTCGGCATTCGCGAGATCGTCTATGAGGATCACAAGCTCAAGCTGAACGGCAAGCCTGTGTTCCAGCGGCTGGTTCTGGATCAGGGCTTCTATCCCGATGGAATTTACACCGCCCCCACCGACGGCGAGTTAAAGGCGGATATCCAGCGCAGCCTGGACTGCGGCTTCAACGGCGCACGGCTCCATGAGAAAATTTTTGAGGAGCGCTTTCTCTATCACTGTGACGCCATGGGCTATCTGGTCTGGGGCGAGTTCCCCAACTGGGGGTTGGATATTTCCCGCGCCACCGCGTGGAAAGCGGCGGTCCCGGAATGGCTGGACGAGATGAACCGGGACTACAACCACCCCGCCATCGTAGGCTGGTGCCCCTTTAATGAGACCCAGGAGAACCAGGACCCCGTGCTCATCAAGGCTGTGTGCGATGTGACAAGAGCCGCCGACCCCACCCGCCCCATTGTGGATTGCAGTGGCTGGCACCACGTGAAGGGCGCTTATGACGTCTGCGACTGCCACGATTATGAACAGGACCCCGCCGCCTTTGCGAAAAGCATTCAAAAGCGGCAGGAGACCGACCCGGACATGACCTTTGTCAGCGAATACGGCGGCATCTGGTGGTGCACCGAAGCGGACAAGGAGGGCTGGGGCTATGGTCAGCGGGTGCGCACCAAGGAGGAATTTATGGCGCGCTACAAGGGGTTGACCGAAGCGCTGCTCCAGAACCCGGAGATATGCGCGTTCTGTTATACCCAGCTGACCGATGTGGAATTTGAATTGAACGGCATGTATACCTATGACCGTGTCCCCAAATTTGACATGGCTGAAATCGCGAAAATCAACCGCCAAAAAGCGGCTATCGAGGAATAAGACCGTATCGGAAGCAGAGAAAAAGCCGTCGCTGAAAAAATTCAGCGGCGGCTTTTGTGCAAAAAATGATTTTCGGCAGCATTTCCGGAAAATGCTGCGGGAAAAGGAAAAGTCAGGAATGGGGGTTGGAATTTTTCGCGGAAAAGAGTAAAATGAGGGAAAACGGAGCGTAAGGGGGCGGCGCCTGTGGAGCAGAACAAAGAACTGCCGAAAAAATATAAAAAAGAATTTTCCCATTCCTACACGCTGGGACCTTTTCCCACCTTTGAGCTGCTGCTGCACCGCCCGGAGCGGGCAAAGGCGGTCTATTATGACGACAGCTTCCGGGAGAAGGAAAAGCTTCAGGCGCTGTGCCGGAGCGCAAACGTGCCCTGCCTGTGTAGCAGGCGCGCGCTGGACAGGATTTCACAGAAGGAAATCTGCTATGCCGCCGGGGAGTTTGAAAAATATCCGGGCGCTCTGCGGGCAGGTGCGCCCCACGTGGCGCTGGTAGAGCCTGCCGACATGGGAAATCTGGGGACGATCCAGAGAACACTGCTAGGCTTTGGCATTCGGGACCTTGCGATCATCGGGCAGTCCGCCGCAGATGTGTGGAACCCAAAGGCGGTGCGGGCGTCCATGGGGGCGCTGTTCCAGCTGGAAATCGAGACATTCCCGGATTTCCCGGCATATCTTGCAAAATTCGGGGAGGGCAGGAGCATTTTCCCCTTTATGCTGGACGGCGGCACTGTGCTGACCCCGGAAAGCTGCCCGAAAGCGGAGCGTTACACCCTGGTGTTCGGCAACGAGGCAAGCGGGCTTCCCCCGGAATTTCAGACTTACGGGCAGAGCCTGTTCATCGCCCAGACCGACGCAGTGGATTCCCTGAATCTGGCGGTATCCGTGGCGGTGGGGGCATACCTGTTCACCCAGAGGAACGGGGGGATTTTATGAGCGGGAAGCTGGAAATTGCCGTGCTGGCAGACGTTCACGGCAACTATTTGGCGCTGAAAGCCTGTCTGGACTGTGCCCGCCGCCGGGGGATCCGGCATTTCCTGTTTTTAGGGGATTACATCACCGACCACGCCTACCCCCAGAGGGTGCTGGAGCAGCTTTATGAGATAAAAAGCCGCTATGACTGCCGGTTTATCCGGGGCAACCGGGAGGAATACATGATCGGCTACCGGGCAAACGGTGAAAAGCAGGGGGACGGCATGCCCTGGACGGACTGCTCCGCGCAGGGCGCGCTGCTTTCCTGCTATGAAAATTTGAAGCCGCAGGATATCGACTGGTTTGAAAACCTGCCGGTTTCCGGGCGCTGGCAGATAGAGGGCGCGCCGCCCCTTACCTACTGCCACGGCTCGCCTGCCCGGACAAAAGCCAGAATCGCCAACGACCCTGCGGAGCTGGAGCAGATGGCGTCCCTGTCAGAGGGATTTCTCATTGCCGGGCACACCCATCGGTTCCGGCGGTTCTGGGTTCAGGGAAAGCAGATCGTCTGCGCGGGCTCTGTGGGGATACCCACCGCGAACCGCAGCAGGAGAAGCGGACCGAAAGCGGGGGAATCTGCTAAAATCGCCCAAATGGTGCTCCTGCGCCCCGTGCAGGGGACATGGAGGGCGGAGCTTCTGTGCATTCCCTACGACTGGCAGGGGGCAATCGACAATCTGGAAACCTCCGGGCTGACCCGAAGGGCGCCGGTGTGGGCGGCGATGCTGCGCCATGCGGTGCTGACCGGGGAGGACCCCTTTGGGGCGGTTCCCGAACGGGCGGCGGAGCTGTACCGGGAGGAAGCGGGGAAGCAGGCCGGCTGGGCGCAGGTGCCGGAGAAATACTGGCGCAGGGCGGCAGGGGAATTCGGCATAGAGCTGTGGGAGTAATTTCCCTGAAAAATCAGGAGAATTTTTATAAAGGAGAGACTGTTATGTGGCTTTGGATTCTGGCGGCAGTGCTTCTGGTGCTGGTTGCCGCCCTGTTCGGCGCGGCGCGGTATCTGTTCCAAGTCTCCGTGGCGCGGGCGGAAAAGGAGGGCACGGGAGAGGAATACGAAAACGACAGCAATTCTATCTGGAACCCCTTTGCCCAGCGCATGAAAGCGGCGCAGCAGTGGATCCGGGACCATACGGCGGAGACCATGACCATCACCTCTCATGACGGTCTGCGCCTTGCCGCCCTGTACCTTCCGGCGGAAGTGGAAAAGCCCAGGGGCGTCGTGCTGGCGTTTCACGGCTACCGCTCCCTTGCCACGGTGGATTTCGCGCTGGAAGCGGAATTTTTCCACACTCTGGGCTACCGGGTGGTGCTGCCCTATCAGCGTTCCCACGGGCTCAGCCAGGGGAAATATATCACCTACGGCGTAAAGGAGCGGTTCGACTGCCGGGACTGGGCGGATTACCTTGCCAAGCGCTTTCCCGGAGAGGACATTTTCCTCATGGGCATTTCCATGGGGTCGGCAACAGTGATGATGGCGTCGGAGCTGAAGCTGCCCGGCTGTGTCCGCGGTATCGTAGCGGACTGCGGCTTTACCTCCCCGGCGGCGATCATGGCGCACGTTGCCCGGAAGGATTATAAGTTTCCTGCGTTCCCTCTTTTGAACGCCGTGGATTTGATCGCCCGCGTCAGGGCAGGGTTCAGCCTGCATGGGGCGGATTCCCGAAAGGCGCTGGCGAACACAAAGCTGCCGGTGCTGTTCCTCCATGGGGAAGCGGACGACTTTGTCCCCGTTTCCATGACGGAGGAGAATTTCGCCGCCTGCAGGGGAGAAAAGGAAAAGTACCTTGTGCCCGGCGCCGCCCATGCCCAGAGCTTTGCGGTGGATACGGCGGGGTGTGAGGAGAAGATACAGGCATTTTTGGAGAGCCACAGCATGAAGTGAATTTTCCCAAAGTGAATTTTTCAAAAAAGCGGGAAAGCCTGTTGCAAACGGAGAAAAACCGTGATAAAATGGGCAGTATTCGGCTGTAAGCGGCGGAAGCGGAGCCGGGTTTTGCTTCCGCTGCTTTTTACTCTTTTTCCCCGTTGCAGGAAAAAAGAAAGGGATAGAGACGGCATACGCGAAAGCAGTTTTTCGAAAAAATCGGTTTTAGAAAGGAAGCGTTTCATGGCACAGCGGATTCGTAATATGACGGAGGGCTCGCCTGTCCGCCTGCTGCTCTCCTTTGCCCTGCCCCTGATGGCAGGCAATGTGTTCCAGCAGCTGTATACTGTGGTGGACACGGCGGTGGTAGGGCAGGTGGTAGGCGTGCAGGCGCTTGCCGCCGTCGGCGCGGCGGACTGGCTGAACTGGATGGTGCTGGGCATCGTCCAGGGGATCACCCAGGGCTTTTCCATTCTGATGGCGCAGTATTTTGGGGCGGGGGACCACCGGGAGTTGTCCCGGTCGGTAGGCGCGTCCCTGACGCTGTGCGCGGTTTCCGCGGCGCTGATTTTGCTTGTGAGCCAGCTTTTGTCCGCGCCGGTGCTGCGGCTGCTGAACACCCCGGACGACATCATGCCGGACGCTTTGCTTTATCTGCGCATTATCTTTGCCGGAATACCCATCATTACAGCCTATAATTTCCTCGCCGCCATTCTGCGGGCGCTGGGCGACAGCAAAACGCCGCTGTATGCCATGATCGTGGCGGCGCTTATCAATGTGGGGCTGGATCTGCTGTTCGTCATGGGCTTCCATTGGGGCGTGGGCGGCGCGGCAGCCGCCACCGTGATCGCGCAGGTGTTCTCCGGCATATACTGTTTCCTGAACGTGCGGAAGGTCACGGTCATCAGGCTGGAAAGGAAGGACCTCCTTCCCACCCGGAAAATGACCGCGTCCCTTTTGAAGCTGGGCACGCCCGTCGCCACGCAAAACGCCATTATTTCCGTGGGCGGCATGGTGGTGCAGTCCGTCATCAATCGGTACGGAATGCTGTTCATCGCAGGTTTTACCGCCACCAACAAGCTCTATGGCATCTTGGAAATTGCCGCCACCTCTTACGGGTACGCGGTCACGTCCTACGTGGGGCAGAATTTGGGGGGAAAGCTGTTAAAGCGGATTAAGCAGGGAATGCGCTCCGCCGTGGTGATCGCGCTGGTCACCTCCGCGGTGATCGCCGCCTGTATGCTGCTGTTCGGCAGGTTTTTCCTGGGAATGTTTATCTCCGGCTCGCCGGAGGAGGTGGAAGTCTCCATGCAGATCGGCTACCACTATCTGGCAATCATGAGCGTCTGCCTGCCCATTCTCTATCTGCTGCACATTTACCGCTCCGCCCTGATGGGGCTGGGGGACACGGTGATCCCCATGGCTTCGGGCTTTATGGAAATGGCAATGCGTATCGGCGTGGCGCTGCTGCTGCCGCTGGTCCTGGGGCAGGAGGGTATTTTCTACGCGGAGGTCGGCGCATGGCTGGGGGCGGCGGTGCTGCTGGTGATCTCTTACTATATTCGCATTCATCGGCTTTCCGCCCGGAAGGACTGGGTGGGAAGCGAGTCAAAAAACTGAGGAAAGGGGAAGAAAGACAATGGCAGTGAAAACAAAGGAAAACGGGATCATCGAGGGCGTTATCTGGCGGCAGCTGCTGGGCTTCTTTTTCCCCATTTTGATCGGCACGTTTTTCCAGCAGCTTTACAATACGGTGGATACCGTCATTGTGGGGCAGTATGTGGGCAAGGAAGCGCTGGCCGCCGTGGGCACCACCGGCACGCTGATAAACCTCCTTGTCGGTTTTTTCGTGGGGCTTGCCTCCGGCGCCACGGTCATCATCTCCCAGTTTTACGGCGGCGGGGACGCGAAAAACGTATCCAAAGCTGTGCACACCTCCATGGCGCTGGCGCTGTCCGGCGGGGTGGTCCTCACGGTGGCGGGCTTGCTCACCTCTCAGCCGGCGCTGCGGCTTTTAGGCGTTCCTGCGGACATCATGGACGGGGCGACCACCTATATCAACGTCTACTATGCCGGCATTATTGCCTGCCTGATCTACAATGTGGGCACCGGCATTCTCCGGGCAATAGGCGACTCTAAAATGCCCCTTTACGTGCTGATGGCATGCTGTCTTGTGAACATCGTGCTGGACCTGCTGTTCGTGGTGGCGTTCCACTGGGATGTATTCGGCGTAGCGCTTGCCACGGTGCTGTCCCAGGTGGTCAGCGCCGTGCTGGTCATGCTGCGGCTGCTGCTGACGAGGGATTCCTACCGGGTGGAAATTAAGCGGATCCGCTTCCACCGGGACATTTTCAAAAGCGTGCTGCGCATCGGCTTGCCCTCCGGGGCGCAGTCGGTGCTGTATTCCATTTCCAATCTGCTGATCCAGGCGTCCATCAACTCCTTTGGCACAGACGCCATTGCCGCGTGGGCGGCTATCGGGAAAATCGACGGCTTTATCTGGATGGTTATGGGCGCGTTCGGCATTTCCATCACCACCTTCGCGGGGCAGAATTTCGGCGCGGGAAAGTATGACCGGGTGCGCCGGGGCACCAGGGTATGCCTTGGTATGGCGCTGGGCTCTACCATTGCCCTTTCCGCCGTGGTCTTTTTCTTCGGCGGCTCGCTGCTGAATTTCTTTACAACGGACAAAACGGTGGTTTCCATCGGGCAGGACTTTTTCTATGTGCTTGCCCCCTCGTACTTTACCTATGTGTTTATCGAAATTTTATCCGGCACGATCCGGGGCGCGGGGGAAGCGCTGCAGCCCATGCTCATCACCTGCTTCGGCGTGTGTGGGCTGCGCATTCTCTGGATTTTCCTCGCCGTGCCGCTAAATCACACCATGCAGATGGTCGCCTTGAATTACCCGGTCACGTGGGTGGTGACCTCCCTGGTGTTCCTCGTTTACTATCTGCGCATGAACTGGCTCAGGCGCTGTATCGCGCGGAAAAACCCGGCGGAAGCGGCGGCGGGGTAAGGGCTTTCTGAAAAAACTTACAAAAAGCATGAGAAACCGGGAACCGCTTTGTGGTTCCCGGTTGATTTTTTTCCAAATATCCAGTATGATAAAGAAAAGCTGTGCCCGGCGCAGCTGTTCGGAAAATCTATTACAAGAATCGGGAGGAATCGCTATGAATAACATACCAGAAGTAAAGGTCGGCGTGGTCGCCGTATCCCGGGACTGTTTCCCGGAGAGCCTGTCCGTCAACCGCCGGAAAGCGCTGATGGCTGCCTATGAAAAGAAGTACGGCGGGGAGGGCGTGTACGAGTGCCCCATCTGCATTGTGGAGTCTGAAATTCACATGGTGCAGGCGCTGGAGGACGTGAAAAAGGCGGGCTGCAACGCACTGGTGGTCTACCTGGGCAACTTCGGACCCGAAATTTCCGAGACCCTGCTGGCAAAGCATTTTGACGGACCCGCCATGTTCATCGCCGCCGCGGAGGAAAGCGGGGACGACCTGGTGGGCGGCAGAGGAGACGCCTACTGCGGAATGCTGAACGCCAGCTACAATTTGAAGCTTCGGGAGATCAAAGCCTATATCCCCGAAAACCCGGTGGGGGACGCGGAGGAGTGCGCCGACCGCATTCACGAGTTCCTTCCCATTGCCAGAGCCGTTGTGGGTCTGCGGGACCTGAAGATCATCAGCTTTGGTCCCCGCCCGCTGAATTTCCTCGCCTGCAATGCCCCCATCAAGCGGCTGTACGATCTGGGCGTGGAGATCGAGGAAAACTCCGAGCTGGACTTGTTTGAAGCTTTCCATCAGCATGACGGCGACCCCAGGATCGCCGAGGTGAAAGCCGACATGGAGCGGGAGCTGGGCGAGGGCAACCAGAAGCCGGAAATCCTCACAAAGCTGGCGCAGTATGAGATCACCCTGCTGGACTGGATCGAAGCCCACCGGGGCTATCGGAAGTACGTGACCCTGACCACCAAATGCTGGCCCGCGTTCCAGACCCAGTTCGGCTTTGTGCCCTGCTATGTGAATTCCCGGCTGACCGGGCGGGGGATACCCGTTTCCTGCGAGGTGGATATTTACGGCACGCTCAGCGAGTTTATCGGCGCCTGCGTTTCCGGGGATATCGTTACCCTGCTGGATATCAACAACACCGTGCCCAAGGATATGTTCGCAAGCGAAATCCAGGGCAAGTTCCCCTATGCCCAGTCCGACACCTTTATGGGCTTCCACTGCGGCAACACCTGCTCCAAGAAGATTTGCAAGCCCACCATGAAGTATCAGATGATTATGGCGCGCACCCTGCCTGAGGAGGTCACCCAGGGCACGCTGGAGGGGGACATTGTCCCCGGAGATATCACCTTCTTCCGGCTGCAAAGCACGGCGGACAGCATTCTGCGGGCATACGTGGCGGAGGGCGAGGTCCTGCCCGTTGCCACAAAGTCCTTTGGCGGCATCGGCGTGTTTGCCATTCCCGAAATGGGGCGCTTCTATCGCCATGTGCTGATCGAGAAGAACTATCCCCATCACGGCGCGGTGGCGTTTGGCCACCACGGCAAGGCGCTGTTCGAGGTATTTAAGTTCCTGGGCGTGGCGGATATCGGCTTCAACCAGCCCAAGGGAATGCTGTACCCCGGCGAGAATCCATTCTGCTGAGAAAAATAACAGTAAAACCGAACCCCCGAGGCTTCCCGCTTCGGGGGTTTTGTGTTTGGTCTGTTTTGAGCAGGTTCGTCCGGAGAAAGGGAAATGTTCCTGCCGAAAATCTTTGATTTTTGAGTTCCTTCTTGACTAAATATCAAACTGTAAGAAAAGGCTGACTAAACCTTGACATTTGGGAATCGCATATTATAATTTTAGAAAAGGAGTGTATGGAATATGGCAAATATCATTTATGCATGTGTGTGCCCTTCCTGTGCTGCCATTAAGGGAGTTATGGGTGATGAAAATGGAAATCTCACCAGTAATAACCCTTTTTGCTCTAAATGCGGTGTTCGGTTTATTAACACGAAAGTACCCGTTCTTGAGTATGCGCGAATGGAGAACGATAAACGCAATATTTGGGAAGCGGAAATTCGTGAAAAATATGCACCTAGTTACAAACAAAGATTAGAGCAGGAACAAACAACTGCTCTTGAAGAACCTTCTGTACAAGAACACCCTTTCAAAAATGCTTTGAAAAAGATTTTGTTACTTTTTCTCTATTTCTTTTTCCATGGGCTCGCCAGTTCAGATAACGAGGATGATGAAGAGCATTTTGTGACTCTTGATAGCTCTAATTATTGCGGTCATTCACATAGGAACAGGGCAGGTAATAGTAGCTCTATCAGATTTTCACATGGAGGAAGTGTGCATAAACATAATGGCAGCAGTTCGGGCAACTTTTCTTCTGGCGGTGGTTCGCGCGGCGGCGGAGCCGGAAGAAGGAAATAATTCGATTACTGAAGCACCCTGTCCGGGTGCTTTTCTTTTGCCTCTCTGACCCTCAGGCAGGGAGTCGCAAGAGAGGTGTTTCCCGCCACTTATCGCTTTCTCGGCAGTCCGTTTGCCTACATGTTTGCAGAAAGCCAGGCGATTTTAATCGCCTGGCTTTCTTGATACCATGCCGATACCGGGAAAAGGTTTTCCCATGGGTAAGGAAATTACCTCGTCTTCTTGTACTTTTCCGTTCGGCTGTCGGAAATGACGCCGGAAAAGCTCAAGCCGAAACCGAAATCGTAGGTGTTGCCGCATTCGTCGGTGTAGGGCGCCATGTCGAAGGGAACGTCCTCCTGCTGGGTCTCCACCGTGTCCATGTCTTTGGGGATCTGCACGGGCAGCAGACCGCTGGGCTGGGCGCCGCCTGTGAGAATGTCCAGCACCGCCTGCGCCTGTACGCCGAAATGCGCCACGATGCCGGCGGCTTCCCCCTCGAACTCCGCCATGACCATGGGCTTGTTCATTTCCGCAATGACGATCACCGGCTTATTTCCCATGCGGCGCTTGGTGTCCAGAATATTGTCCAGATCGCTTTCGTTGGCGGCGCGGACGGTTTTGTTTTTGTATCCCCGGTCGGTGAAATCCTCGTAGGGGTCCCCGCCGGCGATGCTGTGTTCCCGGGCAAGCTTTGCCGTGTAGGGGCGGAACTGCAGGCTGACAGGCAGATAGCCGTTGCCGCCCTGCTCCCGGTCGCTGACCTCATAGGGGTTCGTGATAGGCGTTTCGATGAACACCAGCCCCACGTCGGCTTCTTCCGGGCTGTCCACCACGGTAAAATATTTTTCCAGCAGCGTTCTGGGCACGGGGTCAAAATCCTTCGCCGGATCAATATTGCGGAAGAAAGCGGGAGTCGCGTCGATGTGGCGGCTGGGGACGTAAACCCTGACGCCACGCTTGAGAGGTAAAATATTTTCCTTATTTTTCAGCAGAATCACAGATTTCAGCTGGGCTTCATAGCCCTCTCTGCAAAATTCCTCACAGCCCACCAGGGCGGCGCTGTCCTCAGCTTCCAGGTAGGGGTTCTCAAACAGCCCGCAGCGGAAGGAATTTTTCAGCAGCCGCACGGCGGATTCTTCAAAGCGCCTGCGCATGGTTTCCTCACCGTATTTTTCGCAGCCCAGCCGGTATGCTTCCAGCACAGGAGCGGCTTCGGCGTTGCCGCCGAACTGATCTACGCCGTTCATCAGGATACGGAGGTGGCGCTCGGCTTCGCTCAGCTCTTCCACGCCCCAGCAGCGGCTGGCAAAGCCCTCCACGCCCTCGCCGTGGTCGGCGGTGATGCCCCAGTCGGTGCAGACCACGCCGTCATACCCGTACTTTTCCCGAAGCAGGTCGTGAATGATGTACTCGTTATAGGAATTTCCCACGTTTTCGCCGTTTTTGCTGTCCTGTCCCCAGGAGACGGAGTAGTAAGGCATGATCGCCGCCGCCTTTTCGGTAGGACCGTCCAGCTGGAAAGCGCCGTTCAGGAACGGGGTCAAATGCTCTTCAAAATTGCCGCCGGGATATACCGCGTACTTGCCCCAGGCGTAGTGGGCGTCTCTGCCGCCCTCACAGGTGCCGCCGCCGGGCCAGTGCTTCGCCATGGCGTTTACGCTGTCTTTGCCCCAGCCGGTTTCCGTGTTTTCGGTGGTCTGCATGCCGTCGCAGTATGCCCGCGCCATGTCGGCGGAGAGCTCCCGGTGCTCGCCGAAAGTGTCGCCGAACCGCATCCAGCGGGGCTCAGTGGCAAGGTCTATCTGGGGGGAAAGGGCGGTGGCAATGCCCATTGCCCGGTATTCCCTGGAAGCGATCTCCCCAAAGCGCCTGCACAGCTCCGGGGAGAAGGTGGCGGACATTGCCAAGCCCTCCGGCCATTTGGAAACGTCTCCCCCAGCGCCGCCCCGGTACTCCGCGCCGGAGGTCGCCGCGCCGTGGCGGGGGTCGCTGCTGGTATTCACCGGCAGACCAAGGGGAAGGCTTTCCGCCATCGCCTGCATTTCATTGTTCCAGCGGGCGGCAGTGTCGGCGTTTTCCAGCTTCATAGCCAGAATGTGCCGGATATGGTCCTTGCCCAGTAAATCTTTTTGCTGGTCGCTGAGCGCCCAAGGCTTTTCCCCGCTTTCCGGGAAGGGCTTTCCGTGGTAGGTGCCGGGGAAGGGTCCGCCGGGCATGGCGGGCACCATCTGGTGGGGAGAGTACAGCATCAGCCCGGCGATCTGCTCCACCGTCATGCGGGAAGCAAGGTCTTTCGCCCGCTGGTCCGCGGAAAGCCGCCAGTCCTCATAGGGCAGCAGCTCCCCGGTTTTTGCCAGGTCCTTAAAATAGCAGCCGTCCTGCTCCAGAATTTCCACCCCGGACTCCGGGCAGAACCCCAGCACAGGTCCGTTTTTGTTTTCCACGGTCAGGAACCTGCCGTCCCTGGACTTCTTTTTTTCCATAGAAATGCACCCTTTCAGCCGATTTTTTTCTTTTCCTATTGTATCAGACCCCGGCGGGAGATGTCAAGCTGCCTAAAAATCAAAACAATAAAAAGAAAAAATGGGTGAATTAGATAAAAAGCAAGGCGCTTCTACTGAGAGAGAAGACCTTGCCGGATTATAAAATGAAAAATTACAGGTTCATGGTTGGGTTTTCTGTTCTGCCCAGCAGGTAATCGATGGAAACATGGAAATAGTCCGCGAATTTGATCAGAGTTTGATAATCCGCTTCCCGTAATTCGTTTTCATACCGGCTGATGGTGTTTTGGCTCATATTCAAATCCATTGCCATTTTGATCTGCGTGACGCCCCGCTCTTTGCGGAGCTGCTGTAATCTGAAAATTTGCAATCCCCCCCTTGACAGTATTATCCCAAAACGGTATAATGCAAATATCCCATTTTGGTATATTCAGGAGGAATGAAAAGATGACCGAAAGTGAGCTGCGAAAGGAATTTTTAGCAAAGTGGAAAAAAGAAAACCCGCAAAAGAGCGGTTTTTTTCTGATAGCAATTGTAGCGGATATTGTGCTGGCAATGATTGTGCTTGTCATACTGTTCCAGCAGCCTGTCGGGATAAGTAATAAAAAAATAGCGTCGCTGCTCATCATTGTAGCGGTTTCCGTGGGGCTTGGCATTATTCGTTCCGTTGTTGCCGGAAGCCGAACCGCGGAATGGAAACAGTATTTGGAAAAGAACCGGAACCGCCTGAAATAAGGAAAAACGCAAAACAGCCTTTCCACAGCAATTGCCGCGGAAAGGCTGTTCGTTTTGTTTTTTCAGAAATTACAGCGTAATCGTCACATCGTTCAGCTCGGAGTCTACCGTGAGCAAAACACCCTGCTCTGTGGTCTCTGCCTGCGCGCCGGAAACGCTTTTCACGCCGGAAATGCCGTGGAGCAGCATACGGAGGTTTTCCGCCTTTCCGGCGAAGTGGAAGCGGAGAGCGCCGTCTTCCCTTGCCCCGGTGACGCGGAGCAGGTCGGCTCCGTCCTTGTCCCTGATATTGGCGGAAGCGGAAGTCTTCAGCTGGTACACATGGAGGGTCAAGTCTTTGCCGTAGTCATATTCCACGTTTTGGTCGTCCGCGCCCATGGGGAGAATGGTGTTTTCCCGCACCATCAGGGGCAGGCTCATGAAATCGTGCACCTCGTGGAGCCAGCGCCCGCCCTCGACCACGCGACCGTCCAGCAGCCCCGTCCATGTCCCGGCAGGCAGGTAGTAGTTCACATCGCCCTCCTTGGTAAACACCGGGGCGACCAGCAGGCTGCCGCCCAGCATATACTGGCGGTCCAGATCGGCGCAGGGAATGTCTTCCGGGAATTCCAGCACCATGGCGCGCATGGCGGGAACGCCGGTTTCGTGGGTCTCCACCGCGGCGGAGTACAGATAGGGCATGAGGGTGCATTTGAGGTTGGTGAATTTCCGCAGCACGTCCACGGCTTCCTCGTCAAAGAGCCAGGGCACCCGGTAGGAGTTGGAGCCGTGGAGCCGGGAATGGGTGGACAGCAGCCCGAACGCCGACCAGCGCTTGTACACGTCCGCCGGGGCGGTGCCCTCAAAGCCGCTGATGTCGTGGCTCCAGAAGCCGAAGCCGGACAAACACAGGGACAGCCCGGCGCGGAGGGATTCGCTCATGGAAAGGTAGTTGGAGGAGCAGTCCCCACCCCAGTGGACCGGGAATTTCTGCCCACCCACCGTGGCGCTGCGGGCAAAGAGACAGGCATTATTTTTGCCCTTGTACTCCTCTAAAAGCTCGAAAACGCATTTGTTGTACAGGTAGGTGTAATAGTTGTGCATCAGCTCGGGGTCGCTGCCATCGAAGTAAACCACATCGGTGGGAATCCGCTCGCCGAAATCGGTCTTGAAGCAGTCCACGCCCATGTCCAGCAGCGCCCGCAGCTTGCCCTGGTACCAGTCCCATGCGGCGGGGTTGGTGAAGTCCACCAGACCCATGCCAGCCTGCCACAGGTCCCACTGCCACACGTCGCCGTTAGGGCGCTTCAGGAGGTAGCCTTTTTCCATGGCTTCCCTGAAAAGCGGGGACTTCTGCCCGATGTAGGAATTGATCCACACGCATATCTTCAGCTTCTTTTCGTTTTTCATGCGGGAGAGCATTCCGGGCACGTCGTCGAACGTGGCGCTGTCCCAGGTGAAATTGCACCATTCGTTTTCCTTCATCCAGTAGCAGTCAAAGTGGAACACATGGAGGGGGATATTCCGCTGGGTCATGCCGTCCACAAAGCTGGTGACTGTCTTTTCGTCATAGCTGGTGGTAAAGGAGGTGGTCAGCCACAGCCCGAAGCTCCATGCCGGGGGCAGGGCAGGACGCCCGGAAAGGGCGGTGTAGTTTTGCAGCACGGTTTTGCCGTCCCCGCCGCCGATGACCATAAAGTCGATCTTTTCGCCGGGCACGGAGAACTGCACCCGGGTCACCACCTCCGAGCATATCTCATAGGAAACCCTGTCGCTGGAATTTACCAGCACGCCGTAGCCCTTGTTGGTCAGATAGAAGGGAATATTTTTGTAGGAGATTTCGGAGCAGGTGCCGCCGTCCTCGTTCCACATATCCACCACCTGACCGTTTTTCACGAAAGGCGTGAAGCGCTCCCCCAGCCCGTACACCTTCTCGCCGATGTCCAGATCCAGCTGGCACCGCATGAAAGAACCCGACCGGGTTTTCATGGTGCTGAGCATGGCGTGCCCGAAGCGGTCGCCGATCTGGGTCAGCTTCTTTCCTTTATAAAAGTAAGTAAAGGAAGCAGGGTTTTTCGTGACGCGCAGCTCGGTGCTGCCGCTTTTCACAGAAATGCCGCCATCGAACTCCGTCACGTCCAGCGGGACCTTAATGTCGTTCAGCTCAAACTGCGGCTCCTTTCTGGCGCTGCCCATAAAATGGTACGCCTGTGTGCGGATAATATCCGGCTGGGGAGAGGAAAGGAACATCTCCAGCACAGGTCCGCCCATGGCGCGCTCGTCCTGGGGATATGGCACGGCATACAGGTATACCCTGTCCCGCTCGATTTTGATTTCCCGAATCTGTACGCAGTCGGCAGCCTCCACGCCGGGGAGGTTCAGCCAATAGCCCCTGGTAAATTTCATAAAATGCCCCTTTCTTGCTCCTGTTGAGAGATGGTTTGCTTTCTTCCAGTATTGTACTTTGTTCTTTTTCAAAAGTCCAGAGGAAATGGAAAAGAAACGTCCGCCCGGAAAAGCAAGGGAAACAAAAGAGCGTGGAGAGGGACTTCAACACTGAATTTTAGCAAAATTCCATAAAAATCAAAAATCTTGTTGACAAATGCTGACGCAAATAATATACTTTACCTAGACAAGTAAAAATGTAAAAAGCAAAAATAGAAAAACAAAAGGCAAAAAACAGAAAAGAAAAAGCATTTGACACGGCTTTCAGGCTCCATGGAATGCGGCGCCATTGCTTGAGAGGAGAGGGTACCTGTGCAGAAATAGGGGCAGGCTTGAGGGATACGCATAAAAAGGATTAACAACACGTAAAAAATGAAAAGGACGGCTATTTATGAAAAAAATAATGTGCTATGTTTTAGTTTTATGTATGCTTTTTGGAATGAGCATAACAGTATCCGCAGATTCACTGGAGGAAATGCAAATTTCTGAATTAACGAAAAATTATCTTACAATTAGTTCTTCTGCCAGATATGAGAGAGGAGATGTAGATCTTATTTGTGATACAGTTTCCAGCCTTTCTCAAGAACGAGTAAACAGTTTGAAAGAAAAGGTTGCTCAAAAGGTTCGTAAAGATTCAGCCGCAAATTCCATTGGAATTGACGCTGATATTGGCAGATATTTTAGTGAGAAAGCGTTATATTTTAAGTATTTGAGAGAAGAAAACGATTCATATGTTACAGATTTCAAGACAATTTACGGAAAACCAGAAATTACTATAGACGGCGATACAGCAGAAGTAAAAATATTCCAAACTATCGGAATGCAGTATCCTGATTTGGATGAGGAATCTGCTATATCTACTAATTATGTCATAAGCTTGGTAAGAACTGAGTATGGTTGGAAGATTTCGAACATAAGTTCAGATGATTTGTTTGACAATACACACAACATGGATTTCAAGGCAGAGGAAGAAATTCAAAAGCGGCAAAAACTTCAGACACAGCCGGCTTCGATAGTCGCAGAAACAACATGCCCGAGTATAGAAGAATTAAGGGCTGCAGCTGCTGCAAATGGAGCGAAAGTGTATTCTTACAACCGCACCAACGCAGCCTATTATTCCAAACAATATACTACTTCTACACGAGATGTTTATGCAGCTACGGAATACTACAATAAGAATTTTCCCAATTTTGCCGGACCAGGTGACGGCGGCGATTGCATGAACTTTGCTTCTCAATGCATGTTTGCAGGGTTTGGAGGCAGCGATGAGCCAAATATTAGAGCCTATGACCCCCCAATGGATCGAGTAGGTAATTCGTATGATGGGCAATGGTATTTTGACCCTGCAGGGTCTCGCAGTGGTAGTTGGACAGGAACAATGACTTTTCAAGATTATGTAGAAAAATCAAAAAACAAATTATAAAAATGAAACAAATCTGTTCTGCAATTCATATTATACCACATCTCCGGTAGATCAGATATATGATTACAAGAACAGATTGGTGGGTGCACTTGTTTTCGTCTTAGATAAGGACGGCGACGTAGGTCACGCGATGGTTATTGGGAAAGTGACAGGTCCATCTGATTCGCAGATTTATGTGTCGGCACATACGCACGACAAAAAGCTGGTTCCCTTGGCAGAGTGTGATAGTAACCATGCTTTTCGTATTGTTGTGCCAGAAGCATTTTACTTATATTCTACCCCTCCTGCAGTAAGAGTAACCTGTAACTGGAAGGATAACGTTCCGGCAGGCACCACAGTTACTTTCTCGGGTAATGCGGAACGTCGTTCCGGCGGAACCTGCTATCGCATGGCAATAGAGGTGATACCTCCTGATAAATCGACGTCATCTTGGAGCAATGGGGTCATGTCTACGAACTCTATTTCCCACGCGTTTACATTAAATCAAAAAGGATTGTATACCATCAAGATTTACGCGAAAGAAACATATAATACCAGCGGAAATGTAAGCAGTACCATGACCTTGCGAACGTATTGAAAGGAGTAAATTTTATGAAAAAGAATTTTGGAAAAAGGCACCTGCGCAAATTTGCAGCCCTGCTGCTGGCGGTGCTCGTGTGCGCGGGAATCGCGGCGCAGCCTGTTTTTGCCGCCCAACGCGGGGACGGCGTCATTTATCATCAGGACGAGCCGGAATGGGCGGTGGAGAGCATCAACTGGTTCATTCGCCACCCGGGATATCTTGACATCAAAGCGCCGAGCAGCGCGGCTGACCCCGGTCCCGGCTTTGCCGAGAGAACCATGTCGCGGCGGTGGCTTTGCCAGTTGATTTATTCCATGGAACGCAGGGATCAACAGAATTTGGGCGGGAAAGAGCCGGGAAACGGAGAACCCAGACTGCCGGACGGCAGTCAGCTTCCAGATGGCTCTTTGTGGATTTCTAAAGCAGTAATCTGTTTTGGAACGAAAGAAGGCAATGTTCCACAGAATGACAAAAGCGTTTTGACCCGGGAGCAGATGGTCACTATCGTGCACCGCTATATGCAGTACCGAAATAAGATATATCAGGACGGCACGGCGAAAGGGCTTTCCGGCGCGGCACTTCCTGCAAAGTACAAAGACAGGAACCGTGTGTCCGCTTTCGCCCGGGAAGCTATGGAGTGGGCGGTAGGAAACGGCATTGTCGGCGGGAAAACGGCAGCCACGCTGAACCCCAGGGACACCGCTACCGAAGCGGAAACCATCGTTGTGCTGTACCGTGCCCTGCGGCAGCAGGGCTATGAAACGCCCGGCGCGTGACGGTTGACGCAGATAAAATGTGAGTTTGACTTTTAACGAGGGAATAGAAATGACAAAAAAGACAGGGGATATTCTGTTTTTCCTCATCATAGCTTTGGTGGCAGCGGCTTTTTGCTGCATGGCGACCCCCTATAGTGTTCCCGTGCGATATGCGCCCGGTCCAACAAAAGAAATTGTCGGCACGGTTTCCTACTTCGCTCTGCGTTCTGTAGCAAACCTGTTCTCCATTACCGCCGGGGGGAACGCCCTTGCCTGGCTGGTCGCGCTGGTCGTTTCCAAATGGAGAGGGAGCGATCCCTCCCCCTGGACAGTTTTCTTCGGCGGGGTTTCTTTCCTCAGTTCCCTTTTCTGCCTGGTCGACCTGATTGCGGATTCCTTCATGCCATGGCTTGCTATCGGCGTTTCCGTTCTTTTGGCAGTTGCATTCCTTTTACAGTTTATCAGAACGTACCGCTTGCCCCACGATTTCAAAATCATTTTTCCGATTTTGTGGAGCGTTGTTGTCGAACTGCTCCTGCTGTTTCGCATTTTCCTTTCTTCGTCCTATTTCCCCGGCTTCTTTTCATTTGTTTCCAATTTCTTTTTCTAGGGAAGCTTCCGTTTCCTTTTGCAGCCCTGCCCGGTAACGGTATCGCCCGCGTGGAAAGTAGGATCATTTGACTTTTTTGGGATATCTTTTTATAATTGGAACAGACGAGAAACGGAGGAACGCCGGAAACCGCCCGGCAAAACGAGGGAGGGAGCTTGCCGTGAAAAAACAGGACGCTGGAAAAGGAATATGCTATCTGCTCACTTACGCGCTTTTTGCCCTGCTGGCGCTGTGGGCGCTGCCCGCGCTGCTGGGCTGGGTGGGCGGACTGGCGGCTCGAAATTACCGGCTTGCGCCCCTCATTGCGGCGAACGTCCTGTATTGGGCGGTGTTGGCGTTTCTCCTGCTGTTCCGCACCCACCAAAGCGCCCGGCTGGGGCGCAAGGGCGTTTTTCTCAGCGCCGCCCTGTTCCTGCTTTCCCTGTGCCTGACTGTGTTCGCCCTTTGGCAGGACCGGGGCTGGGAGGGCATGATCCTTTTAACGGTGGAGCAGCTTTATGATTCCGTGCTCCTTCTGCGGGCGCGGAAACGCCGATCCCGTTCGGAAACAGATGGGGAAAAGCAAACCTTCCCTGAATCATAGGGAAGCGGCAAAACAGCGCCTGCCTTTTGGCAGGCGCTTATTTTCAACTTGTGTGCCGAGCGGAGAAAACCACCAGATATTGTGCCGAAAGGAACGGGAAAAACACTGGGAAAGAAAAAACGAAAAAATTTGAAAAAATTTTGAAATTTTCCTTGCAAAACACGAACAGGCATGATATTATAATCAAGTGTGACTGCACAAGACGTTTCTCCGAAAGCGTCATGCTGGTACGGAGAAGCGCCAGATATGCGATGAAGCGGGAGGTTGCGGCTCTTCTGAGCCGGTTTTTCCGTGGAGTATGTCCGATTTCAAACCGGGCGAAGGAATTTGAAAGATGGGAACCACCGGGCTTTCCCGGCAGGCCGGGTCTATGTCTTTCAAAGGATGTTATGGGGTTTCCCACTCCCGGAATCCGTATGCGGATTTCGGTTTTTTGATGCCCAGGGTAGAAACACCCGGGGCAGTGTTAAAAAACATTTGGAGAGAAAAACTCATGCCCGCCAACCAATTTATAAGGAGGCGACTAACGTGGCAGTCAAGGAAAAAATCAGGATCAGGATCAAGGGGTACGATCATCAGCTGGTGGACCAGTCCGCCGAAAAGATCGTTGCTACCGCAAAGCGCACAGGCGCTCGGGTGTCAGGCCCGGTGCCGCTGCCCACTGAGAAGCAGATCATCACCATTCTGCGCGCTGTTCATAAGTATAAGGACAGCCGGGAACAGTTTGAGATGCGCACCCACAAGAGACTGATCGACATTCTCAGACCCTCGAATAAGACCGTTGAGGCTTTGATGGGTCTGGAGCTCCCTGCCGGCGTGGAAGTAGAGATCAAGCTGTAAGCTTCTACCAACCGAGACAGAGGGTCATGTTGAGGGAACTCAACCAATAACCTAACAGGAGGAACAAACATGAAAAAAGGAATCATCGGCAAGAAGGTCGGCATGACGCAGATCTTCGACGAGAAGGGGAAAGTGATCCCCGTCACCGTCATTGAAGCCGGTCCCTGCGTGGTAACGCAGAAGAAGACCGTGGAAAACGACGGCTATGAGGCGGTCCAGGTTGGCTTCGGCGACCAGAAGCCCCAGCGTCTGACCAAGCCCCTGAAGGGTCACTTCGACAAGGGCGGCGTCGCCCCCAAGAAAACCCTCCGCGAGCTGCGGCTGGACGACATCAGCGGGCTGAACGTGGGCGACCTGATCAAGGCGGACGTCTTTGAAGCAGGCGAGCACGTGGACGTGACCGGCGTGAGCAAAGGCAAGGGATATGCGGGCGTTATCAAGCGCTGGAACTTCCATCGCCTGAAAGAGACCCACGGTACCGGTCCTGTTGCCCGCCACGGCGGCTCCAGCGGTCCTATTTCGGACCCCTCCCGCGTGTTTAAGGGAGTGAAGATGGCAGGTCATCTGGGCGCGGAGACCGTTACCGTGCAGAACCTGGTCATCGCCAAGGTAGACGCAGAGAACAATCTGATTGCCGTCAAGGGCGCTGTGCCCGGACCGAACGGCGGCATCGTCACCATTCGCAACAGCGTGAAAGCATAAGGGAAGGAGGAATCAGAATGCCTACAGTAGCAGTTTTGAACATGCAGGGCAAGGAAGTCGGCAAGCAGGAGCTGTCTGAAGCGGTGTTCGGCGTAAAGCCCAACGTTTCCGTGATGAACGACATGGTAAAGAATTACCTTGCCAATCAGCGCCAGGGCACTCAGTCCGCCCTGACCCGTGCAGAGGTTTCCGGCGGCGGCAAGAAGCCGTGGAGACAGAAGGGCACCGGCCGCGCCCGCCAGGGCAGCACCAGAGCCCCCCAGTGGACCCACGGCGGTATCGTGTTTGCCCCGAAGCCCAGAGATTACAGCTATACCGTAAATAAGAAGGTCAAGCGCCTGGCAATGAAGTCCGCTCTTTCTTCCAAGGTGAACGACAACGAGATGATCGTGCTGGACGAGATCACCACCGACGCTTACAAGACTAGGACCATCGCCGAAATGCTTAAAGCGATCGGCAGCGAGAAAAAAGCCCTGATCGTTCTCAGCACCGTGGACGAAAAGGTGATCGCTTCCGCCCGGAACATTCCCGGCGTCAAGACCGCGCAGGTCAACACCCTGAATGTATACGACATCCTGAACGCCGACAAGTTTATTGTCGTCAAGGATGCGGTGGCTAAAATCGAGGAGGTGTATGCATAATGGCAGCACAGGATATCATCATCCGCCCCGTCATTACGGAAAAGACCATGGACGGAAACTCCCTGAAGAAGTACACCTTCGAGGTCAGCAAGGATTCCACCAAGATCGACATCAAGAGAGCTGTGGAAGAGCTTTTCGGCGTGAAGGTCAGCAAGGTGAACACCCTCCATGTGAGAGGTCAGCTGCGCCGCCAGGGCAGGAACGAAGGCTATACCAGAAGCTGGAAGAAAGCCGTCGTTACCCTGACTGAGGACAGCAAGACAATAGAATTCTTCGAGAGCATGGTGTAAGTTCTGACCGACAGATCCGCGGCTTTCAGGCTTATTTGCACCTGAAATCCATCAGATCTTTCCGATCAGGAAAGCTTGGAAAAAGAATCAAGCACAGCATTTGAAAAGTGCTGAAATCAGCATGAATGGGAGAGCGCCAAGCTCCCGCAAAGCCGAAATAGGAGAGTGAAAACCAAATGGCAATCAAGAATTACAAGCCGACCACTGCGGCAAGGCGCAATATGTCCGTTACGGATTATCAGAGCCTGTCAAAGAACGGCCCCGAAAAGAGCCTGCTGGCTCCTTTGGACAAGAATGCCGGCCGCAACAGCTACGGCAGGATCACCGTCCGCCACCGCGGCGGCGGCAACCGCAAGAAGTACCGTATCATCGACTTCAAGCGGCAGAAGCACGATGTGGAAGCCACTGTGCTGAGCATCGAATACGATCCCAACCGTTCCGCCTTCATCGCCCTCGTCCAGTATGAGGACGGCGAAAAGAGATATATCCTTGCAGCCAACGGCATGAAGGTGGGAGACAAGGTAGTTTCCGGCGAAACCGCCGATATCAAGCCCGGCAACGCCCTTCCCCTGAAGAGCATTCCCGTGGGCACCTTCATTCACAACGTGGAGCTGTATCCCGGCAAGGGCGCCCAGCTGGCAAGAGCCGCCGGTATCATGGCGCAGCTGATGGCAAAAGAGAACGGCATGGCTCTGCTGAGACTGCCCTCCGGCGAGCTTCGCAACGTGCCGGAGAACTGCATGGCTTCCATCGGTCAGGTTTCGAACATCGACCACGAAAATGTGAAGATCGGCAAGGCTGGCAGAAAGCGCCACATGGGTTGGAGACCTACCGTCCGCGGTTCCGTTATGAACCCCAACGACCACCCCCATGGCGGCGGCGAGGGCAAGAGCCCTGTGGGTCGTCCCGGACCTGTTACCCCCTGGGGCAAGCCCGCTCTGGGTTACAAGACCCGCAAGACGCACAACCGCAGCGATAAGTTTATCGTAAGGCGCAGAAACGGCAAGTAAGCACACGGGCAGGGGGACCCGGAGAAACCGTGGAGTCCCCCGTACCAACAACGAAAGGATAGTGAATTTCAAGCTATGAGCAGAAGTCTGAAAAAAGGACCTTTTGTACAGCCCGTGCTGCTGAAAAGGATCCAGGCTATGAACGAGGCCGGCGAAAAGAAAATCGTCAAGACTTGGAGCAGAGCCTCCATGATCTTCCCGGATTTTGTCGGTCATACCATTGCAGTCCATGACGGTCGCAAGCATGTGCCGGTGTACATCACCGAGGACATGGTCGGTCACAAGCTGGGCGAGTTCGCCCCCACCCGCACCTTTAAGGGTCATGCCGGTGCGAAAACGACCAAGTAAAAGAAAGGAGAAGATAGATTATGGAAGCGAAAGCAACACTGAACTATACCCGTATCTCTCCTCGCAAGGTCGGAATCGTGCTGGATTTGATCCGGAACAAGCCGGTGGACCTTGCCGCCGCTATTTTGCAGCATACGCCCAAGGCTGCCTGTGAGGACCTGGAGAAGCTCCTCAAGTCCGCAGTGGCAAATGCTGAGAACAATTTCAACATGGATAGAAACAGCCTTTACGTTTCCCAGTGCTATGTGACCCCCGGACCGATCCTGAAGCGGATCCGTCCCAGCGCACACGGCAGAGCGTTCCGGGTGTTGAAGAGAACTTCCCACATCACCATTGTGGTGAAGGAAAAAGAGTAAGCGGTAAGGAGGCAAATTATGGGTCAGAAAGTGAATCCCCACGGTCTTCGCGTGGGCGTAATTAAAGACTGGGATTCCCGTTGGTTCGCGAAGGACAATGAGTTCGGCGACACGCTCGTACAGGACTACAACCTCCGCAAGATGCTGAAGAAGCAGCTGTATTCCGCGGGCATTCCGAAAATTGAAATCGAGCGGGACGCATCCAAGGTGCGTATCCACATTCATTGTGCCAAGCCCGGTCTGGTCATCGGCAAGGGCGGCACGGAGATCGAAAAGCTTCGCCAGCAGTGCGAAAAAATGCTGGGCAAGCCCGTTGTCATCAACATCATCGAGGTCCGCCAGCCCGACCTGAACGCTCAGCTGGTCGCTGAGAACATCGCCTCCCAGCTGGAGCGCCGTATCGCGTTCCGCCGTGCGATGAAGGGCTGCATCGGGCGCAGCATGCGCCTGGGCGCGAAGGGGATCAAGACAAAGGTGTCCGGCCGCTTGAACGGCGCCGATATCGCCCGCAGCGAAGAGTACCATGACGGCACGATCCCGCTGCAGACCCTGCGCGCTGACATTGACTACGGCTTCACCGTGGCAAGGACCATCTACGGCGCTATCGGCGTCAAGGTGTGGCTCTACAAGGGTGAAGTGCTGAATGACAACCGCAGCGGGAACCGCGAGGAGCGCGGCAACCGTGATAACCGCGACAACCGCGGCAGGCGCGATGACCGCAGGGACAGACGTCCTGCGGGAAACAGGGAAGGAGGGCACAGATAAATGTTACTCCCCAAGCGTGTGAAGTACCGCAGGGTACAGAGAGGCCGCCTGAAGGGCAAGGCTCTTCGCGGCAATAAGGTCACCTACGGTGATTACGGTCTCCAGGCTCTGGAGCCCGCATGGATCACCTCAAACCAGATCGAAGCCGCCCGTGTCGCCATGACTCGTTACTGCAAGCGTTTCGGTAAGGTTTGGATCAAGATTTTCCCCGACAAGCCTGTCACTCAGAAGCCGGCTGAAACCCGAATGGGTTCTGGTAAAGGCTCTCCCGAGTATTGGGTAGCCGTGGTCAAGCCCGGCCGTGTCATGTTCGAGCTGGGCGGTGTGCCGGAAGCAACGGCAAAGGAGGCCCTCCGCCTCGCTGCCAACAAGCTTCCCATCAAGTGCAAAGTCATCAAGAAAGAAACGGAGGCGTAAGTCATGAAAGCTTCAGAAATCAGAGAATTGACAGCTGAAGAGCTGAACAGCAAGCTCGGTGAGCTCAAGGCGGAGCTTTTTAACCTTCGTTTCCAGCTCGCTATCAATCAGCTCGATAACCCCATGCGTATCTCAGCGGTAAAAAAGGATATTGCCCGTGTCAAAACGGTGATCCGTGAAAATGAGATGAACGCCGAGAACGCTTAAGGGAAGGGAGGAACGAAAAGTGAGCGAAGAGAGAAACATGAGAAAAACAGCTGTCGGACGCGTAGTCAGCAACAAGATGGATAAGACCATTGTCATTGCCATTCAGGACAGTGTGAAGCACCCGCTTTACGGCAAGGTCATCAAGCGTACAGTGAAGCGCAAGGTCCACGATGAGAACAACGAGTGCAACGTGGGAGATCGCGTACGCGTCATGGAGACCCGTCCCCTTTCCAAGGATAAGAGATGGCGTCTGGTCGAAATCATCGAGAAAGCCAAGTAATTTCATTTTGATTCATCTGGCTTTAGAGCAAAGGAGGAACGCACTGTGATTCAACAGCAGACTTACCTCAAAGTTGCCGACAACACCGGCGCGAAGGAGCTTATGTGCATTCGTGTTCTGGGCGGTACCGGCAGGAGGTATGCCAATATTGGCGACGTCGTAGTGGCTTCTGTCAAAAAGGCAGCGCCCGGCGGCGTGGTAAAGAAGGGCGACGTTGTGAAGGCGGTCATCGTGAGATCGGCTTCCGGCGTGCGCAGAGACGATGGCACTTACATTCGTTTCGACGAGAACGCTGCCGTCATTATCCGTGACGACAAGAACCCCAGGGGCACTCGTATTTTTGGGCCCGTTGCCCGTGAGCTGCGCGACAAGGAATATCTGAAGATCCTGTCCCTGGCTCCCGAAGTGCTTTGATGGAGGTGGACGTCAATGAATAAAAAATTGCATGTAAAGACCGGCGATACCGTTGTGATCTTGAGCGGTAAGGACCGCGGCAAGAAGGGCAAGATCATGCAGGTCAGCCCCAAGGAGGGCAAGGTCATCATTGAGAATGCCAACTTCGTGCAGAAGCACGTGAAACCCCGCAGAATGGGCGAGCCCGGCGGTATTATCAAGGCTGAATCCGCCATCTATGCCTGCAAGGTGCAGGTGGTCTGCCCCCGCTGCGGAAAGCCCACCCGTGTCGGACACAAGGTTCTGCAGGACGGCACAAAAGAGCGCATTTGCAAGAAATGCGGCGAATCGCTGTAAGGGAGGGAAAACACAAATGGCAAGAATGAAAGATTTCTACAAAGCAGAAGTCGCCCCTGCCCTGATGAAGAAGTTCAGCTATAAGAGCGTGATGGAAATTCCGAAGCTGGACAAGATCGTCGTCAACGTGGGCGCGGGCGAAGCGAAAGACAACGCCAAAGCCATCGACGCTATCAGCAGCGATCTGGCTGCCATTACCGGTCAGAAGCCCCTGGTATGTAAGGCAAAGAAATCCGTGGCAAACTTCAAGCTGCGTGAGGGTATGCCCATCGGCGTGAAGGTAACGCTCCGCGGCGAGCGGATGTACGAATTCCTCGACAGGCTTTTCAATGTGGCGCTGCCCCGTGTCCGTGACTTCCGCGGGATCAATCCCAATTCCTTTGACGGAAGAGGAAATTACAACATGGGTATTCGTGAGCAGCTGATCTTCCCCGAGATCGACTACGATAAGGTCGATAAGGTCCGGGGTATGGATATCTGCTTCGTCACCACAGCGAAAACCGACGAAGAGGCTCGTGAGTTTCTGTCTCTCATGGGCGCTCCGTTCATGAGATAAGGAGGATTCATCGTGGCCAAAACATCTATGAAAATCAAGCAGCAGAGACCTCAGAAGTATTCCACCAGAGAATACAACCGCTGCAAGATCTGCGGCAGACCCCACGCCTACCTTCGTAAGTTTGGCATTTGCCGTATCTGCTTCCGCGAGCTTGCCTACAAGGGCGAGATCCCCGGCGTGAAGAAGGCAAGCTGGTAAAAAAGCTGTAAACAGCTTTCTGGAAGTTGCTTCGCAACTTCACTGAATAAAGGCAGCCTTCCTGAAGTTGCTGCGCAACTTCATCAAAGAAAAGCGGCTTTTTAGAAGTTGCTTCGCGGCTTTATCAAAGAAGGGCAGTTTCACGGGATTTGTGGAGCTGGAAAAAAGCGAAAACGGTTTTCCGAAAGGAAAAGTTTTCAGGACAGGACATGATACTGATACCAAAAGGAGGTTATTAAGTCATGCAGGTTACAGATACAATTGCCGATTTGCTGACCCGCATCCGCAACGCGCAGTCTGCAAAGCATGATACCGTTGAGGTTCCCGCCTCCAACATGAAAAAGGCTATCTGCCAGATTCTTGTTGACGAGGGCTACGTGAAGAGCTTCACGGTCACGGAAGACGGAAAGCAGGGTATTATCACCATTACCCTGAAGTATGGCGAGGGGAAGACCCCGGTCATCAAGGGGCTGAAGAGAGTTTCCAAGCCCGGTCTGCGCATTTATTCCAACGCGCAGGAGCTGCCCCGCGTCATGAAGGGGCTGGGAGTGGCGATCATTTCCACCTCTAAGGGCGTTATGACCGATAAGGCGGCAAGACAGCAAAACGTCGGCGGCGAAGTGCTGGCGTTCATTTGGTAAAAGAAGGGGGTGCGACGGAATGTCGAGAATTGGAAGAAAACCCATAAATATTCCCGCTGGCGTTGATGTGAAGATCAACGGCAGTGAAGTGACGGTCAAAGGACCCAAGGGAACTCTGACCCAGACTTTTCACCCGAAGATGACCGTGGCTGTGGAGGGCAATGAGATACTCGTTACCCGTCCCGACGACGAAAAGGAGTCCCGGTCGCTTCATGGTCTGACCCGCACGCTGATCCACAACATGGTGGTCGGTGTGACCGAGGGCTTCCAGAAGACGCTGGACGTGCAGGGTGTAGGATATCGTGTGCAGAAGCAGGGCAAGGACCTGGTCATGAACCTGGGCTATTCCCATCAGGTGACGGTGTCCGATACCGAGGATATCAAGATCGAAGCTCCCAATCCCAACACGATCGTGATCTCCGGCATCGACAAGCAGAAGGTCGGTCAGTTTGCAGCAGAAGTCCGCGAGAAGCGTCCGCCTGAGCCCTATAAGGGCAAGGGTATCCGCTATGCCGGCGAGTATGTCCGCCATAAGGAAGGCAAAGCCGGTAAGGGTGCCAAAGGCTAAGAGAAGGAGTGAGAAGAAATGGTCAATAAACCTGATACGAACAAAGCACGTCTTCGCCGCCATAAAAGAGTGCGCGGCAAGATTTCAGGTACGGCAGCCTGCCCTCGCCTGAATGTGTTCCGCTCCTCCGCTAATATCTATGCTCAGATCATCGACGATACCACGGGCAATACCCTGTGCGCAGCGTCCACTCTGGACAAGAGCTTCAGCGGAAACGGCGGCAACAAGGAAGCTGCCCGCGAAGTCGGCAAGATGATTGCTCAGCGGGCTGCGGAAAAAGGAATCACCGACGTGGTCTTCGACCGCGGAGGCTATATCTTCCACGGCCGCGTCAAAGAGCTGGCCGAAGGCGCCCGTGAGGGCGGTCTCAACTTCTAAGAAGGAGGAATAAATTTTGGCTAGAGAGTTTGACGCATCCGGAATTGAGATGCAGGAGCGGGTTGTTTCCATCAACCGCGTATCCAAAACCGTCAAAGGCGGTCGCATCATGAAGTTCTCTGCTCTGGTAGTTGTAGGCGATGGAAACGGCACTGTCGGTTTTGGTATCGGCAAGGCTGCGGAAGTCCCGGACGCTATCCGCAAGGGCATTGAGGACGCAAAGAAGAATCTGACCACCATTTCTCTGCGGGGTTCCACCATTCCCCATGAGATCATCGGTGAGTTTGGCGCAGGCAAGGTCATTTTGAAGCCCGCCGCCCCCGGTACCGGCGTTATCGCCGGCGGTCCGGTCCGCGCGGTGGTGGAAAGCGCTGGTATCAAGGATATCCGCGCAAAGGCTCTGCGCTCCAAGAATCCCTGCAACGTTGTGCGCGCTACCATGATGGGTCTGACCCAGCTGCGTACCGCGGAACAGGTTGCGGCGCTTCGCGGCAAGACTGCGAAAGAAATTCTGTAAGGGAGGGTGCATTTGTGACGATTACATTGAAAAAAAGCCTTATCGGCTGTAAGAAGGATCAGATCGCAACCGCCCGTTCCCTTGGGCTGAAGAAGGTCGGCGACAAAGCCGAGCAGCCCGATAATGCCCCCACACAGGGCAAGATCAAAAAGATCAGACATCTGGTCGAGGTAAGCGAATAAGCGCAAGGAGGTGCATGAGAATGAAGCTCAATCAGCTGACAGCTGCGCCCGGCTCTACCCAGGAGCGCAAGCGCATTGGCAGAGGCAGCGGCTCCGGCAACGGCAAAACAGCCGGTAAGGGTCATAAGGGTCAGAAAGCCAGAGCGGGTCACGGCATGAGACCTGGCTTTGAAGGCGGTCAGATGCCTTTGCAGAGAAGAATCCCGAAACGGGGCTTTAACAACATCTTTGCCAAGGAGATCGTTTCTATCAATGTGGGAAGTCTGAACAAGTTTGAAGACGGGGCTGTGGTAGATACAGCCGCATTGGTCGAGGCAGGTATCGTGAAAAAGAGCTGCGACGGCGTGAAGATTCTGAGTAGCGGCAAACTGGAGAAGAAGCTGACTGTAAAGGTCGCCGCTTTTTCCGAAGCTGCAAAAGCAAAGATCGAGGCTGCGGGCGGAAAGGCCGAGGTGATCTGAGTTGTTTAACACCATCAAAAACGCATGGAGGATCCCCGACCTGCGGAAAAAGATCCTGTACACGCTGATGATCATCATCGTGTTCCGTCTGGGTTCCGTGATCCCTGTGCCGTTTCTCGATGCTTCCGGGCTGGCAAACCTGATGAGCCAGGCTTCGGAAAATACGGCGCTGGGTTATATCAATATGCTGACAGGCGGTGCGTTCTCTTACGCGTCCCTGTTCGCTATGGGTATCACCCCCTATATCAACAGTTCCATTATTATGCAGCTGTTGGAGGTTGCGATCCCGCCGCTGGAGCGGCTCGCCAAAGAAGGCGAGGAGGGGCGCAAGAAGATCGCCGCCATTACCCGGTATGTCACTGTGCTGCTGGGTCTGATTCAGGGCACTGCGTACTATTTCTATCTCCGTAATTCCGGCATTGTAAAGTTCACCTCCGGGTTCTCCGGCGTATTCGTGGCGATCGTCATCGTATTGACCTTTACCGCCGGTACGGCGCTGATCATGTGGATGGGTGAGCAGATCAATGAGAAGGGCATCGGCAACGGCATTTCCATGATCCTGCTGGCAGGTATCGTGGCACGTCTGCCCGTCACCTTCGGCACTGTGTGGCAGTATTTCCAGCTGGGTCTGGACAGCCCCTCTACCAATGGGCGGTTCCTGATCCTTGCCCCGCTGTTCATCGTGCTGTTCCTGGGCGTGATCTGGGTCATCGTTTTCATGAACGAGGCAGAGCGCCGGATCCCGGTGCAGTATGCAAAGAAGGTCGTCGGGCGCAAAATGTACGGCGGACAAAGCTCCTTCCTGCCCATCAAGGTGGCAATGAGCGGCGTTATGCCCGTGATCTTCGCAAGCTCCATTTTGTTCATCCCCCAGTTTATCCACTTCTTTGTGAAGCCTGAGGAAGGCACTTTCTGGGCAGGCTTCTTCAATGCGTTTGAGCAGACCGGGTGGGTGTATATCGTTCTCTATTTCCTGATGATTATTCTGTTCGCGTATTTCTACATGTCCGTGCAGTATAATCCGCTGGAGATGGCGAACAACCTCCGCCAGAGCAACGGCACGATCCCGGGCATCCGCCCCGGCAAGCCTACGGCGGACTTCATCGCAAAGATCCTTTCCAAGGTGACCCTGATTGGCGCCCTGTTCCTTGCCTTTGTGGCGCTGGTGCCGATCATCTACACCAAGGTGACCAACATGGCGGGGCTGTCCCTGGGCGGCACGTCGGTCATCATTATCGTAGGTGTAGCTCTGGAAACCGTGAAGCAGCTGGAATCTCAGATGATGATGCGTCATTATAAGGGCTTCCTCGACTGAGAAGGAGGAACGAGATGAAACTGATTTTGTTAGGTGCGCCCGGCGCGGGAAAGGGCACACAGGCAGAGATCATCTGCCGCGAAAAAAATATTCCCACGATCTCCACGGGGAACATTCTCCGTGAGGCGCTGAAGAACGGCACGGAGATGGGTCTGAAGGCCAAGTCCTATATGGAAAGCGGTCAGTTGGTGCCCGATGATATCCTCATCGGCATCATCAAGGACCGCATTCAGGAAGACGATTGCAAAAACGGCTTTATTCTGGACGGCTTCCCCAGGACCATTCCCCAGGCCGAGGCGCTGGACGCCATGGGCGCAGGTATCGACGCGGTGCTGGATATTGAAGTTGCCGACGAAGATATCGTGACCAGAATGTCTGGACGCCGTGTCTGCGAAACTTGCGGCTCTTCCTACCACGTGCTGTATAAGCAGCCTAAGGTGGAGGGAAAGTGCGACGCTTGCGGCGGCACCCTCATTCAGCGCAAGGACGACCATCCCGATACAGTAAAAGAGCGTCTGGCAGTGTATCATAACCAGACCGAGCCCCTCAAGGAGTTTTACAGCAAGCAGGGCAAGCTGCTTGTTGTCCACGGTCAGGAAAAGGTGGAGGATACCACCCGCCTGACTTTGGAGGCTCTGGAGGACCTCACATGATCGTGCTGAAAACCAGCCGGGAAATTTCCATTATCCGGGAAGCCGGCAAGATTTCGCAAAAAGCACTGCAGCTAGCCGGAGAAGCCGTCGAACCAGGGGTCTCAACCTGGGAGATCGACCGGATCGCCCGAGAATATATCGAGAAGTCAGGCGCGATACCCAGCTCCCTGAATTACGACGGATTCCCTGCCAGCACTTGTATTTCTGTAAATGAGGTAGTTGTCCACGGCATACCTTCCAAAAGCCAGATTTTGAAAAAGGGCGACATCGTGGATATCGATCTGACCGTATGCTACGAGGGTTTCAATGCGGATAACGCATGGACCTTCCCCTGCGGGGAGATCAGCCCGGAAGCGCAGGCGCTTTTGGAAACCACCGAGCAGGCCCTGTATCGAGGGATCGAACAGGCAAAGCCCGGAAACCGCATCGGCGATATCGGTCATGCGGTGCAGGAGTATGCCGAGGCTCGCAATTACTCGGTGGTACGAGAATTTGTCGGCCACGGAGTAGGTGCGAACATGCACGAAGACCCAAGCGTACCCAATTACGGCACTCCCGGCAGGGGAGTGCGACTGTTGCCGGGCATGGTGATAGCCATCGAGCCCATGATCAACGCAGGCGGCTGTGCGGTTCAAATACTGCCGGACGGCTGGACAACGGTGACAAAGGACGGAAGCCTTTCCGCTCACTTTGAACATACCGTTGCCGTCACTCCCAACGGACCGGTCATTCTGACCCGGTTGGACTGAGGAGAGCGCCATGGAGATAAAACGTGGTCAGGTGGTAAGATCCATTGCCGGTCATGATAAAGGCGGGTTTCTGACAGTGCTGGAGGTCACCCCTCCCTGCGCGCTTGTGTGCGACGGGAAACGCAGACCGCTGGAGCGCCCCAAACGGAAGAAGCTGTTCCATCTGGCGCCTACGGCGACCGTCCTGTCAGAGGAAGCCCTGAAAACCAATCGGCAGATACGTACCGCCCTTCGTCCCTTTCGGGAGAAGACGGGGGAGCAATCAGAAAGGTATGGTGATTGAGAGTGTCAAAACAGGACGTAATTGAAGTGCAAGGCGTTGTCAAGGAAGCGCTGCCCAACGCGACCTTTCAGGTCGAGCTGCAAAACGGGCACATGGTCCTCGCCCACATTTCCGGCAAGCTGCGTATGAATTTTATCCGCATTCTTCCCGGGGACAAGGTCACATTGGAGATGTCTCCCTATGATCTGACCAAGGGCAGGATCACCTGGCGCTCCAAGTAAACAGACCTGCGGCGGACAGCCGCAGGAAAGACAGTATGATCCAGGTTCGGAGAGCTTCGGCTGGGCAGGCTGGGATTTTGGAATAAGTACAGCCGCAGCGGCTTGAGGCGTCGAGGACGGAACTGATCGACCGCACAGAGTGCAGTCGGATTAAAAGTAGGAGGTACACTGTTATGAAGGTAAGACCTTCTGTCAAGAAAATGTGCGAAAAGTGCAAAATCATCAGACGCAAGGGCAAGGTCATGGTAATCTGTGACAATCCCAAGCATAAGCAGCGCCAGGGCTAAGCCCCGCGCAAGAAGCATTGGAGGTATCAGAATGGCTCGTATTTCAGGCATTGACTTGCCCAGAGACAAGCGGATCGAAATTGCGCTGACCCATATCTTTGGCATCGGGCGCAAGACCGCCAGCAATATCTGCGCCGCTACAGGCGTGAATCCCGATATCCGGGTTCGTGACCTTTCCGAAGACGATACGGCAAAGCTGAGAGACTATATCGACAAGAACTGCCACGTGGAAGGCGATCTCCGCCGCGACCTGGCGTTCGACATCAAGCGTCTCATCGAGATCGGCTGCTACCGCGGCGTCCGTCACCGCAAGGGGCTGCCGGTAAGAGGTCAGCGTACAAAGACAAACGCCAGAACCCGCAAAGGTCCCAGAAAGACCATGGCGAACAAGAAGAAGTAAGGAGGGATTGATTCCATGGCAGCACAGAAGGGTACAAAGGGTACGGTGCGCCGCCGCCGCGAGCGTAAGAATATCGAGCGTGGCGCAGCCCATATCCAGTCCACTTTCAACAATACCATTGTTACGATTACCGATACACAGGGCAATGCGATTTCCTGGGCAAGCTCCGGCGAGCTGGGCTTCCGCGGTTCCAGAAAGTCCACCCCCTTTGCAGCGCAGACAGCGGCGGAAACCGCTGCCAAGCTGGCAATGGAGCATGGGATGAAGTCCGTTGAGGTTTACGTGAAGGGTCCGGGGGCAGGTCGTGAAGCCGCTATCCGCGCTTTGCAGGCAGCCGGTCTGGAAGTAAGCATGATCAAAGACGTAACGCCCATTCCCCATAACGGATGCCGTCCTCCCAAGAGAAGACGCGTGTAAAATACCGAATCAGGAGGTTACTCAAAAATGGCAAGATATACAGAAGCTGTGTGCAAGCTGTGCCGCCGCGAGGGTCAGAAGCTGTTCCTCAAGGGCGAACGCTGCTACACGGATAAGTGTGCGATCACACGCAGAGCATATGCCCCCGGTCAGCATGGTCAGGGACGCAAAAAGACTTCCGAATACGGTATGCAGCTGCGCGCAAAGCAGATGACCCGCCGGTTCTACGGCGTGCTGGAGAACCAGTTCCGTCATTACTACGAAATGGGAACAAAAATGCCCGGCAAGGCAGGCGACAACCTGCTGATTTTGCTGGAATCCCGTTTGGACAACGTGGTGTACCGCTGCGGCTGGGCAAGCTCCCGTGCGGAAGCCCGCCAGCTGGTGGTGCACGGTCACTACACCGTCAACGGCAAGAAGGTAGACATTCCTTCTTATCTGGTAAAGCCCGGCGATATCGTCGCCGTGAAGGACAGCAGCCGTCAGACCGACAAGATGAAGGCTGTGATCGAAGCAAATTCTTCCCGCCCTATCCCGAAGTGGCTGGATGTGGATGCCGCCAATGCACAGGCAAAGGTTGCCGAAATGCCCACCCGTGAGGACATCGACCTTGAAGTGGACGAAACCCTCATCGTCGAATTGTACTCCAAGTAATGCGCTCTCTTTTCAGCAGGCAATTTGGCAAACTTTAGTGATGCAAGGGAGGTCCGTGGATGATTGAGATTGAAAGACCCAAAATTACGATAGAGGAAATTTCCGAAAACGGCACCTATGGCAGATTTGTGGTAGAGCCTCTGGAAAGAGGCTTCGGCACTACGCTTGGCAACAGCCTCCGCAGAGTGCTGCTCTCCAGCCTGCCGGGCGTGGCTGTCAAGTCCATTAAAATTGACGGCGTGCTGCACGAATTTTCCACCATCCCAGGCGTGAAGGAAGATGTCACTGAGATCGTCTTGAATATCAAGGGGCTTGTGGCAAAGCTCCACAGTGACGAGGCGAAAACAGTGGAGATTTCCGCGGAAGGACCCTGTGAGGTCACGGCAGCGGCGATCAAGACGGACAGCGAGGTAGAGATCCTGAATCCCGATCTGCACATCGCCACCCTGGGCGAAGGGGCAAAGCTCTATATGGAGCTGACCCTGGATAGGGGAAGGGGTTATATCTCGAATGAACGCAATAAGCAGAATATGCCGGAAGGCGTGATCGGCGAAATTGCGGTCGATTCTATTTACACACCTGTGCTGAAGGTGAACTTCAACGTCGAAAGCACCCGTGTAGGTCAGAGCATCGACTATGATAAGCTGACGCTGGATGTTTGGACCAACGGGGTAATCAACGCGCAGGAAGCCGTGTCCCTTGCGGCAAAGGTCCTCACCGACCACCTGAATCTGTTCGTGGATCTGTCCGATAAGGGCAAGAGCACGGAGATCATGGTGGAAAAGGACGAGGGCGGCAAGGAAAAGGCTCTGGAAATGACCATCGAGGAACTGGATTTGTCTGTCCGTTCGTTCAACTGCCTGAAACGGGCAGGGATCAATACGGTGGAGGACCTGATCAGCAAGTCCGAGGAGGACATGATGAAGGTCCGCAATCTGGGGCGCAAGTCGCTGGAAGAAGTCGTATGGAAGCTGGCTTCCCTGGGCTTCGGCCTGCGCAAGGACGACGAATAAACCTACTTTATACGGATAGGAGTGAATACCATGCCGGGAACCAGAAAGCTGGGAAGAGATACCGCCCATAGAACGGCCATGCTCCGTGGGCTGGTGACCTTCTTCCTTGAGAACGGCAAAATCGAAACCACCGTGACCCGTGCCAAAGAGGTGCGTTCACTGGCGGAAAAAATGATCACCATTGCCAAGGAGGACAATCTGCAGAACAAGCGTCTGGTGATGAGCTTCATTACCAAGGAGAGCGTCACGCACAAGCTGTTCAGTGAGATCGCCCCCAAGTATGCCGACCGCAACGGCGGCTACACCAGGATCACCAAGCTCGGACCTCGCCGCGGCGACGCAGCCGAGATGGCAATTTTGGAGCTGCTGTAAGGCAGAAAGATGCAAAACGAAAGCCCCCTGTGCAAGGGGGCTTTTTTGAAATCATAAAAAACTGCGGAAAGGACGAGAAAAATGAATGAAGTGACTGTAACAAAGCTTCGGGAGGGCATTTGGATTTTTACGGAAAACGCTCCCGGCACAGCCGTGGACGCCTATCTGGTCTGCGGCTCCCAGCGAGCCGTTATGATCGACGCCCTGCAGGACGCCGGCGGGGTCTACGAAAAGGTAAGAGAACTTACCGGGCTCCCCATCGACCTGCTCCTGACCCACGGGCATTATGACCATGTGGGAGCTGTCAGGGAATTTGCGGAAGCGGGGTGCACGGTCTACATGGAGCTGTCCGACCTCCCGGTGCTTACCAGCTTTGGTCCCAGCGCTCTGCCAGCGGAAATGTTTACCGCCCTCAGGGACGGTCAGGTATTTGACTTGGGCGGTCGGGTGCTGGAAACGATCTTAGTACCCGGGCATACGCCGGGCAGCGCGGTTTTCCTGGACCGGGAGGATCATATAGCCTTTTCGGGAGACAGCTTTGGTTCAGGTCCCATCTGGCTCCAGCTGCCCCACAGCCTGCCCTTGTCCCGGTTCCAGGAAAATCTGGAGCGGGCTCTTGCAGAGCTGGAAAAAATCCCCGACCTGCTCCTTCTGCCCGGTCACAGGAACCAGTCCCCCCAGGAGCTGCGGCTCGCCTATCTCCATGACCTGCTCTACACGGTCAGGGCGGTGCGAAACGGCAGCCTGAGCGGGGAGCGCGAGATGATGGCGATGGGGGAAGAGGTGTTCCCCTATTCCACCGTATCCCACGGCGCTATGCTGGAGCTGTCCTATTCCCCGGAGCATATCGAGGGGTAAAGGGTAGGCTTATCCGATCCTGCTGAGATGAGGAAGGACGCAGCTTTGTATGAGACGGACCATCTGTCCTATGGATTCGGCGCAGTCATTTTGCAGCCATTCATCTATCATGCCTGTCAACCCATGGATATAGAACGCCATTTTATATTGGCGCTCCTGAGGAAGTATCCGAAAGCGGTCTAAGATGGGGTCGAAAACCGCTTCAAACATTCGGGAATAGACGGTTTCCAGCCGCAAAGAGCCGGATTTTTGCAACGCCGTGCGAAACAGCTGGCGGTGGTCCCTCACATAATTCAGGTAAGGGACCAGATACTTTGGCGTGATAAAAACCAGCTTATCCAAAGCACTGTCCTGAATTTCCGGCAGAAGCTCAACGGCGGAAGCCTGAAAGTATTCCAAAAAGCGGTCGTTGATGTATTGGACGCTTTCCTCCAGCAGATCGCTGATGGTCTCATAGTGCAGGTAGAAGGTGGAACGGTTCACCCCCGCCGCTTCGCAGATTTCCTTGACGGTGATAAATTCAAAATCCTTTTTCGCCAGCAGTGTGAGAAACGCCTCGTCCATACGGGCGGCCGTGTTGAAGTATTTGCTTTCCGATTTGTTCATAGGGTCTCCTCGCTTTTTGAAGTACCGGGCGGGCAGCTTTTCCCCCGCAGGGAGCGCAGCAGCATAAAGGCGGCGGTGACGATGACGGAAAGGCAGGCGGCGGAGCACTGACCTTGCCTGTCTCATTTCCCTTCGCTGATCTCCTTTGCCAGCTGCATGATCTCAAAGGCGTATTTCTGCTTGCCCTTTTCCAGCAGCTTTTTGAAAATGGGGAAATTAACGCCTGTCCCGGCAAAGCCCAGAATGCCTATCACGATACCCAGCGTCACCATGGCAACGGAGCCGCCGCCGATGACCTTCATGGCAAGGCACATGCCCGTGCCGGCGACCAGCGCGGAAAGAATGCCGAAGGTGTAGGCGAAAACGGTGGCGGGAAGCTTTGCCTTTGCGTCCAGCTTCTTTAGGGCGACGACCTTGGAGGCGTCCTTGGGCGCGTATTCATTGGCGAGCTGTTCTGCGTAAATTTTGTCTGTGTTCATGAGAGGACCTCCTTTGGTTTTGTGCCCTTATTGTACCGAACACGCCATGCAAAGAGAACAACAAAAAACGGCAAAACTGTCGAATTAAAGAAATCCCGCTGTCAAAAGGCAGCGGGATTTCTTTATTGGTCGCTTTTCTTTTCTTCCTGCTTTTTTGCTTTGCGCTGTGTCCCTTTGGACTCCCGGAGCTTTTCCTGCTGCCGCTGCAGCAGCTGCACCTGTGCCACCGCGGTAGTGGCTGCCTTACGCAGGCGGTGCATACGGTTCAGGGAGAAAATGAGCACCAGCAGCAGAATGACGATGACCACCGCCGCCCCGGAAAGGATCCACACATAGAGGGGGACAGACTGGAAAAATTTTTCCGGCGTGACCTTCAGAGCGGTCTCGATAAATTCTGCTGACCTGCCGGTCAGCTTTACGCCGTCCAGGATTTTTACCGGCTTCGTCACCAGTACGGAATCCCCTTCCTCGTTGTCGTCCACATAGCCCAGCTGGGCGGAGGCGTTATAGCCAACGCCCCACAGCGAGCCATCGGATTTCTGGAACAGAGTGTGCATTCCGCCACCGCTGACCGCGACTACCTTGTCAGCCATCTGTCTGGGCTCCTGAGAAGACTGGGTGTCCGTGCCCAGCTGCCCGGAGGTGCCCAATCCCCATGCCCACAGGGTGCCGTCGTCCCGCACGGCAAGGGTATGGTACAGCCCTAAAGAAACGGCGTGAACGTTTTCCATGACCTGCACGGGCGAGTAAATGCTGCTGTTGCCCTGCTGCGCCACGGCGTCGGAGCTGTCGGAATCCACCTGAACGGTGGTTTGGTTATACTTGTCGGCTTCTTCCTCCGCGTTATCTTCAAAGTCACCGATCTGTCCGGCGGCGTTGCTGCCCCACAGGAACAGGCTATTGTCCCGCAACGCCGCGGAAAAGGTTTCCCCGGCGGCAATGTCTGTCACTTCTCCCGTAGAAAGCTGCAAGGGTATTTCCGTGCCGGTATCGGAGGAAAAGCCCAGCTGTCCGTAATCTGAATTACCCCAGACCCACAGGCTGTTGTCTGTCCGCAGAGCCATGGAATGGAACATTCCGGCGGCAATTTTCTGAACCTGCCCCATGATCTGCACCGGGGCGTTCCGGGAAACGGCGTCTCCCGTACCGAGCTGCCCGGCGGAGTTATCGCCCCAGACCCATAAGGTGCCGTCCGTTTTGACCGCCAGCACATGATAGGAGCCACTGACCACGTACGCCACGTCCTCCATCACCTTGGCGGGGTTGTAGCTGTCGGTGGTGGTGCCCAGCCCAAGCTGTCCGTAGGTGTTGTCGCCCCAGGACCACAGCACGTTGTCCCCGTCGATGGCATAGGAGGAGGCTTCCCCGGCGGCGACTGTCCGAATATTGGATAATATCTTGCCCGGTTCCGCCTGGTCGCTGGTAGCGCCGGTGCCGATCTCGCCATGCTTGTTGAAGCCCCATGCCCACAGATCGCCGTTTTCCAGAATTGCCAGATTATGGGCGGAGCCTGCCGCGAAGGTGGCTTCCATCTGGGAAAATTCCGGCTCGGTTTCCAGGTCTTCCGGTTCCTGCAGCCGTTCCCCGGTAAAGGCGAGGGGGGTAAAGCTGTCCATGCCCGTGCCGTTGCCGAACTGCCCGTAGTAGTTGCTGCCCCAAACGTAAATATCACCTGTTTCCGCCATGGCGTAGGTGTGGTCGCAATGGGAGGAAACAGCGGAAACGTGTTCCAGTATCTGCGTCAGCTCTGTAGAGTCGATCCCCGTGGTATCGCCCACCTGCCCGTGGAAATTGTTGCCGCAGGTGAACAGTCCGCCGTCGTTGGAAAGGGCAACGATATGGGTGTGTCCCGCCTGAACGTCGGCAATATTTTCCGCCACCTTTTTGGGCGCGCTCACAGCGGAGGTGTTCCCGGTGGCAAGCTGCCCCTCGGCATTGTCCCCCCATGTGTACAGCTCGCCGTTCTCGGTGATGGCGCAGGAGAAATTTTCACTGAGCGAGGCTTTTTTCACGTGTTCCATCAGCTTTACAGGCGCAGGTACCGAAGCGTCGCCGCCTTCGCCCAGCCCCAGTTGATTATTGTCGTTCGCGCCCCAGACCCATAAGGCGCCGTCCTCGGTGATGGCGGCGCTGTGAAAGCAGCCTGCGGCGGCAGATTTTACGCCCTCCATGACCTGCACCGGGGCAGTGTGGCCCTGGGTATCTCCCACGCCCAGCTGCCCGGTGGAATTATCCCCCCATGCCCACAGGGTGCCGTCTGTTTTCAGGGCGAAGGAATGGGTGTAATTGGTGAAGATATCCTTTACATCGGTCATGAGCCGGGTGGGCTCGGCGGCGCTGCCGCTGTCCTCCAGACCCAGCTGGTTCAGGTCGTTTGACCCCCAGACCCACAAAGTACCGTCGGTTTTCAGCGCCAGGGACATGCTTTCCCCGGCTTCCGCTTTCACCACGTCCTTCATGATCTGCACCGGGAGGAAACGGGCTTTTTCATCGCCTGTGCCCAATTGGCTGAACTGGTTCGTTCCCCATGCCCACAGGGTGCCGTCCTCCTTGACGCCCAGAGAATGGTACCACCCGGTGGAAATCTGTTTCCATGCGCCTTCTGCTTTTACAGAAGCGCCGGGAAATAAGGACAGTACCAGCAGTGCGGTCAGTAAAAACGAGCAGATACGGGTTTTGAGTTTCATGGAATATATCTTCCTTTCTGACGGGAGGGAGGCTCCCTCGCCGGAAAATAGCCTGAACGAAAAGCCCTGCGGCATTTGCAGTATTTCAAGTTTAGCTCATTTTATCTGCAAATTCAATGGATTTCAGCAAATCATCACAGAATTTTCACAGAATCCTGCTTGAAACCGCTCAGGAGATATTTTATAATAAATAAGTAAATCTGCGTATTTTTACCGGGAGGGAATGTATATGACCCCTATAAGAAAAAGGATCCTTTCGCTGTGCATGGCAGCTCTGCTGGGCGCGGCGATGCCGACCTCCGCGCTGGCGGCAGAGTCCGCAAAAATACAGGGCGCCCCGCTGGCGGCAGGCTTTCTCCATTCTGCCATTGTGCAGAAGGACGGCACCCTGACGGTCGCCGGCTCCAATACCTATGGGCAGCTTGGCGTTTCCCTGGATCGGGAAGAGGAAATGTCTTCCGCGGCGTCCGGCGCTGAGGAAGATACGGAAGCGGAAGCAGCCCCCGCCGCCGGCGGGAGCAGCCCGGAATTTGTGGACGTGATGGGCGATGTGCAGGCGGTATATGCCGGGTATTTGAGCACCTTCGCCATCACCTCCGACGGTCTCCTGTATGGCTGGGGCTGGAACGAGGGAGGTCAGCTGGGGCTGGGAGATAAGGAAAACCGCACGGAGCCTACGGAAATACTCAGTGATGTGGTGTTTGCCGCCCCGGGGCGTTTCCATACGGCGGCGGTGACAAAGGACGGTTCCCTGTGGCTCTGGGGCTGGAACAGCCGGGGGCAGCTGGGCAACGGCAGCACGGAAAGCATGGAGGCTCCCCGGGAAACGCTGGATAACGTGCGCAGCGTGGCGGTAGGCATGGAGCACACCATGGCGGTCAAGCAGGACAACACCCTCTGGGCGGTAGGCGGGAATGCTTACGGTCAGCTGGCAAACGGCAATTCAGATGACCTGCAGACCTTCCAGCAGGTCATGGAAGACGTACAGGACGTGCAGTGCACCACCTTCGGCACGGTGATCCTGAAAACAGACGGCACGGTTTGGACCTGCGGCTTCAACGCCAACGGCGAGCTGGGCAACGGCGGGTATCAGAATATTGCCGAACCGGCGGAGATTTTATCCGGGATCAAAAAAATCGCCTGCGGGGAAGATTTTTCCGCGGCGATCGCCGATGACGGAACGCTGTATGCGTGGGGCGGAAATTCCTATGGACAGTACGGCGCCGAGCCGGCGGCTTCCCCTCTGGCAGTGGCGGAGGGTGTTGCGGACGTCAGCCTGGGCGGCGGGCATATGCTGTACCTGACGGAGGAGGGAACGGTCTATGCCCAGGGAAATAACGAGCAGGGACAGCTGGGAGACGGCTCTACCAACAACAGCAGCGCCCCTGTTGCTGTGGCGGAAAATGTGGAAGCCGCGCCGAAGGGGGCTTCCAAGGTACCGACAGCCGTGCTGGTAACTGTGCTGGTGGCCGCGGTGCTGGCAGTGTTTGCCTGGCTCATCGTCCGCACACTGAAGGGCAAGCCCCATCAGAAAAAGCAGCCGAAGCCCCAGCCAGAGCAAAAGGAGCCGGAGGAACCGAAATTTTCCGACCGGGAGCTGATCCGCATGACGAAGGACATGGCGAAGGAACAGAAAGCGGCAGCCACCCAGGAAACGAAAGCGCCCCTAGCGCCGGTCATGCCGCAAAAAAAGAAGCCTGTCATTGATGTGGAGGCGTTGGAGGACGCTATTACGAAAGAAGACGAGTGATCCAAAAGGGAAAGCAAGGGACGGCAGCGTGTTTGCTGCCGTCCTTTTTCATATTTTAGTTTTTGGGGGAATAGATATTGCAGGAAAACAGGGAAAAGGAGGAAGCTTGATGGAATTAAAATTGCCGGTTGCAGACCCGTCGCCCTATCCGCCCGTTAAGGTGCAGGGAAAAAGCCCCGTCTGCGCCAGAGCCATGCTGCAGAATCTGGGTGGCAGCTCGTCGGAAATGAGTACGGTTGCCCAGTATTTTTACAATTGCACCGTGCTGTCGTCCACCTATCCGAAAGCGGCGGAGTATTTCCACAGCATTGCCATTGTGGAAATGCACCACCTTTCCGTATTTGCCCAGCTTGCCTTCCAGTTGGGCGCCGATCCCCGGCTGTGGAGCTACCGGGACGGGCGGACGTCCTATTGGAGCCCGGGGGTCCTGACCTATTCCCATGACCCTGCCCTGCTGCTGAATCAGGCGGCTGTGCGGGAAAACCGCACGGTGACGGAATACCGCCGCCTGGCTGAGACCTTGCCCGACCGCGACATCTGCGCGGTTTTGAACCGATTGATCCTGGACGAGGAGCAGCACGTCAGTGTTTTTCGCCGCTTATTGCAGGAGCTGCCCAAATCGTAATCAGACAAAAATAGAATCCCGGCTTTGCCGGGATTCTATTTTTGTTCGGAAATTTTACAGAAGCTCTAACAGGCGGTACAGCAGCCGCTGGAACTGCGCGCCCACCCGGTCCGCCGTTTCCTGCACTTCTTCATGGGACAGGGCAGTCTGGCTGAGCCCGGCGGCAAGGTTGGTAATGCAGCTGATCCCGCAGACCTCCATGCCCATGTGCCGGGCGCAGATGGCTTCACAGGCGGTGCTCATGCCCACGGCGTCTGCGCCCAGCGCCTTGTACAGCCGCACTTCTGCCGGGGTCTCGTAATTGGGACCTGTGGTCTGCAAATACACGCCGCTTTTCAGCGGGACGCCTGTGTCCATGGCGGCGCATTGCGCCTTTTCCCGGAGGGCGGGGCTGTACACCGCCGACATATCCGGGAACCTTGCTCCCAGCTTCGGCTCGTTTTCTCCCAGCAGGGGGGAGGGGACAAAGGACGCGATATGGTCGGTGAGCAGCATGAAGTCCCCAGGGGAAAAGCCGTTGCCGATGCCCCCGGCGGCGTTGGTCAAAAGGAGCGTCCCCGCTCCCAGGGCGCGGAGCACCCGAATGGGCAGCACCACGTCCTCCATGGAATAGCCCTCGTAGAAATGCACCCGCCCCTGCATGACGGCAACGGCTTTCCCGGCGATCGTTCCAAACACGAATCTTCCCGCGTGCCCCTCCGCTGTGGAGACGGGAAAGCCGGGGATATCCCTGTATTCCACGGCGACCGGGCTTTCCACCCGGCGGGCGAAGTCCCCCAGCCCAGAGCCCAGCACCAGGGCGGTCTCCGGTGGCGTTTCCACCTTTTCCCGCAAAAATGCGGCACAGCGTTCTACTTTTTCCCATACAGCGCCCATACGTTCCTCCCAGAAAGCCTTTTTTGAAGCATATACCGATGGGCAAAAAATATTCCAACTATTTTTCCGGGGAGAATGCAGCCCTTTCGCCCCGGCGGGGAAACATTTTTTGCTTTTCTTCTATTTTAGGGAGAAGCAGGGGGGCTGTCAAGCTTCTTCGATGCGAAGCAGGCGGTTGTATTTTGCCACGCGCTCCGTGCGGCAGGGGGCGCCGGTTTTGATCTGCCCGGCGTTGACCGCCACCGCAAGGTCGGCAATGAAGGTGTCCTCCGTTTCGCCGGAGCGGTGGGAAATGATGGTTTTGTAGCCGTTCCGCTTGGCAAGGTCGATGGCGTCCAGGGTTTCGCTGAGGGTGCCGATCTGGTTGGGCTTGATGAGAATGGCGTTGGCGGCGCCCTCGTCTATGCCCTGCTGCAAGCGCTCGATATTGGTGACGAACAGGTCGTCCCCCACCAGCTGAACCCGGCTGCCCATGCGGGCGGTCAGCTCCGCCCAGCCGTCAAAATCCTCCTCGCCCAGCGGGTCCTCAATGGAGAAAATGGGGTACTTGTTTGCCAGGTCCTCCCAATAGGCAATGAGGGCTTCCGTTTCATATTCCACGCCGCGCTTGGGCAGGCGGTAGCGGTTGTCGGTGACCCACTCGCTTCCGGCGGCGTCCAGCGCCAGCTTGACCTTCCCGGAGTAGCCCGCTTTTTCCACGGCGTTCAAAATTTCCTCGATAGCGTCCTCATCGGAGGAAAGATTGGGCGCGAAGCCGCCCTCGTCCCCCACGGCGGTGGAAAGCCCCTTCTTCTTCAGATCCGCCCCCAGGGTATGGTAGATTTCCGCGCACCAGCGAAGCCCCTCCCGGAAGCTTTCCGCCGCCAGGGGCATGATCATAAATTCCTGAATGTCGATGTTGTTCCCCGCGTGGGCGCCGCCGTTCAGAATATTCATCATGGGTACGGGCAGCTGATAGGCGGCGGCGCCGCCCAGATAGCGGTACAGGGGCATTCGATAATGGGCGGCAATGGCGCGGGCGCAGGCGAGGGAGACCGCTAAAGTGGCGTTTGCCCCCAAATGCGCCTTGTTGGGGGTGCCGTCCAGCTTTCGCAGCACGCCGTCGATTTCCCGCACGGTCAGGCTGTGCACCTTTTCCAGCGCCGGGGCGATGATCTCATTGATGTTTTTCACCGCCTTCAGGGTGCCCTTGCCGCCGTAGCGCCGGTCGTCGCCGTCCCGCAGCTCCACCGCTTCAAATTTCCCGGTGGACGCGCCGGAGGGGGAAGCCGCCGTGCCCATGGCGCCGTCGGAAAGCTGCACCGTAGCGCTGACGGTAGGGTTGCCCCGGGAGTCCAGGATTTCGCAGCCTGTGACCTTTTGAATGGATACCATACTTTTTCCTGCCTTTCCAAATTTTGAGTGTTCACCCCCAGTATGCCCCGAAAGCCAGGTTTTACTCATTTTTCTGTAGATTTTAGGAAGCGAGTGTGGTAGACTGAAGCTACAGCGGCTGACGCTGCATGATTGTTGATTTTATGGCAAAAGGGGTTGTTTTCTGTGAATTTGGAACGGGTCTCGCCGGAGAGCGTGGGAATTTCTTCCCGGGCAATTACGGATATGCTGGACGAGCTGTACCGTCGCGGCATTGAAATGCACGGGTTCATGCTGCTGCGCCACGGGAAAGTCTGCGCGGAGGGAAGCTGGAGCCCTTACCGCCCGGAGGTACAGCACAGCATGTTTTCCTTCAGCAAAAGCCTGACCTCCACCGCCATCGGCTTTGCCCGGCAGGAGGGGCTGCTTTCCCTGGACGAAAAGCTGGTGGACATTTTCCCGGAGAAGCTCCCGGAAGCCCCCGGCGAGAATTTGAAAAAAGCGGAGATACGCCACCTGCTGATGATGGGCTGCGGACATGAGACGGAGATCCAGTGGGACAGCGAAGACTGGATCTCCACCTTCCTGCACCACCCTTTCGTGTACGAGCCGGGCACCCATTTCATGTACAACACCGCGGGAACGAATCTGCTTTCCGCTATTTTGACCAGGAAAACCGGGCAGACGCTGACCCAGTTCCTCCGCCCCCGGCTTTTTGAGCCGCTGGGCATGACGGACATTCCCTGCCACGCTTTGCAGGACGGCACGGAAATGGGAGGCGCCGGCTGCTCCATGACCATCGAGGACATGGCGCGGTTCGTGCAGTTCATCGCGAACCGCGGCAAGTGGGAAGGCAGGCAGCTGTTGGAGGAAAGCTGGTTCGAGGAAGCCACCCGGAAGCAGATTGAAAACGCCGGAGCGGGCTGGGACGGCGACCCGGACTGGCAGGTGGGCTACTGCTACCAGTTCTGGCGGTGCGTGCCGGAGGGCGTGTTCCGCGGGGACGGCGCTTTTGGGCAATACGGCGTGGTATTTACAAAGCAGGACGCCGTGCTGGTGATCCAGTCCGCCTCCATGCAGCTGCAGGCCGTGCTGACCGCCGTATGGAACAACCTGCTGCCCGCCATGCAGGACGCCCCGCTGCCGGAGGACCACCGGGCGTACCATGTGCTGCAGAACCGCTTGAAGCATTTGGAGCTGAACCCCATGCTCAGCGTGCGGAACCCCTGGGCGGAGCACTCCATGGACGGGACGGAGTATGTCCCCGACAAACCCACCCCCGCCATGACGGATCTGATCGGCGGCGCGGGGAAATTCGAGCCGGACGGCGGCAGGCTGCTGTCCCTGGGCTTCCGTTTCCAGGGAGACGACACGGCGCTGCTGTGCAGGCAGGACAACGGCGAGTACGAGCTGAAACTGGGCATGACCGGGCATTTTGAGCTTTCCGTGGTAAACGGCGTCCCCTATGGCGCAAACGGCTGCTGGAAAGCCGGGAACCAGCTGGAGGTAGAGTTCCGCAACACCCGGAAGGTCACGGGAAAGCGGATCACCTTCACCGTGACCGAGGGGAAGCTGACCGTAAATGCCCTTTCCACCCTGCCGGAGGGCGGTTTGAACGACGACCCCACCCCGGAGCTGACCTTTACGCTGTCGGACGGGAAGGTGGATACCAAGGCGAAAATGTACTGGGAAACGCAAGAGGAAAAATAGAAAATTCAGGAGGACGGTATGAACGGGAAAAAATTTGCAGCCCCGGTAAATGGGGCAGGCTACCATGTGACGGACCGCTTTTATGCCAGGCTGCGGGAGCTGGTGCGGGACAAGGTGATCCCCTATCAGTGGGAAGCGCTGAACGACCGGGTAAAAGACGCCGAGCCCAGCGGATGTATCCACAACATGAAAGCGGCGGCGGAGAAAAACGGGGAAAAGCACTACGGCTGTGTGTTCCAGGACAGCGACCTTTACAAGTGGATGGAGGCAGCCGCTTTTACCCTGATGTGGACGAAGGACGAAAAGCTGGAACAGGAGATGGAGGACACGGTCTCCCTTTTGGCGGCCGCCCAGCAGCCCGACGGCTATCTGGACACCTATTATATTCTGGGGGATATGGACCGCCGGTGGACGAACCTGAAGGACCACCACGAGCTGTACTGCGCGGGGCACATGATAGAAGCGGCAGTCGCCCATTTCCGCGCAACAGGCAGAACGACCTTTTTGGACGTGGCGGAAAAGCTTGCCGCCCATATCGGTTCCGTGTTGGGACCTGAGGAGGGAAAGCTCCACGGCTATCCCGGGCATGAGGAGATCGAGCTGGCGCTCTGCAAGCTGTACGAGGTCACGGGAAAGGAGCAGTATTTGCAGCTTGCCCGGTATTTCCTCTCGGAGCGCGGCAAACAGCCCCTGTACTTCGAGGAAGAGACCAAACGGGAGGGCAACGGCTTCTATTGGAAGGACAGCCTGATGAAATATGCCTACTATCAGGCACACAAGCCCCTGCTGGAGCAGGACGAGCCAATCGGGCACGCCGTGCGGGCAAATTATCTTTACGCCGGGGCGGCGGCAGCGGCGCGGTGCGCCGGGGACGAGGAGCTGTACGGGCATTTGCGCCACATCTGGCGGGAGATGACGGAAAAGCAGATGTACATTACCGGGCAGGTGGGTTCCAGCGAATACGGCGAAGCGTTCACCTTCCCCTACGACCTGCCCAACGACACCGCCTACGCGGAAACCTGCGCGGGGCTGGCGCTGGCGTTTTTTGCCAATCAGATGCTGAAGATCGAGCGCCGGGGCGAATATGCCGACGTAATGGAACGGGTGCTGTATAACGGCGCCATCAGCGGTATGGACCTGACCGGCACGGCGTTTTTCTACGTGAACCCGCTGGAGGTCCTGCCGGAAGCGTGCCGCCGGGACCAGCGGAAGGTCCATGTGCAGCCGGTGCGGCAGAAATGGTTCGGCTGCGCCTGCTGCCCGCCCAATCTTGCCCGGACGCTGGCGTCCATTACCGATTATGCCGTGAACCATACGGATTCCGAGCTGTTCCAGCACCTGTACCTTGCCGGGGAGTACGATTGCAGCCTGAACGGCGTCGATGTACATATCGCGCTGAACGGCAGCTACCCCTGGGACGGGGAGCTTTCCATCGCCCTTTCCCCGGAGCGCCCGGCGGAGTTCACCTATGCCCTGCGCATTCCCGGCTGGTGCGAGGGGGCGTACCATATCAAAGTGAACGGGGAAGCGGTGAGCGTCCAGCCGGAAAACGGCTATGCCCGCCTGACCCGGGTGTGGCAGCCCGGGGACGTGGTGGAGCTTTCCCTGCCCATGGAGGCAAAGCGGGTCTGGGCGAACCAGAACGTCCGGGAGGACGCGGGCAGGGTCGCCGTCCAGCGGGGTCCCATGGTGTTCTGTCTGGAGGAGGCGGACAACGGCAAAGACCTGCACCGCATTCTGCTGCCTAGGGACAGCAAATTCACCGAGGAGTTCCGTCCCGAGCTGCTGGGCGGTGTGATGACCCTGCGCTGCACGGCGAAGGTGGAAACGGGGGAAACTTCCGCCCTCTACACCTCCCGCCCGCCGGAGACCGCGGAGGAAAAGGAGCTGCTGTGGGTCCCCTACTATGCCTGGGCGAACCGGGGCGAAGGGGAAATGACCGTCTGGGTGAGGGACGGCAGGTAGGCGCTGGCAAATTGTGCAAAAGCCCGGTCGATTTCCGAAAGGTTACAAAATTGCAACCTCCAAAGGGGCTTTGTGCAAGCGTGAATCCTCCGAACCACGTCGCTTTTTTGGTAAAAGTGCTAAAAACTGCGCCGGAAAGCCCCTGACATTTTTCTTGACTTTTGCGGGTTTTTGCAATATAATTTAGCAAAAGCAAGAGATGGCGCTTAAAATTGCAGGATATCCGCATACGGCAACGCGGTATCCTCACGCGTTTTCTCTTGCAAAAGCTTTTTGGTACGGCGGTTAGGTGCCGCTGTTTTCAGGAAGCGTAGAAAAAGGCTCTAAATTGTAAAAGGAGATGCAGAAACATGAAGATCAAACGTATTTTGTCTCTGGCGCTTGTTGCTGCTCTGGTGCTCGCACTGGCTATGTCCGGCTGCGGCAACGCAGATAACAACAGCAGCACTGCGTCCACGGCAGGAAACGAAAGCTCTACCGCTCCCGTTTCCTCCGCACCTGCCAGCAGCGATACTGGCAATGCTGATGGCGAGGTTCTGGCAGCCGACCAGATCATCACCTATCAGCAGCCCGAAGTCCGTACCTGGGACACCACCCAGTGCGGCGACACCGGTTCCGGCACCATGCTGGCACACACCACCGAGGGTCTGTTCCGTTATAAGTATGACGACGCAGGCGCCGCTGTGATGGAGCCTGCCGGCTGCACCGAGTATGAGATCTCCGACGATGGTCTGACCTACACCTTCCATCTGCGCGAGAACAAGTGGAGCGACGGCGAGCCCGTTACCGCTGACGACTACGTATACGCTGTCAAGCGTCTGCTGGAGCCTGACCTGGCTGCTGCTTATGCCTTCTTTGCCACCGGCATCGTTGGCGCTGCGGACTACAATGCAGGCACCACCACTGATTTCTCCACTGTCGGCGTAAAGGCTGTGGACGACATGACTGTCGAATACACCCTGGCTGAAGTGGACGCTACCTTCCTGGAGAAGGTTGGCACCACCGTGTTCTTCCCCCTGCGCGAGGACATCGCTGAGCAGTATGGCGACGCCTACGGCGCAAACGCTGACGAGATCCTGAGCTGCGGTCCCTACATTGTGACCGAGTGGACCGATAAGGACACCGGCGTGATGGTGAAGAACGACCAGTATTGGGATGCTGAAAATGTTATCATCACCGAAGTTGACCTCCAGTACGTGGAGGAAGCCGCTACCCGCGACAAGCTGTTCAAGCAGGGCGACCTGGCTCAGATCGGCGGTTCTACCGACTATCTGGAGGAGTACCGCACCATGGCGAAAAACGGCGAGTGCCAGGAAGTCCATCGCGATGCTGACGGCGGCACCTTCTACCTGAACTTCAAGATGGAAGGCAGCGCCAGCGGCCTGATGGGCAACGCGAAGATCCGTACCGCTGTGGGCTATGCTGTGGATAACACCGCTTACTGCGAGACCATCATGAAGCGTCTGACTCCCGCTGATTCTTTCGTACCCCCGAACACCATGCTGGGTGACAAGACCTACCGCGAGCAGGTCGGCATTGATCCCTGGGCTGAGGGTCGCGCAAAGTACAGGAACAATCCTGAAGAGCTGCAGAAGCTGTTCAAGGAAGGTCTGGAAGAGCTGGGCAAGCCCACCGACGACCTGTCCCAGTACACCATCAAGTACCTGACCTACGGCGAGAGCTCCACTTCCCGCCAGGCTCAGGAGCTGTTCCAGCAGAACATCGAGCAGAACCTGGGCGTCAAGTGCGAGATTCAGGTCTGCGCCGACTGGGCTTCCTACGGCAAGGCTGTTGATGAAGGCGGCGAAGCTTGGGACCTGTCCATGAACGGCTGGTCTCCCGACTATCCCGATCCTATGACCTACATGGATATGTGGATCTCCACCGGCACCTCCAACCTGTCCGGTTACAAGAATCCCGAGTACGACGCTCTGATTGACAAGGCTCTGAAGACAGTTCAGCCTGCCGACCGTGTTGAGATCTATAAGGAAGCAGAGCAGATGCTGGCTGACGACATGGTTATCATGCCCTTCTACTTCAGCGACGTCAACGCCTTCATTCTGAACAACGTGAAGGGTATTCAGATCGGCTCTCTGGGCTTCTCCTGGAGTGTCATCGACGCATACGTGATCGAGGAGTAATTTCCTCGCTGCGGCGACGCTTTTGATTTGAAAAAATGGGAACGGGCTGCTGCCCGGACCCTGCTTAGGAAGCGTGCGGTCAGCTAAAATAAGCTGTCCGCACTTTTCCTTATTCTTCCCTGCAAGTTGAAAACAAAGAAAATTCATGGTGGGGAAGAAGAAGGAAGAGTACATTCTGCAAAGTTCATGCTTCTCTGAAACATATCATAGTAAATAATTCGATTGAAGGAGGTGGGGTCATGGTCAAGTTTATCATCAGGCGTTTCTGCTATATGGTGCTGACGCTGTTTTTGGTGTTTACCGCCACGTTCTTTATGCTGGCGTCCATTCCCGGAAACGCGCTCGATGCGAAAATCGTAAAGCTGCCCGAAACGGCGCGGCAGCGTATTTACCAAAAATATGGCTATGACAAACCAGTAGGGGAACGGTACATTGTTACATTGAATAATGCCCTGCACGGAGATTTCGGTGAGTCCATCGTCAAGGCCGGCGACACGGTCCAGAAAATTCTTGCCAAGCGCCTGCCAGCTACCGTGCGGCTGAACACCCAGCAGGTGCTGGTGGGTGTTACCCTGGGTATCATTCTGGGTATTATCGCGGCCATGAAACGGGCGAAGGCGCCGGATTTTATCATACTGATTTTCTGTATGTTCATGACGTCGGTGCCATCGCTGGTTATCGCGCTGATCCTGCAGCTCACCCTGTCCGGCGATACGGGGCTGCTCCATTTGCCTGTGCTGGGCTGGCCCAAGGGCAGTAAGCTGTGGCTGGGTGGCTGGGAGTATACCATTTTGCCCACCTTTGCCGGCGCGCTGTTCCAGGTGGCAGGGTATGCCCGTACCACGAAGATCGCCATGCTGGACTCCATGTATCAGGAGTGCACCACCACGGCGCGGGCTATCGGCATGTCCGAAACACAGGTCACGATCCACCACGTGGTGCGCAACTCCTTTATTCCCATCGTTACGTTCCTGCCCGGCACTATCGGCGGCATTCTTTCCGGCTCTCTGTTTATTGAGAATGTATTTGCCATTCCCGGCGTGGGCAGCTATTATGTGAGCTGTGTAACGGGACGGGATATTCCCATGATCATGGGTATGACGGTGTTCTACAGCACCGTTTCCATCGTGTGTATTTTTGTAGCAGACGTGCTGTACGGCATTGTTGACCCCCGTATCAAGATCACGGGCGGAAAAATGTAAGGGAGGGGGAGTTTACATGAGCACTGACACCATAAGCAAAAAGCCGGACGAGCGCTTTGAATTTGTGGACCAGGAGACCCTGTACGCCGACGAAGTTGTGCGGAAAAATATCGGCTTCTGGGCAGATGCTGTCCGCCGGTTCAAGCAGAACAAGGTTGCCATGTTCTTTCTGGTCATTCTGATCCTGCTGCTGGTCATGTCCATACTGGGTCCGATCATCGCGGGAAAAGACTATGTGACCATCAACGGCGATGTGCAGAACATGAGTCCCAGCGGGGAGTTTTGGTTCGGCACCGACTCCCTGGGTAGAGATATGTTCTCCCGCTGCTGGGTCGGCTTACGCACCTCCTTCATTATCGCCGTGGTCGCCGCGGTGGTACAGCTGGTGATCGGCTGCCTGTACGGCGCTATTATGGGCACTCTTGGCGGCGTAGTGGACGAGGTCATGATGCGGATCGTGGAGGTCATCAGCTGCGTCCCCAGCCTGATTTTGACCACCCTGCTGCTGGTCGTGTTCGGAAACGGCTACGGTCAGCTGCTGCTTGCCCTGAGTATCACCTCCTGGACGGGAACTGCCCGTCTGGTCAGAGGACAGGTATTAAAATTGCGCGAAAGTGAATATGTGCTGGCGTCCAAGGTTCTGGGCGGCTCCAATATGCACCGTATCATCAAACACCTGCTGCCCAATACCATCGGGCTGCTGATTTTGGAGCTGGCGCAGTCCATTCCCGGCGTTATCTTCTCTGAAACCAGCCTGTCCTTCCTGGGCATCGGTCTGATGCCCCCGAATTTCAGCTTGGGCACCATGCTGTCCCAGGGTCAGAGCGCCATGGCGTTCTATCCCTACCAGCTGATCTTCCCCTGCATTCTGCTTAGCTTGCTGGTGCTTTCGTTCAACGTGGTGGGCGACGCTCTCCGCGATGCGCTTGACCCGCAGCTGCGTAACTGAGGAGGGAAAACACAATGGCAGAAGAAAAAGTAACTCCCACCGTGGAGGAAGAAGAAGTCGGCGAGATCGGAAAGAACTGGAAAGCCAATCCGCATAAATGGACCGGCGACCCCAACCAGCCCCTGCTGGAGGTCAAGGACCTGCGGGTCTCCTACAACACCTATGCCGGTGAGGTCCAGTCCGTCCGCGGCGTCACCTTCGATGTGAAGCACGGCGAGATTCTGGCAGTGATCGGCGAATCCGGCTGCGGCAAAAGCGTGACTGCCCGTACCATCATGTCCCTGATCCGGGAACCGGGCGTCATCAAAGAGGGGAGCCAGATCACCTTCGACGGCAAGGACGTGCTGTCCATGTCCAAGAAAGAGCTTTCCCAGTACCGCGGCGGAGAATGCGGCATGATCTTCCAGGACGCCCTTGTCGCTTTGGACCCCACCATGCGCGTTGGCAAGCAGATCATGGAGAATCTGCGCATTCACAGTAAAATGAGCAAAAAAGAGGCGAAGGAGGAAGCGATCCGCCTGCTGGACGTGGTGGGTATTCCCAACGCCGAGACACGCTTTAAGCAGTACCCCTTTGAGTTCTCCGGCGGTATGCGCCAGCGCGCCATGATCGCTATGGCGGTGGCGTGCCAGCCCAAGCTGGTCATTGCGGACGAACCCACCACAGCTTTGGATGTGACCATTCAGGCTCAGATCATGGAGCTGCTGAAGCGCCTGAGAGATGAGGACGGCACCTCCATCATTCTGATCACCCACGATTTCGGCGTTGTCGCCGGGTTTGCGGATAAGATCGTGGTCATGTACGCCGGGCAGATCGTGGAGCGCGGCAATCGGCAGGAAATCTTCTACAATCCCCAGCACCCCTACACCTGGGCGCTGCTGGGCGCTGTTCCCCGGCTGGACTGGGAGAATAAGCAGATGCTCCGCACGATCCGCGGCACGCCCCCGGACCTGGTCGCTCCTCCCAAGGGCTGTCCCTTTGCCCGCCGGTGCGAGCTTTGCATGAACGTCTGCCTGGAGGAAATGCCCCCGGTGAAGGAATTCCCCGGAGACGACCCCAACAACCATGGACACAGCGCCATGTGCTGGCTCTATGCGGACGACGCCCCGGCGGAGGTTCGGGAAAAAGCCGAAGCTCTCCGGGTGAAAGGAGGCCACGAGAATGAGCAATGAAGTGGAAAAGACCACTGCGGCGGCTGAAAAGAAGCCGCTTTTGGAGGTCTCTCATCTGAAAAAATATTTCAAGGTCGGCGGGAAGCGTATCTTGAAGGCTGTGGACGACGTTTCCTTTCACATCATGCCCGGTGAAACGCTGGGCGTGGTGGGAGAGTCCGGCTGCGGCAAAACTACCTGCGGACGTACCTGTGTGGGCATGTATGAGCCCACCGGCGGCACCGTGCTGTACAACGGGCAGAACATTCACGAGATGAAGGGCGCGGAGAAAAAGGCTTTCACCAAAGAGGTGCAGGTCATTTTCCAGGACCCCTATGCTTCGCTGAACCCCCGCATGACAGTTGCTGAGATCATCGGCGAGGGCATGGACGTGCACGGGCTGTATACCGGCAAGCAGGAGCGGCAGGAGCGCATCGGCGAGCTGCTTCGTATGGTCGGTCTGAACCAGGAGCACGCTAACCGCTTTATCCACGAGTTTTCCGGCGGTCAGCGCCAGAGGATCGGCATTGCCAGAGCGCTGGCGGTAGAACCCAAGTTTATTCTGTGCGATGAGCCGCTGTCCGCTTTGGACGTGTCCATTCAGGCGCAGATCGCGAACCTGCTCATTCGTTTCCAGAAGGAGCTTGGTCTGACCTATATGTTCATTGCCCATGACCTGGCGATGGTGAAGCATATTTCCGACCGTGTGGCTGTCATGTATCTGGGCTCGGTGGTGGAGCTTGCCTCCTCTGCGGAGATCTACAGCAACCCGCTGCACCCCTACACCGAAGCGCTGATGTCCGCCATTCCCATTGCGGACCCCAACATTGAGGACAGCCGCCAACGCATTATGCTGGAGGGCGAGGTGACCAGCCCCATCGACGTGCCCCCCGGATGCAAATTCCAGAGCCGCTGTCCCAGGGCGCAGGAATGCTGCCGCAAGGACGACCCAGAGCTGAAGGAAGTATCCCCCGGTCATTTTGTGGCGTGCCATTTTGCGGGTCAGAAATAAGGAGGGCTTTCCGGCATGGAGAGAACCGAGATGGAAAAAGGCAAAAAGGAACAGCGAAAATACACGGCTTCCAATGTGGGGCATGATTTGGTGCGCTGCCTGATCGCAGGCGTTCTGGTGTCCTCTATTGCGGCGGCGGTCGGCGCTTTGCTGGGTCTGCTGTTTTACGGCGACGACGTGTTCCTTCCCCCGCTGCAGGGGGTAGTCAGCGCGCTGATGCTGGTGGGCAGCCTCAGTATGCTGTGTTCCGCGTTTTTCTTCGCCAGATGGCGGAGAAAGGAAGGCTCCGGCATGAGCAAGTTCTGGAACAGTAAGTTCCGATGCTTCAGCTATCAGGCAGGTTTCCTGACCATCAGCGTGTTCGTGCTGGCGCTGGGGTGTATTCTGGACGTGGTTCTCCGTGCGCTGATGTAGCCCTTTCCCCAAAAAGAAAAAAGCCCGGCTTTCGCGGTTCATCGAAAGCCGGGCTTTTGTGCTGGCACTTTAACGCAGGACACCGGCGCGAAGCAGCAGGGTCAATAGCCGCTCGTTATGCGGGAGGGATTAAAGCTTAAGCAAAAGTAACTTCCAAAATGGAAAATGGCGTAGTGTACACCATCGAGGAAAACACCTTCGGCGGTAGCGGCGTGTCACTAACGGGTGTCGGTGATCGTTAAGTGCGCGATGGAACAGGGGCAGTAAAAATCCAGTTTCCCGTAAGCAGTCGGGCTTTCCGGCGCGACAATTGAACAGCGATTTACCCGCACACGGGAACCCCCAGTTTACTATTTATGGTAGGCTGGGATTTTTTCTGCTTTTTGGGGGCTTTCAATTTCAATCAGGCTATGATACAATGAAAATGTCAAAATTTGTGTAGGGTGATTTGGCTTCTGCAAATTTAGAATCAAAAGGAACGATTTTTTATGAAAATTTTTATTGGTAGTTCTACGGAGGCGCACGAAAAAGGGTTATTGTTGGAGATTGCAAAAATTGTTGAAGAATGTAAAATGATTCCTGTTAGATGGAATCAGGTTCCTTCTACTTTTGAAACTGGAAAGTTTACTCTCGAAAATTTAGAAGAAATGATATCTAGAGAGGGCATTGATGGATCCATATTTATTTATTCGAGCGATGATGCAGTTTGGTATAGGGGCAAAAAGTCTGGAAAGCCTAGAGATAACGTGATTTTTGAACATGGACTTTTTTCAGGAAAACTGGGCAGAACCAAATCGATTATTGTAAAAGACGGAAATGTTAAAATACCTACTGATCTACTGGGAGTGACCTATATTGATTTTAGTGAAGGGAAAAAAACACAAGGTGAAATTAACCTAAGAAAATGGCTGTTCGATTTACAGACAAACGATATTTCCAATGTACAAGAAATGCAAAATCAATTTGATCAACTTAACAGTTTCAAGAAAGAGCCTTCTACTAAAACTGATAACTACCTTGAAATACGTTCGTTTCCAAACTTAGAGGCAGCAAAACCATTTATTGTCCAGAAGGCTCACCGTGCTTCAGAAATCAAAATACTTGCAAATAAAGGGCTGGAATTTTTTGGAGCAGATAGCTCAATAATATCCTTAGCAGAAATGCTAAAATATAATAATTTGAAACGATTAAAAATACTTCTGCTCTCTCCAAATTCTTCATGGGTGAATCGTGGTCTCATGGCACTTAGAAAATATGAATCTATAGAGGACTTCAAAAGCGAATTAGATTCTACTCATGCAATAGTGGAAATGGGCATGAAAAAGTTTATTAGAGAATTAAAGTTGGAAAAAAGTGGAATCAAATATCAAAAAGGGGAACCGTATTTTAGATTTATCATGATTGACAACAGCGTTTTTGTATCAACATATGCAGAAAAGCCTACGGAACAAGTTCGAGATTTGCCTGTCTTTGAAATAGAAAAGGACTATGGTTCTTTATATGGTTCGCTAAAAAAGCATTTTAATGATTTGTGGGCAAATAATTCTGAGTATGGAAAAACTTTCAAGGAAAGTATTGATGTTGAAGTTTCTGCGGGAGGATTTGTCTTTTTTAGACAAAATTCTGATGTGTATATTGCGTTAGTTCAGAGAGATGATGGTAGTTGGGTTTTACCAAAAGGTCATAAAAAAGTTAGCGACAATTCTATCGAAGAAACTGCAATTCGGGAAGTAGCAGAAGAAACAGGGCTTTCTCCGATGAAACTCAGATGCTTGAAAAAGATAGATAGCTATGCTTATGATGAATCTGCCGTAGAATACGACGTAAATAAAATTAATCATTTTTATCTTATGGAATACATTTCTGATGAATACAGTGAATTACACACTGACTTTGAACATTTATCAGCCAAGTGGTGGAAAATTGACGAGGAATTACCGTTTATGTTTTACATTTATCAGAAGATATTGATAAATGATACAATAGAGCGAGAGTTTCATATTGATGCGAAAATAAATGATCGTTAACGTTGTTTGGCATGCATTTTCTAAAAAATAGCATACAATAAGCTCTCCTGCTGTTCTATTCTATGTATGGAAAACATCTTCCAATACGATTTTGACTACCTTTTGACGGCTCGATGGCTGAAAACGGCGGTATTTTATCACCGCAGGAAGACTAAAAAAGTCAGTATTTATACAGTTTTTATACAATTGTACACAACATAAAAGCCATACAAAAATAAAGCTGCTTTGCAGCCCTGTTTTTATCAAAATTCGTGTTGCATTTTTGTATTTTTTCTTGTTTTTGACCCATATTTTCCGCAAATCCAGCAACATGAATTTGTAGCAAAAAATAAAGAAAAAGCCAGTGTTCATGTGCGTTTCCGCAAAAACACTGGCTTTTCTGCTTGTGGTTCCCGTTCAAAATAGATGTCCTTTGCTCTTGCCTCAAAAATGTTGTTAGTGACCAAATCGGCGTAAAAACGTTTCTTGCCTGTCGGCTCGGTCAGTTCGCACCAGCGTCCCACCGGGATGCGCTCACCATTTATAAGCAGTTAGCCGATGGGAGCGAGACATTTTTGAGAGAGGAGCCGCAACGCGTAAAGTGACGCAGTGATTTTTGTAAAAAATCGCCGCAAACTCAAAGCGTTTGCGGCGACGTGGTGCAGGGAAGCAGGACGCATGACCGCTACGCGGTCACGCTTGGATTTTCCTTCGGAAAATCCTCTTATTGAAATGCAGGTTCAACTCCTGTACAAATTTATTAAAAAAAAGAATCGGTCAAAAGACCGATTATTTCTTTTTGTGGTTCTGCTACAAAAAAGATATTTTCGCTCTCTTTTGAAAAAACTATCCAGTGCCCATGCGGATTTTAGACTTTGCAGAACTGTGTGATATAAAAAAGATGTCCTTTTCCTTTGCTCGAAAAAAGTTGGTAGCGCAGTGGAGCCGTCGTGAGCGCGTTTACAAGCGAACAGGCGCAGCAAGCGTGACTTTTTTCGGAGAGGAGCGGCAATCCGAACGGTGAAGCCGAATTTTGCGCAAAAAAATGCGGCGAACCACAAGGATTCGCCGCGACGTGGTGCAGGTAACAGGAGTTGAACCTGCAAGGAGTTGCCCCCATATGGACCTGAACCATACGCGTCTGCCAATTCCGCCATACCTGCATATTATATTCCACATTTTTTCTCGGGTGGAACCCCCGAGGCGGGCAACTAAGCTGATCCGCAAACACTCTTTTTCGAGTGCTTGATTATTATAGCACCGCAGGGGCGGGTTGTCAATAGAAATTTTCGAGAAATGCAATTGCGCTTTGTGCTGCAGCCTGAGGAATACAAAAGTTAGAATCAGGCAAAAAGGCAGCCGCCCGCAAGCGGCTGCCCGTGATGGCAATGCCAACCTTTCAGATTTACGAAAAAAGTCTATCTCTGCCGGGGGTGAAACTCGCAGATATTTCTATCGGGAGCCTTGCAAATCCCCTTGCAGGAAAACATTTTGAAAAGGCGGCAGAAGATCATTTCCCAAGGTAATCGAGATTCTTCCGAATGAAGTCCACGCGCTGACGGACGCAGTCCGATGTGCGGTAGGGGTCTGAGGGGGTGTGGAACACATAGTCCGTCAGTCGGTCAAGATCAGTGGAAGCCACATGGAGCCGGGTATCGGAGGAGGCGTAATAGATGTACACCTTGCCGTCCGTATCGACAATGGCGCCGTTTGTAAAGACCACGTTGCTCACATCGCCTACACGTTCGCCGCCGTAGGGGGCGATCAGGAACCCGCCGGGTTCGGCGATCACCCTTGCCGGGTCGTCCAGAGCGGTGGCAAAGGCGTAGACCACATAGCGGAGACCCGCCGCGGTGTTCCGCACGCCGTGGGCGATGTGGAGCCAGCCCTTGTCCGTCTTGATGGGCACCGCGCCCGCGCCGTTCTTACTTTCCGTGATGGTGTGGTACCGGCGGATCGAAGTCATGCGCTCCTCGTCGATGACCGCATGGGTGATGTCGTCGCACAGACCAAAGCCGATCCCCCCGCCGCTGCCGGTTTCGATGAAATCGTCCATGGGACGGGTGTAAAAGGCGTATTTTCCGTTCACAAATTCCGGGTGCAGCACCACGTTGCGCTGCTGGGGGGAACGCTTTGTTACCAGGTTCGGCAGACGCTCCCATGTTTTCAGGTCCCTGGTGCGTACAATGCCTGCGGCGGCTACGGCGGCGGACAGGTCGGGGGAGGACGTGTCCTTGCTTTCCGAGCAGAACACGCCGTAGATCCAGCCGTCCTCATGCTGGGTCAGGCGCATATCGTAGACATTCGTTTCCTCCGGGCAGGTGTCGGGAAGAACTACCGGCTCGTCCCAGAAGCGGAAGCCCTCGGTGGGGCTGTCGCTCTGCGCCACGGCGAAGAAGCTTTTCCTGTCATAGCCCTCCACACGTGCCACCAGGGTATATTTGCCGTTCAGCAGGAGCGCCCCGCTGTTAAACACAGCGTTCACGCCCAGCCGCTGCATCATGTAGGGATTCGTTTCCGGGTTGGGGTCGTACTTCCAGAAGGGTGGGATATGCTCCCGGGTGAGCACAGGGTTTTCCCAGCGCTGGTAAATGCCGTTGTGGTGGCTTTCGTCCACCGTGTTTTTCCTGGCAATCAGCGCTTCATAGCGCTCGCTCAGTTCCTGGTAGGTCATTTCAGTCACTCCTATTGTGAAATTTTATTGATTATAACGCCGGGTTCCGGCGGATCACTTCCATACACATTCTGCCGTTGTGGTACGGGCACTTCCAGGGCTCTACAATGGGCTTTTCGATTGGCGTGCCGTCCTCTTTCACGGACCAGAACCACTCCGAGCCCTCCCGGGGGTCGATGATTTTTTCCTTGATATACTTCCACTGGGAGCGGGCGGCGTCCAGATAACGCTTCTCGCCCGTATGCTCATAGGCGTTCAAAAAGCCCAGAAGAGCCTCCGCCTGCACCCACCAGACCCGGGTGGTATCGACCTTTCCGTTTTCGCTTTCGTTGGAAAAGCCGTTGCCCTCGGTGTAAGCGACCTGCAAGGTGTGATCCGCCATGGCAAGGAGCATGGGACGGATCTTCTCCGTCAGCGCCGGGTCACCCAGCACGTCCAGCGTGTGGTCGGCAAGCCAGGAGGTTTCGATATCGTGCCCAAAGCTGTGCAGGTCTATCAGGGTATGGTAGGAAAGGTCAAAGAAAACCTCCTGCCTGCGCCTTTCGGGATCGTATATTTTCTCCGCCCAGGTGTTCATGATCCAGATGAGCCGCTCCCTTACCTCCGGGTCCTTTCCCGCTTCGTAAAGACCGGTGTAGCCCTCCAGAATGTGGAGCAGGGTATTCATGGTGCGCCCCGCCTCCACGCCGTTTTCGCTCAGCTTGTCGTTCCCGGCGGGTTTCCAGTCTGCGGTGAAGGCCTCAAGGTAGCCTTCTCCGTCAAAGCATTTTTCCTCCACCAGCCGGAACAGCTTCTCGGCAAGCTTTAGAGCCTCCTTATTCCCGCTTGCCCGGTAGTAGGCGGACAGCGCGTAAATGGCAAAGCCCTGATTGTAGGTGTGCTTGGTGCTGTCCGCCACCGTTTTGTCCGCGTTCATGGACCAGTACACGCCGCCGTTTTCCGTGTCCAGCATGGAAAGCAGCATTTGATAGGCATGCCCGGCCTCGTCCAGAAGCGCCGGGTCTTTGAGGGTCAGGTACGCTTCGGAGAAGAACCAGAGGATACGGCTGTTCAGAATACAGCCCCGCTCCGCTTCCGGCTTCCGGGCAAGGTCAAACTCCACCTGCCCGATGTAGCCGCCCTTTTCATCGTCCCGCAGACCCCGCCAGAAGGGAAGGACCCTGTCTGTCAGCTCCCTGCGGATTTCGGCTGCCATTTCTGTCATTTGCACTCATCCTTTCCTGTTTTTACGGCTGCACGAGGAAGACGTCCGGCTCTTTTGTAAATTGTTCAAAATCCTCATGCAGAGAATAGAGATAGACCCGTTCAAAGCCCTTGGAAAAGTCTTTGATGTCTTTGGGGCGGAACTGGTAGACCGCGTTGGGGTCGGCGTCCTCTCCCCGGAAGCCCGCTCTCCACACCATGCCGTAAAGCAGCCGGCGGGTGGTCCCGTTTCGCCGCACCGTCTCTAAGAGCCAGCGGGTATAGGGGGCTTTTGGGGGCAGACCCGCGCGGGTCATCACCTGCTCTCCGGCGATCCCCATTTCCGTCAGGGCTGCCGGTTTCCCATGGCTCTCCGCCAGGGTGACCAAGGTTTCCACGGAGCCGGCGAAGCGCTCTAAGGGCTGCACGTCCTCCGGCTCCTCACCGGGGGCGTGGTGATCGCCCATGTCCCAGTAATCGTCCAGCCCAAACAGGTCGATCACGTCGTCTCCGGGGTATCCCTCCAGCCAGCGCTTTGCCAGGACCGCATTGTATCCGGCGCCCGCGTCCTCGCAGTGCATTCGGCTGCGGTCGGGGGAAATGCAGTACAGGAGATTGTGCACGCCCCGGCCGCGCAGGTATTCCACCGTAAACCGATAGAGGGCGGCAAAGTCCTCCGGGGTATTGAGCCTGCCCCCGTTGCCGCTCCATGCCGAGCCGTCATTGGGGTTTTCCATGTTGTCGATCCCCCACCAGAACCAGTCCCCGTTGTGCTCATGGAAGGGTCGGAAGAGATAGGGAATGGGTTGACCGCTGCCGTCCAGCAGGGTGGAGTTAAATTCCACAAATGCCTCCAGGTAGCAGAGGAATCTCTCGTGGAGCCTGCCGCCGGGCAGCACGGCGCGGATCGCGCTTTCCTCCCAGCTGCGGTTGTCGCCGTATTCTCCCCCGGTCAGGGGATTGACAGAGTGCCAGCTGACCGTGACAATCGAGCCTGTTTCATAGGCTTTGCGGATAGCCTTTTTCATGAACGAAAAGTCGATATTGTCCAGATTCACCCCCGGCTCAAAATCTCCGCCGGTGCGGTCCTTTCCCCGGATCAGCCGGGCAAATTCCGGGTCCCTTTGCGCCGTGTAGGACACCTCCAGATGACCCAGATCAAAGCCGGCAACAGCCGGCTGCACCCCGGCGCTCCTGAGAAAATCCGTCTTCCCCAGATTTTCCTCCCGGTTGGCTTGGAAGGTCGCGCCCTCTACATAGGCGTCCTGCTGACCGAATAAAAACCTTGACCCCCGGTGCTGCAAAAGCTTCTCATAGAGCGCCCGTACCTGAGGCAGTGCCTCCGGGTCGGAGGGCGCAAAAGGCTTCGACATTCTGATCCCCCTCTCGCAAACGGTCGATTTGTCATTATCATACCAGCTTCCCCGCTGTTCTTCAATGATTTTTTAGATGAGCTTTCGATTTTTTTGAGGAAATGAAAGAAGCTGTGAAAAAGGCTGTGGACTTTCCCACAGCCATCATTTCCCGTAATTCTATTTTCCACAGGATCGGCGTGACCTGAACCATCAGCCGCTGCCGCGGTCCCGCCATACCTGCATACTGCGTTTCTTTTATGCGTTCTGAAAGCTCACTGCTTTGAAAGCAGCAGCTCGGCGGCGGAAAGACGGGTGATTCGGCGCTCCATGGCAAGCTGCTCTATGGCGTGGTGGGCTTCCGGCTCAGTCATGTGGTCCTGCTCGATCAAGTGCCACTTGGCGCGGTTGATGACCCGAAGCTCCCGGATCTTTTCCTCCACGGTAGTCTGGCTTTCCCGGCGGCGGCGAAGGCGCTCCCGCATGGCGCACAGCGCCCGGAGGGTCTGGGTGAGCACGGCTTCGCTGGTGGGCTTTGGCAGGGTGACGACCCCGCTGGTCACCACCCGGCAGTGAAGCTCCTCGAAAAATTCCTTTCCCGTCAGCAGCAGGGCGGCGCACTCGGTTTGGGCGCAGACGTCCTCCGCCAGCTCGATCCCCGGGTCGTCCGACAAGGGAGAATTTATCAGCACCAGGTCGAAGTCCTGTTCCAGCAGGAGACGCTTGGCGGCGCCAACGCTGCCCACCGTCACCACTGGCTCGTATTCCCCTGGGGAAAGCAGGGAGGAAAGGGTCTGATTCAGTTTTTTTGACGCGGAAACCAGCAGAACGCTGTAGGTGTTGGGCTGAAAGACCACCGGCAAACCTCCTTCCCTGAATCATTCGGGACCCTTTGTCAGTCCCGGAGCAGTTGGGCGATCAGCGTATAGGGATTCTGATCCGGGCCTTCCACCGGGAGCTGTTCCTCCCGACCCTCCCGGTACAGCAGCAGGGTCATGTGATTGGAGGGACGGGAGAAATCGGCATAATAGCCGTTTTGGGCGGCAATGGTCCGCACCACGGCGCGGAAAGTCACCATGCGGTCCGCCGCCGTCAGCGGGTCGGCAGGCTGGAGGAAAATCAGGTTCTGCCCCGGTCCCTCAGCGTGGAGGGAGCCTCTGGGTTGAATTCCCATCTGCTCCAATGTCAGGCAAATCGTCCGGCGCACATTTTCTCCCCGATCCTCCGGGGCGATGTCCAGATAGCCCGCGCAGTCGCAGGGTTCCTCTGTGGGCAGACCATATTCGTCCAGCCGGAACAGGGTAAATTCCATGAGGGCGCTGAAAAGAAGGTCGGATTTTTCCACTTTTGCCGCCTGCTTCAGCTGCCAGCGAGGGTCGTCCTCAAAGGGCGAGCCGTCCGGCAGGAGCAGGTCGCAGAACATATGGGCAACCCTGCCGTGCTGGGGGCGCCAGGGGAGCTGAATGAGGGTGGAGGGGTCGGGGCGGAGCAGGAACTTCCCCTCCGGCAGACCCTCCAAAACACTGCTTTCCAAGGGAAAGCCATTGTCAAAGGCTCCCGGCAGCTCGCCGGGCATGACCGCCATGTTTTTCTGCCGCCCCTGCTTGTCGCAGAACGCCAGACGGATAAACTTCACGTCTTCGCTTTCCACATACTGTATCACGTCGTTGGGAGTAAATTTCATAGTGGCGCTGATTCTCCTTTTTCAGTTTGCAACATACATCTGCCGGTAAGGGTTCCGGCTGTCCGGGGTCACCACGGTAAAGGGCGCGTCCATGATTTTTTTGGAGTCCCGACCGAAGCAGCGGCAGAAATCTTCCACATAGGGGCGGATCAATTCCAAATCTTCTTCGTCGGCGGGTCGGGCGGTGACCTGGGCGGGGAACAGAATGTCCCGGCAGTCGGACCGCAGAAATACCTTCCCGCCGTGCATTCCCGTGCAGGGGAAATTCCCCACAATGGGCTTGGAAGCGTCCAGACCCAGCACAAGAATGATCCCGCCTGCCTGGTATTCCCCCAAAAAGCTTCCGGCGCTGCCGCCGATGACCATGACGGGCAGCTTATCTTCATATTCCTTCATGTGAACGCCGCTGCGGTAGCCTGCGCAGCCCTCCACCAGAATGGTGCCGCCCCGCATGGCATAGCCTGCGGTGTCCCCCACGTTGCCGTGGATCACAATGCGCCCGGCGTTCATGGTGTCGCCCACGGCGTCCTGGGCGTTGCCCATCACCTCCAGGCTGCTGCCGTTGAGGTAGGCGCCCAGAGCGTTTCCGGGAATCCCGGTGATCTTGATGTCCAGCTGCTTCGTGCCCGCGCCGAGAAAGCGCTGACCCAGACAGTCCCGCAGCAGCACCTGCCCGGAGGACTGCTCCAAAAGGTCGCCCAGTTCCCGGAAGCTTTTCCCGGCTGCGGAAATCTCCTGAATTGTAACCCCAGGCGCAAAACATGCCGACTGTGATGATTGCTTTGCAATCATTATACCACACCTGCGGTGGGCGTTCGTGGGATTTTCCTGTTGCGAATCGAAACTGCTGTTCCCGACTACATCTTTTGCAGACATTATGTCACACCTGCGGTGGGCGTTCGTGGGATTTTCCTGTTGCGAATCGAAACTGCTGTTCCCGACTACATCTTTTGCAGACATTATACCACACCTCCCAGCTTTTGACCACGGTATTGTGCCCCAAAGGGAAGAAGCCCCGGCGATTTTTTTACAGCTTCAAAATCCAGCGTGCTCAGCGGGCGCTTTTCCCGGATCAGGACGGTGTAGATACCTGCCCGTTCCACATTCCCCAGCAGCAGGAAGCCCCGGAGCAGGTCGTCCTTGACAAACAGCCGCTTCAGGGTGTTTTTTCCCTGCTCCTCGTAAACCTCCGCCCCCTCCGGGCAGCTTCCCGCCGTCATCAGGTGCAGCCCGAAAAAGCCGATGGAATTCATGGGAACGTCCTCTGGAACCGTTTCGCTGCCTCCTGCCATGTTCCTGCCCGCGCACAGACCCTGCATGGCGGCGTGGGGCAGGATGAGGTACGGACCTACGCAGTCCCCCGCGGCATAGACATGGGGCAGGCTGGTCCTCATGGCGGAGTCTGTTATGATGCCGCGCTCCGCCTTTCCGCCCGCTTCTTTCAGCAGGGCTGTGTTGGACCGCACGCCCACCGCCAGCACCAGCACGTCAAAGTCTACCCTTTCCCCGCTGGAGAGCAGGGCGGAGCTTTCCGCAAATTCGTCTGCGGTAACGCCCAGCTTCAGGATAAGCCCATTCTTTTTCAGGTGGGCTTCCACCAGAGCGGCGCTGTCCGGCTGCAAAATGCTTTGCAGCACGTGCCCCGCCAGATCGCAGACGGTGATCTCCTTTACCCGGTCGCGGAGCCCCTCGGCGGCTTTCAGCCCGATCAACCCGCCGCCCAAAATCAGCACCCGGCTTTCCGGGGTGACCGCCCTTTCCAATGCCTGGGCGTCGGAAAGGGTGAAAAAAGAAAACTTGTTTTTTACTTTGTCCAGCCCTTTCATAGGCGGCACGAAAGGAGTGGAGCCGGTGCAGAGGCAAAGCTCGTCATAGGGGAGGGCTTTGCCGTCTGAAAGCAGCACCTGCTGCTTTTCCGGCAGCAGCTTTTCCGCCTTTCTCCCGTGCAGGGCGGCGACCCGGTTCCTTTCATAGAAATCCCCGCCCCGGTAGCTCATGCGGGAAAGGTCGGTCTTTCCCTCCAGATAATAGGAGATCAGCGGCCGCCCATAATTGGAGACAGGCTCTTCGGAAATCAGGGTGATCTTCCCGGCAGGGTCCAGGCTGCGAATGCCCTCAATGCAGTTTATGCCGGCGGTCCCGCCGCCGATGATGACGTAGTTTTTCATGCTTCTCCCTGCCTTTCCTCAAAGACGATGGCGTTGTTGGGGCAGCCCTGTACGCAGGCAGGCTCTCCCCGGGTGTTATTGAGGCAAAGCTCGCATTTCAGCGCGGCTCCGTCCTCCCCGGCGGTCACGGCGCCATAGGGGCAGACCAGCACGCAGGTCAGGCACCCCACGCATTTTTCCCGGTCAATCCGCACAGCGCCATCTTTTTTTATCAGCGCCCCGGAGATACAGCTTCTGACGCAGATGGGGTCCTCGCAGTGGCGGCAGCTTACCGCAAAGCTGATTTTATCGTCCTCTTCAATATGGATTCGGGGAAAGAGGGGCTTCCCCTTGAGAGCCTTCACCATGTCTTCCTCGCCGCTGTTGGCAAAGGCGCAGTTATATTCGCACAGATGGCACCCAAGGCACCACTTCTCGTTCACATAGATTCGTTTCATGCTCCTGCGTGGGAGATCCCCAGAATCTCCAGCTCCTTTTCAGTTAGTCCGATGCCGCGCAGCATCAGCCGGTTGCCCCGCAGGGCTTCGATGGAGTTGATGCCCATGCCGCCCATCAGCTCCTTGATCTCGTGGTTCCAGGCGGTCATCAGGTTGACAAGCCGCCGGGAGCCGATGTCCGGGTTCAGGCGCTTGACCAGCTCCGGGCGCTGGGTGGCAATGCCCCAGTTGCACTTGCCGGTCTGGCAGGTGCGGCAAAGGTGGCAGCCTAAAGCCAGCAGCGCCGCGGTGGCGATGTAGACGGCGTCCGCCCCCAGGGCAACGGCCTTTACCACATCGGCGGAGGAGCGGATACTGCCGCCCACCACCAAGCTCACGTTGCTGCGAATGCCCTCGTCCCGCAGGCGCTGGTCTACCGCCGCCAGGGCAAGCTCAATGGGAATGCCCACGCTGTCCCGGATACGGGTAGGCGCCGCGCCCGTGCCGCCCCGGAAGCCGTCGATGGCAATGATATCCGCGCCGCTGCGGGCAATGCCGCTGGCAATGGCGGCAATGTTATGTACCGCCGCCACCTTGACGATCACCGGCTTTTTGTGGTGGGTGGTCTGCTTCAGGGAAAAAACAAGCTGGCGCAGGTCCTCAATGGAGTAAATGTCGTGGTGGGGGGCGGGGGAGATGGCGTCCGAGCCTTCCGGGATCATGCGGGTACGGGAAATGTCCGCCCCCACCTTGGCGCCGGGCAGGTGCCCGCCGATTCCCGGCTTCGCGCCCTGACCCATCTTGATCTCAATGGCTGCGCCGGCGTTGAGGTAGTCCTCGTGCACGCCGAACCGCCCGCTTGCCACCTGCACGATAGTGTTGGGACCGTAGGCGTAGAAATCCTCGTGGAGACCGCCCTCGCCGGTGTTGTAGTAAATGCCCAGCTCTCTGGCTGCCCTTGCCAGGCTTTCATGGGCATTGTAGCTGATGGAGCCGTAGCTCATGGCGGAGAACATCACCGGCATGGAAAGCTCCAGCTGGGGGGAAAGCTCACAGTTTAAGGAGCCGTCGGGGTCCCGTTCCAGCCGGGAGGGCTTTTTCCCCAAAAACACCCTGGTTTCCATAGGCTCCCGCAGGGGGTCGATGGAGGGGTTGGTCACCTGGGAGGCGTTGATCAAAATCTTGTCCCAGTAAACGGGATATGGCTTGGGATTGCCCATGGAGGAAAGCAGCACGCCGCCGCTTCCAGCCTGCTTGTAGACCTCCTTGATGGTATCGCTGTCCCAGTTGGCGTTTTCCCGGAGGACGCAATCATTCTTTACGATCTTCAGCGCCCGGGTGGGGCACAGGGACACGCACCGCTGGCAGTCCACGCACTTTGTTTCATCGCTGAGCATTTTTTTCAGGTCGCCGTCATAGCGGTGGACCTCGTTTGCACACTGCCGTTCGCAGACCCGGCACTGGATACAGCGGTCCCCGTTTCGGACCACTTCAAATTCAGGGGCAAAATAAGAAATTCCCATCAGTAGGCTCCCTCCCTTACGCGGACGATGACCGGCTCCCCGCCGGAGGGCGCCCAGATATGCTCCGCAGCCGGCTCCATGGCGCAGATGGCGGCTTCCTCACTGGCAAGAAAGACCAGGTCGTCCTTTTCTCCCACCACCATGCTGCGGAGCTTCAGGCGGTCGTTTAATGCCATCAGCCCGCCGGAAAATCCCAGAATGATGGAGAAGGGACCTGTGATGAGCAGGCTGGAAAAGGCGGTGCGCAGATAGGAAAGCTGGCGGCGCTCCGCCTCAGGTCTGCGTTCGATGGTGCTCCAGAAGGGGGCGGCGATGACCGAAGCAGTTTCTTCCAGAGAAAGCCCCTGTTTCCTTTGGAGAAAATCGGCGATATAGGTGATGACCTCCGTGTCGGTCTGCAAGGTGCATTTATAACCGTACATTTCGATGAACCTGCGGTTCGCGTCATAGGAGGAGATTTCCCCGTTGTGGACGATGGTGCGGTCTAAAAGCGCAAAGGGGTGCGCCCCGCCCCACCAGCCGGGGGTGTTGGTGGGGTAACGCCCGTGGGCTGTCCAGCAGTAGGCTTCATATTCCTCCAGCCGGTAAAATTCCCCCACGTCCTCCGGGTAGCCTACCGCCTTGAAGACCCCCATATTCTTCCCGCTGGAAAAGACAAAGGCGCCGTCAAAGGTGGTGTTGATGTGCATGACCGCCCGGGCGATAAACTCGTTTTCGTCCAGCTGCATTCTTTGCAGCACTGAGCGCAGGGGAGCTACAAAATACCGCCAGATCAAAGGCTCGTCTGTGATGGCGGGCAGCTTCCTGGTGGGAATGTTCTCCGCCCGGACGATCTCCAGCACGGAGCGCAGGTACGTTTCGCATTCGCTGCGGACGCTGTCGTTGTCGTAAAAGATGTGCAGGGCAAAAAAGTCCCGGTATTCCGGGTAAATGCCGTAGCCGGCAAAGCCCCCGCCCAGCCCGTTGGAGCGCTCGTGCATGGGGCGCATGGAGCGGATAATGCCTTCGCCGGTCATTCTGCGCCCCTCCCGGGAGATCACCGCGGAGATGGCGCAGCCGGAGGGGATACGCACTGCGCCCTCCTTCCAATATGGAGCTGTCATAACATTCCAGTCCTTTCTTTCAGAGAAAAAGAAAAAACAAAGGCAGTTTCTTTCATTTGCCCGCAACAAACAAAAGAGAACGCCTTTGTTCCCGGTGCATATTATACAATATGAAGGAACGGCTTGTCAATACTTCATATTGGAAAAATTTTTTGAAAAAACTTTCAGAAAAATGAAATTATGCACTTGACAGCTTGCAAATATGGGTGTAAACTATTGGGCGTTGAGAGACAATGGCGTCTCGGAGGAAGCTCCGGCCATTGTCTCTCTTTTTTTATTTGTCAATCTTTGTTGAAGGAGCGGTCAATATGGAAAGTAAGCGAAATGTCCCCGACTATTTTGGAAGCATGGTCTTTGACGATCAGGTCATGCGGGCGCGGCTGTCCCCGGAAATTTACCATTCCCTGAAGCAGACGATCCGCAAGGGCGCCATGCTGGACCTGTCCGTGGCAAACGCGGTGGCAAGCGCCATGTGCGCCTGGGCGGTGGAAAACGGGGCGACCCATTTTACCCACTGGTTCCAGCCTTTGACGGGCATTACGGCGGAAAAGCACGACAGCTTTATCAACCCCGCGCCGGACGGACGGGTCATTATGGAATTTTCCGGCAAGGAGCTGATCCGGGGCGAGCCGGACGCTTCCTCCTTCCCCTCCGGCGGACTGCGGGCCACCTTTGAAGCCCGCGGCTATACCGCGTGGGACCCCACAAGCTTCGCTTTCATCAAGGGCAAGACCCTTTGCATTCCCACGGCGTTCTGTTCCTATGGCGGCGAAGCGCTGGACAAGAAAACGCCGCTGCTCCGCTCTATGGAAGTTTTGAACCGGCAGGCGCTGCGGATATTAAAGCTTTTCGGTCATCTCGACGTCACAAGGGTCACCACCAGCGTGGGACCGGAGCAGGAATATTTCCTGGTGGACCGGGAGATGTACCTGAAACGCAAGGATTTAATTTATACCGGGCGCACCCTGTTCGGCGCAAAGCCCCCCAAGGGGCAGGAGCTGGAGGATCATTATTTCGGCTCCATCAAGCCCAGGGTGCAGGCGTATATGGACGACCTGAACGAGGAATTGTGGAAGCTGGGGGTGCTGGCGAAGACCGAGCACAACGAGGTCGCCCCCGCCCAGCATGAGCTTGCCCCCATTTATTCCAGCACCAATGTGGCTACCGACCACAACCAGCTGACTATGGAGATCATGAAAAAGGTGGCAAGAAAGCACGGGCTTGTGTGCCTGCTCCATGAAAAGCCCTTTGCCGGGGTCAACGGCAGCGGCAAGCACAACAACTGGTCCATGGCAACGGATACGGGGGTAAACCTGCTTTCCCCCGGGGAGACCCCGTATGAAAACGCCCAGTTCCTGCTGTTTCTGGTGGCGGTCATCAAGGCGGTGGACGAATACCAGAGCCTGCTGCGGTTGAGCGTGGCAACGGCGGGGAACGACCATCGGCTGGGGGCAAACGAAGCCCCGCCCGCCGTGATCTCCATTTTCCTGGGCGACGAGCTTTCCGCCGTGCTGGAAGCCATTGAAACGGGTTCCCCCTATGCCGGGGCCCAGAAGCAGAAGATGGTGCTGGGTGTGGACGCCCTGCCCCGCATCACCCGGGACGCCACCGACCGCAACCGCACCTCGCCCTTTGCCTTTACCGGCAACAAGTTCGAGTTCCGCATGGTGGGTTCCAGCAACTCTATTGCCTGTGCCAATATCATGCTCAATGCCGCCGTGGCGGAGGAACTGCGGCAGTTTGCGGATACGCTGGAAAGCGCGGAGGATTTTGACAAGACCCTTCACACGCTTATCAAGGAAACTATCACCGCTCACAAGCGCATCATCTTCAACGGCAATGGCTATGACGAGAGCTGGATCGAGGAAGCTGTGGAAAAGAGAGGGCTTGAAAACCTGCCCACCACGCCGGACGCCATGGCTCGGCTGCTGGACAAAAAGAACATGGATATGCTGGTTTCCCAGGGCGTGTTCCGGGAAAGCGAGCTGCGCTCCCGCTATGAGATACAGCTGGAAAACTACACCCGCACGGTGAAGATAGAAGCTCTGACCATGGTGGATATGGTATGCAGGGAGATACTTCCTGCTGTGGAAAAAAGCGCTGCCCATCTGGCTGCCGCGGCGGCGGATAAGAAGAGCGCCGGGATCTCTGTCAGCGGATATGAGACAAGGCTGGGAGAAAAGCTCAGCGCTTTGATGGACGAAATCGACAGCGCCGCCGAAGGGCTGGAAGGCGCCATCGAAAAGCTGGATTCCGCCGGGGACGTGACCGCACAGGCGTGCTTTATCCGGGACGGGATACTGCCCGCCATGGAAAAGCTGCGCACGCCCTGCGATGCTGCCGAGACCATCGTGCCCAAAGAAGATTGGCCCTTCCCCACCTACGGGGACCTGCTGTTCGGGGTGTGAGCCGTCTGAAATATTTGACTGTTTGAGAGGGGTAATGAATGATGTCGGTGGAATTTTGGTTTTTGATCGGCGCCGCGCTGGTATTCTGGATGCAGGCAGGGTTCGCCATGGTGGAAACAGGCTTTACCCGTGCCAAGAACGCCGGAAATATCATCATGAAGAACCTGATGGATTTTTGTATCGGCACCGTGGTGTTTTCCCTGCTGGGTTACACCCTGATGATGGGCGAGGACGCGCTTTTCGGTCTGATCGGGCTGCCGAACATGGACCTGTTCACCCATTTCCGGGAGTTCATCGCGTCTCCCGCCGGGGGCTTTACGGACGCGTCCTATTTTGTCTTTAACCTGGTGTTCTGCGCCACCACCGCCACTATCGTTTCCGGCGCTATGGCGGAGCGCACCAAGTTTTCCGCCTACTGCATTTATTCCGGCGTGATCTCCCTGCTGGTCTATCCCATCGAGGCGCACTGGATCTGGGGCGGCGGCTGGCTCTCTCAGCTGGGCTTCCACGATTACGCCGGCTCCTGCGCCATTCATATGGTGGGCGGGATCGCCGCGCTGGTGGGCGCAGTTATCCTTGGACCCCGGATCGGCAAGTATGTAAGAGATAAGTCCGGCAAGGTGGTCAAGGTCAACGCCATTCCCGGTCATTCTATTCCGCTGGGCGCGCTGGGCGTGTTTATCCTCTGGCTGGGCTGGTACGGCTTTAACGGCGCGGCAGCCACAACGCCCTCCGAGCTGTCCTCTATTTTCCTGACCACCACCATCGCGCCTTCCGTGGCTACCTGCACCACCATGATCTA
>CALFFN010000005.1 GCA_937958185.1 uncultured Neglectibacter sp. | reverse complement strand
AGAGGAGCGGCAATCCGAACGGTGAAGCCGAATTTTGCGCAGAAAAATGCGGCGAACCACAAGGATTCGCCGCGACGTGGTCCGGGTGACACGACTCGAACGTGCGACCTCTTGCTCCCAAAGCAAGCGCGCTACCAGCTGCGCAACACCCGGATATCTGTATTACCCGCTTATTATATCCCAATTGATCGTTCCGTGTCAATGGGCAAAAACTCCCCGGCTGGGTCCAGCCGGGGAGTTTTCTTTTGCTGCTTTTTTCAGCTTACCGCTGCTTGCAGCAGACGACCTCTACCTCGCACAGGGCGTTTTTCGGCAGCTGCTTTACCGCTACGCAGCTGCGGGCGGGCTTGCCGGTAAAATACTTCTCATACACGGCGTTAAACGCGGCAAAATCCGCCATATCCGCCAAAAAGCACAGCGTTTTCACAGCGTCGGTATACTGATAGCCCGCTTCTTCCAAAATCGCGCCCACATTTTTGATGGACTGCTCCGCCTGGGCGGTGATATCATCGCCCGCAAGCTCTCCTGTGGCAGGGTCAACGGGCAGCTGCCCGGAGGTATAGAGAAAATCTCCCGCCTGGATCGCCTGGGAATAAGGTCCGATGGCTGCCGGGGCTTTTTCGGTTTGGATCACTTTGTTCATACTGATCTCTCCTGTTTTTTCATTTTCAGAGCTTTCCCCTTTATTCCACCATAGGCGCTGAAAGCGCCCACTGATTGGAGAAGCCCGGTCTTTCCGAAGGAAAGACATATGCTTCTTGCGAAGCAAAAGAGAAACGCTTCGCGTTTCAGGGGTTCTCCGTAATGATTGCTTTACAATCATTATACCCTGAAAGGAGGCTGCTCGTCAAGGTTTTCCCGGGCGCGCTCTCTCCCTGAGTGTCTGATTTTACAGCGTTTTCGTTTTCGGCACAAAATTTTTCACATTTCCATAGCCCAGCTTCCCATAAAAGTGCTCGTGCATTTCATCGTTTACCGCGTCCAGCGAAATCATCGCCGCGCCCAGCTCCCTGACCCGGCGCTCCAGCTCCTGCATCAGCCTTGTCCCCATGCCCTTTCCCTGCTGACCGTGGGCAATCACGATCTCCTCCAGATGGTACGAACGCAGGTCGTCAAACTGCTTCAAAAAGCCCATGACAAAGCCGCGCAGCACCTGATCCTCCTCTGCCAGAAGACAGTAGGAATCCTCTGTGCTCCACACCTGATGAATGCGCCGGTACGCTGTTTCCTCCGTCCAGCAGCCGTCGTCATATACGTTGTATTGCTCCAGATACAGTGGAATGACCTGCTCTATGTCCTTTTCTTCCATGAGACGATATGCAATGTCCATCTTACATTCCTTTCCGCGGCACTTTCAAATTGACTTTTCTGAGCCGCTCACTGCTTTCGCAGACAGTATACTCCCCTTTGAACTATCGGTCAAGAAAGCGCTCGCTGCAAAAGAAAAAATTTACCTCCCGATATGGATCACCCGGTCCGCCCAATCGCGGTAAAAGGCTCCCTCGTGGGAGACCAGCAGCACGGTACCGGGAAAGTCCCGGATCGCCTGCCCCAGCGCTTCCTTGGCGTTTGCGTCCAAATGGTTGGTGGGTTCGTCCAGGATCAGGAAATTGGCAGGGCTGTGGGTGAGCAGGCAGAGCTTTACCTTGCCCTGCTCACCGCCGCTGAGGGTGCATAAGGACTGCTGGGCGTGCTTTCGGGAAATCCCATTGCGCGCCAGCCGCTGGCGCAGCTCCTTCTGGGTTTTATCAGGATAGCGGGACGACAGCAGCTGCAGCGGGGTTTCCTCGGGCGTTTCCCAGAAAAGCTCCTGCTCAAAATAGCCCACGGTGGTATTGGGCGAAAACGTGAATCCGCCACCCAAGGCGGGAAGCTCTCCCAGCAGTGTTTTCAGCAGGGTGGTCTTGCCGATCCCATTGAAGCCGGACATTACTACCTTTTCCCCGCCCCGAATGACAAAGCTCAGCGCCGGGAGCAGCGGAAAATCGTACCCCACCTGAAGCCGCCGGACCTGCAGCTGCTCCGCGTCTGTCACAGGGAGGGAGGCGAATCGGAACACTGGCTTACTATACGCCAGCTCCGGGGCTTCCAGCCGCTCCATGCGTTCCAGGTGCTTCCGCCTGCCCTGCGCCATTTTGGTGCGCTGCCCGGCAAGGTTCCGGCGAATGAACTCCTCCGTCCGCTTGATCTCCCGCTGCTGGGCGGTGTAACGGCGAAGGTATTCCTCCTGGCGGGCTTCCCGCTTTTTCAGAAACTCCGTATAATTTCCCCGGTATTTCGTGATTTTCCCCTCGCTGATATCGCAGATGGCGGTGGCAGTCCGTTCCAGAAATTCGTGGTCGTGGGTCACCAGCAGAAAGGCGTTTTCCAGGTTCGCCAGATATTCCCCCAGCCATGCCACCTGTTCCTTGTCCAGGAAATTGGTGGGTTCGTCCAGCAAAAGCACGTCCGGCTTTTCCAGCAGGAGCTTGCCCAAAATGACCTTTGCCCGCTGTCCGCCGCTCATCTGCCCCAGGGGGCGGGAAAGCCCCAAATCTTCCAGCCCCAGCCCGAACAGCACCCGGTTGATCTCCACGTCGATTTGATAGAACCCCGCCGTTTCCAGGCGGCTTTGCAGCTCTGCCGCCCGGTCAAAGGCGGCGGTATCCCCCTGTCCGAAGCTCTCATAGCAGGCTTCCATCTCCTGCTCCAGCTCAAACAGCGGCTGGAACGCCGAACGTAAAAAATCCTCCAGGGTGATCTCGGAATCGGTCCTCGCGTATTGATCCAGATATCCCACGCGCACCCCGGGCTGCCAGCTGACGCTGCCCTCATCGGGGATCAGCTGCCCGGTGCAAAATTTGATCAGGGTGCTTTTTCCCACGCCGTTCTGCCCTACCACGCCGATATGTTCGCCCTTTTGCAGCACCATATCCGCGCCGCGGAACAGCACGGTGTCTCCAAAGGAATGGGAAAGCCCCTTTATTTCCAAATAACTCATAAAAATCTGTCCTTTCCGGCAGCGCGGCACGAAAAACCACCCGCCAGATCTCTGTTTCCAAAAAGCAAAAAGCAGAAAGCGAGTATTCCCGCTTTCTGCAAACAAAAAAGCGGAAGGCAATAGCCCTCCGCATCAAAAGACACAGGAAAACAAGCGGACAGTGTTCTCACCTCCGCAGGCTTTCCGATGACTGAAAATTGCGAACCCTGCTATGCCCTGTACAATGTTTCATCGGTAACGATTGTACAGAGCTTACCTCCTGGCAAGTGGAGTTTCTACCTGCTTCATCACAAATCCTCCTGCGGCTTTCCCGCGCTTCTGCATTCAGTGTACCATAAGCACGGAACGTGCGTTGGTATAATGTGCCGATCGGTCGTCTGAGCAAAGCGAAGAACTGACCGAGGCAATTTCAAATCTATAATATCCGCTGTCCTTTGCGGATATTATACCATAGGCGCAGAATGCGCCCACTGCTTGGAGAAGCCCGGTACTTTTGTAGAGCAAAAGGGAACCGCATTGCGGTTCAGGGGTTCTCCGTGATGATTGCTTTGCGATCATTATACCACAAAATCCCGCGTTCGTAAAGCCTTTTTTCCGGCGCTGCGCTTTTTCTCAGAATATGACAGAGAAAAAGGACCCCGGGGAGGGTCCTTTTTCTACAACATAGTTTGGGGAATGAGAGTTTAGTCCTGCGTGTTGTAGGCAACGTTGGGCTGTCCTTCGCCCTCCTGAACGGAGACGATATTGCCGTTTTCGTCGGTTTCCACCTCGACGCTCTTTTCATACTCCGCAGAGGGATCGGGCTGAGCTTTGAGCTTATATCCGCCCTCTACTCTGTCTCCTTCAATGATAAAGCTCACTTTGCCGCCCTCATCGGTCTCGCCCTGATAAACGCGGGCAACGCTTCCGTCATCCATTTTGAGGGTATACACCAGCCTACCGATAGTGGCTTCATACAGCTCGCCGCCGGTAGCGGCATTTGCGCCCATTGCCAGCGCGAATACCAGCGCCAGCACAGCGGCGATGGCAATGAGCCTGCGCGCCACAAATTTCTTGGGTCTTTTCACTTTTTCCGTCATGGCTAAAATCTCCTTTCCTAATTCCGGAGAGGGTTTCAGCCGGGAAAAAGTCCTCTGATACAGTTCTTTACTGGGCTTCATGTCTGCTCTCTCCTTTCCGCTCCTGCTTTTGCAGGGTCTGCCGCAATTTTTCTCTCGCCCGCTGCAGACGGGTCTGAACAGTGGATTCCTTTAAGCCGCACATGACCGCTACTTCCTTGACGGGGTAATCCTCGTAGTAGAACAGGTACACCGGCACCCGGTACTTTTTGGGCAGCGCCATCACCGCGAAAAACAGCTCGCTTTCCTCCGGGGTCTCAAATTCCAGCGTTTCCGCATATTCCTCCAGCGGCGCGCTTCTCCGAAACCACGCGGAGCCCAGGAGCTTTTTCGATTCGTTCACCGCTACCCGCAAGAGCCACCGGCGCAGGTGTTCCTCACTTTCAAACTCCTTGGTTTCCCGGTACAGCTTTAAGAACACATTTTGAACGATGTCCTCAGAATCCGCCGGGTTTTTACAGGAATGGAACGCTACACGGTACACGGAGTCCGTATATTTTTCCACGCATTCCGCAAATTTTTCATTTTCCGCGGCGTCCACCCCCTGTCTCCTGAAATGCATTTCACCTATAGTACCTTTCAGAGGTCAAAAAAATCTCATTTTTCTAAAAAAATTTCAAAAACTGCCGCCGGAATGCTCCGGCGGCAGTTTGGTTGTCCCATGAAAAGTACCAAAACAGCAGCGTTTGCAGGGCGGTTCCCGGCTTATTTCAGCTCCGGGACCAGCTCCTTGTACACGTGCCAAAGACCGATCCTGTCCGGGGTGTGCTCCGGCTGCTGCCAGAAATCATAGCCGGGGTAGTCGTTTCCCTCGATAATGGCGGGTCCGTTCGGAGTGATGGCGCAGTCCCAGCCCACAAGGCGCATACCCGGCTCTTCCAGCGCCGCCTTTTTGCACAATTCGATGGCTTCCTTCACGTAGGGGATCTGATAGCCGATCAGGGGAACGCCCGTGTCCGGGTGCTTGTCCAAAGTGGTCAGGGCAGAGGTATGCCCCACCCCGGTGATCTTCCCGGTCTCGTAATCAATGGGGCAGAACATTCCGCCGTTTTCCAGATTGTCCACATATTTTCCGCCTGCGCCGATCTTCACCACGGCGTAGATCAGCTGGGGCGTATAGTGCCCCGGCGCGCCGACAAGCAGGGTCACGATGCGCATGGAATTTACAGCGCCGGGATACAGCTTGTTCATGGCGTCATGCTGGACCAGCATTTCGCCGATCACCCCGAAGCCGCCCTCCTTGATGTAGCGGAACATGGCTTCTTCACTTTCAAAATCGGCTTTTGCCAGCCGCGCAATGCCCTTGCCGCTTTCGCCCACATCGGGCTTACAGAATATCTTTTCCTTGTCGCTGACAAATTCCTTGAACTGTTCCAGCGTCATGTCCTCGACCACCAGAAAGTCTCTCCCCAGATATTCCCGGAACCTGGGGTTGAATTTCACCTTATGGTCAAATATTTCCGCTGTTTCCGGGTCGTTTACCGTGGTGATGAGCTTTTTGTTCCGCAGGCGGGTCACATAGGTGTCCCGGTGCTTGCCGTCCATATCGTAAAAGCCGAACATCACATAATCGTGGTATCCCGCGCCGTACCGCACAGAGCACCAGAGCATGTCCAGAAACAGCGACGCCTTATTCCTGCCGGAACGCTCCTTTGCCTTTTCCAGCGATTTGTTCAGCTCCTCCAGCCGGACCCCGCTCAGCACCCTGCTCACATATCCCAATTTTGAAAAAAGCTTTGCCATCTCTCACCGTTTCTCCTTTATCATCAATTTTATACTTCCTCAAAAACACAAAAAAATATCCGTTCCGGGCAGGAAGCAGAGCTTTTCCGCCCAGACGATTGTTTTTATTTTATCACTATTTTTTCCATTTGTCACAGCTTTCTCTGTTTTTTATGAGATTTTTAAGAAACCGGGACACGGCGCGCCCAAAAGCACGGAAAACGGGGGCTTTCCGCCCGTCTTTTCCGCTTTTCTGCCCCATATCAGAGTATCAAAACGGCAAAAAGGTGACAGCCGGGGTGCGGCTGTCACCTTTTTTCTATTTCTAAGAGGTTGAAATTTCCTTCGGCTGGGTCGCCGAATATGGGATGCCTTTTACTGGCAGTTCTTCTTCAGGGTATCCAGCTCGGCGCGGAGAGCGGCGGGAAGCTTATCGCCAAACTGCTTGTAGAATTCCTCTACACCGGCGGCTTCCTTTGCCCATTTTGCCTTGTCGACTTCCAGAATGGACTTCAGCGTATCAATGGAGAAGTCATTGAGACCCTCCAGATTGATGTCCTCTGCATGGGGCACATAGCCGATGGGAGTCTCCACCGCGTCTACCGTGCCCTCGCAGCGCTTGAGGATCCATTCCAGCACGCGGAGGTTGTCGCCGAAGCCGGGCCAAATGAAGTGACCGTCCTCGTCTACGCGGAACCAGTTGACGTTGAAGATCTTGGGAGCCTTGTCGCCCAAAACCTTGCCCATGTCGATCCAGTGCTGGAAGTAGTCGCCCATATGGTAGCCGCAGAAGGGCAGCATTGCCATGGGGTCGCGGCGGACAACGCCTACTGCGCCGGCAGCGGCGGCAGTGGTCTCAGAGCCGGTGATGGAGCCGATGAACACGCCGTTGTTCCAGCTGCGGGACTGATAGACCAGCGGCACAGTATCGGGACGGCGGCCGCCGAAGATAATGGCGGAAACCGGCACGCCCTTGGGATTTTCAAACTCGCTGGACAGGCAGGGGCAGTTCGCGGTAGGAGCGGTGAAACGGCTGTTGGGGTGAGCCAGCTTGTTGCCGTCCGCAATGTACTCCGGTCCGTTCACGTGCTCGCCCTTCCACTCCTCCGCATTGACGGGAGGATTCTTGTCCAGAGACTCCCACCACACGGTGTTGTCGTCCAGGTTCCGGGCAACGTTGGTGAAGATGGTGCCCTTCTGGGTGGAGATCAGCGCGTTGGGGTTGGACTTCATATTGGTGCCGGGGGCAACGCCGAAGAAGCCGTTCTCGGGGTTGATGGCATACAGCCTGCCGTCCTCGCCGGGACGCATCCAGGCAATGTCGTCGCCGACCGTCCACACCTTGTAGCCCTTCTTCTTGTAGCCCTCGGGCGGGATCATCATTGCCAGGTTGGTCTTGCCGCAGGCGGAGGGGAACGCGGCGCAGACATACTTTACCTCGCCCTGGGGATTCTCAATGCCCAAAATCAGCATATGCTCAGCCATCCAGCCCTCGTTCTTTGCCTGATAGGAGGCGATGCGCAGGGCGAAACACTTCTTGCCCAGCAGCACGTTGCCGCCGTAAGCGGAGTTCACGGAGATGATGGTGTTGTCCTCGGGGAACTGGCAGATCCAGCGCTTCTCGGGGTCCACATCACACTTGGCATGGAGACCCTTGACCCAGTCTTCGCTGTCGCCCAGAACGTCCAGCACCTTCTGACCCACGCGGGTCATGATGGACATATTCAGTACAACATAGATGGAGTCGGTCAGCTCCACGCCGATCTTGGCGAGAGGGGAGCCTACAGGACCCATGGAATAGGGGATCACGTACATGGTGCGTCCCTTATAGGTGCCGCGGGCAATATCGTACAGCATTTTGTAAGCTTCCTGAGGGTCCTTCCAGTGGTTGGTAGGACCGGCGTCCTCCTCCTTACGGGAGCAGATCAGGGTCCTGTCCTCCACGCGCGCCACATCGTTGGGGGCGGTCCTGTGATAATAGCAGCCGGGAAGCTTTTCCTCATTCAGCTTGATCATTTCGCCGGTCTGGCAGGCTTCCTTGCGCAGAGCCTCCAGCTGTTCCTCAGAGCCGTCGATCCAGACGACCTGGTCGGGAGTGACCAGCGCCTTCATCTCCTCGATCCAGCTTAAAACGGACTTGTTGTTGGTCATTTTTATTTCTCCTTTCGCCCGCAGGCAAATCAATACAAATATCTTTTGGGTCCTCGTAACCCAGTTTTTATTCTAACACAGGTCAGGGGAATAATCAATGAAGAATTTGTTAAATCTTGGTACTTCCGTAAGAAAAGCCCCTGCCGTTCCGGCAGGGGCTTTTCTTCTGCTTTATTTCAGGCGAAAACAGCAGTGGTGCGCGGCTTACACTTCCTCCAGCACCACGCTGCCGCTTTCTCTGGTTTTTTTCATATTGATGACCCGCTGGTTCTCGCTGCCGCGGAACACAAGCTCCAGATTGCGCTGCTCCAGCAGGAAGGGTCCGTCAATGAGCACATCGGTGCTGTCCAGCAAAGCGGTGACGGCAGGATCATTTTTTTCCAGAAGCTGCTCGTAGGTGTAGCCGGTGTAGACGGTCACGTCTTTTCCAATGCCGTGCACCAGCGCGGCAAGCTCCGTCAGGGGTTCAGGCTGACAGAAAGGCTCCCCGCCGCTGAAGGTGACCCCCTTCAGCATGGGGTTCTGGCGAAAGTCTTCAAAAATCTCGGAAATCTCCATTTCCGTCCCTCCCTCAAAGGGGTGGGTCTGAGGATTGTGACAGCCGGGACAGTGATGGGGACAGCCCTGGGTGAACACCGTGTAGCGGATCCCCTTTCCGTCCACAATGGATTCCTTTATAATGCCGGAAACCTGCAATTTCATAATACGCCCTCTTTTCTGTTCTATAGATGAAAAAGGGCGGGAACCCCGCCCTTTGTATGTATTCACAGAGAAAATTCCTTGAGAGAAAAACCCTCGTCGTCGGTAAAGCGGAAGGTAATTGGTGTCAGCGCCACATAGCCGTTCAGCACTGCCGAAACATCGGCGGCGCAATCCCCGGGAACGGGTATTTCCCTTCCCCGCACCCAGTAATAATCCTGCCCCATGGGGGAAGTGCGGCGCTCATAAGCGTCTTCCCACGGAAAGGACAGCCACTGGGGCACCCATTTCACGCCTTTGATCTCCTCCCGGGGCAATGCCGGGAAATTGATATTCAGGGCGTGCCGGATATCCGTTTCCATATTCAACTGCTCAAACAGGTGCAGGAACAGCTCCACCACCGACTTCTGGTCAGCCTGCGGCGGCGCGGATACGGCAATGGACTTTTTCCCCTGCATGGCGGCTTCCAGCGCGGCAGAAACCGTGCCGGAATAGTGCAGGTCCATGCCCACGTTCAGCCCCACATTGGGTCCTGAAACTACCAGATCGACAGGCTCTTCTATGAGACCGCCCAGCCCCAGACGGACACAGTCCGCCGGAGTGCCGGAAACCCCGTAAGCCGCCGCTGTGCCGGGCAGCTCATGCTTTTGTACCAGCAGGGGCGAATGGAGGGTAATTCCGTGCCCCACGGCGCTGCGGTTGCCGTCCGGCGCGCAGACCGTGACCCGGTGGCGCCTGCCCAGTCCCTCCGCCAGCAGGCGGAACCCGGGAGCGCCGATACCGTCGTCATTTACCAACAGAATATTCATAAAATTTTATCTGGCGGACATGGTGTGCTTTACTCTGTCCTTTTCCTCGGCGCGCTTAGCATTGTTCCAGCGGTCCATGGTGCCTACCAGATAGCCGGTGATCCTGCGGATACGCTCAAAATCCCGACCCTCGCCTACCAGAACTTCCTTTGTCTTCGCAGTCTTTTTCGTTGCCATACTAAAATCCTCCTGTTAAAATAAGAATCATTCTTGTTTTTATTATACCCGCTGTGCTGCCGTTTGTCCAGTGAAATTGAAAAATTTCTTCAAAAATTTTTCAATGGCACGTCTTAATGGATCAGGCAGGAGTAATCGGGCACATCGTGGTACTTCTTCCGCAGTTCCTCCAGCTTGGAGACGGGCACGCCCTCGCCGGCGTGTCTGCCGCAGCGCGGACAAACATCGTCGATAATGCCGTTGTAGCCGCAGACAGGGTCCCTGTCCACCGGGTGGTTGACGGAGCCGTAGCCGATCCCCGCCTCTTTCATGCAGCGAATGACGCTTTCAAAGGCGTCGATGTTCTTGCACACGTCGCCGTCCAGCTCCACATAGCTGATATGCCCGGCGTTGGTCAGCGCATGGAAGGGGGCTTCCTTTTTGATCTTCTCAAAGGCGTTGATGGGATAATATACTGGGATATGGAAAGAGTTGGTATAGTAATCGCGGTCGGTCACGCCGGGAATTTTGCCGAATTTCTTCTGGTCGATGCGGACAAATGTGCCGGAAAGCCCCTCCGCGGGGGTGGCGAGCAGGGTAAAGTTCAGCCCGGTCTCCTTGGACTTTTTGTCCATGCGCTTGCGCATATAGGTGACGATCTCCAGACCCAGCTTGTAGCTTTCCTCGCTTTCGCCGTGGTGCTTGCCGGTCAGAGCCTTCAGGGTCTCCGCCAGCCCGATAAAGCCCACGGACAGCGTGCCGTGCTTCAGGACCTCCGCCACGGAGTCGTAACGGTCCAGTTTGTCGGAGTCGATCCACACGCCCTGTCCCATCAGGAAAGGATAGTTGTAAGCCTTTTTGCTGCACTGGATCTTGAAGCGGTGCAGCAGCTGCTCGATGCACAGGTCAATGCGCTCGTCCAGGATCTCGTAGAATTTCTTGATATCGCCCTTGGCCTCGATGCCGATGCGGGGCAGGTTCACAGAGGTAAAGCTCAGGTTCCCCCTGCCGCAGGTGGTTTCCCGCTTTTTGTCATATACATTGCCCATCACTCTGGTGCGGCAGCCCATGTAGGCGATCTCGGTGTCATAGTCGCCGGGCTTGTAATACTGGAGATTGAAGGGAGCGTCGATAAAGCTGAAATTGGGGAACAGCCGCTTGGCGGAGACCCGCATTGCCAGCTTGAACAGATCGTAGTTGGGGTCGCCCTCGTTGTAGTTGACGCCCTCCTTGACCTTGAAGATCTGCACCGGGAAGATGGGGGTCTCTCCATCGCCCAGACCGTCCTCCGTTGCCAGCAGCAGATTGCGGATCACCATTCTGCCCTGCTCAGAGGTGTCTGTGCCATAGTTCAGAGAGGAGAAAGGCACCTGCGCGCCGGCTCTGGAATTCATGGTGTTCAGGTTATGCACCAAAGCCTCCATTGCCTGGAAGGTGGCGTGGTCGGTTTCCCGCCATGCGGTGTCCCTGGCGTACTGGGCGGCGTCAAAGGCTTCCTCCGTGGTGATCTCCTCAAAGCCGTTTTCTTTCTGGTGGCGGGGCAGATACTCGGTGAACCTCTCGCCGTATTCCTGCGCCTTGTCCATGGGCACCCAGGCGCCCAGCTCTTCCTTTGCCGCTTCCACCAAAGCTTTGGCGTCGTCATAGGAAAGCCCGTTATGCACCTGCAGGAAGCTGACCATTGCCTTGAAATATTCCTTGCAATAGGTCTTGTCCACGCCCTGAGCCATAGCGTAATCAAAAATGGGCACGCTCTGCCCGCCGTGCATTTCGTTCTGGTTCGCCTGAATAGCGATACAGGCAAGGGCGGCATAGCTGCGGATATCGTTGGGCTCCCGGAGGTAGCCGTGCCCGGTGGAGAAGCCGCCGTGGAACAGCTTGATCAAATCGATCTGGCAGCAGGTCTCCGTCAGGGTGTAGAAATCCTTGTCGTGAATGTGGATATCGCCGTCAATGTCCGCCTTGGCGATCTCCGGCGGAATGACGTACTTCTCGTAGAAGCTCTTGGAACCCTCGGAGCCGTATTTCAGCATGGTGCCCATAGCGGTATCCGCATTGATGTTGGCATTTTCCCGCTTCAGGTCGGAATCCTCGGCGGAAACGAAGGTCAGCGCCGAATAGACCTTGACCAGCTCATCGTCCATTTCGCGGATCTTCTGGTGCTCGGCACGGTACAGAATGTACGCCTTGGCGGTTTTGGGGTAATCGGCAGCGATCAGCTCCTCCTCCACCAGGTCCTGGATCTGCTCTACGGTGGGGACCTTCTTCATTTTGTTCAGCTTTTCCACCACGTTGTTTGTGAGCCTGTCCAGCTCCTCATCGCTGAACTTCTCCGTGGCGTTGCGCACGTTTGCCTTAAAAATAGCAGCCCGGATCTTGGCTGCGTCAAAAGACACTTTCTCCCCGCTTCTCTTGACAATGGACTTCAACATTCCCAGATCAACCCTTCTTCTCTATTTCCGTTCACTCGACGCAGCGGCGCTGCCACAAGATATCGGATCGTATTTTCGGCTTCCCGAAAGCCTGCCGCACCCGGCGCCCGTTTCGGGAGAACGTCTCCTATTATACGCACCTGAGAGACTTATGTCAATACAAGATATGGTGGTTTTTTGAAAAAATTTCCTGTTTTTACCCAAAATATTCCGCCCACGGGAGTGTTTCACGACTCTCTCGAGGGCGGCGGTTTCAGGTATATTCTGGATTTCTGCTGCCTGTAAAAAATGTTCCACAGCGGCAAAACTTTTTTCTATATCTTGTGGTGACCGGGGAACGGCGCCCTGGCGGAAATTTATTCCTCTTCCCGCTCTGTCACGGCGATGTGCAGCTCATTAAGCTGCGCCTGCGTCACCTCGCTGGGAGCGCTCATCATCACGTCCTGGGCGTTCTGGTTCATGGGGAAGGCAATGACCTCCCGGATAAAGCTTTCGCCGGTGAGCAGCATGACCAGACGGTCCACGCCGGGGGCCGCGCCCGCGTGGGGCGGCGCACCGTAGCAGAACGCGTTGTACATGGCGGGGAATTTCTTTTTCACATCGTCCTCGCCCAGCCCTACCAGCTCAAATGCCTTGACCATGATCTCCGGGTCATGGTTCCGCACCGCGCCGGAGGCGCTTTCATAGCCGTTGATGACCAGGTCGTACTGGTCGGCAAGGATCGTCAGGGGGTCTACCTCCCCGCGCTCCGCCTGCTCCAGGATTTCTTTCCCCCCCGCCGGCATGGAGAAGGGATTGTGGCAGAATTCCAGCTTCCCACTTTCCTCGCCGATCTCGTACATGGGGAAATCCACGATCCAGCAGAATTCGTACTTTTCTCTGTCCATGTGCTCCGGGCACAGCTCGCCCAGAAACTTCCGGGCAACGCCGGCGGTTTTCTGCGCGTCCGCCTTTTTCCCGGCAGCCAGCATGACCAGGCTGTTGGGGGTGAGCTTCAGGGTCTCGACCACCTTTTGCGCCAGAGCGGGGTCGGCATTGATAAATTTCGCGATACCGCCGGCGACCTCCCCGTTTTCGTCCAGCTTGAACCAATAGGATTTCTGGGCGGTCTGCACCTCCACATCGGCACAGAGCTTGTCGATCTGCTTGCGGGTCAGCGCGCAGTTTGACACCGGCACAGCCTTGACCACAGCGTTTTCAAAGGGACCAAAGCCGCAGCCCTGCAAAAGCTCCGTCATGTCGGAAATGAGCAGGTCGATGCGCAGGTCGGGCTTGTCCGTGCCGTAGTCCTCCAACGCGGTCAGATAGGGAATGCGCCGAAAAGGCGCGGGAGAAATGGTCTGATAAACGCCGAATTTCTCAAAAATCGGGGGCAGCACGGCTTCCAGGACCGCCAGAACGTCCTCCTGCCCCGCAAACGCCATCTCCATGTCCAGCTGGTAGAATTCCCCGGGGGAACGGTCGCCCCGGGCGTCCTCGTCCCGGAAGCAGGGGGCGATCTGGAAATATTTGTCAAAGCCGGAAGCCATCAGCAGCTGCTTGAACTGCTGGGGCGCCTGGGGCAGGGCATAGAACTTGCCCGGATGCTTTCTGGCAGGCACCAGAAAGTCTCTCGCCCCTTCGGGAGAGGAGGCGGTCAAGATAGGCGTGGTGATCTCCAGAAAGCCCTGCTCCTCCATGGCGTGGCGCAGGGCGGCGACCACCTGGGAGCGCAGCACGATGTTCCCCTTGACCTGGGGGTTGCGCAGGTCGAGGTAGCGGTACTTCAATCTCTGCGCTTCGTCCGCGTCCCGGGAGAAATTCACCTCAAAGGGCAGCTCGTTGTATTGGCAGCGCCCCAGCACCCTGATCTCAGTGGGCAGCACCTCAATGTCCCCGGTGGGCATTTTGGGGTTCTTGCTCTCCCGCTCCCGGACGGTTCCAACTACCTGAATGGTGGTCTCCTTGTTAAGCGCCTTTACCTGCTGCAGCAGCTCTGCCGTTTCCAGCACGATCTGGGTGGTGCCGTAAAAATCCCGCAGGACCAGGAAGCCGATATTGCCGCCCACCTCCCGCAGATTTTCCAGCCACCCGCTGAGAGTGACGCTTTCCCCTGCATTTTCAAGCCGCAGCTCTCCGCAGTTGTGTGTTCTGTACTTTGCTGAGTTCATCTTTTTCCCTTTCCTTTATTTATTGATTTTCTGTTCCTTTCAACGAATCGCTCGCTGTGAGCTGTTTGGATAAATTGTAGTTTAGCAGTTGCCGGAGAAACCGTTTTCCAAAGCTCCTGCTTTCGCACATTTAGGTTCCTGCCTTTTCGATCATGCTGCCGTGTGCGATTTTTTCTTTCTTCGGCGGGGGACTTCGGTCTCGCCTTTGGCTCGGTCAGCGCTGAACGGTCTCCACCGGAGACCAGCGCCCCCTCCTCCCCCCTCTGAGAAAAGGCAAATAGCCTGTGGTTTTCCCAGCGGGAGTAAATAATTGCCCATTGCTCATTTCTCATTGCCCATTTCATGCGTACTAAACTACTATTTACCGCCCTGCCCTTATCCAGTATCCAGCGTCCAGTATCTAGAACGTTAGATCCTCCTGGCTGGTGCATACGGTAAGGTATTCGTCCGTAAAATCATCGCCCAGGGAAATGTTCCGCTTCTCCCCGGTCTTCATGTTTTTCAGCTCCGCTTTGCCGCTTTGCAGTTCGTCGTCACCGATGACGATGGTGTATTTCGCGCCGATACGGTCGGCGTATTTCATCTGTGCCTTCAGCCCTCTGGCGCACAGGTCGCAGTCGGCGGAAATCCCGCACTCATGCAGGGCGTTCACCAGCAGCAGGGCTTTTTCCAACGCCTGCTCCCCCATGGACGCCACATAGACCTCACAGCGGTCCGGCTCCGGGAACTCCGTCTGCTGCGCTTCCAGCGCCAGCATAATGCGGTCCAGCCCCATGCCGAAGCCGAGACCCGGCGTGGGCTTGCCGCCCAGCTCCTCCACCAGGCCGTCATACCGCCCGCCGCCGCCCAGGGCAAAGCCCAGGCTTTTGGAGGGGAACTCAAACACCGTGCGGGTGTAATAATCCAGCCCCCGCACCAGCCGGGGGTCCAGCTCGTATGAAATGCCCAGCGCCGTCAGGTACCCCTGCACCTTTTCAAAGTGGGCGCGGCAGCCCCCGCAGAGATAATCCGTGATCTTGGGCGCGTCCTTTCCGATTTCCTGGCATTTCGGGCTTTTGCAGTCCAGAATGCGCATGGGGTTGCGGTCCAGCCTGGACAGGCAGGTCTCGCAGAGCCTGTCCTTGTACCGGCTGAAATATTCCGTCAGCGCCTTACGGTACTCCGCCCGGCAGGCAGGGCAGCCGATGGAGTTCAATTGCAGCCCCACGTCCTTCAGCCCCAGCCGCTGAAGGGCGGAAAGCCCCATGGCAATGACCTGCGCGTCCGCCACAGGCTCCGCCGCGCCGAACATCTCCACGCCGAACTGGTGCAGCTCCCGCATACGTCCCTTCTGGGGCTTTTCATAGCGGTAGCAGGAAATGTCGTAATAGAGCTTCACGGGAAGCCCGGCATTGGAAAGACCGTTTTCCAGCATCGCCCGGACCGCCCCTGCCGTGCCCTCCGGGCGCAGGGTAATGGAGCGCCCTCCCTTATCCTCAAAGGTGTACATCTGCTTTTCCACCACGTCGGTAGTGTCGCCCACACCCCGTAAGAACAGCTCGGTGTGCTCGAACACCGGGGTGCGTATTTCCCCAAAGCCGTTTAATTCCGCTTCGCTGCGGAACACGTCCTCTACGAGCCGCCACTTCTCCGAAGCTGTCCCGCTGCCGTCCTTTGCGCCGGGAACAAGGTCTACTGTACCCTTGGGCGCTTTTGTGATGAGTTCCATCGCTTTTTCTCCTTTTCTCCCGCCGGTTTCCCCGGCTTTCTAGTTCCCGCTTCCTATTTTTCCCGTGGTTCGGAAACGGCGGTCATATTTTTCCAAAGAGCCTTCCAGCGCCTTTTCCGCGTCCAGACCCAAAGCGTCCGCCAGGCAGAGCAGGGAAAACATACAGTCCCCCAGCTCTTCTTCCATGCCGGGCGCAGGCTCTACCGGCGTTTCGCCGTAATGGGAAGCCTTCAAAAGCTCCTTGGAAAGCTCTCCCGCCTCGGAGCTGAAATCCAGGAACCTCACCCAGGGCTCCCGGCTCATTCCGTGGCTTTTGGCAAACGCCGCCGCTGTCTGCTGCATTTCTCCCACTGCCGTGCTCCTTTCCGCGCCATAAAAGAAAAACCCTCTCCCCCCGGCAAAGCCGGATCAGGGACGAAGGTATCTCCGTGGTGCCACCCTAATTCAAAAGCAGTGCGCTTTTCTTCGCAAAGCGCCGCTTTCCTTATAAATGTCATTCAGTTTCCGGCTGTTGGGCGTCTTTCTCCCGTTCCGTTCCGAAGGCGGCTCACAGCTGAAAAGCCGTTTTGCCGAAGCGTCCCGCTTTTCCTCCGCCTCTCTCTGCCGGACTTTCCGGGGTACTCATCCCAAGTCATCGCCGATTTGCTGGTCTCATTATAAAACAGACCGCGTCATTTTGCAAGCGTGATTTTCGATAAAAAATCTGCCCGGAAAATGCTTTCGGGCAGATCTGCTTTTCACACCGGCTCTCTGACGATATCGCGCCAGTCAAGGTCTCCACGCTCCAAGCCGTGGATCAGCACCTCGGCGGTGGCGATATTGGTCGCCACCGGGATATTGTGCATATCGCACAGGCGCAGCAGGTTCATGTCGTTGGACTCCTGCGGCTTCTGGTTCAGCGGGTCCCGGAAAAACAGCAGCAGATCTATTTCATTGCAGGCAATGCGCGCCGCGATCTGCTGGTCGCCGCCCTGGGGTCCGCTGAGGAACCGCTGGAGCTTCAGCCCGGTGGCTTCCGAGATCATTTTGCCGGTGGTGCCCGTACCGCACAGCGTATGGCGGCTGAGAATACCGCAATAGGCAATACAGAACTGCACCATCAGCTCCTTTTTCGCGTCATGTGCCGTCAAGGCAATATTCATATACAAAACTCCTCCTTCATACCACAAATGATTTTCAAGTTTTCCCAAAAGAATCAGATGTAAAAAAGCCTGAAAGCAGCCGTGAACCGGCTCTGTCCCGTTTGCAGCACGCCAGGACCCGGCTGCCCGTCAAAATGATCCCCCGTTCCTTACAGCAGGGCGGGAATAGGGATCATTTCCCCTTCCAGCCGCCCGGCGATCCGGCACAGAGCCATCATTCCCTTTGAGCTTTCCTTTGCCCTCTTCCCCTTCAAAAACGACGCTGCCAGAGAAAAGTCCTCCGGCACCACGCCGAACAGGCGGATACCCGCGGCGTCTATCACGCCGTCCAAATCTCCGTACACGCCGGTCTCATCAAAAAACTCTCCGTTGAAGCGGTTGATAATGAGCCGCTGGTCCTCCACGGAAAGCTTTTTCAGCAGACCGCCCACCGCGTTCGCGCCCCGGACGCATACCGGGTCGGGGCTGCACACGATCAGCGCCCTGTCTGCCGCACAGGCTGCCGAACGGAAGCCGCCGCCCACGCCTGCGGGAGAATCCAGCAGCACGTGGTCGTAGTACCGCTTCAGCAAGGGGACCAGCTTCCGCATGACGCCGGGGCGGATCATGTTCTCCCCGGAAGACGGGGCAGGCAGCAAAAACAGCCCGTCCGCGTCGGCACAGGGATAGATCGCCTCCGCCGGGGCGCATCTGCCGTACACCACGTCGGAAATATCGAAAACCAGATTCTCTTCCGTGCCCGTCATGCGGTCCAGGCTGCGCAGACCGGCGTCACAGTCGATGAGCAGCACCCGCCGCCCGCGCTGCGCCAGCGCCCTGCCCAGCCCAACAGACACCGTGGATTTTCCCACGCCGCCCTTGCCGGATGTGATCACAGTGGAAAGTCCCATGGAAACTACCTCGTTTCTCATCTTAGCACACAAAAGATGTTTTGTCAAAAACAAATATTTCTTTCATGAAATTTTGTAAGAAACACACAAAAATCTATTGTTTTCTTTGACACCTACGGTGAGCGCACCTGCGGTGGGCAATCGGGAAGCCGCTTTGTGCGGATTCCCTCTCTGTGACCCGACCGAAAGTAAGAATTTTTCCCTCATGATGGCAGTGTACCCAAAAGCCACCGAAAAAAGATGGTTTTGCGAAGCAAAAGAAAGGCTGCGCCTTTCTTCCTGGAAAAGGCTTCGGCTGCATCGCAGCCGATTTTCTATGCGAAAACCGCTTTTTCCAACTTGCTTATTCAGATATTTTTCTGTCCATTCCGCACCTGCGGTGGGCAATCGGGAAGCTGCTTTGTACGGGTTCCATCTCTGCCGCCCGACTACAACAAATTTATGTCCTATGCCCTTTCTAACATCTAACAACTAATATCTATTCTGCCGCCCGACCGAAAGTAAAAGTTTTTCCCCTCATGATGGCAGTGTACCCTAGAGACTACGAAAAAAGCGGTTTTGCTCTGCAAAATCGGTCACAGCGTGACCGAAGCTTTTTTCCGACCATTTTGCTTCCTGTATAGTAAGGAGAATCGGGCTTCCTGCCGCTTCCGGAGGAAGCGGTGCCAGAAGAAGAGGAAGTGTCTTCCCCGGCGGAAGAAGGGCTGCTCTCCGGCGCAGAGGAGGTCTCTCCCGTAAAGGGGGTGTTGGGGATATCTTCCCTGCGGTCATTGCCGCCGTCATCGGCAGCCGGCTGTGAGGAGGTCATATCCGTGCCGGAGCTGGCGGTATCGTCAGCGCCGTTTTCCAGGGCGGAGGAAAGGAAATCTTCTTTTTCCTGCTCTTCCTGCTGTGCCTTTTCCGCGTCCAGCTGTTCCTTGGTTTTCAGCACCTTGCCCTCGTCGTCTACCAGGTTCCCGCTGCTGTCGTAGCGGTTGCCGTCCTCGTCCCAGGTATAGAAGCCAAAATACTGGTCTAAAATATCCTTCGCCACATTCTGGGCATAGGGTCCCTTGTTGCCGTACTCCAGCATCACCGCAATGGCGATCTGCGGGTCGTCCGCCGGGGCGTAGCAGATAAAGCTGATATTCGGCTCCGTGCCAGTGCTGTCGTCCATGGAGGTTTCCGCCGTGCCTGTCTTGCAGGCAATGGACACCGGGTAGTCCCCAAATACGTCGGACGCCGTGCCGGAGGTCGCCACCATGCGCATTCCCTCCTTCACCACGCCCAGCACGTCGGAGGAAAGGTCCGCGTCGAACAGCTCTTTTTTCTGGTGCGTCCGAACAGTCTCCTCCCCGCTGTAATCGGTGACCTTATCCAGAAAGTGGGTTTCCAGCCGCTTGCCGCCGTTGGCAATGGTGGCGCAGTATGTTGCAAGCTGAATGGGGGTGAACATATTGTCCATCTGCCCGATCGCTGTCTGAGCGGTGTTGCCGTCCACCCACTCCTCGCCGCCATGGTTTTCCTTAAATTCCTGGGGATTTGACATGGTTCCCGTAGCTTCCCCCAGCTCCACGCCGGTCTCTTCTCCCAGTCCGAAATACTGGGCGTAAGCGTCCATCTTTTTAATGGTCAAATTCAGCCCCACGTTGCAGAAAAACACGTTGCAGGACCCCGCGAGACCGCTGTAGACGTTGGTGTTCCCGTGATAGTCCGTACATTTCAGATGCAGGGCGGTGAGGGGATCGTCGCCCAGGGTGTAAAGCTTATCGCAGAAATAAGTGGTGTCGGCGGTGATGACCCCCTCCTGCAAAGCTGCCAGCGCCACCATGGGCTTGAAGACCGAACCGGGAGTGTAAACGCCGTCCAGCGCCCGGTTCAGCATGGGCTGCCCGTCGGTGTCGCCCTCCTTCTGCCGCACGTAATTGTCATCGGAGGTGTACAGGTTCATGTCAAAGGTGGGATAGGAGGAATTGACCAGCACGCCGAAGTTCTTTACGTCCAGCACTACCGCAGCGCCGGCGGTGCAGTCCTTGGCGTTTTTGTTGCCCTCGATATTCTTTTTCAGGGAAAGATTCGCCACCCGCTGCAGGTCGGTATCCAGCGTGGTATAAACCGTGTTCCCTTCCTTCGGCGGAACGGTGACGGCGGTGTTCTTCACCTCGCCGGTATCGTCTACAAAAATGGTCTCCTCTCCCCGGCTGCCACGCAGGTCGTCTTCAAAGGCGCTCTCAATGCCGCCCCTGCCCAAAGAATCCGTCCACTTATAGCCGGAGATATTGTCCTTATAATCGTATGCTGTGCCGTTTTTTACAGCTTCATCATATTCCTCGCCGGAAATGGAGCCGACATGCCCCACCACATGGGGCGCGAGGGAGCCGTCCTCCCCATAGTACCGGGCAACGGAGACCCGCGGCTCAACGCCCTTCAGTTCCCCGGCTCTCTGGCTGATGACGCCCACCGTCTCCGAGGAAACGTCCGCCGCGATCACATAGGCGTTGGTGCGGGAATAGCCGTCCCGCTCCATGGAATAGCGGACGGAGGCAACGTCGCGGATATCCTTTTTGGAAAAGCCCTCGCAACCGTAACGCCTGGCAAGCTCGCCCATACATTCCTCGGCGGTGGCGTATTCCGCCATGTTCAGCATATCCTGCCCCTTGAGGGTCTCGATCTCGCTTTCCCTGCCCTCGGCAAACTGGTACTCATTTTCCTCGTTCAGGATAATGGGCAGCCTGTCCCGCCATTTTTCGTTCCGCTCTTCCAGCAGCTCCACGACCTTGATGATGGTGGCGTTGCGCTCTTCATAGACCATGTTCAGGGCATTGTATACGATATCATAAGAGACCCTGTTCCCCGCCAGCACCTTGCCGTTCCTATCCAAAATCTGCCCCCGGGCAGCGTCCAGCTCGATGGTGTCGGTGCGGTCGTTCAGAGCCTCCTGGCGGTAGTATTCCCCATTTATCACCTGCCACTGGAACAGGCGACCCACATACAGCAGGCAGACCGCCAGCAGCAGCAGAATGCAGAACGCGTATCGTCCCGGTTTTTTCAGCTTCGGCAGTTTCATAAGTCAGAAATCCCTCTCGAAAAGGTCAGTTCTCCTGCGCCCGCACCGCCTGGGACAAGCCCCGGTTCAGCAGGTACACCAGAGGAACGAAGATCATCGTGTAAAAATACTTGGGCAGATAGTGATGGAGAAAGGCGTACTCCGGCATGGAATACGAAAAATAGTACAGGAAAAACCACTGGGCGCAGACGGTCAGCCCGATGGTCCATATGCCGGTAATAATGGCGGTCACGGTGTTGACCTGCAGATAAGTGCGGCTCAGAATGCTGACCAGGAAACAGATGACAGCCAGCACCAGCCCGTGGAAGCCCATAATGCCGGACAGACCAAAATCGCAGAACAGCCCGCCCACAACGCCGAACGCCATGGCGGGCACCTCTTCCTCAAACATTGCCATGGTGATGACCGCCGGGAAAATCAGCACCGGGCGCACGCCGAAAATCGCCGGCAGCAGACCGGGGGTCTCCTGCAGCATAAACAGCACCAGCAGCTCCAGCACATAGGCAAGGTAACGGATCACACGGTTGAAGTCTTTCATTCCGCGTCCTCCCCGCCCTGGGGGTTCGAGGTCACGTCCACATCGGGGATTTCCTCTCCCTTGCCGGGGAAGCTGACGATGACGAACACGTCCTTCACCGCGGAAATGTCCTCACAGGGCTGTACAACGGCATATTTGGAAATGTCGTTTTCCGATTTTTCCACGCTTTTTACTTCGCCGATCAAAATGCCCTCGGGGTAATTCCTGCCCGCGCCGGAGGTGGTAATGATATCCCCCTCCTGAAGCTTTGTGTCCCCGGAAAGGTAGTTGAAGCGCAGCAGCCCCGTGCTGGCGGTCATGATATTGCTGGTCACCACGCCGCTTTCCTGCCGTTCAATGCACACCGCCGCCACCTTCACGTCTTCGGAAAGCAGGCAGGACACCTTGCTGGTGGTGGCGTACGCCTGTGTGACGATGCCCACCAGACCCCGGTTCGTAATGACCGGGTCGCCGACGCTGATCCCTTCCAGCGTGCCCTTATCAATAGAAAAGCCGGAAAACACATCGTTTGGGTCCCTGCCGATGACGGAAGCCGCCAGGGATTTATTCTCCGGGCGCTGGGAGGTGATCTCCAGCTGCTGCTTCAGCTGCTCATTTTCCTGCTTGATCTCCTCGTAATCCGCCAGCTTCTGCTGCAGCTGGGCGTTTTTATCCTGCAGACCCGTCACCATGTTTTTCAGCTCGTCCTTTGTCAGGCCGTCCAAATCGAGGAACTCCGTGACGTTTTCCGTCACCGTGGTGGCAACGCCCTGCATGGGAGAGGAGACAAAGCCCAAAAGGCTTGCCAGGAAAGAACCGCCCGCCGAGGCGGTGAAAATGATCAGACCCAGCAGCACTACTACAGTGATGATCAGCACCTTAAAGGAGCTGCTTTTGAAAAAATCCTTCAAGCCTTTCGCCTCCCTTCCAAAAAATGCAGTCCCTGAAATAAGTCAAAAGGCGGACTGCCGCAGAGCAGAACATCTCCTCACAGCAGTCCTCCACATAAAACCCTTTTGCCGGTCTTACCAGCTTTTCCTCACTTTTTCCTGGAACGGTAATAGGACTTGGGCAGGTCCACCTCCAGGCTCTTGCCCGTGCCCTCTACCACGCAGTCCAGCGGGCGCTCCGCCACATGGACGGGAATGCCCGTTTCCTGGCTGACCAGCTTGTCCAGCCCGCGGAGCAGCGCGCCGCCGCCGGTAAGCATAATGCCCCGGTCAATGATATCCGCCGCCAGCTCTGGGGGCGTCTTTTCCAGCGTGTCCTTGATGGCGTCTACCACGATCATCACGCTGTCCATCAGCGCTTCCCGCACCTCGTCGGCGTGAATGGTCACGTTTTTGGGCAAGCCGTCTATCAGGTTCCTGCCCTTGATCTCCACAAAGGAATTGATGGTATCCTCTGTGGGGAAGGCGGAGCCTATCTTTACCTTGATCTCTTCGGCGGTGCGTTCCCCGATGAGCAGGTTGTATTTCTTTTTTACATAGGTCACGATGGCTTCGTCGAACTTATCTCCCGCCATACGGACGGAAACCGCCGTGACGATATCGCCCAGAGAGATCACAGCGACCTCGGAGGTGCCGCCGCCGATATCCACCACCATGCTGCCGGTGGCTTCTCCTACGGGCAGGCCTGCGCCGATAGCAGCCGCCATGGGTTCCTCGATCAGATCCACGTTGTTGGAGCCTGCCTGACGGGCAGCGTCCTCCACGGCGCGGCGTTCCACCTCGGTGACGCCGGAGGGAATGCAGATGACGATCCTGGGGCGGCTGAATGTGCCGGATTTCAGCGCTTTCTTAATAAAATACTTCAGCATTGCCGCCGTCACGTCAAAGTCGGCGATCACGCCGTCCTTTAAGGGGCGCACCGCCACGATGGAGCCGGGGGTCCTGCCCAGCATTTCCTTTGCCTGCTTGCCCACCGCCAGCACTTCATCGGTGCGCACGTCTACCGCCACCACGGAAGGTTCCCGCATGACGATGCCCTTGCCCCGCATGAAGACCAATGTATTGGCTGTTCCCAGGTCGATGCCGATATCCTTGGAGAACATGGAAAACATGGAAAAAAGTCCTGAAAGTCCTGCCATGAAAAATTCTACCTTTCCTGTATTGAGATTCAGATGCCCGGTCTCACCCCGGCATTTGCGTGTTGCTTTCTTATCGTTTCCCAATTTCGGGAAAAATTCCCGGCTTCCTTTTGAGAAAACTGGAATGCCAAAAATCAACCCAATCCGCTACATATTATATCGTATTTTCTTCCATTTCTCAACAACAAAGTTTACATAAACTCATAAAATTGCAAAATGCCGCATATGTGCCGAATTTTACAAAATGCGGCACAACATTTTGGGGAAACACTGTCCCCCCGTTCCGGCTCAGGTTTTTTCACATTCCTGTGCTGCCAAAGCCGCCGGCGCCCCGCTGGGTCTCGGAAAGCTCCTCGATCTCCTGCACCTCCGGCAGGCAGACGGGCATGATGATCATTTGGGCAATGCGTTCGCCGGGGCTGACCGTATAGGCAGTTTTGCTGGAATTGCGCAGCCCCACATGGATCTCTCCCCGGTAGTCGCTGTCGATGACGCCCACGCCGTTCGCCACGGTGATCCCGTGCTTCACGCCCAGGCCGCTGCGGGTGAAGATAAGCCCCGCACAGCCCTCCGGCACCTCCGCCGCCAGCCCGGTGGGGAAAATCGCCAGCTCGCCCGGTTCGATGGTGAAATCCGCCGCAACACAGGCGCACAGGTCATACCCGGCGCTGCCCGGCGTTTTCCGCTCCGGCAGGACGGCTTCCTCCCGCAGCTTTTTGATCCGCAGCTTTCCTGTCTTGTTCATAAAAAACATCCTTTCCAAAATTTTCCACAATGGGAAAACCATGCCAACCCCTGTAAAATCCAGCTTGTCTTCCCCGAGTATTCACATTTTCCACAGAGTTTTCCACAGTTATTCCACGCCCTTGGAAAACAGCCTGCGAGTATAGTCGCATTCGGCAGTTTCCTGTCGAAAAAAGCGCTGTAATATTTCGCCGCATTCCACAGAGTTTTCCACAGTGAACCGCAGCACGCCGAAATCCATGGCGGAAAGCTCCTGCTCCCCCAGCCAGAGGGGCACGCTGTTCAGTACCTCGGAATACCTTGCCGCCCCTGTCCCTGTACAAATTACCGGGAACTTCTTGTGTATTCTGTCCGTCAGGCAGCCGGGAGCCTTGCAGTGCAGGCAGCCTTTCGGCGAATTTGCCAGGGGGCAGTTCCTCGTCAGCATCAGCGCCTGCCTGCCATACACCATCATGCCCCGGGGCAGCTTCCCGCCCAGCGCGGCAGCCTCCCGCCCGCTGAGCTCAAAGGAAAGCTCCGCTGTGGAAAGCCCAAGCTCCTCAAAATGATCCAGCGCGGCAGTGTTGAAGATATTCAGGGAAAACCCGCCGTGAATCTTTGCGCCCAGCTGCCTGCCCAGCCAAAGCCCGCCCAGGTTTCCCACTACAAATTCCCGGAAGCCGTCTTCCATGCGGGCAGCCATCAGCTCCCGCACCCCATTTTCCCCGCCGAAAAACGCCCGGGGCTGTTCCAGTAGGATCCGGGAAAAGCCCTGTTCCCGCAGCCGGCGCAGTTCCTCCGCCGCCGTATCCAGGGGCAGCGCGATGCTTTCACAGGAAAGCGCTTCCCGGCAAACCTGCCCCGCACTGCGGAAATATGCCCGCAGGGGGAGCTTTCCCGCCGTTCCCTTTAAGGAGATTTCCCGGGGAGAGACCACATATTCCTGTTGCCGGAACGGAATGGGCGCCCGCCGGGAACGCTTGTCCAGCAGCTCTGCCAAAGCCTGCCGGCGCAGCGCGTTCAAGGGGGCGATCCCCGCCGGAACGCCCTGCTCAGGCAGGGAGAGTTTGTCCACGCGGAAAGGGGTGCCGCCGGTCTTGCGGAGCTGGGCTTCACAGCGCTCCGCAGGCAGCCGGGGATATTCCCCCTCCGGCAGGGCAAGCTCCGCTGCCACTTCGTTCCCGGCGCCGTCCAGCGCCGTCAGGGTCAGCTTTCCGTTTTCCTCCCGCAGGGTGAGGGAGAGGGGAACGCTCTGCCGCTCGCCCCGGTACAGCTGTTTCAGCTGGGAAAACACCTGCCCGGTGGCGTCGGTCACGTCCTCCTTGGTGCGCACCCCGAACATTTCCCGTCCCCGCCGCCCGGTGAGATAGCCGTCGGTAAAGCCGGAGCGGGAAAACACCGCTTCCAGGTTTTTTGTCAGGGCTTCCGGCACCGGCTCGCCGTCCGCTGCCCGGCGGCAGGCGGAAACCGCCGCCGCCACGTATTCCGGGCGCTTCATTCTGCCCTCGATCTTGGCGGAGCACACCCCCGCTTCCCGCAGCTGTTCCAGCTCCCGGAAAAAGGAAAGGTCTTTCAGGGAAAGGTCGTGTCCCGTGCCGCCCGGCGCGGCAAAGGGCAGCCGGCAGGGCTGGGCACACATACCGCGGTTCCCGCTGCGCCCGCCCAGCATGGCGCTGAAATAGCACTGCCCCGACAGGGACATGCACAGCGCCCCGTGGACAAAGGCTTCCAGCTCCACCGGGCAGGCGGCGGAAATTTCCCGAATTTCTGCTAAGCTCAGCTCCCGTGCCAGCACCACCCGTTCCGCGCCCAGCTCATACAGCAGCCTTGCGCCGCCTGGCGTGTGCAGGCTCATTTGTGTAGAAGCGTGCAGGGGCAGCTCCGGCGCCCTGTCCCGCAGCGCGGCGAAAAGCCCCATATCCTGCACCAGCACGGCGTCCACGCCTATTTGGCACAGCCGGGAGACCAGTGCCAGCGCTTCCGGCAGCTCGGTGTCCTTTAAGAGCGTGTTCACCGTCACGTGGACGCGCACGTCCCGCCCATGACAGAACCGCACCGCTTCCCCAAGCTCCTCCAGCGAAAAATTCTTCGCATGGGCACGGGCGCCAAAGGCGGGTCCGCCCAGGTAGACGGCGTCCGCCCCAGAGAACACCGCGGCTCGCAGCGCTTCAGGACCGCCCGCGGGGGCTAATACTTCCATGGTTTTTTTCATGATTTTTCAAAAAAGCTGACAAAGCCCTCCTGCTCGTATTCTTCCTCGTACCGCATGGGGTTCCTCCGCTTCCTGCCCCCGGCAGGCTTCTGCTCGCCTGCCGGGGGCACGGAATGCTCCTGCCCTTTGGCGCGGGCAGCTTCGCTTCCCTGCTCCAGCACTTCTTTTTCCAGCAGGTCCAGCGCCGGGGAAGAAGCGCGCTCCCTGGCTTTTCTGGCTTCCTCCCTGGTTTCCGCCAGCTCTGCCCGGAGCCCGTCCACCATCTTTTTGGCTTCTTCCACTGCCCGCTTTGCGGCGGCGATGGCGCTTTGCTTTTCCTGTTCCGCCTGTTCCGCCCGGGCTGCCTGCTCCTCCGCCTTTTGGCGCAGGGCTGCGTTATCCGTTTCCAGCGCGGCGGTTTCCCCGCCCGCTATGGGCTGGGGACTCGCTTCCCGAAGCGCGGCGTTTTCGTCTGTCAGGCGGGCAGCCTTTTCTTCCAGCTCCTTTACCCGTCCGGCTGTCTCCGTCAAGGCGGTGTTCTCCCGTTCCAGCTTTTCCAGCTTTTCCAGCAGGGCTGCGTCCGGGGAGGCAGCCGACCCGGCAGCGCCGGATTTCACCATCTCCGCCTTTTCTTCCTGCCATATTTCGGCTTCCACTTCCAGCTCGTCCACCCGCTCCTGCAGGGCGAACGCCTTTTCGCCGTTCTTTTTCGCGTCGTCACAGTAGCTCAGGGCGGCGGTCAGCGCAGCCGCTTCCCGGGTGATATAGGGAGAAGCTTCCAGAATGTTTCCCATCAGCTCTCCGACTTCTCCCGCCAGAGACTGCATGTATTCTTCGCTTTCCTGGGTGATCAGCCCGCACACCACGCCGTTGATTTCCAGCCTGATCCGTCTTTTTTCCACCGCAGACCCTTCCTTTCCCGTCTGTCATTTTATCCATTATAAAGCAAAAAAACGTTTTCGGGAAGTCCCTTTTCCCGTTTCCGGGAAATTTTCAAAAAGTTTTTTGGGATTTTTCCCGAAAAAGCGGCGAAATCCCTAAAAATCCTGATTTTTGTATTGTCCCCATTCCACACCTGTGGTATAATAATCGCAAACCATCATGAAAACGGGTTTCTGATATCACAGATGCTGGATTCTAGATGCTGGAAAGGGCAAAAGCTCGCGGTCGGGTCGCACGGTTTTTTCTTTGCACAAGGAAGCTTCACGAGCGCTCACCGCAGGTGTGGTATAATATCCGCAAAGCTGTGGTCGGGTGATTTACCTGTGACTTGTGCAAGGAGGCTTCACGATTGCCCACCGCAGGTGTGGTATAATATCCGCAAAGGGCGCGGATATTATAGATTTTTATTTGCCTTGCCCAGTTTGCGCCCTCGGCGCAACGGGCAATCGGCACATTATACCAACGCACGTTCCGTGCTTATGGTATAATAGCATTGAAATTATGCCCTGTTTTCCGGATTCAGTCGCTTCTTTATGATTGATTTTTGGAAGATTTTAGTGTATAATGCCTATATTATACGAGAAAAACCATCTATTTCCCCAGTTCTTTCGGAATCTTTACACAATTATGGAGGGCTTTTCATGAACTACAAAATGTCCGTTTCGCAAATCAAAGAAGCTGTGCAGGATAAGCTGGCGCACGCCTTCGGCGTTTCCCTGGAAAACGCCACCAATGAAGAATACTACAAATCTGTGGTGCTGATCGTGCGGGAGCTTCTGACAAAGGGACGCACGGAATTTGTCACCAACGCGGAAAAAACCGAAACAAAGCAGGTGTACTACCTCTGCATGGAATTCCTGCTGGGGCGCTCCCTGCGCAATAACCTGTTCAACCTGGGGCTAGAGGAAAATTTCCGCAAGGCGCTGGCTGATTTCGGCATCAAGCTGGATCATCTCTACGAGCAGGAGCCCGACGCCGGGCTGGGCAACGGGGGCTTGGGCCGCCTTGCCGCCTGCTTCCTGGACGGTCTCGCCACCCAGGGCTATCCCGCCATGGGTTACTCCCTGCGGTATGAATACGGCATTTTCCGCCAGAAGCTGGTGGACGGCTGGCAGACCGAGCTGCCCGATTTCTGGTTGCCCGGCGGTTCCGTCTGGCTGCAGGAGGTGCCGGACAACTCCATCGAGGTTCGCTTCGACGGGCATATTGAAGAGCAGTGGCACGAGCAGTACCACGCTGTGCGCCACAGAGATTACACCTCCGTCACCGCCGTGCCCTACGATATGTGCGTGGCAGGCATGGACGGCAAGGGGATCAGCCTGCTGCGTATCTGGAAAGCGGAAAACAATAAATTTGACATGAGCCTGTTCAACAGCGGCAACTACCTCCGCGCTATGGAGCAGCAGGCAATGGCGGAAGCCATTACCAAGGTGCTTTATCCCGAGGATAATCATACCGACGGCAAGCTGCTGCGGCTTTCCCAGCAGTATTTCCTGGTGTCCGCCTCCATTCAGGACATCATTCGCCGCCACCTCTTTGCCCACAGCAATCTGGACGACCTGCCGAAGCTGGCCGCCATCCACCTGAACGATACCCACCCGGTGCTGGCGATCCCGGAAATGATGCGGGTCATGCTGGACGAATGCGGCTATGGCTGGGACGCCGCGTGGGATATCGTCACCCGCACGGTGGCGTACACCAACCACACCGTTATGAGCGAGGCGCTGGAATCCTGGAACTGCGAACAGTTCAAAATGCGCCTGCCCCGCATTTACCAGATCGTGGAGGAGATCGACCGCCGCTTCTGGGAGGAAATGCGCGCCAAGGGCGTGGACGAGGCAAAGATCTACCGCATGGCGCCCATCAGCGACGGCTATGTGAAAATGGCGAACCTGGCTGTGATCGGCTCTCACAATGTCAACGGCGTTTCCGCCCTGCACAGCGAGATTTTGAAGGACAGCGTGTTCCATGATTTCTATGAGGAGACCCCCCATAAATTTACAAACGTCACCAACGGCATTGCCCACCGCCGCTGGCTGAACCAGTCCAACCCCGAGCTTGCCGCCCTGACCACGGAGCTCATCGGCAGGGACTATATTTACGACGCCGACAAGCTTTCCGGGCTGCTGAAATACCAGGACGACGCAGCTGTGCTGGACAAATGGCAGAAGATCAAGCGTTCCAACAAGGAGCGGCTCGCCCAGCACCTGAAAAAGACGCAGGGCGATACCGTGGATCCCGATTCCATCTTTGACGTGCAGGTCAAGCGTCTCCACGAGTATAAGCGCCAGCACATGAACGCCCTGAACATTCTCGCCACCTATCAGTGGCTGCGGGAAAACCCCAATGCGGACTTCACCCCCCACACCTATTTCTTTGGGGCAAAGGCCGCGCCGGGCTACTATTTTGCCAAGCAGATCATTCAGTTCATCGCCGCGCTCGCCAAAAAGATCAATTCCGACGAGCGGGTGAACAAGAAGCTGAAGATCGTCTTCGTGGAAAATTACTGCGTGACCTGGGCGGAGCTTTTGACCCCCGCCGCGGAGATCAGCGAGCAGATCTCCCTTGCCGGCACGGAGGCGTCCGGCACCAGCAACATGAAGTTCATGATAAACGGAGCCGTCACTCTGGGCACGCTGGACGGCGCCAATGTGGAGATCCACGAAGCCGTGGGCGACGACAACATCATTCTGTTCGGCATGACCGCCTCTCAGGTGGAGGAGCTGAAGCGCTCCGGCTACAATCCGCTGTTCCAGTATCAGAACGACCCCATTATCCACCGGGCAATGGACGAACTGCTGGGCGGCTTCGAGGGGCAGCAGTTCAACGATATTTACAACACCCTGCTGAATCAGGATCGTTACATGGCGCTTGCGGATTTCGAGTCCTACCGGGCAGCCCAGCAGAAGGCGGAGCAGCTTTACGCCGACCAAAAGGTCTGGAACAAGATGTCCCTGATCAATACCGCCAGCGCCGGGCGCTTTGCAGCCGACCGCGCCATTCGGGACTACGCCGGGAACATCTGGCACGCTTCCCCCGTGCCTCCGATAAAAAATACCGGGAAAAAGTGAGCCCTTCGTCCCATTTTTCTCATAGAATAGATTCAGGAAGTACCCACGAGGGTCGCTGGCAGCAGCGACCCTCGTTTGTGAGGAGGATTCGACAATGTTCCATTCCAGAAGCACTGTTTTCAAGGACCCCACCGGGGCGGTGAAGGAGGGCACGGCTGTCCATTTCCGTATTACCCTGCCCCGGGAGCTTGCCGTTTCCGCCGCCATGCTGGTCATGGAGCGGGAGGGCGTGGACACGCAGGTGCTGGATATGTTCTGGTGCGGCATGAACGGCAATGACAAGGAATGGTGGGAATGCCACTACACCCCTGCCGCATCCGGCTTATATTTCTACCATTTTGAAGCCCGCACCTGCCGGGGCAGCCTGCGGCTGTCCAGAGGGTTTGGCGGGGAAGCCGTCAGCGGCGGCATGAACCGCTGGCAGATGACGGTGTACTCGGAGACCCTCTCCGTGCCGGATTGGCTTGCCGGCGGCATCATGTACCAGATTTTCCCCGACCGCTTCGCCAGCTCCGGCACGCCCAAGGAAAATGTCCCCGCAGGGCGCACGCTACACGAAAACTGGCAGGAAAGCCCGGAATGGCGCCCCAACGAGCAGGGCAGGGTGACAAATTCCGATTTCTTCGGCGGCGACCTGAAGGGCGTGCAGGAAAAGCTGCCCTACCTTAAAAAATTAGGCGTGACCTGCATTTATTTCAACCCCATTTTTGAATCCCATTCCAATCACCGCTACGATACGGCAGACTATTCCAAGATCGACCCATTGCTGGGAACGGAGCAGGACTTTACCGAGCTTTGCGAAGCCGCAAAGGCGCAGGGGATCCGTATTCTCATTGACGGCGTGTTCAGCCACACCGGCAGCGACAGCCTATACTTCAACCGGGAGGGCAGATATCCTGAGCCGGGAGCGTACCAGTCCCAAAGCTCCCCCTACTCCTCCTGGTATTCCTTCCGCCAGTGGAACAACGAGTATGACTGCTGGTGGAATTTTGACACGCTGCCCAATGTCCGGGAAACCGACCCCTCCTATGACAACTATATCAACGGGGAAAACGGGATCGTCCGAAAATGGCTCCGCGCCGGGGCTTCCGGCTGGCGGCTGGACGTTGCCGACGAGCTGCCGGACGAATTTATCGACCACCTGGCTGCCGCCGCAAAATCGGAAAAGCCCGACGCACTGATCCTGGGCGAGGTGTGGGAGGACGCCTCCAACAAATCCGCCTACGGCGTGCGCCGCCGTTACCTGCTGGGCGGGCAGCTTGACACCGTGATGAACTACCCCTTCCGCGACGCGATTTTCGGCTTCCTGCTGGGGCAGGACCCCCGCGCGTTTGCCGAAGCGGTGGAAAGCATCGTGGAGAATTATCCTGCCCAAAGCCTGAACCTGCTGATGAACCACATCGGCACCCACGATACGGAACGGGCGCTGACAGTGCTGGGCGGCGAGCCGGCAAACGGGCGCGGACGGGACTGGCAAAGCGCCCAAGTCCTCTCCCCGGAGCAGCGGGAGCTGGGCAAAAAGCGGCTGAAGCTGGCGTCCCTGCTGCAATATCTGCTGCCGGGCATTCCCTGCCTGTATTATGGGGACGAGGCGGGCATGGAGGGCTATCGCGATCCCTTTAACCGCGCCTGCTACCCCTGGGGCGGCGAGGATAAGGAGCTGCTTGCATGGTACGAATCGCTGGGAAAAATGCGGACCGAGCAGAAATCCGTTTTGGCGCAGGGCAAATACGAGACCCTGCTGGCAGAGGATAATTTGCTGGCGTTCCGCCGTTCCACCGTCACGGAGACCGGGCACGACAGCCTGATCGTGCTGGTAAACCGCAGCGGTGAGCCGCAAGGCGTGCCGGAATCTCTTTTTCCTAAAGCCGCCGTGGTCCTGCTGGGAGAAAACACAATGGAAAGCCGTACGGTTTCCCCCTTTGGCTTTTCCCTGCTGAAATTCCACCAGCCGCTGGAACAGCCGAAAGACCCCACGGAAGAAAAACCGTGAAAATGCTCTTGACATTTCCAAAAACTGAGCTTATAATAATAGGGCTGTGAAGACAGCATGCTGTTTTCGCAGCGATATGCGCCGGTAGCTCAGCTGGATAGAGCGCTTGACTACGGACCAAGGGGTTTTTCCTCTGCATATGCAAGCAAGTTGGATGAAAATTGAATACAAGTTCCTGTGCGCCGGTAGCTCAGCTGGATAGAGCGCTTGACTACGGATCAAGAGGTCGGGAGTTCGAATCTTCTCCGGCGCGCCAGATTTTCAGGTTTGATGCGGATTTTTTGTATTTTTGCAAATAATCCGCATCTTTTTTTACTTCATCCGTGCTTTTCGCTCTAAAAATCCATTCTTACATAAATATACAGCTGATATACAAACCGTCAAAAGCGACCGTCAAACGGCGGTCTATCCTGCAAGCAGTGCAGTTAAGACGGTTTCCTGCAAAGCGGGGCTTTGCTTGCACATCTTGAGAAGCAGTTCTTTGATCTCCGGGCTATCTTTCGCAAGAAAAGCCAATGTGGAAACCACGTCTTTCTCCTGCGCATTTTCTGGTGAAAATATTGCGCTCAAGCTCTGTTCCTTCCTCCCGGAATAAAATTTGTCCTGAAAAGTTTCTACAAGCTTTAACCGGGCTGAACTTGTGGCATGAGAGTAGATATTTAGCAGAACCTCCAACGATTTGTGACCAGTTATTGCCTGTACACTTTTGAAGTCCCCATCACAGTGCTCCACATAGTAAGTAGTTGATGAGTGGCGGATTCCATGGAAACTAAGTGGCGGATACTCTTCCTCAAATTCTTCTTTCTGTTGTTTTTGCCATTTTTTGAACCATGTCATCATCAGCTTGGGTTCTATGGGATTACCGTTTTCTAAGCAGATCAGAAGTCCGTAATCATGATATTGATCACCGAGCTTTTCCTTGTTGCGCTGGATCTGCTTCAACCGCGCCTCTATCTCATTTTTGAGTGGCTCAGTTGCCAGCAACTCTCTAATGCTGGAAGATGTCTTTGGCCTTTTCAGTACAAGGCAAGAATTTTTTTCTATCTCTATCGTTGGAAAGACAAACAACACATCTGAGGTTTTTGCCATTTTCAGAGATTCTTTTGAAACTCTTTGCAGTATTTTTGTGATATGGATGCGACTATTTCTAAGATCCAGTTCCTCTAAAGTAATTCCAACCGTTTCCCCGTTTCTTAGGGCACCTACATATGCCAGATGCACAGCAAGCCGCAGCAGCGGTTGATCCGACATAGCAGTCAGTGCTTTTTTCATCAGCATGTCATCCCATATCTTGAATTGAATGTTGCCGTTGCGCGGGGGTATGTATTCCGGTAATGGATCTTCTGTAATGAGATTCCTTCGGAGCGCCAGCTTAAAAATCCCTCCTAAAAGCAGAGCTACATCATGAATAGTCGTGGGACCTAAACACTCACTTTCTTCATGTGGCTTTTCCATCTCTACTTCAGATAGCAAACATATACCGCCTTTGTATGCGCCTTTAGGTGTATGCTGCAGGGTTTCATAGAGCTCACGAATGTCCCCCTCAGTAACTGCCTGGATGGTCTTTTCACCCAGATGAGGTTTTACATGATTGGTAAGAAGACCAACATTCATGGTATAGGTTTTCGGTTGCCAGCTCTTAGCCCGACTTGGAATAAATTCTTTCATCACAAAATCCCATAACTTTATGGGACGGATCACAGAAAGGTGATTTATCTCGCCGTTTGACTGCCGTATTTCCTCTAACTGAATTTCCACCTTCTTTTTTCTTTCTTCTGCTGCATCCAAATTATTGAACGGTTCCCACATCTGACGTTTACTTTTGTGTTCGTCATATGGGAGACCATTCTTTTCGTAGAACTCCTTGCTTAGACCTTTCGGAATTGTGTAACTAACGTAGTATGTTTGATACCGATGAACAATAGAAGCCATTTATCCTACCTCCTGATGATTCAGCCAGCAGTCAAAGGATTCTTTGTTAATCCGAAGCAGTTTTGGTCCGCAGCGTTTGACAACAAATTCCTTTGTTGTACTGCAAAAGCTATACGCACTGCGTTCTGTCATGTTCAAGATTTCGGCTACTTCAGAAACCAGGTATACCTTTTTAGCTGGACTTTGGGGTTGACTTTCTTTCACCCAACTTGCGCCTCCTTTCTCGAAGATGCCTCCTTTCCTGTAGTTTTGATAAATGGCTGAGATTTAGCAAAATTATTATACACCACAATCAGGCAGCATCCCATTTGAAAAATAAAAAAAGTTGTTCCATTCTGTAACAATCTGTCGGCTCGCTTCCTGCAGCCGTGTTCGGTCCTGCGTTTTCTCCCTTGCTTCGCTCAGCAGATGCGTCATGGCAAAGCCAGGGGTATTCCCTCCGGCAGATCGCTATGCTGTTTTCAAGGTTCAAGAAAAAGTGAATTTAACCACCTTCTGCTATATAAAGAGCGGTAATGTGTCAGAATCAGTGCAAAGTTTTTAAAAAATCGTTCGCCAGGATATGGCAAAAGAGCTAATAAAAAGACAGGAAACCAGAGGAAGAATTTTCTTCCGTCTGATTTTTCGATGAAATTGTGATCTTGATAAGCCTTTTATTATGTCGGCAGCATAGATGATATCGTAGAATCCCTGCGTACGCACATGAAAGACGTTTCCTGGTGGACCTACTACCGTAAGCGCTGGGATGCCATTGAGATCTTGAGCAGCTTGCTGTGGGAGCATACAGATCGGGAGACAACCGCAGCGTTGGAGGAGAGGTGTGGATAGAGGTTCACCTTTTCTAAAATGAAAAACCAGCGCCGAAAAGAAATGACCGGCGCTGGCAAAATAAATTTTGATTATTGGCACAAGAGAGCTTGGTTCAGTAATAACTGGCTGGAAGTCCCGTCGTCTGCATGAGATTCCTATTCCCATTTTTCCTGCCTAGCTTTCAATTCCATGATCTCCGGCTCCAATGCAGGACGGATATCCCGCTTTCCGCAGTCCGGGCAGGTGTCCGTTTCTTTCTCCCGTTTGAAAATAAAACCGCAGTTCTTGCAATAATATACTGGCATAAAAGTTCCTCCTCTGTAAGTTACATTGTACCACACTCCCCAAAATCCATCAAGTCCTATAAGAAAAGGCCGATAAAATAGGTATTTTCCTATCTTATCGGCCTTTCTATTTTCTGCTTAGTAATCAGATTTCTGCTTAGTAATCAGAACAAATCCAACTCGGCTTTAAAATGCTGGATACAACTCAAAGTCACACTGCAAAGCCTCTGATACAGGTCTTCATCGTATTCTCCCTGTACAACAGCATTTTTCCGCAGCAGGGGTTCGTATTTCTTTAGGATTTCTTCAGCCGCATTATTGTCGCCTGTCTTTGCTCTTTCTATCAAGTCAGAAAAATTCATGTACTTACTCGCCTTCTAAAATTTTTCGGAACATATGGATCATTCGCAAATAAGAAGCCTTTACTGTCCAGAAGTTCCGATGAAGCTGCTCCGATGCCTCACGATACGTTAAACCCTGGATGCCGCACAGTTCCAGTATCTCTAAGTCCTTTGGCTTTAAGCTTCGTATCGCCTTTGACAAAGCTTCATTTTCGATTTGATCCGCAAGAGGAAGGTGCGAAAGGAAATCGGGCTCGTACAGTTGATCTTCTTTTTCAACTGCACTTTGCAGCGCTTCCCTGTTCTCTGTGTTCCATTTCTTTTGAAGATACCGTCTGCGTTCTCTGTTAACTGCCAGTTTGAGATAAGCTGAAAACCGATTCTGCAGACTGCTTTCTCTTTCTTTCTCGTTAGGCTCTACCATATCATACTTTCCTTTCAAATTATGTTGAAATAAAGGTGATATGGAGATTATGGGGGACGGATAGTTATGCCCGTGTATTTGTCTTTGCGGATCGCTTTTGCACTTTTTACAAATTTAGGCGCAATGATATCTTCATAGTTCATTACACCCCAGTATTCTACTTAATCCTTGAAAATAAGGAAGAATATTGTTGGCAAAATAGAAGCTTTGCAAAAAAGAAGGGAAACTTGAAGGTTAATTTTTACGCGGGATTCTTTCTCAAAAAAAGCGCTATGGGATCAAATACTCCCATAGCGCTTTTTTCGGATAAAACTTACGGCTGCTTCATCTGTTTGTGCAGTTCCATAGCAACCTGCGCAGATTCCTGCCGTGTAATAAAGCTTTGCGGTCGAAATGTCCCGTCCTTATCTCCGTTCATGATCCCGTTCTCCTTGCAATAAGCCACAGCCGGCTGCGCCCAGCTACTGGCAGGCTTTTTTGCCTGCTGTACAAAGTAGCTTGCAATTTCTTCCTGAACGATTTTTCTAATTTGCGTTTCGTTCAAAGCTTGTTCCTCCTTTTTTTGCGAAAGACTGGGGTAATCGCGATAGGCCCAGTTGCCATCGAAGCGCTTTCCGCCAATGTACAGCTGGTCAGTGAACTGCCAGATGCCGTACTCCTTCTTATATTCGCATACGCTATTCCATTGAGCTACCCACTTGTCATACCGATCCAAGCGGGGATCGTTCAGCTCGTTTTCCAACCACGATAATGAGGCATATATTCCCGCGTGATACCCCTCTTCTGAAATTCTTTTGCAAAAAATGTCACAAATATCTACCAGAACAGAATTTGCAGGCATACCGTGATTTGCCTTGTAGTGGTCGGCGTCTTCCATGTCAAACCACACGCCGTATGCAGGCTTAGGAACTTGGCTTAATAATCGAAGTGCGTGGTTAGCTTCACTTTCTGCCTGAATAGCATTCAGGGCATACGAATAGAGATAGACGCCGTAAGGCATTCCTGTCTTTTGCGCCTTTGAGACATTTTCCAAGAACCTTCCATCGTCCTGGTTCTCATAATCGCTTCCATAACCACAGCGAAGAAGCACAAATCCAATTCCAGCAATCTTTAACTGTGCAAAATCCACTTTGCCGTTATTTTCACTAATGTCAACGCCTTTTGCAGCCATTGCTCATTCCCCCCTTTTCTTGGGGTGGCTGTATTCTAAAGCCTGCTTGCTGTCGCCTGTTCCTTCAGTAGTTGGATCCACCACCACCCCGAGAACGGACAACACCGCAAAGGCAGCGTTAACTACCGCAAGCAGGCGGTTTCCCGTTTCACCCAAGTCCAGCGAATACCCAAAAACAGCCGCTACGGTCTGAATCAGCAGCAATACAGCCGGAATGAGGGCAAGCCAAAAGCTCTTGTTCCGGAATCTGACCTTCCAATTGATATTCATAGGCGCTTTCCTCCGTTCCGTTTATGAAAATCTACTTTTCCGCTGTCATCTCTTTCTCATCTCGAGTTTCCAGTTTCACAATCCTGATTTCGTGATTTTGCAGCCTCTGTTCATTTCCGTCGATTCGCTCATGAAGCCTCTGGTGAGATTCGGACGCGTGCTCTCGAAATGCTGCGTTTTCCTCCTCCAGTCTTTTGATATTCTCAAAAATGCCTTCAATCAGGGTGGATAATCTGGAAACCGTGTTGTTGAACTTCAGGATTGGCGCCATAACGGTAACAATCAGACCCGCCAAGCCGATGATCACGGTAACTACGGTCCATTCGTTCATATCGATCACTTCCTTACTCTGCCGTGTTCCTTTGTTGGCCTCAACCGATATCAAAGCCCTCCTGCACATCGCTTTCTATATAGCCAGCATCGTCCTGATGGTCTTTTCCGTCTGCCAGCCGGGAAATATGGTAGACCACCAGAGCGCGGGCGATATCTTTATAGATCTGTGCGATCTGTGAGGGAGCGATCAGCTCATGATACACATATTCCAGCATCAGCACCACAGATAGATTCATTGAGTCCTGACCGTCAAGATAGTAGATGGCCCTCATAGTTTCCAACAGGTCAGAAAACAACCCCGGCTCTGCACGGTTGTTATTGATCACGCTGCACAAGTCGTTCGCCAGCTGAGCCTGCAGCTCTTCAAAGCTCCTGTTCATATGCGTTCCAGCACTCCTTTTATGTATTTTACCTGCCTTTTATATTCTGCCGGGATTTCCGGGTCCGCTTCAATCATCTGATAAGCATGGTAAAAACCGTAGATTTCATGAAGCGTCTTAAATTTGGTATACATCAGGTCGCACACGCTTTCCACAGGCGCGAACAGTTCCCGGTTGACCTCCAGCTGAGAACCAAGACAGCCCCTGAGGCAAATCGACTTGATTGCGCACCCAGAGCATTTCGGATGTGTGACATTGGGATTCATGGCATAGATTTTGGCTGCCAAGCTGACATTTTTTTCTTCTACCCCCACGATTTTACCATTTTCTACCGCCAGCCGACCGTAATGATATTCCGGGTACATGGTTCGGTGGCAGGGCACCAATGCCAAATCGCCCAGCCTCACTACCGGGCCGGATTGGATCGAGCAGGTGCAGCGGTTACTGGTAAACGGAAGCTTCAGTATATCGCCCATAGTCACATGTTCGTATTTCCCGGGAACATGAAAGATGCGATGAATAAAATCCTTGACATCCCCCTTGTGGAAATGCTTCAGCGAGCTTTCTGCAATATACCACAGCATATCGGAATAATCGCTTAGGGAAGCGGTATCCCACGTATCGTTGCGTACCTCCAGCAGCATGGGAACATAAAACTTTGCCTCTTCCCCAAAATGCTTCAGCAGCATTTCGACCCACCAGTCGAAGCTTTCCTTGTAGTTTGCTACAAATTCCTTACTCACCATAGGATGAAAACCGCACCGGTGCTTTTTAGAAAAGGAAAACACCTTGTCGTAATACTCGTCGGTACGGTAGTCCTTCAGGCTTTGTCTGGCAGTGTCGTCCACGCCCTTGCCGTCAATAGAGCAGGAAAGAAACATAGATATCCCGATTTTTTCAAATTTGGAGAAATACTCCTCCACCCTGCTTGTTCGTTTTTCGCTGCCAACAAACGAAAAATTTGAGGGTATCACAATGGCGCCGCAAAACCGCCGGCGCAGCGCATGCTGATAGATTTTTTCCAACACCTGAAAGCCCAGCTCTCCCGCGAAGAATTCCCCCGAGAAAATGTCCAGTGTTTCAATGTAATATTGCTTGTCTTCAATCCAGTTCAAAAGAATTTCCAGATTATCGAGGATCGTCTCGCTGTTTCTGAGTTCTCTGGGATAAAGCCTGTCCCCATAACGGTGAATATAGCAGTATTCGCACTGCATATCGCAATCCGCCGTGACAATAAGTTCTATCGTTCCCAGCTTATTCTCCGGGTTCCATTTACGAAAAAACTGCCGGTCAAACAAGGTATAGAGCATTCGATTTCGCTCCAACCGGTCTGTGCTATTCATGTTCATACTCCTTTAATTCCTCCAACATGGTGTCCATTGCCCCGTTCAAAAACAGCCTGATCCACCAATAGGGCTGCACAAAGAGGGAATGGCAGAGCTCCATGTTGGACGCAAGGCACATGCCGGGTCTGCACATAAAGTCCATCACTTCGGCAGCCTGCTCCTCGTTTCCGTACTTTGAAGCGATAACGCCAGAATTGGCAGCCAGCTTTATCATGGTTTTTGCGTCTGAATAAATCAACTTGCTTGGATTGAAGTAAATCAGATTCATGGATTTTCGGTGTCTGCGGAAGTCCTCCAGACCAAAATTACAGCCGTCATCCACATAGTCCTGCTTGGCGCTCAGCTTTTCCGTCCTTGCGGAATTGTGGTATTCCACGTAAGAATCAAAAAGCGTTCTGTGGCAGACAGAATACCGCCCGTGAGGCGTCAATGTCGCACTGTATACCAGCTTACCACATCCGCCGCCGCAGTAGAATTCACGGAAATTCGCCTGTTGTCCCCCCATACTGTAACGGTCCACATAAGGCACCAGCGACCTGCCGCGAAAGGCAGGAAAATCATGATCGTGGGACACTTTCTGAAAAACTCTGCAAACCTCGGCGAACTTCCTTCCGTCAGCCTGTGTATAGCCGTAGGGTTCGGCATAATTGGGAATTCCCAAAAAGACAGATTCGATCGCGGGATCAGCCTCTGTAAAGGGCAGCCGAAAGCTTTCATCGAAGAAAGCAAAATAGCTTCTGACATTGCTTTCCTCCAAAAACCAATCCATGGTATCTACGGAAAGCGTTGGCTTTGTGGTAACTCTGATCCCGACATTCCGAGGCAATTTTACCCGCAACAGCTTTTGATAATTTTCCAGAATTTTTCCGGTAGTTCCCTCGCCCCGGTTCGGATCGTTGATTTCTTCCGGACCGTCAATGGAAATCTGAACATCGATGTAAAATTTTTCCTTTTTGCTCACCGCGCCGATGGTATCTGCCAGCTCCTGTATGAGGGGAACGGCGTTGGGCAGTGTGAGATTCGTAGAGAAGTCGATTCGTTCCAGAGCGGGGAGCAGTTTATAAAACTCCTCAAACTGTCCGGAAAACCTCCGTATGCCAATCAGAGGCTCGCCTCCCCATAAGCTGATATTTCGAATGGAATCCAAATCCTCCTGGCGCATCTCTGTTCTCAGCCGGGAAACGTAATTGTGTGCTTCCCAATCCTGCCGGATATCTTCGTCAATTTTTTTCAGAGCATTGGAATTGTCCTTGCAGATATAGCAATAGGTGCATTTCAAGTTGCACAGCGCCGTTGTAAAAAGAGTGATTTCCTGCAACGGCTCCAGCTGGTCCGGCGGCTTGCAGACAGAGCAGCCGTGGTTTAACTTCATAAGGTGTTACCCCCTTTCTATTTTATAACGCCTGGCACGTCCGATTTGTTTGTATAGTTACTGCAATCTGTGTAATTGGCCTTGTTCCCCCGGTTACCGGAATAATTGGAGGAGCAATTTCCACTGCAGTTTACCTGATTTCCATTGTGAGAAGTCTTGTCGCTGTAATTGGCATAATTGCCGTTGTTACCGCTTTTGTTGGCCGCATAGTTCATATAGTTGGCATTGCAGGTATTATGACCGCAAACAGAACCGGAATTGTTGGCATAATTGCTGTTTACTCCCGAATTTCCGCCCGGACTGTAGTTGTTCCCGTTGTAGGAGGTGCGGTTGGAGGATTTATTGGCATAGTTGGAATTATCTCCGGAGTAATTGGCATAGCTGGTGGAAACACTGCTCTTGTTTGTGGAATAATTTGCATTGTTTCCGCTGCGATCCGTGTTGTGAGAAAGGCGGTCCGAAGTTTTATTGGCATAGTTCGTACAGGCCGCTTTCATCGTTTCAATGGCTTGCGCGGCAAGTGACACGACCGTCTGCTTCATAACATCTCCAGGATCGATCTCTCCCAACGGAAAGTCAGATGTGGAAAGAAAATTGGATTCCAAGGAGGTTTGCTCCAGCTTAGACTTCAACTCCTGTGCTGTAGAAGAAGCGGCAAGTTCTCCTGCTGCGGTCAGAGCTGAAAAAACCGCCAAGCCATGAGAGGAGCGCACCTCGTTCAGCTCACTGTACAGTCCGTTTATGTCGGAAGCCCTGTATGGCTCTCTCTCTGTGCTCATGATTCGCTATCGCCTTTCTCCACCGTCATGACACGGATCGTTTCCATCAAGGAGGAAGGGCCATAGTTTACATTATACTGAACGCTGAGGGGGAGCTCAGTGATTTCCGACACCAGGGAATCCTCCAGCAGAAGCTGAACTCTGAGGACCTGCTCATTTGCCAAAATCAGCCGTCCCGCCATATCCTTCAATACAAAACCATTTCCGTCTTTGGGGTAATTCATCAAAGAGAGAGATTGCATTCCTTCCCCCTCAGTGTAGTTTATCTGAAGGTTTTCCACCTTCTGGCTTCCAATCTCAAGTACAGAGCCGTCTGCCAATGTAAATTTTGCTGTCATCTGTTTCATGGTTCTTTCCTTTCCCGCAAAATCGAAAAGCTATCGCTTCTGCGTCAAAAAATTACACTTATGACCACACACCGGATACCGCGACCCAATCCGTGCCGTTAAAATACTTGATCACCCCGTTCGCTACCGAGGTGTCGATCCAGAGAAGCCCAGTATTGTCCGGTTCTGTCTCCTGTGCCACAAAGCCGCTCTGCTGGTACAGATACTGCTTCGGCACCTTTCCATTCTCATCGAGAGGCGCTACTCCCCCGGACAAACCGCGCTCGGAAGCATTCAACTTACCATTCCACGCATTGCGTTCTGATGAAGTGATATGTATTGTTGAATTTCCCTTGTGCGTGTTCAGATTGCTTTGCACTGCGTCCGCGCTTCCCTCAGGATCAGCGCCTACCTCTTCCGGCGTTGGCACCCAAGTATCCGGGCGCGCGCCAACCTGAGCGGCAGTCGTGCCGTGGGGATTTCCACTTGTTTGCGAATGGGCATAGGCAATTTTTCCCCTGTCGCCGCGATAAGCCGTCGCAGACGTCTCTCCCAGCGCGAGCGAGGGTGAGATCTCCACATAGGAACTTCCGCTCCACCGATAAGTCAGGTTTGTAGAAGTGGCTACATAGATCTTTCCGGATTCTCCCTTGTTGGGAAATTGAGCGGCGGAATCAAACTCCAAAACATCATCCACAAAAGCAGGAAGCTGCCCCGCCGGGATTTTCCCGTCCTCAAGATCTGCTTTCAGAGAAAGATCAGATTCTATTTGGGAAAAAGCAGCGTCAATTTTCATCATATTTGAAGTGGGAGCCGCCCCTGCCATCTCTTCCAGCCATACGCCGAATTTCTTTGGCGCGTCCGCATTGGTATACAATGTCAAATCTATATTCGGAGATTTTTCACTCACACAATAACCTCCTTCCTATTTCGTCACGACTCATCTTGATAGACGCATCGTGCAATTCCGTCTACTCCGTAGTAGACCTTTTTTACTTTTCTTGCTTTCCCTGAAACACCGATATACACTTTTTTAACCTTCTGAGCTTTTGAGGATATTCCGTAGTAAACAGCTCCATGAAAGGCGCTCAAAAAGGTAAAAGTGCAGTACCCGTTTCCAGAGTTGTAACCGTCAGTTCCTGTGGCAGAGGGGTTTATCGACCAGCTTCCCGCTGTATAAGATGTGTAAGAAGCCCAACCTCCACCAAAAGAGCGGTTATCGTCTGCCGCTCCTCCACCGCCATATCCGCCCTGTGCAATCCCGCCGTTTCTGGTGTACTTTGCGCCAACAGCGTTTTGAGAAATATATTGCTGAACCGACAGCACTTCCGAAGTGTGACCAGTCGCCGCACAGGTTGAGTTAGAGGGCGCAATATAGTTATCCGGATGCCAGTATGCGCTGGCATTTCCGTTTGTTCCTGTATCAGCACTGCCTCGATAGGCACAGTCGTGACTGCCGCCTCCGCCTGCAACAAGAAGCAGCACCTCAAAGGCCTGTCCGTTTTTAGTAAACTGGAAACGGCTGTCAACCACTTCGGGAATCTCCCGAATCACCATGGTATACCCTCCTCCGCCACCAGAAGAACCATCCGTGGCAGTGGCTTGTACGCAAGTGCCTGTACCGCCTACAACAATGTGGATGATTTCTCCTTTCCTCAGAGCATAGGTGCCAACCAGGCGAGCGCCTTTTCCACCGGCAGCGGCATAAGATGTCCCATACTTGTTGCCTCCGCTTCCTCCCGCGGCAACTGCATCAATGGTATAATACCCTGATTGCGTTACTGTAAAGGTCTGCTCCGCTCCTGTGTAGTTGTATCTCGTTGCCATAGATCGCCCTCCTCATCATTCATAGACAAGATAGAGCGTTCCGGTGGCCAATGCTGAAGAGCCAGCCGTTAAGTCAGTAGTAGAGGCTACAATTTTTGATGCATCCAGCTTCCCGTTCCAGCTGCTTCGTTCTGATGCTGTGATATGGATTGCGGAATTGCCGGTATGATTATTCAAATTACTCTGTACGGCAGATGCGGAACCATAAGGATCCGCGCCTACATCTGAGGCGGTTGGCATCCAGTCATCCGGCCGCGCCCCCACCTCTGCCGCGGTTGGTGTCCATGTGCTGGGCCGCGCGCCGATATCAGCGGCGGTAGCGCCATGTGGATTCCCCGTTTCCTGAGAATGTTCAAAGGCTTCTTTTCCCAAATCGCCTCGAAAAGCCGTGGACTGCGTTTCCCCCAGAGCCAGTGAGGGGGATATTTCCGCATAGGTAGAACCGCTCCAACGGTACGTCAGGTTAGTAGAGGTGTCCACATAGATTTTCCCGGCTTCTCCCAAAATGGGAAAGTACGCCTTTGTGTTGTATTCCACCACATCGTCCACAAAGGACGGAAGCTGACTGGCAGGGATTTTCCCATCAACCAAATCGGCTTTTTGGGGCAGCGCGTCCCGCACGGCCTTGATTGCCGCATCCAGCAGCATCATGTTGGATTCTGCTCCGGAGCCTGCCAGCTGTTCCAAAAACGTGAGGAATTTTTCCTTTACGTCCGCTTCGCTGTACAGGTTCAAATTCAAATTTGGCGAATGCTCGCTCATTTTCTCCGTCCCCCCTTTAGTCAATAACTTCCAGAATCAGGTCTTCCAGCGTTCTGTCCTGCATGGATTCCAGCGTCAAGGGGAAGGTTTCCCCCAGATTTCTGAACCGCACCAATCGGCTTGTTGGATTTTCTGTAAACAGCTTCATTCTGTCCAAACCGCCGGAATAAGCCGTACTTCCCGCTGACAGACCGCTGCTCAAAAAGCTGGCGCTTTGCGCGGAAGCATACCTGCGAACCAGCCACAGCGCGCAGTCCATTGCGGCTGTGAGGACGGAAACGCTTTCGGAAGACAGGTACTTTACCGTATCCGTTTCCCTTACGGGAGCGGAGGAAAGGCGTGCCGAATCCTCCGCATTTGCGTATTTTATATCCCGTGCAGCGGCGCTGGTCGTATCAAGAATCAGTTCATCAGATATCTCCCCTGCGAACGCCGTGGAAAAGAGCTTGCCCGCCGCTGTCAGGAGCAGCTTGTCCTTCCCGGTTGTATACGCTGTTTTCAGCATGGGAAGAATCTGCTCCACCAGCTCCATTACCGCCTGCGGTGCGATATATTTCTCCAGGTGGGCAAGGGCCTCCTCCGAAAAAAGAACCAGATAGTCCTTGCCTGCCAAATCTTTTCGCTGCACCAGCTCCTGAATATACAGGTCGGTTTCTGTGACCTTCCGGCGCAGAAAAACGTCAAAGTGCTTCAATTACCCCACCGTCCTTCCTTGGGGCGGAGTATTTCATTCCCCCGCCGGCTCTGTGGGATTGCTCAGGGTGATGGTCAGGCTTTCCCGCTTGATCGCCACCACGGTATTAGTTTCCACGATGCGGCTCAGGGACAGCACATCGTACACCAGCAGATTTCCGCCCTCCGGGGCGTCATAGATCACATAATGGGTGATGGGGGCGGCGGCTGTGCTCCAGGGATACATGCTTTCCGGGAAGGTGAGAGACGCCGTATTCTTGATCACGCCGTTTACCGGCTCGGAGAAGCAATCGATCAGTACGCGGGCGTATGCGTCGCCGGGGGTGCTGGGCTCAGACACGCCGGTGCCGTCCACATTGGGGGCGGTGGTGCTGAGACCCAGGTAATACCTGGCAGGCAGGGCGGGGTCTTTCCTGGAGCCGAAAACGTTGCCCATGATCTGGTTCAAAAAGTAAGTAGTGTTCATAAAAAAATCATCCTTTCAAAAATGTGGTTACTGAGACACGGTTTCCGTGCCTGTGTGATAGATAAAGCCTTTGTGAATGTTCTTGCTGATGACAAGCAGCCCCTGCCCGGGGATTTCCACTTCGTCGTCGATATCCCGGATCTGAAGCTGATAGACGTACTTGCCGTACAGCCCCGCCGTGTCCTCCGGCGTGAGGTATGCTTCCGCGATATTGGGAACGCCGTCGCTGTTCAGCCGTATTTTACACTTTTTGCAAAGCAGGGGCTTCCCGCTTTTGTTGGTGTAGTCGATCACGGCAAAGTTCACCTTGCAGCCGTTGGCATTGAACGCGTCCCGGGTCGCCTCAAAATAGAGGTGGAACACAAAGGTCTGCGTTTCCCCGGCTACAAACTTCACCTCCGGCATACTGTAGATTTCGTTAATCATCTGTCTCACCCCCCAACATTCATGGGATACTCGCAAATGAACTTGACTGTGCCCTGCCCGTTTATCACCAGCGAATTATCCCCCCGCACCAGCCGGAAGAAATTCATATTGAAATAGGAATAAACGGATTTCGGCAGCTGCTTGTCCGCCCGGATCACCTGGTTCTCGTTATCGACCGTGAGGATCAGGGGAACAAAGCCCGCAAGCCCGGAGAACTGGAATTTCCTGCCGCCGTCGCTTTCGTTGACGATGGAAACGCCGTCCCCGCTTTTCAGGGAAAGCTCCAGCCGGGGATAGTACGGTCCGTGGAAGGTGCTGCGGTTAAAAAGCAGCACCTGCTTCGGCGCCCCCGCCAGGCGGTAAACGTACCGCTCCGGGTAGGTGTACCCAAAGGGGGAATCGCAGGTCACCCGGCAGGAAAACGCCCAGGTTTCCAGCCCCTCGGAAATGGGGGTAAGCTCGGAGATCAGGCAGCGGTAACGCACTGTTTCCATATCGTCCTGCTCAATTTCCAGCCACTTCCACTTGCCGTCGTCATGCCCGGTGAGCCATGCCGTGACCGTCTGGATATCCCACCTGTCCAGCGGCTTGTGGGCAGAAATGGACTTTCGGTTCACGCCGAACACCAGCTTAAATTCCAGCGGCTTGTTCTGCGCCACCCCGTATAAATAAGAGCGGGGCTTCCCCTCCACCTGCTGGGAAAGGACCTCCCCGGTGGAGGCGATGGGGGAATCCTCCTGAGTATTGGAGCCGAATTCATAGATTTCCAGCCCAAATTCCGAGGAGGGAACGCCGTCAAACGCAAAGCCGCAGCCTTCAAAAGCCATTGCATCACCTTCTTTCCTTTCATGCTTCTGTGATCTATTCTTCTTTTTCTTCTTCATCGGGAAGCTGCTGAACGATGTCTTCCAGCACCCCAATGCTTCCCGCAAGGTTTGTCAGGCTGACCTTGCCGCTGACCGGAATGGTATTCAGCGCCTGCAGGACCTGAACCAGCCTGATTTTGATCTCTTTGTTCGTCATGTCTCTCCTTTCCCGGAGAAAAGCTCTCCGAACCTGTGCAGAATTACCCTGCAAATTTGAAAATTAACCTGCAAATCTATATAAAACCTGAGAAAAACTCAGATGAAAATCACAAAAAGGGCTTGCATTCGGCAATAGAGACCTATATAATTGAAACAGAACTTATCGGTGTTACAGAAATGAAATTGAAGGAGGCTGCCTCTATGAAACTGCATCGTAAGCTCATCTCTTTGTTATTAGCCGCTGTACTTTTATTGGGAACCTTGACTTTGCCCGCTTCCGCGGCGGGGCTGCCTTTTACCGACGTGCCGGAGAATATCTGGTATCAGGACGCGGTGACATATGTATATGAGCACGGCCTGTTCAACGGCACCGGCGACGGCAGCACCTTTTCCCCCAACGCGCCCATGACAAGGGGCATGTTCGTGCAGGTGCTTTCCAATAAAACCTCCAACTTTGACAAATCCACCTGGACGGGGAAAAGCAGCTTTTCCGATGTAAATAAAGATAAATGGTACGCCCCCGCCGTGGAATGGGCTTACCGGGCGGAGCTGATCTCCGGCGTGGGCGATGGGAAATTCGCCCCGGAAAAGAACGTGACAAGAGAGCAGATGGCGGTTATCATGTACAACTACGCCAAGAAAACGGGCAACGACGCCAGCTTTGACAGCGATATCCTTTCCCAGTTCCCCGATGGCGGCTCTGTTTCCAGCTGGGCGAAGGAAGCCATGCAGTGGGCGGTGACCCACAAGGTGGTGAACGGCAGCAACGGGAAGCTGAACCCCCAAAATAACGCCCAGCGCTGTGAGGTAGCCCAGGTAGCGGTGAACGCCGACCCTGTTCTGGAAAACACCACCGTGGAAGCCGACCCCAATTTTGACCCCACCTTTGTTGACCCCACCCCTGACGATCTGCCCGAGGGGGCTTGCACCTACCGGGAGTTCCGGGAGATTTTCTCCGGAAAAGTAGAAATAAAAGGAGTTATTACAAAAATACATGCCATCGGGAATATAGACTATGATCCTGTCTATGTCCGGGCGGTAGACCTTATTCCCTTTGACGTGCTCGACGAATATATGTTAGCCATGATGAAGGAATTGGGGCTGATAGGAGACACTGATAAAACCCTTAGCCTTACTTTTTATGTAAGCGGGTTAGGAGGAGAAGAAATTCGTTTAATATATACTGCACCGTTTAGCAGACCTGAATTTGAGATTTATGAGCCTGCGAGATTTAATTTCTTCAAATCAAGACTAGATATGTACTATTAAACCTCCAATACAGATATCCGGGCAGCTAAACCTTTTATATCGCTTTCCGCTTTGTTCAACCGGCTTTCTATACCCTTAAAGGCCTCTATGACATTTGTCCATCCGTCTTTATATTCTGGCGAATAACATTTCGCTGCGATTCGGAAGGATTCTCTTACGTCTAGTCCATTTAGTGCCCCTGCCCGGCTATTAAACCAAACACCGCCGTTATTTGCAATAAAGCTGATTCCACCATGTTCTGCATTTAAACTAATGCCTTGCATTGACTTCATCTCCAAAAGGACGGTAGGAGAACCGTCATTTTTACCGCCCCCTTGTCCAACCGACCCTAAAAATTCTCCTTTATCGTCATACCACTTGATAGTTGGAGACTCAATGGTGGGAGCGTAAATGCTGGTGCCACTGATGAAAGTGCCGTTGGGCGCGCCGTTGTTTATGGTGATATCCCCCTGCATGGTAACGTGACCGTTTTCATCGATTTGAAAGGTAGTGGTTCCGGACTTGTCCTTGATGGTAAGGCCCTTAAGGTTCAAGTATTCCGGCTGAAACCTGTAATGGTCTTCGTCTTCCAGTTTTTTCACCATGCTCTTCCCGTTTTTATCCAAATAATCTTCAGCCTGTATCACACCATTAAAATAAGCATCGCCAGATTCTGCATCTATGTAGAATCTGGCGTTTTCTTTGTCAAAGCCAGATTCGTTGTAGACCGGGTAAATCCCCATGGCAATTCCCACATCAGGGTTCAGCACAATTTGCCGCAGTCCCTTTTCGGTGTTTGTGGTAATGTCAAACTCCGCATTGTGGAGCTTTGCCCCGGTTTCGTCCACCTGAAAGGCAATGGGCTTCCCCTCTTCGTTCTTTGTCTGGATCCGCAGGTTTTCCCCTGCCAGCAGGGTTCCCACGATATTCGGAGCCACAATACCGAAGCAGCTTCCCCGGGTCTCGTCCTTGAAACGCCCAATCGCCATTTTCACCGTTTGGAACCCATCGGCTGTAAACACAATGTTGTTGTTGAGCATGGCGATCTGGTCGTCCTCGTAGCCCTCGGCGTGGTTTTGGTCGTTTTTCCATTTCCGCAGCTTTAAGCCGCTTTCGTCCCAGGAAATGGCCTGGTTTTGGGAGGAAAGCACGGCGTTTTTGGAAACGTCCAGGGCGGACTGGATAAAGCTTTGCACTTCCGTCTGTGCGCCGCTGTCCACGAAATTGCGGTAGGTGTACTTGCTGAAATCCACGCTTTTCCCCATGGAAACGCTTTGCTCCAGCAGGTCCACCAGCCGGAAAGCCGCATCGAAGGAACAGTATTTATCGCTGAACCGAATGGAGAAGCTGGTGGGGTCGGAAAAGCTGTAGTCCACGCCGATGACAAAGGGCTGCAAAAGCTTGCCTTCGTCCAGCTGAAGAAAAATCCGCTCGCCCAGCGCCAGCTGATCCTTAAAGCTCTCGAATTCCTCCAGCACCAGGAAATTGGCGGCGTTTACCGAGAAGGTGTAGGAGGGGTACGCCAGCTTGCGGAGGGTTTCCTCGCCGTACTCGTACAGCGACCACGCCACGGAATTCTGCTCGTACACGCTGGCGTTTTCCGTGAGGTAGACAAAGCTTTCCTCTACGGAGAAGCGCACCCAGCTTCCGGCGGCGTAAGCGTTCAGGGGCTCTGTGGGAGTGTCCTCCGGCTCCTTGGGCTCGGCTGGGAACACGGTATCGTCCTGCACGGCTGAGAAACGGGCTCCTGTCAGAGAAAGGTACGCCGTGCGGAACATTCGCTGTTCCTCCTGCCCGGTTTCTTCCGGCTCGCTTCCCAGCGCCGCCCCCTCAATGGGCAGGTTCAGCAGGGCGCTGAAAATCACCTCTCCATCGTCCGTGACCTCCAGGGTGGCGTTTACCACCTTTGCCGGGAACCGGCTGCCCAGCTCCGGCGGTACGGCAAGCACGCCGCCCTGCACGGTATACAGGGTTTTCCCCGTTTCCTGCCGGGGGATCTTCGTCACATTCGCCTCGCTGAGAAGATATTCGCCGTCATACTGCCCTTTTGTGCCGTGCCCGGCATAGGAAGAGGCGGTGGACATGGCGAAGGAGCTTTCGGTGAGGGAATCTTCTTTCATGTAAGCGCTGTACTGCTGCCATTCCTCCGGGGTGAAATAGACGGAGGGCTTCAGCTCTGCCGCCGCAGCGTATAAGCTCTCTTCCGCAGTCTTCAGCTCGTCTTCCTTCTCGCCTATCAGCGCGCTCTGCATATTGATCTCGCCCGCAAGCCGGGAAAGCTCCTCGTGGATCTTTTCCAGCGGCTCTGTTGCGCTCTCGTAATCCTCCGCCTTGGCGGGAAAATCCTCCTCCTTCTTTCCGGCCAATATCCATTCCTGCAGGGCGGAGGAAATCTGCTCTTTCACCTTGCGCTGGGTCTCCATGTCCTCCAGCCGGGCTTTTTCCGTGTCGATCTCCGAGCGCCGTATATCGCATTCCAGCCAGCCCCGGTAGAACTCGTCCCGTGCCAGGCGGCACGCCTGCTTCCAGCTGTTCCACTTTTCCAGCTGGGCGGGGGTAAAGTTCTGCTCGTTCAGGAAATAGTCCAGATTGTAAAGCTTATTGGAGCCAATGGGGTTCACGTCCCGGATATTCACGCCCTCTGCGCCGTTTACGTCCAGACAGGTGATAATACCCTCCGTGTCCTCGTTTATAATCAAATCCTTAATCAGATTTTGAGTCGAAAGATACACGGATTTTGTCACCGTTTCGCTGTCCACCTCCCGCACATGAACGGTGTAGGTGTAGGTATCGAAATCGAACACACAATTATAGCTGGTCTGCAGGGTGTTTTTGATGAAGTTATAGAGGTTTTCCCCGCTGACCTCAAAGGTGCGGTGCCGCCCGATGAGCTTTTCGTCCACCTCAAAGCGCCACCGGGGCATCAGCTCTTTGATCCTGCCGATGATGGAATCTTCGAAGCCGATCTCGTTATAAAACTCGTAAGTGCCCCGGGGCATGGAAATTTTTCTGAAGGTGAACTCATACTCCAGGGAGTAGCCCTTGCAGGTTTTCACCCTGGTTTTTCCAGTGTCCCGCTCGCTGGGGTCTGTGAGGATAAACCGGCCGATCCCTTGCAGATCGGCAATGCGCATTCCGATCACAAGGTCGTAATCCGGAGTGGGCTCGCCGTCCGCATAGGCGGGAAGCTCGAAGGTAAGCTCCGAAACCTCGTTATAGTGAAGCGAAAGGCTCACGTTGTTTGCAAAGCCCAGCGGAGCCAGCACGTCGCCGCTCAAATTCCGCAGAACCAGCACCGGGCGTTCCCCGCGCTTAAATTCACTGAAATTTACGACCATAGTATTCCTCCTTTCCATTGTCGTTGGTTCGGTCTGTCCTGTGCGCCCAAAGCGCACAGGACGCCGAACAAGCTTTTTACTGCTTAAAGCCTGCAAAACGATGGGTGGAAATCCCGGTTTTGACAAACATATTCTGCAGGCTGTCCAGGGCGGTATTGGCAATCATGTTTCCGTACTTTACAGCATCGCTGTCCTTCATGACGCCCTGGTGGTGAAATTCCACGTTGATGGTGGGGCTGAACACGGTATCGTTCAAGTGAGAGACCTCCCGCACTGCGCTGTCGTACCGCTCCGTCAGGCTGGGGAAGGTGGGGGAGAAGGGCGCAAACCGCTCGGAAATGTCCGCGCCAAAGCGGTCCCGCATTTCCTTCACAAAATCTATCGTTTCGTAAAGGTTTTCCTTCCCGGCACGGTCCAGCACCATTTCGCCCTTTTGCAGCAGGGCGAAGACCTCGTCGTCCCGGATATCCATATTGTCGCCGACAATGCCGCCCTTATGGTAGATGCTGTACAGCAGTTCCTTTTCACCGCTGCTGTCGATAAAATACCAGGTGCCGTTTTCTCTCTTTACCTGGCCCAAATCGCCCAGCAGACTGTTGATTTCCTCTCCCAAGCGGAGATTTTCGGCGGATAGCCTCGCCTTGCCCTCCGCATCAGAGCCGGTATACATATTGCTGTTGTGGCGCATTTGGGAAACTTTCGCTGAAATTTCGGCAGCGTTCTCTCCGCCGATGGTTTCGGTGTTAATCCCCGGGAACGCGTCTTTGATGGAATTGTACCCCTGTTTCGCCTGCATGGCGGCTTCCCATGCCGTTTTAACAGAATTTTCGCCGTCAATAGCGTCTTTGTACTCCTTCACATAGGAGATCAGCACATCTTTCAGCTTTTCCCCTTCGCTGTCAATTCGTTTTACAGCGGCTTCATAGAGTTTCCCTTCGGTGTCAATAGCGGCTTCTGCGTCTTTGATTTCCTGATCCTTGGCATCCTTAAAGCGCTTCGCTTCCTCGTCCAGGGCGTCTATCTGGGCTTCCCGGGCATGGTCTTCCTGGAAATCGACCAGCTCCTGCTGCTTTTCCGCCAGTTCTTCCTCCAGCTGCATGCGCTCGTAGGCGGCTTCCCGGCTGTCGTCCAGGCTCAGGCGGGAGATCTGGCTTTGCAGCTTGGAGATCTCCTTCAGCTTCTGGTCGCGTTCCTTGGAATAGTCCTTTTCATCGGCCTCGTCCTGAAGGGCCTTCTTTTTCAGGTCGATGATCTCCTGATATTTGTCGATCTGGTCGTTTAGAGCGTCTACCCGATCCTTGGTTTCCTTCTTGATGAGGTCCTCGGTAAGCTCGATAACTTCCTTGAGAGCGCTTTTCTGCTCTTTGTAGATTTCCTTGCCAATCTCTCTGCTCTTCTTCGTGAATTCGTCCAGGGAGATCAGGTTCTGGTCGAAGGCCTGCTTCAGGTAGATCAGCTGATTTCTGAGCACGTCCACCTTGGTGGTGTCCATCTTGCCCCAAAGGTCGAAATCGTCCGCATAGGAAATGAAGTCTTTATATCCCTGGAGATTTTTCTCCACCATTTCCTGACGGTTCTTGCGGATAGCCTCTTCATGCTTCAGCCATTCGGCGGAGCTTTTCTGGTTGGCCTCATTGAGCTTTTCCGTGTCGGAGATCAGCTTCTCATACTCCTGGCGGAGAGCGTTAGTTTCCTCCTGACTGCCGCCCATGAGCTCGTTTATATGCTCCATGTTGGCGACCATCAGGCGGTTCTGCTCCGGGTCATAGTAAACGTTAAAGCCAGCGCCGCGCAGCTTTTCCACATTGGCTTTGATCAGCTCGTCCCGGCGCTCGTTGGCTGCGTGGAGCTCCGCCTGCTGCTGGCGGTAGTTCTCATTGAGCTGGCGGGTAAGGTTCACCTGCTCGCTGAGACTGTCCGTCATTTTCAGGGCATGGTTCAAGGCTTCCTCGTCCTGCTGCAGCGCTTTCAGGCGGGTTTCGGCCTCGTACAGCTCATCGATATCGGCAAGGTATACGTCCTTATCCTCCACCTTGGGCTTCAAGGTTACCGTGCCGCCCAGGCTGCGGAAGCCTGTCCGGGACCACTTGGACCAATCGGTGTGGGAAACATACCGGCCGCCGCTGAAATTGAGGAACTCATCCGTACCCTTGGCAAAAGCTTTTCCGCGGGAGGCGGCGAAGCCGTTGTTCAAAAGGCTTCTGGTCTGCCGGGCGTTGAAGATGATATCGCCCTTTTCCGCATGAATGAACTCCGCGCCCATCATGCCTACCAGCTGCCACCGCCCCGTCCGGCGGTTCACATACATTTCCGGCGCTTCCTCACCCACCAGCACATTCCCGGTTTCCGGCACGCCGCTGATGCCGGTACCGGAGGCTTCGGCGGTGCCGATGGGTTTATTACTGTTTCCTGAATTATAATAGGTAGGGTATATTCCAAAGGAAACATCTTGACCAGTGAGGGCTTTCATCGTGTTAATTGCCGCCATTTGGGCCATTGCGACAGCGGAATCAACTTGAATTGCAAATTCGGCGGTATTACTTACTTCAGCCTTTTGCGCTAAGATTCCATTGAGGTGTTCTGTAACGCCTTTATCCAGGGTTTCGGTGGTAATAACAACAGTTTCATTTGTTTCGGAATCAAGATACTCTAATTCGCCGTCTTTGTTGACCTGCAAGTTATAAGTAGTGAGAATTTCGGGTGGAAGCAATGCGATTTTTTGAATCAGCTCATCTATTTCTTGCTCTGTTTGCTGATATTCTAAACCTACTCCATAACTTCCGGCTTCTGTATTCAGTTCGGATAAATACTTTTTCTTCTCTACCAGTGAGCTGATTGCTTCCTCGGCGGCCTCGTCTACTGAAAACAGCGGCGTTTCATTTATCTCTTCCTGCATGGAATGCCAGTAGTTTTCTATATCGGCAAAGTTAGTGTCTGCTTTGATCTCGATTCTATTTTCGTCTTTGCCAAGAAAAAGAGCTTTTGTAGTCTCATCAACTGAAACACCAACTTTTTCCAGCTGTTCTTTTGATATGCTTTTTAACTCATCGAGGAATTCAGATGTATCATTGCTGCCTTCTTTTCTGGATTGGATAAAGCCGGTTATTGCTTCTTTTGCTTTCAGAACACCCGGCCCATCGGGAATAGTGTCATCATACTCATTACTCATAGCCATGAGTTTTGCAATATGAGTATCCATTTCTTCGTTAGAGCCATTTAATGCCGCCGACCAAACACTTTCTGCCAGCTCAGCCTTCACGGCTTCCTGCGCTGCTTCCCGTTTTCCGTCCGTTACTTTTTTGAATTTATCAGCATTCAGGGTCAGTTTTCCATTACTATCGTCCAGACAGTTGAGATAGTCCTGGTCTAAAGAAGCCAAGGCACTCAGCGTTTCAGCGGAAACCGTTCCCTGAGAATTTGCTTCTTCAGTTGCCCGTGCAAACAGGCTTTCCGCTTGGCTGATTTCATTCAAGGGTGTTGACAATTCAGTAAATGATTGATTCAAATCACGTGTTGCCCTTTTGGCTTCGGTGATTTTAGTCATCAGGTTGTCCCAGCTGAGGTCATCTCCCTCAATCGTGCAGGCAACTTTCAGAGCATCCGTTGTCAGCCAGTTTTCCCGCCCCTTGAATTCATCGCTCAGTTTGGCGCGAACCTGCTGTAACTGGTCCTGATAAGTATTTTCATCAAACCCCAATTTCAGCTTAAGATCCGCAATTTCCTCACTGCTGAAATTTTCTCTGATAGCATATGCCAGCTGTCCAAAGAGAGCGTTTAATTGCGAGTTGTATTCATCTACACTGAGGTTAGATGAGTCCAGATTAAACATGCTATCCAGGATAGCCTGCGCCTCAGTATTTCCCGCTACCTTTTCCACCATGGAGTTGACTTGCTTTGTCATCTCCGCAATTTCTTCGTCACCCAGCTCCGCGTAATTGCGGGAATCAAACCGCTGGAGCATACTGTCGAAGAGTATGGCCTGTTCATCGCTCATTTGCGAATAGGCTTCATTATATCGCGCAACTTCTATAAGGTGGTAGCGCATCGCTTCACTTGTTTCTTCTGCGCCGCTTACAGCATTCTTGTATTTATTGACCTGATTTTTGAAATCACCAGCGCGTTCATCAAAAAACACACCTGTTACCGGATCATTGCCATATTTGCTTCGTGCACCTTCTACTATCGCTTCAGCATTCTCAGCAATAGTATCTGCATAATCTTGCAATAGCGCTATGGAATTGAAACCTTCCGAAGTAGTATACTTCTCGATTTCGGAGCTGATATTTTTAATTCCAATAGAATTTAACAAATCGCTGGCAAAATCAATGCTATCCTGCCCACCCCATTGGGAAAAAGCCTCAGGGCTTTTTCCAAAAAGATACGTCAGCGAATACCCAAAGTTCTCAAATTCACCGCCCCAAGCTGTTTCGCCATAATCATCAATGTACTTTCCAAAGTATTGCTTTGCCGGCGATGCCGCCAGATCGGCATTTAATGTTTTTTTCAGATTCTCTGGGCTGACTTTATCGCCTAATTCCCTGCGTTCTTTCTCTTCCTGAAGCCGAATGCTCTCTCTCAAAGCATCATTTTTGCGTATAATGGCCTTACCTTCAGCGTCATATCCTTCTACCAATTCAGGGGAAATATCGGCAATTTGCTGAACTATATCCCGGTAACGCTCGCTTTCTTCCGTATTTAAGCTGCCGGACTGAAATTTCTTGTTTAGAGTGTCGTACTCCTCTTCCAAATCGGAAAGAGTTTGGATATTATTTTGAACGCTTTCTTTTACATCATCATATTTCGCCTGAAGCGTTTGAGCCTGTTCGATTAGAATTTCATCCTTGCGAATCCATTGATCTAACTGGTCAACGGCAAGATCTACGCCAAAATTTACTAATGCCCCGGTAATACCTCCGAATGCTCCCTGAATTAAAGCCCCAGTCAAACTTTTTAATGTGCCGTTCGACATTGATTGTGTTAAAGAATCAGATATTTCTTTAGCTATCAAACTGAATTGGCTGACTAAGCCTTGACTTTGTTTAGTAATAGTAATAAAATGAATCTGAGGTGATTTTATGGATACAAAAATTACAGAACAAAAGCCCGTTTACATCCCCAAATGCCCTACCTGTGGTTCACCTGACATTAAAAAGATACCCAAACGCGAATCTCGTCATCCGTTTGCAAGCGAACTCGGAGAACCAAACTATACTTTTAAAACCTTTGTCTGCAATAACTGCGGCTATGCTTGGTAATTTTTGTCACCTGCATACCGCTCATTTTGCACCCGGAAAATTCCGGGTGCTTTTCTTTTGCCTTTCTGACCCTCGAGGCGGGGAGTCTGTACGGACAGGAGAAATACCTCTAAAAAGCCATAAAAGCGCCATTTTGGCCCCTTAGAATGGAAAAGAGGGTTATTCCCCCCCTTTTTTCGTTTTCCCCCATCGTTTTCTCGGCAGTCCGTTTGCCTACAGTTTGGAATACACCATGCCGATACTGGGAAAAGGCTTTCCCATGCGTAAGGCCGCATTGTACCGGCCACCTAAGATACTCTCTGACCACTCCCCTCCGATACTCGGAGCGGGTTAGGTGCGGATCATCCCAAATCCCGGTCTTCTTACTTCCAGCGGCAGCATACTGAGCCTAAGCGAACCTATATGCTGCCGCCTACCCTTTGGCATTACCCATTGCCCCTGCCATGTCGCCACGACAGGTTAGTAACCGGAATTTCTGGGGAGTTTCCCGTCCAGAAACGATGAAAAAAGGAGTATGTTTCTTACACATACCATTTCAGGCTGTTTTCTTCGCATTCCCTTGCCGGGCACGCCATTTCTGCGCACGGCTCGTTCTGTGTTACCACTGGAATGCGGCGGGCATATATCGTCTACCCGCGTCACCGATGCTCTTTTTCAGGCTGGAAGACGCCTGCTCTCCAATGCCTTTGATGATTTTCGAGAAACCGTCAGTCGCCTTTTTGTCTACCTGTATATCGGAAACCTTCAGGCTGGTTTTTTCCACACTGGCTTGCAGGGCCTTGGAAAGCCGCTGGCTCTCCGAGGCGATATCCCCGTCATTCAGCTTGAAGCCTATTGTGATTTTTGATTTTGCGCCGATCTCCTGAGAAAGCCTGCTAAGCTGGCTTTCCAGCTGCTGCCGGGAAGCCGCTTCGTCCAACGCTGCCGTTACCGGCATTTGTTTGCTGTCACTCAATAGAATCACCTCTCTCGTGACGTTTCATGGTGTTCATTTTTGTGGTTCGCTTTCCGTTTTCTTTTCCTTCTGCATTGAGGAAACGGCGTCCGTTACCGCATTTCCCAAGATCTCCCGGACAAATTCCGCCAGCGGAGCGGCAGAATTGCGGTAGTCTACCATTTCCTCCACCGTATCCTCCAACTGGAAATACTGGGATTCGTCGATCAGCTTGCGAAGCTGGGGGTAGAAGTCCTCCTGCTCTACCAGCTGCATGAATTTGTCCGGCTCCAGCGAACCGTTGTAGTCCGTATAAAACTGTACTACCGTAGCCGCCAGCGCGTACTGCTTCAGATAAGGTTTGTACATTCCTCCCGTATACAGTGCGTTTACAGCTACCTCCGCTGCTGCGCCGAACTCCGCAAAATCAAGACGCTTCCTGACTGAAATGGTTTTCTTCTGCCCACCGGAAGCATAGGTAAGCGTACTGACCGCCTTTTGTGTGTCTGTTTTTTGCATATTGCATTATCCTTTCTGAAAGCAGGGAATAAGGGCGGCGGGGCATTCCGCCGCCCCCATTCGTTTATGCTATTCTGCTTTTTCCTGCCCGGAGCCGCCGTCTTTTTGGGAACGCGCCGCAGTCACCTGTTCGAGATATTCCATGCCGCACTGGGGCGAACAGGCTACCTCTCTCCAGTTGAACATACCAAGCTCCCGGCTGGTCTTATTGCAGGGCGTGAAGAGCTTCCCACACACCTTGCAGGGCACCTGACGGCTTTCTGCCATCAGGCGGTTTCCTCGTCACCGAAAACGATCATATCCCAGAACTTGGTGCCGCCGCGGCCGCAGGCGGAAGCCAGGCTGGTGCCCTCGAAATTGTGGACGGTCTGCTCGGTGCCCATGGTCAGGTCGAAATTGCCGGAGAAATCCACATAGGGCAGATAGAACTGCACGTGGTACTCGTTGTGGCACTTGTCCTCGGCGGTAGCGTCCACATACAATTCCAGCTTCTCGCTGTACTGATCGGACACGTTGGAGACCACATCGCCGGTCACCTTGCGGTCGTACCAGCATACGATCTCATCGCCCTCGGCAATGTCGCCCTCGGCGAAGGTGATCTTCTTCGTGGTGGGATCATAGGCAAACTTGCCTGCCGCCGCCGTTGCGGCCTGGGTCAGCTTCTTCTTCTGGGTGCCGTTGGGGTTCTTGACGAAAACAGTGCCGATCTCATTGCCGGCGGTGCCCACAGCAGCATAGCGGGTGGTGGCCTCCGTGCCGGAAACAGCCAGATAGTCGGCGATCTTCACGGTGGTTTCCTTGGTTGCACCCTCGGTGCCGGTATTGGCGGCCATCAGTGCCAGAGACACCATGCCGTTGGCGCCGGAAACCTTGACAGCCTTATTCTTCTTCAGGTTGCTGAGAGTACGGCCGCCCTTGCCGGTCAGGGGAGTGGTCTCCTGAGTATTGGAGATCGTGGCGTTCTGGAGCTCATCCAGAACAAACTTCTGCTCGCCGCCATTGATGCCAAAGGCAGTAATGGTGTCGAGGCTTGTGATAGACAGTTCGTTGATGTTCATTGCGATACATCCTTTCTTTTTTCTTTTCAGCGATCACTCGCCGGTCTGATGAATGACAGGGCCATTTCATCGAGTTTGGAGGAATCAATTTTACCGTTATAAACGGCCTGTAACAGCGCATCGGCATTCCGACCATGCAAGAGCTGATTGACGCTTCTGTGAAAGCAGTAGATATTCAGCTCCCGCACGCCGGTATAGTCGTATTTGAAGTCATGATGGTTTACCATAGCCACTACCAGATCCTCCAAATACTTTGTTTTCGGCTTATTGCGGGAGCGTTTCCGCTGTTTCCGAAGCTTTTCCAGCATATACTTTTTGCTTTCCTGATTTCCGGCTGTCTTTTCCGTTCGCTTCCAGCCGTGGATCAACCGAATGCCATCGGCAATCTCCCTTTGCAGCAGTTCGTCGATAACAAGCTGTTGTGTGGAGTCAAAAAGGATTTTGTCCCCATCGGCTTTTTGTCCGAACTCCATGTGGGACAGATCCGCCGGACCAAACAGGAGGGAGAGGTCCTTATTGCGGTATCCGCACAGGGTCAGAAAGAACAGCTCAAACTCGCTGATCTCCTGATAGTCAATGCCCATATCGTCCAGCCAAAGCTGAGCGTCATAGGGAACGCTGGAAAAAGCCTGTGCCATGCCAAAATAATCGTCTTCGCCGAAGTCAAGGATCTCTCCAACCGTGGGAATGCGCAGGGAAAGCGTTTCGGTAATGGGAAGGTCTGACGCCAATAAAAGATTTGTGTTTTGCATCGCCTGTCAGTCCATTACTGTTGCTTCAAAGATCATGCGCTTCCCACGATACCCCGGAGCGGGACGGAAGGGGATCATGGAAGCAAGCTTCAAGGGTCTGGCATGGAAGGTGTGCCCGTTTACGATCTGATAGGCTTCCTGAGCAAGTAAATCACAGCGGCTGCCCTCATCTGCCTTCAAATCTTGCTGCCGGGCATAACACCAAACGATCACCTCAAGTCTTTTATAGGTTTTCACCTCTGTGCTGCGCACCGCAGTGTCGATACACAGAAAAGCTCCTGTTTCCTGAGCTGCGGCGGCATCGTACAGAAACGGAAATATCCGTCTGTATTTCAGATCCACACTGTCGCTCTCTGCTCCCAAAAGCGTTCTGATTTTTGGAGACTCGCAAAAACACTGTATAAACGACTCCTTAAACGATGTCAACTCATTTGGTTCCACGACTCTTCACCTCCTTCCATCTTTTTTGATTGCTCAAAAGCTCTCAGAGTCTTTTGAACAACCAAATATTCCTCGGCAAGCCTGCGTTTCCTTCTGCCCTTGCTCTTCTTCCGGCACAGCGTAGTGATACGCACACCGGGAAGCCTTTGGCGCAGGTAAGCAGCTTGTTCCTTTGTCACTGGGATCATTCTGTCCTTCCTCGCCTTCCAGACCGCCATGGGGCGGCTTTTCTTTTTCCCTCCTATATCACCAAACTTTCCAATGGCAGAAATCCGCATAATTCCTAGCCTTTTTGGCTGTCAAGATAAAATTTTTCTGTTTTTGGTCCCTAATTTTTTTTGCCGAAACCGAATTCCGAAGAGTTCGATCTGTCCTTCGGAAAATGGCTCCAGCAGCGAGACCGGCTGTACCGATTTCTGAATCAGTTCGTAAAAAGAAGCATTCGCTGTACCGAACAAGGTATAAAACAGGTTGCGGGAAATATCCCGGTTTTCTTCTTCCTCCATGGCCTTCAGCAGGCGGTACATGGTGGAGGGGTTCATTCTGAGTTCGGCTATCCGGCAAACCATGGTTTTCTGAAGCTCTTGGGTGATGAAATATTTCTTTTCACGATCCATTTCCGCATCGTCCAGACTCCATACTGCCTGGATCTCTTTCTTATTCTCTTTTACCGCTGCCAGCACACGGTTGACCTGCCGGTAGTTCACTTTCGTACAGTCAGGGTTTGCCGACTTCAGGGTACTGGAAAAGGGGAGCAAATCTTCTTTTAGAATGGGACTGCGATAACGGTTCAAGGTGTGCTGCAAATAATCCATCGATGTTTTCCGGAATGCGTATTTCTTACGTTTGTTGTCATAATAGCCCTTGCTTTTTGCCAAGAACCCAAAGAAATTAGGCTTTATCTCACGACCCTTTCCATCACTTTCCCGATATTTCATTTTAATCCTTTTTAGTTCCGCCCCGCTGTCTATCGCATATTCTCGTTTTGCCTTGTCGATTTCAATATTCGACAAAACATCCAGAATGGAAATGTCATAATATAGGGGGCGAAGATCGCTGATAGGAATCCCGGAATTCACTCTGTCCCAAAAAAGCGAATTCAGCTCCTGGGACAGGTTTACGATTTCCCCGATTCGATTAACACTGGTGCGAGTGTCCAACTCAGCTTTTTCTGCCGGATTATACCGGCGGGTTATTTTCTTTGCTGGCACACAGCTTGTGGGAACGGCAAAGCTTCCGTAGTTCTTTTTCGCAGCTTGCAAAAGAATGGGCTCATCGGTGAGTAAAACGGAATCGGAATCAAAGTCGCATCCGGAAAGACGTGACAACAGGTTTTCCCCGATACTGTTGACGCAGACGATGGTGTCGGTCAGATTCAAATATCGGTCGATCTCTAAGTTGGGAAGGTTTGTAGCGATCCAGAGATTTCCCATGGTAATATGCGGAGAACGGCAGCCAAGGATCTCCTGCCCCGGCGCAAATCGCTTGGAATAAACGGTTCCTTTCCCAAGTTTAGATTCTCCGTCGAAGGTGCCAATCGCGCTTTGCAGCATTTCTATGGGATTTCCGCAAAGCGTGGAATAATTGCCATTGACCAGAATATGACCGCATCGCAAATTCCTTGTATACGCCTTTAGCGCCTCCGTTCTAAAGTCGTGATACAGCTTTGTATTTGTAAACGCTTCGTTGATTCCCAGAAGCTTGTACACGATACCATTTTTCGTCAGAATCGGGGTATCCTCCCATTCAATTCCCCTGTTCATACCCACATGGCATCGAAATACCGCCGGATCGGTTTTCAGTTTTTTCAGGTATTCTAAGGAAGGCCGCATTACGGTATCAATCTCTTCTTGCTTCAGGTGAAGTGTATTTAGCAGCTGATAATGCAGCTGTACCAGGCGCCCATCAAAAAAATGGGTGGGCTTATCGTACTTGACCACGCCGAAAGCGGGCTCCAGGGTATCCAGCCAATCCTCTAGGCTACCGAACTTCAAATATTTTATGCTGCTGGGGGTAGTAATCAGCAGGATCTGGGAAATCCACTTCGCCCTAGTCCGACCATGAAGCTGTGAAACATCAGTAATTCCGTTATCCCGGAACCATTTTTGGATATTGCAGTTAAAGCAGGCAGACTTAAACATACGGTTACGAAGCAAAACAAAACCCTGCCGGCGATACGCTCCCATGAGAGATGGGTCAATAAGTGATTGACCGTCAAAGATATTGTTGTCGATGGGAATCTCTTTTTCTTCTGCGGTAAGGTGCCCGTTTTCAAGTGTCACCGCAACTGCGTTATCGCGAAATTGGCTATGCTCATCGTCAATCACAAGGATATTTTCCGGCATGATCTCCAGCGTGCCTATCATGCTGCTCAAGGGCAGAGAAATGTAGGACTCCAGCGCGGCAAGATCTATCTCCTGGTTTTCCTCAATGCGAAGACCGCTTTTTTCCCACTCGTGCAGGGCAGGGTACAGCCTTTCGTCCACGAACAGGCATTTCCCCACCCGGCTGCTTCCAGCGCTTCTCTTGTATCTGACATAGCGCCTTCCGTCACACTGAAATCCATTTTCGTAGAGTTCCCGCCGAAGCTGTGCCACCGTTACTATCGTAGGCATATAGGGATTTGCCTGATATGTAGATGTATCGGCATCGTATCTGAAACAGGAGGTCAAAGCGCTTTCTTCCAGAGGGATTTTTACCGGCTCGTTCACCTTGACAGCACAAAGCTCCCCGTCTTTCAGGTATACGCCATCCTGCAGGGTCACCTCCTCTGAGGGAATGTCATACCGAACGTAAAGACCGCCACCAAAGGAATTGAATTTTTTCACACTGTAATGGAAGGTCAGATTGATAACACTTACCGTATAGTCCTTTTCGTTTTCCCGTATAATAAAGTTCCCATTTGGATATGTCTGGTGGAACGCCTTTTGCAGTTCCTGTGATTCTAAACTAAAGTCCAGCATGCTGCTGAATTTCAGTCTCTTGATGGAGCCATCTGCATTTCTGATGCCATATCCGCTCTTGTTGTTGGAGTTTTCCTGCTTACTAAGCCAAATGTCCTTTGCATCTACAGATAAGATGCCGATACCCTGTTGCGCCATAGCTTACCTCTCTATCAGAAAAAAGTGAAAAGGAAAGCTCTTTATAAGCAATTCCTTTCCGTCTCCGTCATTTCAAACAGTGCAAAGAAAGGGGAGATAGATAGAGAATACAACATTATCCTGCATGTTTTTTTGATAACCCGCTTTTTTTCGTGGCAATTTTTCCAAAAATGCGGATAAAAAAACCACCTACACAAAAATAGGTGATTTTTTTCTTATCTTTCTCTTGACTTTTTACGGATAATGTTGTATTAACCTGCAAATAAAGTCAAAAGATTCCTAGGGTGCTTGGTCGCCATAATCTGGCGTTCCTTGGTACAGCTAACGGTCGTGTATATTTCGGTTGTGCGGATAGAGCTGTGGCCCAGCAGAGTTTGAATATAGCGGATATCGACCTCCTGTTCCAGCATAAGAGTGGCAAATGTGTGACGAATTACATGAGGGGTGGTCTTACCCGGTATCCCTGATTCCCGGGCATATTTTGATACCATATTCCGTACCGACTGTTGGGACAGCGGCATTTTTCGCTGATTATAAAAAAGATATCCCTGATTTTCGATTAAGTCAGAATAGAGAGCGATGTGCTTTTCCAGCGCCATGATCACTTCCCGATTTTCAAGGGGAATAATCCTCTCCTTGTTCCCTTTTCCTAAAACCCGAATTGCGCCTGGATGAGTTTGATAATTCTCCCGTCTTAAAGCACATAGCTCAGATACCCGAATACCCGTTGCAAACAGCAATTCCAATACAGCAACGTTTTGAACACTGACCTTATACGCTGGTTTACGCCTATCCGCTTCCCGTTGCCTTCGATATGCTGTATTCAGGATCTGCTCCATTGAAGCCAGGGGAAGATATTGAGGGATCTGTTTGATCTGTTGTATCTTTGTATTTACCTTACGAAACGGATCACTATCTATGACTTCCTCAAATTCCAGCCACCTGCAAAACGCATGAACCGATGCCATTTTTCGCTTTACTGTACGCGGCATATATTTTTCATTGAGCGCCCTACAAAACCGATTCAAGGTTTCCTTGGAGAGAATAGGGCCACCATTTGATTGCAATTCCAGAAATTGGCATAGATCAATTCTATACCCCTTCATTGTCGCTGCACTGAGCTTCTTCTGCTTTTCACAAAAAGTGAGATATTCTCGAACCAGTGACTCTATGTCCAAGCCTTCAGCTTCTTCCGCAATGTTTTTTGACGTCATGTACTTAGTAAAGATTCTATTTCCTTTACACTACAAAAACAAGACGTGTTGCACGGAAAGACGGAAAATAGCAGTTTTTGGGTAAAAAGAAGGCGAATGTCTCGTTCCTCGAGAGAATCACCTTCTTTTCCCACCTTCTTAATTTTCAGCTGGAATCATTAGAGTAGTATGAAAAGTATGAGCGTCAGAATCGTAATATTGCTGTATAAAACCATGGTACTTTTTCATCACCCGTTGAACGCTTTTTAGCCCTATCCCATGATGCTCATTATCCGTTTTTTGAGTAATATATTTTCCATCTTTTCCTTCAGTGGGAGATATGCCGCAAGTATTTGTCAATATAAGCGCGAAAACCTTCTGGGGCTGCCTTATTTCGATACTAAGATCGATTTCAGCGCGCTCAGACGCTTCTGACGCTTCTACTGCATTGCTTAATAAATTGCCCAGTAAAGCGGTAACATCTGACCCGTCCATGAAGTCTGTAGTGCCATTTCCTATATTGGCGCAGAATAAGATGTTCCTTTCCTCACAAATGCCAGCATAATGTACGAGTATCGCATTGAGAACAGAGTTTTCACAATACACCATTTTTTTGCGGAGGGCGGGCATCTCTTCAAGTTCCGTAATATACTTTATGGATTCCAAATCCTGCTGCTTATCTGCGATCTGTCGCAGAATTTCCAAATGATTCCGAATATCATGAATCAACACCCGTTGGTCCTCATAATGCTCTTTTAGCAATTTGTAGTATTCCCTATCGGATTTTCCTTTCTGCCGCATAAGCTCAAGAGACAGATATTCCTTATTCAGGTTCTGAACATATTGGTACGCCACAAAAACCAAGATATTTGAGACAAAGAAGAGTATAGAACAGACTATCATGATCCCCGCCGCTCGTGGAGTCATATCCACTGTAACACTGAGGTAATACAGAAAAAGAAGTAATAAAAGGGACGAAACAAAGAAGCTGCCCAAAAACAGGTACACTGCTTTTGTATTGGGTTTACGCTTCTGTCTCCTCATTGTGATTGCGGCGCATACCTTCGCTGCAATGAGATATGTCAGCTTACTCATAATAAACAGAATGATCCTTACAACATCGCTGGACAGGTATAAAGTAAAATCGTCAAAAATAATTCCCAACGGGAAAAGAATCAACAACTCGCTCAGAGTCATAATGCAGCTTAATAGAACAGAATGAAAAACTGCACGCCTCCATGAACAGGAATAGCAGAGCAAAAGGATAGAAAAGTTGACAATTGTAAAAATACTTGTATTGATCCAAGCAATTGACGCCGACACTTGAAATACCAGAGAAGCTGCTCCATATCCAATAAAAAAGATCAAAAAAGTTCTTCCCTTCCTGGTCCTCCTTTCGGCTATGGCGGAAAAATACTGCCAGGCAATCAATGCTTCCACAAGATACACCAAAGCAAAATACAACCTATCATTTATCACTTTGACCCCTCCAAATACAGCATATAGGAATTCTTAAAGCTCTGGTAGTTTCGCTTTGTCAAATAGGCAGTATAGCGCCTTTCACTTGAAACTGTTAAAAAGACCAGATCTCTGGAAAAGGAGGACACATATCTCATATTCACAATAAAGCTTCGGTGTGTTTTATAGAAGCTTCCTAATTCCAGAAGCTTGTCCCAATATTTAATCGGGCGTATGGAACTGATATCTTCGCTTTCTGTATGAATCATAACACGACGGCCAGTAACTTCTACCAATACTATCCCGTCCGCATATTTGGTGATCACCCCATCGTGCGTTTCTATCATGACTGGTTCCGTGTCCACGGTATTTTGGCGGATCGCTTCACCCAAATTCCGAAATAATCTCTTTTTATCTATCGGCTTTGACAAATAGCGGAAAACCTGAAATTTCATCGCCTCGTCCAAATAGTCAGAAAAAGAGGTCAAAATAATGATTTTTGCGTACCGGTTTTTCTTCTTCAAGGCATTCCCTATGTAAATCCCGCTACGCCCCGGCATCTCAACGTCTAAAATAGCAATGTCCACCCGTTCCTCTCTGGATAAAAGCGCTTCTCCGTTTATGTACGAAGCAATTTCATATCCTTTCAAATGAGCTTTATGAAAATATTCGTTTAGATACCTTTCCAAAATTGCAAGGATTTGCTCATCGTCATCACATATCACTATTCTCACGCCATCATTCCTTCTTTCAAATTGTGATATCACTTTTTGGGTGGGATTTTCGATTTAGAAGCATACGCACAAACTGTTCCACAAGTTCAACATCATCTTCATCACACAATCGGAGATTTTCCATAATATTTAGAGGAACATTGTTGGAATGCATGGTGCCTTCCAGCAGATAATCCGGTGTAACCTGTAGAACATTACAGATTTTTACAAATAGGGGAAGACTGGATAGAGTCCTGCCTCGTTCAACACCTGAAAGGTGATTATTGCTGATTTCCAAAATTTCTGCAACCTGAGTTTGCTTTAATCCCAACTCATTCCGCCTTTTGGCGATTCGTCTTCCCACTTCAGTACTGTCAAATTCCACAGACATTCCTCCGCTCTTTTCTTACATACTATCAATAATATATGGCGATGTTAACCAATTTTCACCGCATAATTCTGTAGTATATATAAACGGAGAAACTTTTTGTAAATTTTAGGGATTTTTTCGTTTTAAGATAAAATTTGAGGCTGTTTTTGTATCTTTTCCCCCACTTCTATCACAAAACTGTTGTTTTGCCACTTTCCTCTATGTAATTATGGTAAAACATGGTAGAATTCAGAAAAAAGGAGATGTGTACTAATGTTAAATTTGAAATTCCATTCTAAGAAGCTTGCCGTTGCCCTCATGACTTTCCTTTCGGCCGTTTTGTTTGTAAACGCAAATACCGTATCGTCAACCGTGATCTATCAGCCTGAAGCCCCAAAGGAGTTAAACCGCTTCAGCATAATCAAATGATCCTGCAGGTATCGAGGAAGATCACTAATTGGCTTTCAAATTCAGGCGCAATTGCGGAAAGTGACCGTCTCATTTATGAATACGGAGTTTTTTGTGTACTTTTTAATCTATTCCCAATTGCTCTGGCACTAATTATTGGGTGTTTTTTTCACATCCCCGTGGAATCCCTCTTATTCATTTTTCCATTTTGGATAATACGGAAATTCTGCGGGGGCTTTCACTTCAAGTCACCTGTTGTCTGCACTTTCGTTTCAACTGCGCTATTTGCCTTTTTCCTTTTTGGGATCCGGCTTGTAATTCAGTTATCGCTATACTGGACAGTAACAGTATGCGTTCTTGTAGCCTTGATCCCAATTTCTGCTTTTAGCCCTATTGACTCAGAAAGCCGACGGTTGACTCAAAAAGAGAAAAAGGTGTTCAGAAAAGTAGCTATCACCTTGGCAACTGGCTTTGCATTGGTGTATTTTGTTTTCTTGATGCTGCAACACTATACGATTGCCGTACCCATAGGTGCAAGTTTAGTATTTACGGCTCTGTTACAGCTGCCATGCTTATTTGTATCACTCCATCAAAACCACCAGTAGCACTGGTGGTTTGCACTTCTCGCCTGCTGTATGCCTGATTCTATCCTCTGTTTTATTAAAAATGACCTCCTTTGTTCTTGGTAATGCGGTTGCCAAACCTTTACCACATTATACCTGGGAGGTTATTTCTTTTGCTCCGTTTTTTTACTTTCCCCCGGTTGAACCGGGGGTTCTTTGGCGCTGAAGTTTGCCAAAAAACAAACGCTCCAACTGCAATAGCTGGAACGTCTGTTTCAGAATAAGTAATATAGTTTTTCGCGTGCGGAGCAAGCTTAATGCTTGTCCCGTGGATCACCTTCTCTGTAGCGCGAAGTGAAAATGGGCGTAATTATAGAAAATGCGCGAAGTGATTGAATGACTGAGAATATTTATGCATTCAATTATCTCGCCACAAAAACGAGCAACTTGATATCAAGCTGCTCGTTTTCAATATCTAGTGCATTTAGTTTGACCGCTATACCACATCTGCTGTTTCCATTTGTACTCAGCGACCTGCACCGTTGCTTTGGGCAGAACGGTGGAATCCTGGGGCTCGCAGGTGTCCTCGCACTGATCGGAGGAGAACATCTTCACGTTGCCCTCGCTGCCGTACAGCACTACCTTCTTGTTGAAGATGGATACACCGCTGACGGGGACGGGACATGACGCGGCGCCGCCGAACAGCTCTACCGATACGTCGAAGAAAAAGGTCATATCCACGGAATAAAAGCCCTTGTTAAAGGGAATGGGCTGCAGGTCCAGATACACCGTGATGACGCTTACGTCCTTGATCCTCACGTTCGTGGCGTTGTCCACCAATGCCTGCCGGTCCGCGGGGAACAGCACCCTTATGTCTTCCAGGCAGTCTTTGTCGCTGCAGGAATCGTAGATTCGCATGGCGTCGATACAGACCGCTTCCTTGAAATAATCCCGGCAATCGAATTCGGGAGTGCCTTCGTTTTCGGGCATGAAATCTCCTCCTTTGAATCGTTGCGGCGTCACAGGGCTTCCGCCGGTTTTCCCGCAGAACGTAACGCTGCTTTCTTCCCATTGTATGAAGCAGCGGGGAATTTGGGTACAAAAAGCAGCCCTTCGTTTGCACAAAGGGCCGCTTTTTCTGCGTTGCTTAAAGCTCCTTTTTGTTGCTGATGATCTTGCTCAGCTCTTCCATAAAGCTGTTGATGTCCTTGAACTGGCGGTACACCGAGGCAAAGCGCACATACGCCACCTCGTCCACGGTCTTCAGCTTCTCCATGGCGTAAGTGCCGATCCGCTGGGAAGAAACCTCTCTGTCCAGAGAATTCTGGAGCAGGTTTTCGATCTCGTCCACAATGCGTTCCAGCGTGTCCACGGAAACCGGGCGCTTTTCACAGGCGCGCAGCAGACCGTTCAGCAGCTTGTTGCGGTCAAAGGTTTCACGGGACTTATCCTTTTTAATGACCACAATGGGTACGCTTTCGATGATCTCGTAAGTAGTAAAGCGTTTGCCGCACTTCAGGCACTCGCGGCGGCGGCGGATACGCTCCCCCTCGTCGGTAGGGCGGGAGTCAATAACGCGGCTTTCCGTATAGCCGCAAAAAGGACATTTCACGGACGGACACCTCCTGAAAACTCATTAAACCTATTATATTTTATTTATTATACAATACAAGATGTAGAAAAAGCAAGAAATTTTGAGAAAAAGCTTTAGAAAAATACCCCTTCCACCCTGTTTCGGGCAGTTTCCAGTTCCGACGGGTCGGAAAAATTCTGCCGATACACCTCGGTGACTACCGTTCCCTGATAAGAAAGTCCCTCCAGCACCTGCCGAAAAGCCGGAAAGTCAAAGGTTCCCATGTCCGGCAGCAGGCAGGGCTTTCCCGCGGCGCAGTCGCTCAAATGGACATGGGCAAGGCGGCTGCCCATAGCGGCTGCCATGTCCACCACCGCACAGCCTGACATTCTGCACTGCTTCACGTCCAGTACAAAGGCGCAGTCCTCCTGCAAATAGTCCCGCATACCGCGGATAAATCCCGGCGAGCTGCTCCGATGGTGCCGCACATTTTCCTGGGCAGGTCTTGCCCCGGTGGGGAGCAAAACCCGGGTCAGCTCTCCGAACCGCTGCCAGTATTCTTCGTCGGAAAGCTTGCCGTGCCCCTGGGGCTGTCCGTGGATCACCACATATTCCCCGCCCAGGTACGCCGCCGCTTCCCCGTATTTTTGATAGAGACGGAAGCCCTCCTCCGTCCGGCGGGAATAGTCGCCGAACAGCAGCAACGATTCTAACGGACTGGTAAAGGGGTGCACCGAGCAAAAAGTGGCGCCAAAAGCGTCCGCCCGTCTCTTCAGTTCCCGAAGGAAAGGGCGTTCAATTTCTTCAAAGGAATTCAAAAACACCTCGAACCGCCGGTATCCCAGGGAGAGCAGCAGCTCAAGCGCCTGCTCCGTCTCCATGGGGTACAGGCAGGCAGTGCTAACCCCTGTTTGCATAAAATCTCCCCCTGTTTTTTCTTATCATACTCCACATTTTGAAAAGCCGCAAGCGCTTCGGGAAATTCCGCAAGATCCTTCGCTTATCCCGCAAAAAAGGAGAGGTTTCCCTCTCTTTTCCGCAGTTGCCCAAGGGATAGGAGCCCTTGGGCTTATATTTTTTGGCAATAAATTCAAGTTTGTGGGTTTGGGTGTGTTTTTTCTTAAAACCCCAAAAATGTTCCGTCCAGAAGCTTTGCTTCTATTCCCATGAACCGGGAAAAATATTCCGGGTCACCGTAGTACCATACCTCGCCGATATGCACCCGGTTTTTTTGAATCGTCATACCTAAGCTTTTGTCTTTCTGTTTGGTGTACAGTACCAAACAACATTCCGATTCTGTTCCATAGTTCATATGGCGGTAATCCGGTCCGGGAGCAGTGAGAGAATATCGAAAGGAGTTAAGATATTCCACGATTTCTTCTATTTCATCTCTGCTTTCAAACTCGTATCTTGGCATCAACAATCCTTTTGGAGTTTCCGGGTTCGCTTTGATACGTTCTTGAAACTTTTCCACGTCTACATTGCCTGTATACTCGATTTCTGTAATTTCCGAAGCGTCCAAATCGAAAATTCTGCGTTCCAAAGGTGCAAAGGTGGTAAATTCCACCGGGCGAGGAATCACGTATTTCTGGTAGATGATGTTTCCCAGTACGATCCCCAGCAGGGCAAGCTCGACAAAGACAAACACAGCAAGAACCACCCATAGGGCAATGCGTTTCCCGTTGCGCCTTTTCCGTGGTGTGGAAATCATGGAGTTTCCCTCCCTTTTTTCTTTGATACCATGCAGGGCAGAGCGGGCAGCTAAGAAGATATCTTGATATTGCTTATCACCAAGTCCATCACTTCATTAAAATATTCGGGCTTGCCATAATACATCCTGCCGTTCACATACAAAGAACTCATATCGTCACTGATTATAAATTTTCGCCCGGTTCTTCGAGGACTGTCGGAATAATAAAACGCAAGAAGAAGTCCCCCGCCGGGATATCTGGGATAATCCACAGCATACTCGTAGCGAAATTCACGTAAAATCTGGCAGATTTTCACCGCTGCTTCCGGGTCTGCTACTACGCCGCCATCGGTACGAAGCTCCACGATCCCCTCGGGGCTCAATGTGTGAAGCTCCCGCAGTTCCCCCTTCTTCCAGCTTGTAAAACCGCTGATACACAATGAAAACCGCCAGACAGCAGAGTGCGATAATAAAAATTCGCTTCATGATAGCTGCTATATTGCTTCCATTCGCTTTTTTCACTGATAGCACCTCAATAAAATTCGACTTCCCAATCATATTCTCTTGGCGCAACGCACCCGCAGGAAATGCTCACCGGGTCTGAAAAATGTTACGGCGCTTTTGCAAGACGGCTAATCCACGTAACCGCAGAGGGAGGACATTGTGATTCTGTCACCGCCATACCAGACCCCGTCGATCAGAAACCCTTCGCTGCTGATCAGGTAGCTTTCCCACCGCCAACCGTTATGGATACGGATTATACGCGATTTTTGACGTTCTTCGTCAGTAGGAGAAGCAGAAGCATAGGAATATCTGTACTGATTGAGGTCGTTGATGACCCATTTCAGAGCTTCATCATCCTGGATCACTACCTGTTTCCCGGTGGCGGGGTCCTCAAACTCTATGGCAGAAACCAGCTTTCCGGAGAAACAGAATATCTGCCCGGGCTCCTTTTGGCTTTGCCGCCACAGCCGCACACAGCCGAAAGCTGCCGTGCAGATCGCTGCCATCGTGAAAAGTACGGAGAATGTCAAGCACAGTCGGGAGGTCCTTGTTTTCATCAAGCTCACTCCTTTGTTTGGAATCCCGCCAGTTCTATCAGAGCCTTTAGGGGGCTTTGGTCGCTGATGTACGAGGTCAATCCTCTCTGGAGCTTATTTTCCTCAAAATAAAACGTGGTAGATACAGCGGAATATTCCGTTTCTGAAACGCTTTGCAGATGAAAGGAATATTCCGCTCTGGTTCTGTCCAGCCAGTCTTGAGAAAACATAGATTGATATCGAAAGCTTTCCAGGCAGGACAGCGCTTTGTCCAGCTCCTCCCCTGTAAGCTCTACGGAACCGCCGAACTTTATCCCCGTTATGGCGTCCTTGCGGAAGCGAAAGAATTGTCCCGGTTCTAAGGGCAGCTTTTGCATCAGGAGCGTGCTTGGACAGCAGAGCAGCGACAGCCCGACGGCGAAAAGGAAGATATCCAGCAGGAAAAGTGAAATCAGCTTGTTTTTTGTCATTTTGATATGCTTCATATTTCGGTCCTCCATCCATCACAAATCAATTGTAAAACTTCACTTCCCAATAAGGCGTTGAACCATACCCTGTATCCAGTTGACTTGCGTCAATATATCGTGGAGTAACTACATAACCATCGCAGATTTTGATAAAGGCTCTCGCCTTGTTGGTTTTTGTATTATAAATATTGGTATAAGCGTACCCGACTACGTCATGAGGGACTTCACCGGAACCATACTCCCATAACATTATGTACATCAAGCGGTCTGCTGTGGTTGCATTGACTATATTTTCATAAGTTACTTCATATGACCCAAAGGTCTTGATTTTTGTACCCGGTGCGATGCCAAATTGCCGGAAGGATGCCTCAATAAACTTATTTGCGGTGGCACCTTTCGTTCCGCCCTTTGAAGAATTTATATAATAATTCGGAGAAGCTGTTTTGCTGGCTGCAATTACCTTTTCGAATATTTCGCCGTAGGATTTGTTGATTAAGGACGAATTTCCGTATTTTTTACCATACATTTTCAAAATATTTGTAATCGCTACGGGACCGCAATGATTATAGTAATGAACCCCCTTATAATTTTCAAATAAACTAACTCTAGCGGAACTGGTGTAGTTTTCCCAATAGTTGGCGTAATCCTTACATTTCCACGTGCCGCCGTATACATTTTGGGCGTAAACATATGGGTCGGAAATATAATCCCCGATCGCCCCGTTATCCTGCGGTGAGATGCCCTGCTCCAAGGAAGCGGAAAGCCGGTTCCGTTCCTCAATGGCTTCCGCCAGTGCCACGGGAACATTTTCCGGGCTTCGCTGATCCATCAATTGGCAGGACAGCTCCGCCCTTGGAACTTCCGCCCCCTCCGCGCTGACTACGGTTGCCCCGCCGTTATCGGCAAAATACGCCAGTGCCCCCGTATGAATGATTTTGGTATCCTCGTTCAGCGGAAGCTCCTCATATACCGGCTCGGCTTCGTCCGCCCATTCCATGATCAGGCTGGGGGCGTCGGCATAGGCGGAGATCACAAGATAGCCGTCCGTCAGCCTTGCCGTGTAGCTTACCACATTCTCCCCTGTTTCATCATACATGGGAACGATTTCCGTAACGGCAGTATCGGCATTCCAGATGGTCGTGCCGCTTTCCGCCATGTCGCGGATAAAGAACTCGGCGATATACTGCGCCGCTTCCTCGGAAATGAATACGTCTGTATCCGTTATTTCCGGCTGGGTGACTGTTTCTGCCTTAGCAGGAATCATACTGGTACAAATTAACAGCGCCGCTGTCAAAATCCAGGAACAAATTCTTTTTATGGTTTTCTTCTTTTTCATATTCTGATCCTCTCTGCTCCTTTTGGAGCGGGTGTTTTTCGTTTTTTCTTTCTTTTCGGAACAGTCCGGGAACAAGGACAGGAAAAGCCCCTAGTTCCAAGTTTTTCCGCTTGCAATTTCCGCAAAGGTATCGTATAGTCAGCTTGTCTATAGTATCCCGAGCGCCGGAAGCGATTCCGGCGGGTGTCCAGCCCTTCGGTTTACTATAGATTTTTTATTTTCTCCCTCCTTTCCGTATAGCACAGCTTCCCAACCGTTTCCGGCATTCCCCCTTTCGCAGAATATCATGCAGAAAAGCTAAGCGCTCTTGCATGAAATAAATAATAATTTTTCAATTACCTTTTGTTTTAAGTATATCCCATACCAAGGGTGATGTCAAGAAAAAATTGAAAAACTGGGAAATCCGTTCCTGTCAAAATAAGCAGGTTCCTGCCATTTTCGCTGCCGCCCTGAGGGCAAAGCAGTATCCTCCAATACCCGCTTGCGAAACACACGGTTTTCCCGTATAATATAGCTTGAAAAAACAGGCAGAGGGCGAAAGCCGCTTTGCCGGGCAAAATTCAAGTTAGGATTGAACGAACTATGGCTATTTTGACCGTGAACGATATTTCCCTGAGCTTTGGGGAAACCGTGATTTTGGAAAACATCACCTTTGAAATGCAGCGGGGTGAGCGCATCGGGCTGGTGGGCGTCAACGGCAGCGGGAAAACCACGCTGTTCAAGGTGCTGACCGGGGAATACACCCCCGACAGCGGCGCGGCGGTATTTTCCAAAGAGACCGCGCTGGGCTACATGGAGCAGCACGTCTGCCGGGATTTTCAAAAGACGGCTTTGGAGGAAGTCCTGACCGTTTTTACCCCGCTGCTGCAAATGGAACGGGAGCTGGACGACCTGAGCCGGCTGCTGTCCCAGGAACCGCCGGAGGACGAGCTGGAAAAGCTGATCCTCCGCCAGACGGAGTTAAACGACCGCTTTGTAGACGGCGGCGGGCTGACCTGCCGGGCAAGGGCAAGAAGCGCCCTGATCGGGCTGGGCTTCACGGAGGAACAGCTCCACAACCGGGTGGGCGTTTTAAGCGGCGGGCAGAAGGCAAAGCTGCAGCTCGCCAAAATGCTGCTGGGCGGGGCGAACCTGCTTCTGCTGGACGAGCCCACCAACCATCTGGATATCAACGCCGTGGAATGGCTGGAGGATTTCCTGAAAAACTACAGCGGCTCCTACATCGTCATTTCCCATGACCGCTACTTTCTGGACAAGATGACCGAGCGCACCCTGGAGCTGCAGTCCACCCATCTGGAGTCCTATAAGGGAAATTACACCCGGTATCTGGCGTTAAAAGAGGAAAAGCGCCTTGCCATGGAGCGGGTCTACGAGAACACCCAGAAGGAGATCAAGCGCATTGAGGGCATTATCGAGCAGCAGCGGCGGTGGAACCAGGAGCGGAACTATGTGACCATTGCCAGCAAGCAAAAGGCCATCGACCGCCTGGAAGCCACGCTGGAAAAGCCGGAACGGGACCCCTCTTCCATTCGGTTCCAGTTCCACGCCAGCCGCCGCAGTGGAGACGACGTACTCACCGCCGAGGAGCTTTCCCTTTCCTTTGACGGCGGCGCGCCCCTGTTCCAAAATGTGAATTTGGAGATCAAGCGGGGAGAAAAGATTTTCCTCATCGGTCCCAACGGCTGCGGCAAGACCTCCCTGTTCAAAATCCTGCTGAACCAGTACCAGCAGGACACGGGCACCGTGCGGATCGGCACGGGAGTGGATATCGGCTATTATGAGCAGTCCCAGCTGAGCCTTCACGACGAAAAAACGGTGATCGACGAGATCTGGGACCTGCACCCCCGCATGACCCAGACAGAGGTGCGCAGCGCGCTGGCGGTGTTCCTCTTTCAGGGGGAGGACGTGTTCAAGCCCGTGGGCGGGCTTTCCGGCGGCGAACGGGCGCGGGTGCTGCTGTTGAAGCTCATGCTGTCCAAGGCGAACTTCCTGCTGCTGGACGAACCCACCAACCATCTGGACATCGGCTCCTGCGAAGCGTTGGAGGACGCACTTTCTGGCTATGACGGCACCCTGTTCGTGGTCTCCCACGACCGCTACCTCATCAACAAGCTGGCGGATAAGGTATATGTGCTGGATAAAAACGGCGCCACGCTGTACCACGGAAATTACGACTACTATCTGGAAAAACGGGAAACCCAGCAGGCGCAGGAGGAGCAGGGCGCCGAGCCGAAGGTAAATCTCTACAAGCTGCGGAAGGAGCGGGAAGCCGAGGTGCGGAAGAAGAAATCCGCCCTTGCCCGGTTAGAGGGAGAGATCGAGGAAAACGACAGCGCCATTGCCGCACTGGAAAAAAAGCTGGAAGCCCCGGAGATCGCGGCGGATTATCAGGCAATCACCGAAGTCTCTGAAGAGCTTTTCTCCCTGCGGGAGCGGGCGGAAGCCCTGCTGCTGGACTGGAGCAGGCTCTCCGAGGAGCTGGAAGCGCTGACAGAACAGCAGACGGTTGAAAATTGATCTGCCGTTTTCCAGGAAAAAAGTCAGAACAGGAAAGGGTCGCGTCATGAAAGTAAAATTTTACACCTTGGGCTGCAAGGTGAACCAATACGAATCGGAAGCCATGCTGGAAGCCATGCTGCAGGGGGGCTTTCAGGAAGCCGGCGACGGGAAGACTGCCGATGTGGTGGTGGTAAATTCCTGCGCCGTCACGGCTACAGGGGCGCAGAAAGCCCGGCAAACGCTGCGCCGGGCAAAAAAGCAGAACCCCGGGGCGGTGATGGTGCTGACCGGGTGCTGGTCTCAGGCATTCCCGAAAGAAGCGGAGGAGTTTTTGGACGCGGATATCGTGCTGGGTACGAAAAACCGCTCTGCCCTGCTGCCCCATGTGCTCCGCTATCTTTCCGACAAACAGCGCATTGTGGACATTCCTCCCCATGAAGCCGGGGACAAATTTGAAAAAATGGAGGTGTCCGCTTTTCACGGGCGCACCAGGGCTTTTTTGAAAATCGAGGACGGCTGCAACCGCTTTTGCTCTTACTGCATTATCCCCTATGCCCGGGGGCGGGTGCGCTCCAAACCGCTGGAGGATATCCGGGCGGAGGTACATAAGCTTGCCGCCCACGGCTATCGGGAAGTGGTGCTGACGGGGATCAACCTGCCGGCGTACGGGCAGGACCTGGGCTTGCACCTCTGCGACGCGGTGGAGACCACCTGTGAGGAACCGGGCATTCGGCGGGTGCGGCTGGGCTCTTTAGAGCCGGAGCAGCTGACGGAGGACGTGATCGCCCGGCTGCAAAGGCAGGAAAAGCTTTGCCCCCAGTTCCACCTTTCCCTGCAAAGCGGCTGTAACGCCACCCTGCGCCGCATGAACCGCCATTATACCGCCGGGGAATACAGGCAGATCGTGCAGAACCTGCGGGCGGCTTTTCCCAATTGCGCCATCACCACGGACATTATGGTGGGCTTTGCCGGGGAAACGGAAGAGGAATTTCAGGAATCCCTGAAATTTGCCGAAGAGATCGGCTTTGCCAGGGTCCACGTGTTTGCCTATTCCCGCCGTCCGGGCACGAAAGCCTATAATGCGCCGGGGCAGGTGCCGGAAAAGGTGAAGGAGGAGCGCAGCCGCCGAATGATCGAAGCCACCGCCGCCACCCAGCGGGCGTTTTTGGAAGCGCAGGTGGGCAGGACCGAGGAAGTGCTTTTTGAACAGCCGGTGGCGGAAAATGTGTACGAGGGCTATACCGGGAACTACACCCCTGTGCGGGCGGCTTCCGCCGTGCCGCTTCACGGGCAGCTCCTGCCGGTGAAGCTGACAAAGGCAGATGAACCATTCTGTTTGGGCGAAATCGACAAATTTTTCTAAATCCTGAAATTGCTATTGTAAATTTTTGAAAAATGTGAGATGATTTAGAAAAGAAGCTCCGCGGCAAGTGCAGCGGATGAGGAGGGGGCGCCTGTTATGGCGAGATCAGCTGAGAAAACAAACGACAGGAAATTTACCAAAATCGAAAAAAGCTGGATCATGTACGACTGGGCAAATTCCGTGTATGCCACCAATATTCTGGCGGCGATTTTCCCCTTGTACTTTGGCAGCGTATGCCAGGCAAACGGCGCGGATAATCTGGTGCTGTGGTCCTACGGCACCTCGGTGGCGACCTTTCTGGTGGCGATCCTCGCCCCCATTCTGGGCGCGCTGGGCGACCACAAGGGGCACAAGAAAAAGCTCTTTGCAGGCTTTTTGATCCTGGGCGTGGTGTTCACCCTGTGCAACGCCTTTACCGGGGACTACCGGCTGCTGCTGGTGGGCTATGTCATTTCCCATGTGGGCTTTTCCGGCTCGTGCCTGTTCTACGATTCCTTCCTCACCGATGTGACCACCCCGGAGCGCATGGACCGGGTCTCCTCCTGGGGCTATGCCATGGGTTACATCGGCGGCAGCACCATTCCGTTCCTGCTGTCCATCGTCCTGCTGTTCGTCATGGGGCAGGATAACCCCGTAGCTTTCAAGCTGATCATCGTCCTGACCAGCCTCTGGTGGGCGGTCTTCAGCATTCCCATGCTGAAAAACGTCAAGCAGACCCACTATATCGAAGCGCAGAAAAATCTGGTCCGCTCCTCCTTCTCCAATTTGGGGCGCACCGCAAAGGAGATTTTCTCCCAGAAGGGTATCTTCCTGTTTATGCTGGCATATTTCTTCTACATTGACGGTGTGAACACCGTAATTTCCATCTCTACCTCCTACGGCTCCAAACTGGGGCTGAACACCGTCAGCATGATCCTTGCCCTGCTGGTGACGCAGATCGTCGCCGTCCCTTTCTCTATCCTGTTCGGCAAGCTGGCGGGAAAGGTTGGCTCCATCAAAGTGCTCTGCGGCGCCATCGTCGTGTATTTCTGCATCTGCGTGGTGGGCTTCTTCATGGGCTTCAACATTGAGCAGCACCCCGGAGACGAATCCGCGCTGGGGCTGTCCCTGACCCTGTTCTGGTGCATGGCGTTCCTGGTGGGCACGGTACAGGGAGGCATTCAGGCGATCTCCCGTTCCTATTTTGGCAAGCTGGTGCCTGCCGACCGCTCCAACGAATACTTTGGGTTCTTCGATATTTTCGGCAAATTCGCCGCTGTGATCGGTCCTGTGCTGGTGGGCACCTTTACGCAGCTGACCGGGCGGGACTCCATCGGCGTCATCAGCCTTGCCCTGCTGTTCCTTGTGGGCTTCCTGATCCTGTTCTTCGGCAGGAAGACCCTGTTCGCCCAGCAGGCTTCCCAGTCCGCCGCGGAGGAATGACCCATGCGGTTCCGGCGGGAAGGCCCGGTGATGACGGTCGACCTCCACGGGGTCTATCTGGAGGACGCAAAGGATTTGCTGCTGAACTGGCTGGATCACGCCCAGCCGGGCATTACGGAGCTGCGGGTGATCCACGGCTCCAACCGGGGCACCGTCCTGCGGGACATGGTGCGGGAAGAGCTTTCCCACCCCAAGATCAAAGGAAAGCTGCCGACCCTGAATCCCGGAGAAACGCGGCTTATTTTGAAATAGCCCGTTACGGGAACGGTGCGGCGCTTTCGCTCAGGGGGTTAAAGGTCCCGGGGGAAGCTTTGAAATCAAAAACAGGATCGGCAGGGAAGCGCGCAGCGCGCTTCCCTGCCTGATTTTTTGTGCCGAAAAGGCAAATTTTGCAAGTTGAGCTCCTCTTACATTCAATTCTCAGATTTGCAATTTCGTCATGTTTCATGGAAACGCTGGGAAAAAGCGAATTTCTTTTGGAAGATTCACAATTGACAATTGCAAGTGCGACGGATATAATTGTCATCAGCAATAAAGGAGGCTAAAAATATGAAAAAAGTTTTTGCACTGATCCTTGCCGTCTGCATGGTGGCGGCGCTGGTAGGCTGCTCCGGCGGCAATACCGGCGGCACCAACGAGAGCGGCGCCAATTCTTCTGCTGCTTCTACCGCTGATTCTTCTACCGGCTCTGCCGCGAGCCCTGCTTCTACCGCAGGCGCTATCAAGATCGGCGGTGTAGGACCTCTGACCGGCGGCGCCGCCATCTACGGCACTGCCGCTGCCAACGGCGCGAAGATCGCCGTTGACGAGATAAACGCCCTGGGCGGTCTGCAGTTTGAATTGAAATATGAGGACGACGCCCACGACGCGGAAAAATCCGTGAACGCATACAACACCCTGAAGTCCTGGGGAATGCAGGTCTTCCTGGGCAGCGTCACCTCCACTCCCGGCGTTGCCACCTCTGTGGAAGCCAATGCCGACCACATGTTTTACCTGACTCCCTCCGCTTCCTCCACCGACGTGCTGGGCGGCGTTGCCAACCCCCTGACCGGCACGGTAGACATTGAGCGGAAGGACAGCATTTACCAGATGTGCTTTGTGGACCCCAACCAGGGCTCCGCTTCCGCACAGTACATTTTCGACCAGAAGCTGGGGTCCTCCATCGCCGTTATCTATAAGAACGACGACGTATATTCCACCGGCGTTTACAACAGCTTTGACGCCAAGGCAAAGGAACTGGGGCTGAATGTTGTCAGCGTACAGACCTTTACCGAGGACACGAAGACCGATTTCTCCGTGCAGCTGGGCGCTGCCAAGAGCGCAGGCGCCGACCTGGTGTTCCTGCCTATGTACTATGACGCCGCCGCGCTGATCTTCACCCAGGCAAACGCCATGGGCTATGCCCCCAAGTGGTTCGGCATCGACGGTATGGACGGCATTCTGGGCGTGGACGGCTTTGACACCTCCCTGGCAGAGGGCGTCATGCTGCTGACCCCCTTCAACGCCGACGCGGAGGACGAAGCTACGCAGAGCTTTGTCAATAAGTATAAGGAACTGTACGGCGAGGTGCCCAACCAGTTCGCCGCCGACGCCTACGACTGCGTGTACGCCATCTACAATGCCGCTACCGCTGCCGGCGTCACCGCCGACACCAGCGTTTCCGATACCTGCGACGCGCTCATTGAGCAGTTCACCAGCATGACCTTCGACGGGCTGACCGGCGAGGGCATGACATGGGACACCACGGGCGCTGTGACCAAAGCCCCCAAGGGCATGGTCATTCAGAACGGCGCTTACGTGGGCATGGATTGATTTTTTAGAAACAACAAAAGGTTACTCCCAAGCGGGTCGCCGTCCGGCGGCGACCCGCTTCCTTTTGTATCAAGGCAGGCGCCTTGAAAACTTTGAGAAATGAAATGAGGTGTTGTCCCAATGGTGAATTTTCTGACCCAGCTCATTAACGGTATCAGCTTGGGCAGCGTTTACGCCATTATTGCTCTGGGCTATACCATGGTGTACGGTATTGCCAAAATGTTGAACTTCGCCCACGGCGACGTAATTATGGTGGGCGCGTACATTTGCTTTTTCGCTGTTTCCAGCTTTGATCTGCCCCCGCTGGTCGGTGTGCTGCTTGCCATGATCGTATGCACCGTTCTGGGCATGGTCATTGAGCGGCTTGCCTATAAGCCTCTGCGGCAGGCCCCCTCCCTGGCAGTGCTGATCACCGCCATCGGCGTCAGCTATTTCCTGCAAAACGGCGCTCAGCTGCTGTGGGGCTCCAATAATAAGATGTTCCCCGCCTTTTTGACCGGGGACGCGCTCTCCTTTTTGGGCGGCGAGCTGCGTATTTCCGTAAATACAGTGGTAAACGTGGTGGTCTGCGTCATTATCATGCTGGTGCTCTCCTGGTTCACGGGAAAGACCAAAATGGGCAAGGCAATGCGCGCCTGCTCGGAAGACAAGGGAGCCGCGCAGCTTATGGGCATCAATGTAGACACCACCATTTCCATGACCTTTGCCATCGGCTCCGCCCTTGCCGCTGTGGCGGGCGTGCTGTATATGTCCAGCTACCCCATTCTGGTGCCCACCACCGGCTCCATGCCCGGTATCAAGGCGTTCACCGCCGCGGTGTTCGGCGGCATCGGCTCCATTCCAGGCGCTCTGCTGGGCGGGCTGCTGCTGGGCGTCATTGAGATTTTCGCGGGCAGCTACATTTCCACCCAGCTGCAAAACGCCATTGTGTTTGCCGTTCTCATCGTGGTCCTGCTGGTCAAGCCTACCGGGCTGCTGGGCAAGCAGGTCCGCGAGAAGGTATAAGGAGGTGGCGGCATGAATAAACTGAAAACCATGTCTTCCGCGACCCGGACCAATTTCCTGACCTATCTGGGCGTGATCCTTGCATTTGCCATTTTGCAGCCCCTTTCCATGAGCGGTAAGCTCTCCCCCACCCTGCAGGGACAGCTGATCCCCGTGTGCGCCTATGTGGTGATGGCGCTTTCCCTGAACCTGACCGTAGGGGTGCTGGGAGAGCTGAGCCTGGGGCATGCGGGCTTCATGAGCGTGGGCGCTTTCTCCGGGGTAGTGGCGGCTTCCGCATTGCAGGACGCCATTCCCTCCGATGGGCTGCGGCTGCTGGCGGCGCTTGTTATCGGCGCGGTGTTTGCCGGTATCGTAGGGCTGCTGATCAGCGTCCCCGTGCTTCGGCTGAACGGCGACTACCTTGCCATTGTGACCCTTGCCTTCGGGCAGATCATCAAGTCCATTGTGGAAAACCTTTATGTGGGCGCGGACCCCAAGGGGCTCCACGCCAGTTTCCTCCAGCCCACCGTCACGCTGGGCGAGGGCGGGAAAATGATCCTGAACGGTCCCATGGGCATTCCCAATATTACGAAAATTTCCACCTTTTTGGCTGGCTTCCTGCTGATCCTTGTCACGCTGATGGTCATTTTCAATCTGGTAAATTCCCGGTCAGGTCGAGCGATCATGGCGATTCGGGATAACCGCATTGCCGCCGAAAGCGTGGGGCTGAACATCACCAAGTACAAAATGATGGCGTTCGTCACCTCCGCCGCTCTGGCAGGCGCTGCCGGGGCGCTGTACGGGCTGGGGCAGAACACCATCGTTGCCTCCAAATTCGACTTCAACACCTCTATTTTGATCCTGGTCTACGTGGTTCTGGGCGGTCAGGGAAAGATGTGGGGCTCCATCATTGCCGCCGCTTTCCTCACCATTCTGCCTGAGACTCCCGCCATGCGCGGCCTGGCGGATTACCGCATGCTGGTGTATGCCATTGTGCTGATCCTCGTCATGCTGGCGACCAATAATTCCGTCATCAAGAGCTTTTTCTCCCGCTTTCGGAAAGAGAAAGGCGACGACACCGCGAAAGGAGGGGAGGCAGCATGAGCGACCATAACAAAAAAACTCCCACCAAGCTGGTTCCCGTCCCCAGCGTAAATAAAATCCCCGAACGGGACATCAATCAGGACCCCATTCTGGAATGCCGGCATCTGGGCATTGATTTCGGCGGTCTGACTGCGGTAAAGGACTTCAACACCGCCATTGGGCGCACGGAGATCGCCGGGTTGATCGGTCCCAACGGCGCGGGCAAAACCACGGTGTTCAACCTGCTGACCAAGGTGTACCAGCCCACCCGGGGCACCATTCTGCTGGACGGCGTGGACACCCACAACATGACCACCTCCCAGGTGAACAAGGCGGGCATTGCCCGGACCTTCCAGAACATCCGCCTGTTCAAAAACCTGTCCGTGGAGGACAATGTGAAGGTGGGGCTGCACAACGATACCAAATACGGAATGTTCCAGGGTATCCTCCGAATGCCCAATTACTGGAAAGAGGAAAAGCGCTGCCATGAAAAAGCCATGGAGCTGCTGCGTATCTTCGATATGGAGGACCTGGCGAACCATCAGGCGGGCTCCCTCCCCTACGGCGCACAGCGGCGGCTGGAGATCCTACGCGCCCTTGCCACCGATCCCAAGCTGCTGCTGCTGGACGAGCCGGCAGCGGGCATGAACCCCTCGGAAACCGCCGATTTGATGGACAACATCGTGAAAATCCGGGACACGTTCCACATTGCCGTGCTGCTGATCGAGCACGATATGTCCCTTGTCATGGGTATCTGCGAGGGGATATGCGTGCTGAACTTCGGCGAGATCATTGCCAAGGGCACTCCCGATGAGATCAAGAACGACCCGCAGGTCATCGAAGCCTATCTGGGCAAAAAACGGGAGGTGTAAAAAATGCTGCTGACAGTTGACAATATGAACGTCTATTACGGCGTCATTCACGCCATTAAGGACGTTTCCTTTGAAGTGGACGAGGGGGAGATCGTCACCCTGATCGGCGCAAACGGCGCGGGAAAATCCACCACCCTGAAAACTGTTTCCGGGCTGCTGCGCTCCAAGACGGGCTCCATCGTCTTTGAAGGGCAGGATATCGGCAGCGCCGCCCCCCACAAGCTGGTGGCGCACGGGCTTGCCCATGTGCCGGAGGGGCGCCGGGTATTTTTGCAGATGACTGTGGAAGAAAATCTGGAAATGGGCGCGTACACCCAAAAATCCGGCAATGTAAGCGGTCATCTGGCACGGGTCTACGAGCTGTTCCCCCGGCTGAAGGAGCGCCGGAAGCAGATCGCCGGCACCTTGTCCGGCGGCGAGCAGCAGATGCTTGCCATGGGGCGCGCCCTAATGTCCGACCCCAAGCTGATGATGCTGGACGAACCCTCCATGGGTCTCGCCCCCATTCTGGTAGATCAGATTTTCAGCATTATCAAAGACCTGCATAAAGCGGGCACCACCATTCTGCTGGTGGAGCAGAACGCTCAGATGGCGCTGAGCGTAGCGGACCGCGGCTATGTGCTGGAAACGGGAAAGATCGTGAAGTCCGCTCCGGCAAAGGAGCTGCTTGCCGACCCTGCCGTAAAAGCCGCCTATCTGGGCGGATAACAAAAAAGCCGCTGGGAACCGCCTGCGGAATTTTCGGGCAAACACAACAAATCACGTAATAGCAAAGAGGGACAAAGCAATGCTTTGTCCCTCTTTTGCTTATGCGATTCTTTGTCTATTTATGGCAGTGTACCCTCAGCGCAGTGGAAAAAGACGGTTCTCCGCAGGAGAATTGTGGTATTTCATACCACAAAGTCTTTTTCCCGTCCATTAAAGCAAGAACAAAAGCGCCCGTCCGGGAAAGGACGGAGGACGGGCTTTTCCGTTTTGCAGCGGTCCGTGCATTCCGGGCAGCGGGTGTGGAACGGGCAGCCGGAGGGCGGGTCCGCCGGGCTGGGCAGATCGCCGGTAAGCAGCACCTGCTCCGCCTTCCCCTCCGCCGCCAGAGCAGCGGAAAACAGCGCCTTTGTATAGGGGTGCAGCGGGTTTTCCGACAGCTGGCGGCTGTCGCCCAGCTCCACCAGATTGCCCAGGTACATCACGCCGATACGGTCGGAAAGGTAGGAGACCACGTTCAGGTCGTGGGAAATAAACAGATAGGTCAGACCGAAGGTTTCCCGCAGCTCCAGCAGCAGGTTCAGCACCTGCGCCTGCACGGACACGTCCAGCGCGGACACGGGTTCATCGCAGACCACGAAATCCGGCTCCAGGATCAGCGCCAGCGCAATAGCGACCCTCTGCCGCTGCCCGCCGGAAAGCTCGCTGGGCCAGCGGGTGAGATAGCTTTCGTCCAGCCCGGCGGCGCAGAGCATCTGCCGCGCCTTTTCCCGCCGCCCCTGGGGGCTTTCGCCGAGACCGTGAATTTTCAGGGGCTCTTCCAGCAGCCAGCCCACGGTCTTGCTCGTGTCGATAGAAGCGTAGGGGTCCTGAAAAATGATCTGCATTCTCCGGCAAAGCTCCCGGAACTCCTTTTTCGAGGGCTTTGTCACGTCCTGCCCGTCCAGCAGGATTTTTCCAGACGTAGGCTCCAGCAAGTGCACCAGCATTTGTCCCAGGGTGGACTTCCCGCAGCCGGATTCCCCCACCAGCCCGAAAATCTCCCCTCGCCGGATTTCCAGCGAGAAATCGGAAACTGCCAGAATCTTATCCTTGCCCTGCTTAAATTCCTTAGTCAGGTGTTCAATTTGCAGCAGAGGTCGGTTCCGCTGTGTGTCAACATTCATAGCCCTTCCTCCTTTGCGTCTGCGCACAGCGCCATATGGGCTCCCCGCTGGACTTTGGGGGGGTGTTCCCTTTCGCACTGGGGGCGTCTTCTTTCACAGCGGTTGTAAAACGGGCAGCCTGTGCCGCTGCGTTCCTCCAAAGGCGGCACAGTGCCGGGAATGGGGCGCAGCCGGCTGCCCCGCTTTTCCAGCGTGGGAATGGACGCTACCAGCCCTTTGGTGTAGGGGTGAATGGGGTGGGAAAGCACCTGCTCTACCGGACCGCTTTCCACCACCTGCCCGGCATAAAGAATGTACACCCGGCTGCACATTTGGCGAATGACGCCCAAATCGTGGGAGATCAGCAGCACCGCCGTGCCCAGCTCCCGGTTCATACGGCGGATCAGCTCCATGATCTGCGCCTGAATGGTCACGTCCAGCGCCGTGGTGGGCTCGTCCGCAATGAGCAGCGCCGGGCGGTTCAACAGCGCCATGGCGATCATCACCCGCTGGCGCATACCCCCGGACAGGCGGTGGGGATACTCGTGATAGAGGCGCTTCGCGTCGGGCAGACCCACCCGCTCCATCATGGCAAGGGTCTGCTCTGCCGCTTCTTTCCGGGATACCCCGTGGGCGCGGGCGGCTTCGGCGATCTGCCTGCCCACCTTCATCAGGGGATTCAGGGCAGTCATCGGCTCCTGGAAGATCATGGAAATTTCCTTTCCACGGTACTGGTTCCACTGCTCCTCCGTCAGTCCCAGCAACTCCGCGCCCTGGAACCGCACCCTGCCGTGGGTGATTTTTGCGGCGTCCGGCTGCAAGCCGATAGCGGTCAGCGCCGTGACGGTTTTGCCGCAGCCGGATTCCCCCACCAGCGCCACCATTTCTCCCGGCTCCACCTGAAGGCTCACGTCCTTTACCGCGGGGCAGTACCCGGCAGAATAGCCGCCGCCTGCGGGAAATTCCACAGTCAGCTGTTCCACGGCAAGGACAGGAGGCTGCCGTTTATCTGTCATGCCCGATCACCTCCTGCAAGCCGTCTCCCATCAGGTTGAAGCCCATGGTCAGCAGCGTGATGGCGGCGGCAGGCACCAGCACGTACCAGCCCGCCTGCAAAATGCACGCCTGGGCTTCGCTGAGCATTTTTCCAAAGCTGGGGGTGGGCGGCTGAATGCCCAAGCCAAGATAGCTGAGCCCCGCTTCGCTCATCACCGCCCCGGCAAAGCCCAGGGAGCAGGTGACGATGATATCCGGCGCCACATGGGGCAGAATGTGCCGGAAAATGATCCTCCCGTCCCCCGCGCCCCGCACCCGGGCGGCTTTGATAAATTCCGCTTCCCGGTATTTGATGAACCCGCTGCGGGTGATCCGCGCGAACCGCGGCACGGACATAATGCCCAGCGCCAGCGCCATATTGCCCAGCCCTACGCCGAACACCACAATGAGCATCAACGCTAGCAGCACCCCGGGGAACGCCATCTGCACGTCGATGAGCTTCATCACCAGCTCGTCCGGCTTGCCGCCGTAATAGCCTGCCACCGTGCCGATGACACCGCCCAGCAGCAGCCCTGTTGCCACTGCCGCCGCGCCGATCAAAAAGGAGTACCTTGCCCCTTCCATCATGCGGCTGAGGATATCCCGCCCAAACTGGTCCGTTCCCAGCAGATGGGCGGAAGAAAAAAAGCTGAGCTTGTTGTCCAGCTCCATGGCTTCGGGGTCGTAGGGCATCCAGAAAAAGCCCACTGCCATCACAAGGAGCATGAGCCCGACCATACAAGCCCCGGCGACAAAATTCTTTTTGTGCCAGCACTGCTTCCATATCTCAGAAATTCTCAAATGCCCACCTCCCCGTCATTTCAGCCTGATCCGTGGATCGATCACCGAATAGAGCAGGTCCACGCCAAAATTGCACACCACAACGATTCCCGCCAGGTACAGCACCAGCCCCTGGATCAGCGGCAGGTCCCTGGTGGAAATGGCGGTGGCAACAAGCCTGCCGATGCCCGGCAGGGAAAACACGTTTTCAATGATGATGCTGCCCCCCAGCACATCGGTGACGATCATGCCGAAAATGGTCAGCACGGGGATCAACGAATTGCGCAGCACGTGCCCCCACAGCACCTTATGGGAGGAAACGCCCTTGCTGCGGGCGGTGCGCACATAACCCTCTCCCTCCTGCCGCACCACGCTGGTGCGGACATAGCGGATCAGCACCGCCGAGGAGCTGAACGCGATCGCCAGCGAGGGCAGCAGCAAACTTTGCAGACATTTTATGGGGCTGCTCGTCCAGGGGGTATATCCCAGCGAGGGCAGCCATTTCAAGTGGACGGAGAAAATCTCGATGAGCACGATGCTCATGCAGAAGGCGGGAACAGAAAGCCCCAGCTGGGACAGGAACGTGATGGGCGCGGCATAGGTCTTTTTCCCATGCCTTGCCAGCCACAGCCCGGTGGGAATGCCGATCCCCGCCGTCAGCAGCAGGGAAAACAGCGCCAGCGCCACCGTGACGGACAGCCCGCCGGAAATCAGGTCGGTCACCGGCTGGCGGTACTGGTAAGACATTCCCAAGTCCCCCCGCAGCGCCCCGGTGATCCATGTGAAAAACCGTTCCCAAATGGGCTTATCCGCGCCGATAGCGATCCGCAGCTGCTCCACCTGTACCGGGTCCGCGTCCACGCCCAGAATGACGGTGGCAGGGTCGCCGGGCAGTATCTGGAACACGGCAAAGGTCACAAGGGACACCAGCAGCAGCGTTACCAGAAAGCCCGCCGTTTTCCTTGCATAATATGCCATGCTTCACACCGCCCTTTCTGTACGAATGCCGGATACTCCGCAAAGCGAAGCACCCGGTATTCCTCTTATTTTTCAGTTCAACTTATTCATAATACAGCGTGCTGAAATCGTAGAAGGTCACGGGATAGAACGTAAAGCCCTTCAGGTCCTTGCGGCAGGCGACGATCAGGTTGGGGTCTGTGAGATACACGGCGGCAGCCTGTTCTGTCAAAATCTCCTGGCAGCGCTTGTATTCCTCCGCCCGTTTCCCATCGTCCAGCTCCACTCTGGCAGCTTCAATCAGCTGGTCGTATTCCTCATCGGCAAAATGGAAAAAGTTGCTGCGGTAATCGCTTTCATACCTGCCCAATACGGAATCCGGGTCCAGCTTTCCGCTCAAACCCACGATGGTGGTCTGGTACTTGGCGTTCTTGTACACGTCCTCCAGCCAGGTTGCCCATTCGATCAGCTCTATCTTCGCCTCGATATTCACAGCGGCAAGCTGCTGGGCAATGACCTGGGCGGTGTCAATGTGCTTCTGATAGTTTGCCGGCACCGTGATGGTCATGGAGAAGCCGTCCTCGTAGCCAGCCTCTTTCAGCAGCTCCTTTGCCTTCTCCACATCGTGGTCGTAAGTGCCTTCCAAACCGCTGTTGTAATACGCCGCCATCACAGGGCTGAAATTGCTGGGCAGCCTGGTGGCATAGCCGCCGAACACGCCGCTGACAATCTCGTCCTGATCGATGGCATAGCTCACCGCCTGGCGCACCCGCACATCGTCAAAGGGCTCGCTTTCCAGATTCAAAAACAAACTCTGCACCATATTTTGGGGGGAGTTATAAATGTCGAACTCACTTTCCAGCACCTGAGCGTCCTCCGCGTTGATGACGGCGGCAATATCCAGCTGCCCGGAACGCAGGGCGGATACCACGGCGGCAATGTCGTCCATGATGTAGATTTCCACCCGGTCGACCTTCGCCATTCTGCCGGGTGCGTCCCCCTCGCCCTTGTCGTAGTAGTCCTCGTTCTTTTCCAGCACGATGCGCTGAGAGGGGGTGTATTCCGCAAAGCGGAAAGGTCCTGTGCCAACGGGCTTTGTCGCCTGCTCCTCATAGCCCTCCGGCAGCACCGCCACGATGGCAAGGGACAAAAACGCCGCGGAGGGCGCGCTCAAATGCGCCACGAAGGTGTACTCGTCCGGCGCTTCCAGGCTTTCGATCATTTCAAATTTCCCGGTCAGAGCTTCTTCCCCGCCCAGCCCGGTGAGCTTGTTGTAGCTGTAGAGCACGTCGGCGGAGGTCAGCTTTTTCCCGTTGTGGAAGGTCACGTCCTGCCGCAGGTGGAAGGTATAGGTTTTCCCGTCCTCGGAAATGTCCCAGCTCTCCGCCAGCCCGGGAATGATATTCCCCGCCGTATCGTACAGGCACAGCCCCTCGAACACATTGTGGAAAATCGCTTCCGTATCGGTGGCAGAAGACTGCCACGGGTCCAGGCTGTCAGGGTCGGCGCTGATATTGATGCGCACGGTTTTCGGCTCGTTATCCGCCTGAGAGCCGTTCCCGCCGGAAGACGCGCAGCCCGCAAGGGAAACGCCCAGCGCCAGCACCAAAAGAAAGCAAGTCAGCTTCTGCAAAAATGCAACAGATTTTTTCATATTGTGGGAACTCCTTTCCTGCTGTCCCAAATTCGACCTTACAGTCGTATATTTGCCTACGCCTTATTATAATCGGAATCAGCCCAAAAGAAAAGTGAATTTTTTGAAAAATGCAGGGGAACCGCGTTTTTCATGCAAAGCGATAGAAAAAGCCGATCCCCTCAAAAAATTTTGCACGAAAAAAGCGAAGCACTCTGACGAATGCTTCGCTTGCTGGACGCTGGATACTGGATTTTAGAGACTGGACGGAAAGCGCGCCAGATGATAGCAGTGCACCCAACCGTCCATTCTGCAAGTTTTAGAACACCAAAATCTATAGATTGGTTACCCCAAAGGCTATGAAAAAATATGGTTTTGCGAAGCAAAATCACAGCTTTTCAAGCTGTGAAATATTTTTTCCGTCCATTTTGTCCGTTAAGAGCGTGCCAGACCGTCCACGCTCAGGACCACGCCGGTGATGTAACTAGCCATTTCGCTTGCCAAAAATACAAAGGCGTTGGCAACCTCCTCCGGCTCGCCGATACGGCGCAGGGGCACCTGAGCGACCATGCCCTGAATAATGTTCTCCGGCACAGCCTTCATCATATCGGTGTTGGTGATCCCGGGGGCAACGGCGTTGACGCGAATGCCCTTGGGTCCCAGCTCACGGGCCAGGGACAGGGTCATACCATTGACAGCGAACTTGCTGGTGGGATATGCCACGCCGGCGGGCTGACCGTACCTGCTCACCATGGAGCTGGTGTTGATAATGGAGCCGCCGCCCTGCCCGGTCATCTGGTCCACCACCGCGCGGGAGCAGTTGAACACTGCGGTCACGTTCAAGTCCATGGTCTTCTGGAACATTTCGGGGGTATACGTGGAGAAAGGCTCGGAAGCGGACACGCCGGCGTTATTTGCCAGAATGTCGATCCTGCCGTACTTTTCCGCCACCTTGTCAAAGGCGGTCTTGACGGACTCATAATCCGTCAGGTTGGGGCAAATGCCCTCCACCTGCCAGTCCGGGTTCTCAGCCTTCAGCTCTGCCACGGCCTTGTCGGCGGTTTCCTGACGGGAGCCGCACAGCACTACCTTGGCGCCGTTCTTCAAAAATTCCCTGACGATGGCGAAGCCGATCCCCCGGCTGCCCCCTGTGACGATCGCGACCTTGTCCTGCAACAGCATAATTTTTCCTCCTGTCTCGCCAAAGGGCGAATCAAATTTTATTGTTAAAATTATAACATGCAATTTGAAAGATGTCTACCCCGCAGGCAAATTTTTTCTTCCGCTGGGCGGATTCACTCAGCGGATTCGCTGGGCGAATCCACCCGGCGGAAAAATGATTCCCTGCTCACGGCTTTTCAAATAACCCCTCCGGCAGGAGAATGTCCTCCTTCGGCACCTTTTCCCAGGAAAACAGCGGGATAAGCTCCGCGGGGGCGGCGGCCTCCGGGGCGGGGAGCAGCCCGGCAAGGTACGCAAGCCTGCCCACGATCTCTTCGCCGGAAAATCCCTTTTCCCGCAGCGCCTGCAGGCTTGTGTCCCTGTCCCGCTTGGAAAGCCTGCGCCCATCGTGTGCCAGCAGCAGCGGCACATGGGCAAATTCCGGCGCGGGATAGCCCAGCAGCCGGTAAAGGTAAATCTGCCGGGCGGTGGAGGAAAGCAGGTCCCGCCCGCGCACCACCTGCGTCACGCCCATGGCGGCGTCATCCCCCACCACCGCCAGCTGGTACGCGAATACGCCGTCGGAGCGCCGGAGAATAAAATCGCCGCATTCCTCCGCCAGATTCTGACTGACCTCGCCATAGTGGCTATCGAGAAACGTGAAAACCTCCGGCGGCGCCCGCAGCCGCAGCGCCGGGGAACGGATTTCCGCAAGCTTTTTCACGTCTTCCGGGGAAAGCCCGCGGCACTTGCCGGAATAGATGGGGTCGCCGTCGGAGGCGTGGGGCGCGCTGGCGGCGTGAAGCTCCGCCCGGCTGCAAAAGCAGGGGTATACCAGCCCCTGTTCCTCCAGCCTGTGGAGCAACTGTTCATAAAAGCCGCTTCGGTTGCTCTGGAAATAGGCTTCCCCACCGTAGGAGCCGCCCTCGTCCCAGGAAAGCCCCAGAAAACGCAGGTCCTCCTCCGCGCTGCGGACATACTCCATGCGGGTGCGCTCCCTGTCCAGATCCTCAATGCGCAGGAGTATCCTTCCGCCCTGCCGCTTCGCCGCGAGCCAGGCGAGAAGAGAGCAGAACAGGTTGCCCAAATGCAGGTTCCCGCTGGGCGTGGGGGCAAAGCGCCCTACTGTATTTTGCCCCCGGACAGAGCAGTCTGCCACTTCCCGCTTTTGGAGGGGCTGACCGATCGTATCCCGTTCCATCATTCCTGAGGGATCACGGGCAGGTGCTCCAAATAGCGGCGCACCATGTCCAGCGCCTGGGACGCGGCACAATGGCGGTGCCAGTCGCGGCTCTTGGTGCGCCCGATGGGGGAGCGCTTTGCCACCCAGGTGTTTTTGCCGTCGCTGAGGGCAATATAGATCAGGCCAACAGGCTTTTCAACAGTTCCGCCGTCAGGTCCGGCAATGCCGGTAATGCCGATTCCAATGTCGCTGCCGGAGCGCCGGACGATGCCCTCCGCCATGGCTCTGGCGGTCTCCTCGCTGACCGCCCCGTGCCGCTCCAAAATCTCATGGGGCACAAACAGCAGCGCTTCCTTTGCCTCGTTGGCATAGGTGACGCAGCCCATATGGAACACGGCTGACGAGCCGGAAATATCGGTGATCCGCTTTGCCAGCAGCCCGCCGGTGCAGGATTCCGCCGTGGCAAGGGTCTTCCCCGCCTGTCGCAGCTCCTGTACCACCAGCTCCTCCAGGGTTTCCACGTCCACACTGTATACATAGTCCCCCAGCCGCCGTTTGATCTCCTCGATCAGGGGTTGGCACATCTGGTCGGCGGTTTTTTCGTCCTTTGCTTTGGCAGTCACCCGCAGGAAGCATTCCCCCTCCTTGGCGTAAGGGGCAAGGGTGGGGTTCTGCCCGTCCATCTTGTCGTCCATCAGCAGCGCCACAGGGGCTTCGCCCTTGCCGTAAATGTGGACGTTGTGGGACACGATCACGGACTCCTGCCCCTGCTTCAAATAGGGTACGGCGTAATTTTTCATCATGGGCGCAAGCTCGGAGGGCGGACCGGGCAGCATGATAACGGTGCAGCCGTTCTCCGCCTGAAAAGCGCAGCCCGGCGCGGTGCCGTTGTCGTTTTGCAGCACGGTGCAGCCTTCGGGAAGGTACGCCTGCTTCGCCTGATTTTCGCTGACATGGCTCTCGTTGAAATAATTCTGGATACGCCGCAGGCTCTCCTCATGGAGCTTGAGCTTTTTCCCGGCAGCGGCGGCGGTGGTCTCCTTGGTCAGGTCGTCGGTGGTGGGACCCAGCCCGCCGGTCATGATAAGCAGGTCGCTGCGGGAAATGGCGGCTTCCACCGCTTCTTTCAACCGTTCCGGGTTATCTCCCACCACGGAAGAATGGAGCAGGTCGATGCCCAGCGCGGAAAGCTCCCGGGCAACGATGGCGGCGTCCGTATTCACCACCTGCCCCAGCAGCAGCTCCGTCCCCACGGAAATGATTTCAGCGTTCATTCAAAAATCTCCTTCTTCGCTATAGGGTGTAATTTGCAGTGTCTCCACGTTCTGCAATGCTTCCTGAAGCAGCGTTGCCCCGTCAATGGCTTTTTCCGCGTCCTCCACAAAATGCAGGATCGGGCGGGTGCGCGGGTGCTTGGGCGTGAAGATGGTGCAGCAATCCTCATAGGGTTCAATGGAAATATCATAGGTGTCGATCTGATAAGCAAGCTTTACGATCTCTGATTTGTCAGACCCGATCAGCGGGCGGAATACGGGCATGGCCGCCACGGCATCGGTACAGGCGATCGCCTGAATGGTCTGGCTTGCCACCTGCCCCAGGCTTTCCCCGGTGATCAGCGCGGAGCAGCCCTCCTCCCGGGCGATCTGCTCCGCCGCCCGCAGCATGAACCGCCGGAGGATCACGGTGTTCAAATCCTCCTGGCAGCAATCCCGAATAGCTTCCTGCAGCTTTGTGAAATTCACGGTGACCATTTTGATGCGCCCGGCATATTCGCTGACCTTGCGGAGCAGCCGCACCACCTTTTCGTGGGCAAGCTCGCTGGTATAAGGAGGGCTCGCGAAGTGAATGGCGGTAAGCTCTACGCCCCGTTTTGCCATGCACCACGCGGCAACGGGGCTGTCCAGCCCGCCGCTGATGAGAACAGCCGCCTTGCCCCCCGTGCCCACGGGGATACCCCCCGCGCCGGGCTTGGGATCGGCATGGACATAGGCGCAGCTTTCCCGCACCTCTACCCAGACGGTAATGTCCGGGTGGTGGACGTCTACCGTCAGATGGGGGTACTGCTCCAGGAGATATCCCCCCACCTCGGCGGAAATTTCCGGGGATTGATAGGGAAATTTTTTGTCGCTGCGCTTGCACTCCACCTTGAAGGTGCCGACCTCCTCCAGCCTGTCCTTCAGGTAGTCCGCCGCTTTTTCGCAGATTTTCTGCAGATCCTTTTCCGCTTCCCCGGCTCTGGTACAGCCCACTACGCCGAAGACTTTGGCACAGCGCTCCTCCGCCAGGTCCATGTCGGCGCTGTCGTCTCCCGGCTGCACGTATACCGTGGATTGCAGGGCGGTCACGGTAAATTTTCCCGCCCCCTGCAGCCGGCGGCGGATATTTTTCAAAAGCACGTCCTCAAACGCCCTGCGGTTCAATCCTTTCAGGGCAATTTCGCCCTGCTTTAATAAAATGACTTCCCTATTCATACGCTCGCCTCTGTTTTTCAAATTCGCACAAATATTTTTAAGATAAGAATGACCACTTTGCGATTATTTTATCATGAAGACGGTTTCCCCGTCAAGAAAAAGGGCGGAAAGGGAAGCGCCTGTTCTGAAGATTTTATGTATATTCTCTCCCGCTGTAGGCGGGGGAGAATATACGACTTCAGCTCAGCGGAATGGGTACTCCCAGCGGAAAGCGGCTTGCGGAAAATCATCAAAGAAGGGCGTAAGAGCAGCCTTTCCCGCTCTTACGCCCCCTGTCTTTTCTAGCAACTGACAACGGACGACTGACAACTGCCCTTCCGTCCTTGCCCTTTCTAACAACTAACAACTAACAACTAACGACTAACAACTGCCCTTCTGCCAAAGCAATACGATACCGTCTTCTGCCGGGAGGGAGACCCGCCCGGTAGACGGGACGGAAATCGTCTCGCCTGTCCACAGGTCGGTGTACTCCCCCTCTGGGGCGATCAGCTGTAATTCCCTGCCCTGCCGCCAGCTTCTGGAATTAGCCAGGACCGCGGTGAGCAAGCCCTTTTGGCAGGTCACAGGCAGGGCGTACGCCCCATGCTCAAAGCCTGCGGGGCGAACGGGCAGCAGCGAATCCTTTGTCAGCTGGCGCAGAAGGTACTTCAGCCCCAGCTGGTTCTCCTGCTCGTGAATGGCGGAGGGACCCATCATGCCGTTGACCAGCACAAATCTTCCCTGCTCATACGCCCGCTCCCATACAAGGGGCTCGCCGTCCTTTTCAAAGCGGATACCGTCCCAGGCGGACCAGCCCGCGTCAGGTGAAAAGATGGGACGTATCCTGGTAAGCAGCCATTTCCCCGCCGGTTCTCCAAACAGGGAAAGCTCGTAGCCCTTGTAATCCGTTTCCAGATCGGAGGCGGTCATGCCGATCTCCTTTGCCAGCCCGCCCGGCCAGGGGCAGTACATGGCTGCGTCCGGGGTCTTGCGCCCGGAGGTGGCGTCCAGCACCACCGTGCCGCCTTTTCTGGCAAATTCCAGCACCCTGGCGGCGTTTTCCTCCGACCACGCCACCAGATGGGACAAAAACAGCGTTTTCCCGCTGCAATCCTTCTGGGGAATATCCGCCAAACGGCATTGAGAAGCATTGACGCCGCCCTGTGTCAGCAGGGCGGTAAGCATTGCGCCGCCCAAAGCCCCGTCATGCACCAGCCGCCCCTTTACATGGGAGCCGCGCTCACTGTCGGGAACCTCCACCACCTGCGCGTCCTGGTCGAATGCCACCAGCACATCGCTTTCCTGGGGCTCGTGCCCTTCCGTGACACGGTCCAAGGTTTCCATCACGTCCCGCACCCGCTTCATCATTCTGCTGCGCCCGGTGTGCTGGTCGTTGTTGTCCAGCAGCCCCCAGTCCCCTGCCTCGCAGTCATAGGTGCGCTGGTTCAGGAGCCACCCGGTGACAGATTCCGCGCCGGCAAAAATCCCGGCAAAGCAGAACCTTGCCAGCTCCGCAGGCTCCACGTCGGAGGGACGGGTGGAAGAGCTCAGCGTGTTGCCGCACTGCACCTCCGTCACCTCGACGCGGTGTACGCTGGGGTGAGAAGCCGTTTTCTTCACACCCAGGGACATCAGCGCCGGGAACATCTCCCGGTCGCAGAAGGTAAAGTGCCAGGCAGGGTGATAGCTTGCGCCTACCACATCTACGATTTTCGCCAGTTCCTCCTGGTCCAGCCCAGAATTTGCCTGATTTTCCAGCAGGGGCGTGGGATTGATGCAGGTGGGAGTTTTAGCGTCGTATTTCCGCACCAGGTCCTGAATTTGCTGTAATTCCCATTCCAGCCACTTCATGGAGAAGCGGTCAAAATCCATGACGGGGCGGTAGGAAGCCCAGCCGTTGCCAATGTGGGCGGGGTGCAATATCTCATTGGGGAACTGCGCTTCCGAAAAGCCCTGATACCCGGTGCGCCAGCGCTTATTCAGGGCGGAGATATTCCCCCCGTAAGCCTCCTCCAGCCATGCCTGCCAATGGCGGCGCGCCTGATCGCTCTGCTCCCGCCGGGCGGCAGGCTCGTTCCACAGGATCCACTGCCCCAGCGCCGGGTGATCCTTGTAACGGGTCACGCAGCGCTCTACATAGCGCTCCATGGCGGGCCACTGGCTCTCGTCCAGGAACCCGGTGTGAGAGTGCAGCAGGGAAGGCGTGCCAATGTGCCAGGGACCGGAATTTGCCGTCAACGTGGCTTTCACCTTGATCCCATACTTTTCACAGGCGTCAAATACAAAATCAAATACCGTAAAATCCCACTCGCCGGGCTGTTCCTCGATCCACGGCCACATAAGGAAAATTCTCAGCCACCCCAGCCCGCTTTCCGCGGCGGTTTTGACCAGCTCGTCCACCCGTTCCCGGCTGTCCGTAGGCTCCACCCACAGCTGACAGCCCAGATATTCTTTCGCGTCCTGATGTTTCACAGAATTTCTTTCTCCTTTTCCTGTTTATTCATGTAGTGCAGCCCCAGCAGCACGGAATGCTCCGGGTTTTTCGCCAGGCGGAGCTGCGGCTTGCCCCAGGGCGTCCACGCGTGCCGGTCAACGGTTTGGAAAATCCTGTCGGTCAGCTCTTTCCCCCAGCGCAGCACGCCGCCGCTGAGCACTACGACCTCCGGGTCGTAGGCATAGATGAGGGAGATCAGGCAGTTGCTCCAATAATCGCAGCACTCGTCAAAAATTTCCCGCGCCAGCCTGTCCCCGCCGTTATAATAGCGCTGCAGCACCTCGAAATTCACGGTTTCTTCCTGCTTTAAGGGGCTGGATAAGGGAGATTCCGCCACCATATGCTTCAGCGCCCAGGTGCTTGCCTGCGCTTCCGCGCAGCCCACCCCCGGGCAGCCCACGCAGGGGCGACCGCCCCGCTTTAAGGGCATGTGCCCCAGCAGGACGCCTGCCTGGTAATGCTTTCCCCGGATCAGCCCGCCGTTCATCACGGCGGCAGTGCCAATGCCCGTTCCCAGGATCATCAGCACAAAATCCCCGGTATCTTTGGCGACTCCATAGCCCAGCTCGCCCAGGGCGGCGGCGTTGGCGTCGTTTTCCAGTACCATGGGCAGCCCAAAGCGTTCCTGCACCCAGCCGGGAAAATCAAAGCCCACGCAGTCTCTGAACTTGTTGTTGTGCCCCAGCACCTGCTTTTTGTCCGTGTCTACCAGGCTGGGAAAGGCAATGCCCATGGCGTCTATTTCGTACTGGCGCTGCCACTTTTTGCAGATTTTTTCCAGCTCCAGCGCCAGCGGCAGAAAGCCCCGGGTAGAGTTGGATTCCATTTTGGCGGATTCCAGCACCCTGCCGTCCGACACCACGCCCAGCTTCACCCGCGTGCCGCCCAAGTCCATGGCGATGGTATTCATGCAGAAGCCCTCCTTTTGCAATGCTCAGTGGCTCTCCTTCAAAACAGCTTTGCCGTTCTCGCAGAGCACCCTGGCGGAAAACCCCGCCGTTTCGATAGAGCCGTAATCGTGCCCGGCGTCAGAGCCCCAGCAGGCGCCCACGACCAGATCGCTTTCCCCGGTATTGATGAGCCGGTGGGCAAGATAGCCCCCGATATAATGCAGGGAGCCGGGCTGTACCTGCTCCGCGGTGCAGCGCCTGTCCTCGTCCATCAAAAGCAGCACGCCCTCGCCGGAAATCCCCCAGTAGTATTCCGCGCATTCCCGCTTGTTGTGGAAATGCCCCTTGGTCATGAAATATTCGTTGCCCACCCTGCCGGGGTGAATGGTGCTGGTGCCGAAAAACAGCCCGCCGGGGGTCCCCTCCTGAACTGCCATGTGGGCGCTGACCTCATATACCAGCTGCTCCCCGTCCATGGTGGCAAAGGCTGTTTCGTCTGCGAAAACACCCTTCAGCTGGGAAAGCTTTTTCTCGGAATGAGAAGCGTACTCGCCGCTCAATTCCCCGGTCTGCAGATCGTATCGTTCCGTTGCTTTTTTCATGGTCATAGCTACCGTCCCTTTAATCCAGCCTGGATTCACGAATGAGCTTTGTCATTCTCTGGTGCCAGTCTTTTTCCCGCCACATTCCCACAAACTGGGGACCGCAGAAATTGCTGGTGCCCATGCCTGCCCAGCGCCCGGTAGCGGCGGCAGTCTTCACGCCCAGCTCGTTTAAGTCCAAAATCCAGTCCCAGTTCAGCAGGGGCCAGTCCTTGTAGTCCACAATGGACCAGCATTCCGTGGTGACCAGCGGCTTGCCGGAACGGCGGGACCATTCCGCAGCACGCTCGATTTCTTCCACCAGGCAGCGGTCGTAATGCTCCCTGGATTCCCGGTAAATGCGCTCGCCATTCAGCGCCAGATTGGTGTAACCCGTATCGTCAAAGCGCTGGTAGCCGTACCCGACCTTCTCGTAAAACTCGCTGGCGTTGGTCATCCAGATATGGGGCTCGATGAAATCCAGGGGGCTTACGTCCTCATCCACATTGGTGATGTGCCCGCAGTAGGAGAAGGTCAGCGGAATGTTGGGATACTGCTTTTTCACCTCGGTGATGGCTTCCCGCACCCAGTCAAGGGAACGCCTGGAATCTCTGGCGCTTTCCCCCTCTCTGGTGAAGAAGGGCGCCCAGGCTTCAAGGGGCCATTCGTTGCAGAGGTCCACATACAGAATGTTGTCCAGCTCGCCCCATTCCCTGATGTAGTCCAGCGTTTTGATCCAGATATCCGCGTGATCCTTCGGGGTGAGAATGCTCATTCTGGTGTTGTCCAGATCCTCCCGGAACCATGTGGACAGCCCTACCCGGACATTGTGGCGGCGGCAGGCTTTCAGAAAATCACGGAAATCGTCGTGCAGGGTGATCTTATTGACAGACTGGCTGCCCCAGGTCTGCAAGTTCCACACGGGCTTCAGCGTCCATTCCTTGTGGGCGTCCCACGCCATCAGGTGGGGGAACGCGTCGATGCGGACGGCGTCGTAGCCGCGGTCGGTAAGCTCTGAAAGGGCTTTGTCCCAATCCTCAAAGCCCGCGCCGGGCCATCGCCGCTCGATCCAGGAAAATTCCCACATGGTGATGGCAAAGGGCTTGTCGATCCGGAACATTTCTTTTGCTTCCCTGCTGATCTGCTTGTTCATAAATTACTCCTCCGAATTTCGTGCTATCTTTTCCCGATCGGCAAGAGCCTATGCCCATAAATTTTGCCGCCGGGTCAGTCTCCGTATTTTATTCCCCCGCCCTGTCCGTCACGCCCGCGTAAACCACATAGGCGTACCGGGCGGCGTTATAGTAGGAACGGGTGTATTCCAGTACGTTCAGGTCGCTGTCCAGCGCCACCCGGGTGCGCCGCATCACAGGGTCTCCCACGGAAATATCCAGCGCTTCGGAAAGCTCCCGATTCGCCGTTATGGCTTCAAACCGCTCCTCGATCCCCACCGGGGGGTGAACGCCGCAATCCTCCAGCAGGCGGTACAGGGAGCCGCCGTACCGGCTGTCCTCCAGGGGAAGCTCATATTTTCCCGAAAGATAGGTGTCGAACAGGACGATGACACGGTCGTTGGCGGTCCTGATCCGTCGGACATGGTACAGGGGCGCCCCTGTTTCGCAGGAAAAGATGTCCGCCAGCTCCTCATCGGCTTCCGTCTTTTCACAGTGGGCAGATTTTGTGCCGGGAACCATATTGCGCTCCCGCATTTCCTCGGTAAAGCTCTTGATACTGGTCAGCTGCTCTTCAATGACGGGCTGCCGGGAAACGATGGTCCCTTTCCCCCGGGTGCGCACCACCAGCCCCTCCTGCTCCAGGGCGGACAGCGCCTGACGAATGGTGATGCGGCTGACGCCATACTGCTCCTGCAGTTCCAGTTCTGTGGGGATATTCTGACCGTAATCGTATTCCTTGCCGGAAATTTTCTCCTTCAAGTCCTGATAGATCTGCATATACAGGGGCGGTGCGCCCTTGGAATAGTCCAGCTTTTTCACGGTCATGACCACCTTTCTTTTTCCCATGCAGCCAGGCTGCGTTCCCAAACGATCCTCTGCGCTTACTCCGCTTTCGGCGTTCTCACATAGGCGCGAATGACCTTGATGGGCGCGTCACCTATGGGGCGGATCGTATATTTCCCTGCCGCGGCAGGCAGAATGAAGGTTTCCGCATAATGCACCGTAAAGGGCTCGAAAGCGCCTGTGGGGCTTTCGATGACGGCGGCTTCTCCTTCCACCAGGTTCAGCATATTCACATTATTTTCCGTATCCAGCGGGCAGGCGGTTCTGATCTCATACCGCCGGGTCTCGATAAATTCCAGCTCGTGCAGCCCGGTGTGCTCTTCTTTGTATTCTTCGGTTTCCCGAACGGTGCGGGTGGGGCTGACAAGGTTTTCCTGCACCCATTTTGTCTGCCTGTCCCACTGAATGACCTTTTCGCCGTGCTCGATGTGAATGGGGCGGGGTCTGCCGTCCAGCCCAAGGCGTCCCCAGTCCCACAGCTTCATGGTGAAAATGTAGGGCGTGGCGCTGATCTCCAGCACCATGCAGCCGCTGCCGGAGCAGTGCACCGTGCCTGCGGGAATGAGGAAATGATCGTGCTTTTTCGCCGGGAAGCGGTTCACGTATTTGTCCGCGTCAAAGGGCTTTTCCCCTGTCTGGGCGGTTTTCAGGTCGGCTATCATATCGCCGGGGCATATGCCCTCCTTCAAGCCCAGATAGACCTCCGCCCCCTCTTCGGCGTCCAGAATGTAGTAGCTCTCGTCCTGGGTATAATTCATGCCGAACTGATTGTGGATATAGTCGGTCAGGGGGTGGACCTGCAGGCTCAGGTTCTGCCCGCCCATGGTGTCCAGAAAATCGAACCGAATGGGAAATTCCGCTCCGAACCGGGCATAGACCTGGGGTCCCAGCAGCTCTACCGGGCGGTACAGCACCAGGTTCATGGCGGGGGTCTCCAGCCTTACGCCGCTGATTTCCAGATACAGGCTGTTTTCCTCCGGCACGCCGTCAAAGGACCAGGCGTAATTCTTTTCTTTGGGGTCCAGCCCGCAGACGCGCTTCATCCACTGCCCGCCCCACACACCGGGGTCGAAATAGGGCACTGTGCGGAAGGGCTTTTGGGAAATTTCCCCCAGCGCCCGGCGGTAGCAGTCCCCCGTTGTCATGGCGGGGTCGCCCGGGCGGTTCGTGTCCAAATAAAAATCCATGGCGTCAAACAGGCTGCGCTTCTGCTTATCGCCGATGCGCCATTCGAAAAAGTATCCCTGCTTGTTCTTTTTCAGGTTATCTTCATTGGGATTGTCCGTATAATAATTTGTCATGCCCCGGCGGAAGCGAAGCTGAAGCTCCCAGCGGGAAACATCGGCATACAGCAGGATATCCGGCTTTACCAAACTGCCCGCGCCAAAGCCGAACACGATGGTCAGCCCTTGGCTTTCTTCTGCCTGCCGCCGGAGCGCCAGCAGCTTTTCTTCCTCCTGAAAATCCGCCAGCGTGCCGAAATACATTCTGCCGAACACCCGGTCGTCGGTAAGGTAGGGGTGGATTCGCCTGGCAAACTCCTCTTTTGTGCAGAGCGCCTCCCGCATATCCAGGAACAGACCGGGATGCAGCGTCTCCAGCGCCGCTTTCAGTTCTTCCTCGTTCACGCCGGGGTACGCGTCCACTGCCAGTACGCAGGAGCTTTTGACTTCAAGCTGTGCCTGAATGCTTTCCTCCAGCACCCGGCAGATAGCTTCATAGCCCGCCCACGCTTCCGTGGCGGCGGTTTCGATGTGGTTCACCGGCGACTTACAGTAATTCATAGCGACCTCCTATGCTCAGGGCTGGTAGTTTTCCCACAACTCCGGGAAATCCAGCGGGCGGGTGACAAAATCAAACAAATGGGGAGCTTCCTGATACTGCTGGTAGATGGGCTTTCCGGGCGCAATGCCGAAGTCCTCATAGGTGCGGGCAGGCTTGACGATCAGCTCGGCGCTTCTGTAGCTGGGGTTTTTCTCCCAGCGGAGCTGCCCGGAATCCGTCAGCAGCGGGAAAAAGGCGATGCCGCCGTGGCGGCGCACATCTTTGTAATCAAAGCCGTAATCCCGGACGCACCACGCGCCGAAGGTCATGCTTCGCGCCGGGTCGCTGTTGACTGTGGCGTGCACCCAGCCGGGGGGGACGATGATCACGTCTCCCGGCTGCCCGGTGACGGCATAGCACCGTCCCGCGTCGTCCGAGCCGCTTTCCTGCATATAAATGCAGGCTTCCCCGTCCCATATCTCATAGACCTCGCAGGTGGACGCGCCGCAGGAGGGGGACACCGCGTGGATATGCCCCTGGGAACGAATGGGTTCATTTCCCAGGCTTCCCCGGGCGTAGGTGACCACGCCGTAAAGCAGGTTCTGTTCCACCAGCGCCGGGTGATCCTGCCGCTCTGCCACGTCCATGGCAATGCAGTACACGTTCTCAGGACCGGCACAGCCGGGGTCCAGCAGGGACGGACGTATCTGGGAAAGCTTTCTCAGCTCCGGCGCGGGACCCTGCACCCCCTCGCCGTATGCGAACCCCATGGGCTGGGTGTTGACCGTGATGGGAAACCCCGGATAAAATTCCATACGCATGACCACTTTCCTTTCTTGTTCCGGCAGCGGGCTTTTTCGTATTGGCAGGAAATGTCTTCTTCCCGCCCGATTTTTCTCTTTCTCCGCGATCGGGAACCCAAAGCTTATAACGTTATAATGTTATAACATATTATTAGCACAGCTTTTTCCCCTTGTCAAGCACTGAAAACCATTTTTCAGAAAAAATTTTTGCGGGAACCGCAGGCGCGGCAGCTACAAAAAATCCCCTGAAATGCGGCGCAGAAAAACAGACTCCCGGAGCGGCTTTCCGCAAAATAAGAAAAGCCCCGGCTCTCACAAACCTGCAAGAACCGGGGCGGTTTTTCTGAACATCTCTATCACGCTGTTCTCCCGCCAAATTTTCAGCGGTAAAATCTGGCAAAGAGCAGTCCGCCCAGTAAAATAATGGCGGAAGCGCCCAGCAAAATGATCGTCTCCAAATTAGTATTGCCGTCCTGTGCTTCCATCGGCGCGTTACCCGCGTCCGGGAAGCCTTCGGGGAATCCGCCGCCCATGCCATTGGGAGGCGCGCCGTTTTGAAGCGGGTCGCCGCCCTGCTGGGGCGTGCTTTCTATCTGGCTGCCGGTCGTATCGTCCTGCTCCTCCGTTGGTGCGGCTGGCTCATCGGTACTGCTTTCGGAGGAATTATTTTTCTCACCGCTATTTGGGGGCGTTGCCGTGCCGTTTTGCTCCGGCGGGGCACCCATTTCGGGAAAATCACCGCCCTGATCCGACGGCGCAGCGCCGGGCTGCCGCCCGTCAAACTGCCCGTCTGTGGGCGGGTCGCCAAGGGGAGGGTCTCCCATGCCGCTAGCGGCAAAGGTCTGCTCCCCGGAAAAGCGCTGCGCTTCCCCGGTGGTATCACCTTCGCTTTCCGTATCGTCCTGTGCGGACGTCGTTTGCCCGCTGTCGGTCTGCAGTTGGCGGTCTCCCTGCCGGAAGCCGCCCATGTCTCCCTGAGAGCCCATGTCGGACAGGGAAAGCTCCCAGGCGTCTATCAGGCTGCCGCTGTCCTCCGCCTGTCCTTCCGAGGTGGAGGGGATCGTCCCGCTGAGCTGCCCCCGGACGCTTTCGCTGCGCAGCAGGCAGAAATTCTTCAGCGTTTCCACCGCTTTCTGGAACTCCTCATAGGTGCAGAAGGCGGTGGGGTCCCGCTCCACATAGGGGGAGATCATGGCGACTGTCTGCTCCATCAGCGCTGTAAACTCACCGCTTTCAAAAAAGCCGGAAATCAATTCGTCCATCACCTGATGATACTGTTCCGTGTACTGCTCATTTTCAAAGATCCACGCCACCATGGGGCGCTCCGACAGCTCGCCGGAGGTAACAGGGGAATCTATGGGAGAATTTACCATTGACGTCGCCCCCGACGTGCCCATACCGCCGCCCATGCCGCCGAACGCCAGATTGTAGTCCCAGGCGACCATGGAGAGCAGCCCATTTTCCTCGTACAGATAGTAATTGTGTATCATGGTGCCGGTGTAGCTGTCCTCGTTCAGCACAAAGTTGTGCACGGCAAAGTACCGCAGCACCTCGTCTATGTTGACGCTTTCCTCAACATTTCCCTGGCTCAGCGCTTTCAGGGACTGAATGAGCCGGGCTTTGTCCTTATCGGTCACGTTTCCCAGCACGGTATTGTCGAAAATATTGGGATAGCTGTCCGGGTCGTCATCGGAATAACGGAGCAGCACATCGTCGCTGCCGCCCATACCGCCCGGCGCTCCCATGCCGTCCATTTTTCCGAACCCACGCCCCCCGGATTTCGTCATATTTCCCGCTGTGCCGTTTTCCACCCTGCTGTTTTCCGGGAGAGTGGAAGTGTTTTCTTCAGACCAGCCAGCTTCTGTGCGGTCGCGGGCTTCCGCGCCCCGTCCGCCGCCGCCCATATCCAGGCTGTCCGGCTTATAGAGTTCTCCATGGTCCGCGCCGTATTTCCGCTGGGCAAAGCTGTCCTCCACGCCCTCCACGGCGGTATACAGCCCCCAGTCCTCTCCGTTTACCGTGATCCACGCAAAGCTGGAAAGGGGCGCGTCGGCGCCCAGGAAATTCATCATCTGGTAGCAGAGGAAGTCCTTCATATAGGTATTGTCCTGAATGGCGTTGTTGAGACAGAGCTTATCCAGCCCATGATAGGTGGAGTTCTTGTCATAATGGTCAAATTCCAGCTTGAAGCTGTAGCGGTCGCTGTCGGAGTCTGCCACGGTCCGCAAAGAGGAATTTCCCTTGGGGCGAATGCCCACATTGGCGTATTTTTCCCCGTCTATCACAGCTGTGCAGGAAATGTATTCCTCCGAGGAGGCATTGTCGAGCATGGTCTGCCAGTCGCTTTCCGACGCCACAATGTCGATCTTGTGGACCTTGTCCGTGGAAAACAGCATATCCACATAGGGCAGTTCCACCGCCGCCGCGGTCAAAAACCCGCTGCAGCAGAGATAGAGCGCCGTCAAAACCAGCATCACCGCCGTTCCGAGCCCGCACAGCAGATCTGTTCGTTTGTGTTTTGCCATACTATCGCCTTCCGATCAGTTTTCAGTTTTTAGTTGCCAGGGACTGATGGTCGCAGCTAATTCATGTACTCGCCGTTATAGCTTACCAGTGCCACGGAGGTCACGCCGCTGATGCCGGACAAGCCGTTGATAAAAGCGGTGTCCCCATCCTTCAGGCGCACTTCATAGTTCAGCTCGATACGCCCGGGGGTCACGGTTTTGCTCTTGATAGACTGCTTCTCCACCGCCCCGGCGAGAAAATCCGCTACCAGGCGCTCGGAATGGCTGCTGTCGCAGGTCACCATGGCAATATAGGGGTGATAATGGGATTTCCGATTGACCAGCACCAGCAGCATGACGCCGATCACCACACTGCCGAACACCGCCAGCGGGATCATGCCCGCCGCCAGCACGATACCCGCGGCAATCGCCCAAAAGAGGTAGGCGATATCCAGCGGCTCCTTGATAGCCGTGCGGAAACGGACGATGGACAGGGCGCCCACCATACCGAGAGACAGCACCACATTGCTGGTCACAGCGAGGATCACCAGGGTGGTTATCATGGTCATGGCGATCAGCGAAACCCCAAAGCTGGGGGAATACATCACGCCGCTGTAGGTCTTTTTGTACACGAAGAAAATGAACAGCCCCAGAAGAAATGCCAGCACGATGCTGAGCACCATGTCCAGCAGGGAAACGCTGGTCACGTTCTCCAAAAAGTTTGATTTGAAAATATCCTGAAATGTGGTCATAAAGCTCTCTCCTTTACCTTTTATTTGATAAAATTCAGCAGTAGCCCCGTGCCGCCGCGTATTTGGAAAACGCGCCCGCGCCCCGGGAATCCAACTGCACCAGCTCCCGGATCAGATCGGGGAGGAACTCGTCGTATTTCACTTCCAGCAGTACGCTGTCCCCGGTCGGAAGCGTAAAAACCTGATTTTCCAGAATATCCGGGCGGAAGCCTGCGCCGCGGATCTCCCTGTCCAGCGTCACCCGGACATTGCCCGGCGGGAATACAAAGGGCTCCCTTTGGTAGTCCACAATGGTCCGGGGGCGCAAGCCCTGAAATTCCATCTTCGCCGCCAGCTCCAGGGCAGGCTCCTGCCCGCTTTGCTTCAGCCCGGAAAGCTCTCCCCGGAAGACAGCCGCAGCTTCCTCCCGCGTCAGCACACAGCCGGACTTGCTGCACAGCCCATGGCTTTTGCTCTTTTTCTCCAAAGCGATATAAGAGGTGTCGTTGTTGTACCAGCGAATGCGGAACTTCTCCCGCCGATCCACGCCGTTCAATTTTTCCCGGAGCGCTTTATCGTCCGCATTGTCAAAATACGCGCTGCGAATGAAATATTCCCCGGCAGCGCCCGCGTGCGGGTCATGGGGCAGGATCGCCCGCAGCCTGGCGCGCAGCCCCAAATATTCTCCACGGCTCAGGCAAAACTTGTATTCGTGCCGAAATTTTCCAGCCAAGATATCCCTTCCTTTCCGGCGGACTTCCCGCCTGTGGTCCCCAGAATAACTTCACAGGCTGAAAAAAACCTGAAATCCGGCTTTCAGGATTCTTTCAGGTTTCCGGCATAGGATTGATTTACAAGGCGGGCAAACCCGTGTACAATAAAGAAAAAGGGGAGCACCCATTCCGTTGAGCTAAAAATGTATATTCCCCCGCCGCAGGTGGGGGAATATACAGAAATCTTTGGAACGGACACTCCCGGAAAAAGCAAACTGGGAGGCGCTTCATGCGGATTCTGGTAGTAGAAGACGAAAAAAGGCTGGCGGACACCCTGTGCGAGCTGCTGACCTATCACAACTATCTGACGGACGTTTCCTACGATGGGGAAGCAGGGCTGGACAATGCCCTGACTGGGATTTACGACGCTGTCATTCTGGACGTGATGATGCCGAAAAAGGACGGCTTTCAGGTAGTTCGGGAGCTGCGGCAGGCGGGGCTGAACACCCCGGTGCTGCTGCTCACGGCGAAATCGGAAACCGCCGATAAGGTGACCGGGCTGGACATGGGCGCGGACTATTACCTGACAAAGCCCTTTGAGACGGAGGAGCTGCTTGCCTGCCTGCGGGCGCTTCTGCGGCGGCAGGACGAGGTGGTCACGGAGACCCTTTCCTTAAAGGGGCTGACCCTGAACCTTTCCTCCTGCGTGCTTTCCTATCAATCCCACTCCATTCGGCTCAGCAGCAAGGAATTTGAGATCATGCGCCTGCTGCTGGCAAACGCCGGGAACATCGTTTCTAAAGAAACACTGCTCTTAAAAGCGTGGGGGTATGATTCCCAGGCGGAGGACAACCACGTGGAAGTCTACATTTCTTTTCTGCGGAAAAAACTGTTCCATATCCACTGCCCCATCACCATCGAGTCCGCCCGCCGGCTGGGCTACTATTTGAAAACGGAGGAGGAAACGCCGTGATACAAAAGCTGCGGAGGAAATTTATCGCCATCGTGATGGGCGCGGCGGCAGTGATTTTGCTGGTGGTTTTCGTGGTGCTGGTGATCTCCACGGAAGCAGGAATGCGCCTGCAAAATGAAGATATGCTGCAAACGGCGCTGGAACGGGAGCTGCGCAAAAGCGCCATGCAAAGCGAAAGTAAGAGCCGCGACCCCCAGGCGCCGGACGAAAAAGAGCCGCTGGGCGCACAGCCTGTTCCCGGCAAAACGAGGCAGCGGCTGCCCTGTTTTACCGTACTGGTGAGATCGGACGGCACGGTAGACCTGGGCAGCCGGGCGGAAATCATGCTCACCGACCTTGACACGGAAGAGCTGGAAGCCCTCGCCGTAGAGGTGGCGGAAAAGGAAGAACCCGGCGGCGTCCTGTCCGCTTATCGGCTGCGGTACGCCAAGCGGTCCCGGGAAAACGGCACAGTCATTGCCTTTGCGGATATTTCCATGGAGTACCGCAGCCTGATGGAGCTGGTGAAAAATTCCCTGATTATCGGCAGCTTAACGCTTTTGGTGTTCTTCGGCGCCAGCGTGCTGCTGGCACGGTGGGCGGTGCGCCCGGTGGAAACCGCGTGGAACCAGCAGAAGCAATTTGTAGGCGACGCTTCCCACGAGCTGAAAACGCCTTTGACCGTCATTCTCTCCAACGCCGATATGATCCTGACCCACCCCCGGAAAGATCCGGGGCGCTGGGCGCAAAATATTCTGGCGGAGGCGCAGCACATGAAAGGGCTGACCCAGGACCTGCTGTCCCTTGCCCGCTCGGAAAGCAGCGACTGTTCCCCGGTGCTGGAAACGGTGGACCTTTCCTACCTTGTCACCGACAGCGTGCTGTCCTTTGAGCCTGCCGCCTTTGAGCAGGGACACGAGCTGCTCCACGAGGAGGAACCCGATTTAACGGTGCAGGGGGACGCTTCCGCCCTGTCCCAGCTTTGCGGCATTCTGCTGGACAACGCCCTGAAATATTCCTCCCCCGGCGGGTCGGTGCGGGTTTCCCTGAAGGCTGCCGGAAAGCTCGCCAGGCTCACGGTATCCAACGAGGGCATCCCCATTCCGAAAGAGGATTTGACCAGGATTTTCGAGCGGTTCTACCGTAGCGACCCAGCCCGCCACGGGGAGGGCTACGGGCTGGGGCTTGCCATTGCCCAACGGATCGCCGAACAGCACAGGGGAAAAATTTGGGCGGAAAGCGCAAACGGCGTCAACAACTTTACCGTTACGCTGCCCTGCCGGAAGCGCGCTGCGTCGAATGAAACTTCCTAACCTTCTTTCCCCCATTTTGATTTTCTTTCCGAAAACACGCAGAAATCGCCCCACAAGCGGAAGATATTCCGCTTATGGGGCGATTGTTTCTTTTCTTATTCCGCTTCTATTCTGTCAAGGATCAGGGGCGTGGCTTGGGGCGGGTCTTGGGCGAAGGTCAGGGCGGCGCGCAGGCGCTCTTCTCCCCGGCGGCAGCGCCCATCGCTGTCCGCATACAGCGTGGCAATGGGTTCGCCCTCCCTGACAAATTCGCCCTTGCTTTTGTGCAGGACAATCCCCGCGCCTAAATCCACGGCGCTTTCCTTTGTTTCCCTGCCTGCGCCCAGTTCTACCGCGGCAAGCCCGCATTCTTCGGCATTTATCGAGGTGATCCAGCCGGAGCTTTGGGCGGTCACGCGCCGCACTACCGGGGACAGGGGCAGTTTCCCCGTATCCCGCAGGCAGCTGCTGTCGCCGCCCTGGGCTTCCACCATTTCGCAGAATTTTCGGAAAGCTCTGCCGGAGCTCACCGCTTCCGCCGCCTTTTGCCGGGCTTCCGTGAGCGTTTTTGCCTGCCGCCCCAAAAGGACCATGTTCGCCGCCAGCTCCAGGCAAAGGTCGGAAAGCCGCCGGTCGCCGCGGCTTTGGAGCACATCGCAGGCTTCCGCGATTTCCAGAGAATTGCCGATATTCCTGCCCAGGGGCATATCCATATCCGTCAGCAGGGCCACGGTTTTCCTGCCCACGCTCTGCCCGATGCGCACCATTTCCTTTGCCAGCTGCCGGGCTTCCTCCCGGGTCTTCAAGAACGCGCCGGAGCCCATTTTCACGTCCAGCAAAATGGCGTCCGCCCCGGCGGCGATCTTCTTCGACATGATGCTGGAAGCGATGAGGGGCAGGCTCTCCACGGTGGCGGTCACGTCCCGCAGAGCATAGAGCTTTTTGTCCGCCGGGCACAGGTTGCCGGACTGCCCGATCAGCGCAAGCCCCGTGCAGCTGACAATATCGAAAAATTCCTCCCGGGGCAGCTCCGTGCGAAAGCCGGGAATGCTTTCCAGCTTATCCACGGTGCCGCCGGTGTGCCCCAGCCCCCTGCCGCTCATTTTGGCGATCTTCACCCCGCAGGCGGCGGCAATGGGCGCGCAGATCACGGTGGTCTTATCCCCCACGCCCCCGGTGGAATGCTTATCCACCTTTACGCCGGGGATCGCGGACAGGTCTACCATATCGCCGGAGCGCGCCATCTCCATGGTGAGGGCGGCGGTCTCCCGGCGGGTCATGCCCTGAAAGAAAATCGCCATCAGCAGGGCGGAGGCCTGATAATCTGGAATTTCGCCCTGGACAAAGCGCTCCACAAAAAAGTGGAGCTCCTGCCCGGTCAGCTCGCCGCCCTCCCGCTTTTTGTGAATGATATCATAGGCTCTCATGGTGGTCCCCCGATTCCCGCAATTGTTCCGGTCCAAAGGACAGGGGCAGTAATTCCGCCAAAGTATAGCGCTGAATTTTCTTGCCGTCGCTGAGCAGAACGGTGAACCCCGGCTTGCAGAATTCCCGTATGACCTGCCGGCACACGCCACAGGGCGGGCAAAATTCTGTGGGCTCCTTCCCCGCCGCGCCGCCTACCACGGCAATGGCGAGGAAGTCCCGTTTGCCGTCGCCCACCGCCCGGAAAAACGCGGTGCGTTCGGCGCAGTTGCCGGGGGATAACGCCGCGTTTTCAATATTACAGCCGGGGTACACCGTGCCGTCCCCGCAGAGCAGCGCCGCCCCTACCGCAAAGCCGGAATAGGGGCAGTAGGCGGCTTTCCTTGCCTCCGCCGCCCGCTGCACCAGCGCTTCATATACCTGCTCCATGCCCGGTTTTTCAGCCATGCCGCACCTCCTGCTTTGCCAGCGCCACCAAACGGCTGGTGCCCAGCCGGGAAGCGCCCAGCGCCAGAAACTGTTCCGCGTCCGCTATGGTGGAAATCCCCCCTGCCGCCTTGACCTGCACGGTCGGGGGACAGTTTTCCCGCAGGAGCTTTACGTCCTCAAAGGTAGCCCCGCCGGAGGAAAACCCGGTGGAGGTTTTGATAAAATCCGCCCCGGCTTGGGAAACCGCCCCACACATTCTCAGCTTTTCCTCCCGGGTCAGCAGGCAGGTCTCTATAATGACCTTCAGCACTTTTCCGGCACAGGCGGCTTTCACCGCCCGAAGCTCCTCCAGCACCCGGTCGTCCTCCCCGGACTTCACCCAGCCCAAGTTCACCACCATGTCGATCTCGTCCGCGCCGTTTTGAACCGCGTCGGCAGCCTCCGCGCATTTCACCGCCGTGGTGGAATACCCGTTGGGGAACCCAATGACGGTGCATATCTTCACCCGCCCTCCGGCATAGTCCGCCGCCTGCTTTACAAAAGAGGGGGGAATGCACACGGAAGCCGTTTGGAAAGCAATGCCGTCCTCTACGATCTGCCTGACCTCCTCCCAAACGGCGTCCTGCCGCAGCAGGGTGTGGTCCACATGGGATAAAATCTCCGAAAGCTGCAAAAGAAAGCCCTCCTTTTATGCCGTGCCGGATAGAATGATATTTCCCAGCTGCTCCCTGGTGGGCAGCCCCTCGTTGTCACTTTTCTGGGAAATCTGGATCGCGCCCATCACGTTGCCGCGGAACGCCGCTTCCTCCAGGGTCTCTCCCTCCGCCAGGGCGGAGATCACCCCGGCGGCAAAGCCGTCTCCCGCGCCTACGGTGTCCACGATCTCCCGCACCGGGAAGGCAGGGGATATCCCGCTTTTCCCGCCCTTTTCCGAGAAATACGCGCCGTCCTTGCCCAGCTTGACAATGACGTTTTTCACGCCGCGGCTGTGGTAAAATTCCGCGATCCCTTCGGGGCTTGCTTCCCCGGTCAGCAGCTTTCCCTCATTGATGCCGGGCAGCACGGTTTCCGCGCTCTGCGCCAAAGCATTCAGCGTGGAGACCATCTTTTTCTCGCTTTCCCACAGCTGGGGGCGCAGGTTGGGGTCAAAGGAAATGGGCAGCTCCAGCGCGTCCGCCCGGGCGATCAGCCGCTTTACGGAAGCCAGGGCGCTGTCGGACACGGCGGGGAATATCCCCGTCACGTGCAGCCGCCCGCAGCCGTACAGGTCCAGCCTGTCAATGTCGTGGGGAGAAATGCGGGAAGCTGCGGAGCCTTTGCGGTAGTAGGCGATCGCCGGGTCGCCGTCCGGCAGGAAGCCCTTGAGCATCAGCCCGGTGCTTTCCCCCTCCGCCTGGGACACCAGATCGGTGGAGATCCCGTTTTCCCGCAGCCCCCGCAGGATTTTTTCCCCCAGCGGGTCAAAGCCCAGCCGGGTGCAGTACGCGGGCTGGTGCCCCAGCCGGGCAAGCCCCACCGCCACATTGTATTCCGCCCCGGCAATGGAGGACGTAAAGGTCCTGACTTCGCTCAGGTCCCCGGTTTCATTTGCCATAAACAGCCCCATAGGCTCGCCCAGCAGAATGATCTTCATGGTGTTTCCTCCTGAGTTTTCTTATACGGTGGTCCGTATCACCTGACAGTTCCCGGAAACGGTGACCGTTCCGGCTCCCGCCGGAACGAACACGCTGTCCCCCGCCCTGCAGGAAAGAGTGTTCTCCACCCCGGCGATCTCCGCCGTACCCGTCAGAACGATCAGGGACAGGAAGCTGTCCTCTCCGGCGGTCAGGGTCATCGTCCCGGAAATTTCCAGCTTCTCCGTGGTGAAATATTTGCAGGAGGCAAGCTTTTTCACGCTGCCGCCCGCCACCGGCTGGGCGCCGCCCTGCCGGTCGGTGGTGTCGGAGGGGGTAAACCTGAACACCGCCAGCGCCTTTTCCACATGAAGCTCCCTGGGCTTGCCGTCCGCGCCCCGGCGGTCATAGTCGTAAACGCGATAAGTGCAGTTGGAATTCTGCTGTATCTCGCAGATGAGAATGCCAGCCCCGATGGCATGAATGGTGCCGGATTCAATAAAGAACACGTCCCCAGGGTGTACGTCCACCCGGTTCAGCACCTCCAGCACGGTGTTGTTTTCGATCCTCTGCCGAAATTCCTCCCGGGTGATTTCCCGGTTCACGCCGAAATACAGGAACGCGCCGGGCTCGCAGTCCATCACGTACCACATTTCCGTTTTGCCGTATTCGTGTTCCTCCCGCAGGGCGTATTCATCGCTGGGGTGCACCTGAATGGAAAGGGGCTCCCTGGCGTCAATGAATTTGATGAGCACCGGGAAATTCTCAAACGCCTTTCCATGGCTACCCAGCACGTCTTTCCCGACTTTTGCGAAGTATTCGCCCAAGGTCAGCCCATCGAACGCTCCCCCTGTGATCCTGCTTTCTCCGGCAGGGTGGGTGGAAAGCTCCCAGCTTTCCGCAACTTTGTCGTAATCGCAGTTTTTGCCGTACACGTCCCGCAGCTTTGTGCCGCCCCAAAGGTAGTCCTTAAAGGCAGGGGACAGCTTTTCGATTTTCATGGTGACCACGTTCCTTTCTCCGCGAAATTTCGATCTTTCTCTATCGTCAAAAAGTTTTCAATCTTTCTAAGCGCTCAGGAATTTACGATCTCCCGCAGCACGGCGGCAATGGCGTTTCCGGCGCTTTCAATGCCGCCGGAACCCTCCTCCACCAGCGCGGCGAAAGCGTAGGGATATTTTTCGCTGTCGCAGAAGCCGATGATCCAGCAGTTGGGGGCCTTTTCCTCCCCCACCTCTCCTGTGCCGGTTTTGGCGCAGACATTCATGCCCTCCGGGAACATCCAGTCCCCGTAATATTCCTCCACGTCGTTGCGCAGCAGGGACTTCAGCTGGGACGCCGTGCCGGCGGTCATGAGCCGCCTGTCCTCCTGCCGGAAGCCGCCGAACAGGTCCAGCCCGGAGGTGAGACGGGGCTGGACGTATTCGCCGCCGTTGGCGGTGGCGCCCATCAGCACCATCATGTGGTAGGGGTTCGCGAGCAGCGTATACTGTCCCACGCCTGCCCAGCCCAGCTGGTTTTCATTGCAGCCGCTCAGGTCGATGGTGCTTTCGGAAACGGAAATGCCGTCGAAGGAAAGCACCATGTTAAAGCCCATCTCCTCCGCCTTTTTTTGCAGAAGCTCGCTGCCGATATCCCGGGCAAGCTGGGCAAAATACACATTGCAGGAATTGCCCAGCGCCTCGTACATATTCTGGGTTCCGTGGGCGTCGCCATGCAGGCAGGTGATATCGTCCCCGCCCATTTCCAGAGAGCCCTCGCAGGTGTAGGTGCGCTCGCTCCAGGAATCGGGCCACAGCTCCATTGCCGCGGCGGCGGTGACCACCTTGAAAATGCTGCCCGGCGTAAAGGAGCCGGACAGGGTGTTGTCCAGGTACACGCCCTTATAGTCCTCGTTCGTTTCGATATCCTCCGGCACGTTTTCCGGGTCTACCGTGGGGGTGCTGACCTTGCAGATCACGTCCCCGTTTTTATAGTTATAGACGATGATGCCGCCGTTATGCCCGTCCAGCGCGTGATACGCCGCCGTACAGACATTCTGGTCCACGGTCAGCTCCAGATTGCTGCCCAGGCGGTTAAACACGGTATCGTTCAGCCCGGTGATCACATTATAGCCGGACAGCCTGGAGCTCATGGTATGCTGCACCCCGGTGCTGATATATCCGTAATTATCCCCCACGGTGTGGTACAGCGCCCGGCGGACGGTTTCGTCTTCGCTGTACACGCGAACGCCGTCTTCGGTAGACGCCAGCAGGTTGCCGTTTACGTCTTTGATATCTCCCAGCTTCGCGGTGGCCTTTTCCGAATAGAGGTGCCCGTTATAGGGCTGGGTCGCCCACCAGCTGCCATTGATGAACAGCTCCACTACAAAATACCCCAGCCCGCCCAGAAAGGCGAACAGCAGGATATACAGTACAATGGAACGCATTCCCACAGTTTTCATGAATAGATGTCCTCCATTTCCCGCGCGCTTCTCCCGGCAGACCGCCCGGAGGGTCTGCCCGCTCCGGCGCCGCGCCCTCTGCGGTCAGGCGGCGTATTGCGGCTGGCGCTTCCGCTGCTGTGGCGGGAAGCCCGGCGGGCGGCGTAGGTGCGCTCATCGGAAGCCTTCAAAAACGCCATCATCGCCCACACGGAGATCATGCTGGAACCGCCGGAGCTGATAAAGGGCAGCGTCACGCCGGTAAAGGGCAGCACGTCCACAGGTCCGAACACATTGAGGCAGGTCTGGAACAACAGCATTCCCGCCGCCGCGCAGGCAGCGATGGAGAAAAAGGTGGAACGGCTGCGGGTGACCTCGCTTCTGGCATACAGAATGAACATGGCGATCGCCATCAGGACCACCAGCCCCATGAACAGCCCCTGTTCCTCGCAGAGCAGCCCAAACACCAGGTCGCTGTCGCCCATGGGGACCTCAGGCATACAGCCCTGCCCCAGCCCCACGCCGAACAGCCCGCCGCTGGCGATATAGGTCAGGGTGTGGGTCTGCTGGAAGCCCGCGCCGTACATATCGTCCCACACGTGCCCCCATAAAGAGAACCGGGCGATCACATGGGATTTGAATTTCAAAACCAGCATCAGCCCCAGACAGGCGCCACCCAAAATCAGCGCAATGGTGCGCACACTGCCGGAACGCATGAAAGCGATGATCAAAAAGCCCGCGAAGAACACCACGGCGGAGCCGTAATCCCCCATCAGGGCAAGGCAGCCCACGCACGCCAGGGTGAACACCAGGAATTCCGTGATATTCTTTTTCGTTTGCAGCCTGTCCAGCGTGGACGTGCCCACGAAAATAAAAGCGATCTTGATAAGCTCCGAGGGCTGGAAGCTGATGGGACCAATGATGATCCAGTTTTTCGCGCCGTAGATCTCCCTGCCGATCACCAGATTCAGCGCAAAGAGCGCCAATGCCCCAATGCCGATGGCAACGCGGAATTTTGCCACGCGCTCCATATCGTCCATGAACCACAGCATGACGCAGAACAGGATCATGCCCAGCAGCATGGCGGCGATCTGGGTCTTGACCTCCCCGATATCATAGGCGGCAAGCAGCAGAATGCCGATACCGGACAGCAGATACGCCACCGTTTCTATTTCAAAGCTGACATGGTGGCGGATCCCCATAAAAAAGGTGTACAGTCCCCAGCCCAGGGCAAGCACGATGAAAAACGGCACAAATTGCACCGGGGCAAAGCTTCCGCCCGCAAAGCAGCTCTGCACCGCCATGAGAAGATGCACCAGGGTGGCGCTCACCATCAGCTTGGCAGGCGAGGCGGCTTTCCGGGAAAAGCCCACGAACACCCGCCGCTTTTTCTCCGGCTGGCTGTCCGAGTTCCACAGGGACAGGGTGGTGGAGCCCATGGTGATCTTGTCCCCCACGTTGACAAGCTTCCTTCCGTCCACCTTTTTGCCGTTGACGAACACGCCGGATTTCGAGCCGGTATCGCAGATGAACCAGCCCTCGTCCCGGCGCAGGAGCACCGCGTGGTCCCGGGAGGCGGTGGCGTCCGGCAGGTAGACGTCACAGCTTTTGCTGCGCCCGATGGAATTTTCCCAGTACAGCACCGGGAACCTGGTGCCGGAGGCTTCGTCCCACAGGGTGATGACCGGGTCGCGCTTCCGCTGCCCCTTTTGAAATGAGGTATAACTGCGCCACACCACATAAAGCGCCAGCACAGGCGTGATGACGCGCAGGATCAGCAGCGCCACCGGCAGCACGCCGGACTGCAAAAATTCAGTCAACCATTCCACGGCGATTTCTTCCCTTTCTGTTTCAATTCCCCGGTTTTCCCCAAAGGCTTATTCCCGAATCTCCGCAAGCTTCCCCTGCTTGAAGATCATGTTCCCCGGCACATAGCCCCGCACCGAGGACAGGGGGTATACTCTGGAATTCCTGCCGATCACCGTGCCGGGGTTCAGCACGCTGTTGCAGCCGATCTCCACATGGTCGCCCAGCATGGCGCCGAACTTTTTCAGCCCGGTTTCCCGCTTTTCGGCTTCAAATTTCACAACGACAGGGGTCTTATCCTGCTTTACATTGGAGGTGATGGACCCCGCGCCCATGTGCGCCCAGTGCCCCAAGATGGAATCTCCCACATAGTTATAATGCGGCACCTGCACATGGTCGAAAAGAATGACGTTTTTGAGTTCGGTGGAGTTGCCCACCACGCAGTGCTCCCCCACCAGCGCCTTGCCGCGGATAAACGCCCCGGGGCGCACTTCCGTTTCCGCCCCGATAATACAGGGACCCGCAATATAGTTGTTTGGGTATATCCTGGCGGTTCTGTGGATCCAGATATCCTCGCCCCTTTTCTCGTATTCCTCCGGGGAAAGGGTTTTCCCCAGCTCCAGAATGAAGCTGCCGATCTCTGCCAGCGCTTCCCACGGATATTCTGTCTTTTCCAGCAGCGGCTTTGCCGCCGTATGGCTCAGGTCGTACAGCTCCGCCGTGCGGGCAATCTCTTTCGTTTCCATTATACAGGCCTCCTTTGTAGTCAATATCTCCGTTTAGATACGGGAAAGGGGCGGCATTCCCCACCCCCTGTTCGTTATGGTTCAAATCGGATCACAGTCCGGTCGATGGTGTCGATCTGGTTCAGGTCCAATTGCAACTCGCCCTTGTCCGTCTGCCGGATATCCAGCGCCACAGTGCGCATTTCCGGGTCGTAGGAAATGTTCGCCAGCTCCTGCTTACAGAAGTCCAGCACCTTGTCCAGGAACAGTTCCTCCGCGTTCACCTTTTCCCCCTCCGGCAGCGCCGGAGCCACGCCGGAGGAAGTGTCGTCCGTATCCTCGTCTTCCCCGGCGCCGTCTTCCTCATCGTAGTCATCGTCCGGGACCGTGCCGGGCAGGACCACGGGCTTTGCCGTGTTCACCGCGGTAGCTTCCTGCTGGGCGGCTGCCTTCAGCCTTTCGATATCCGCCTGCCGCCCTTCAAAATTGGTGATGGAGGCGATCTCCACCTCCAGATAATACCCTGTGTCTGTCTTCCGCTCGTCCTTTACCATGTACTTTGTCAGGGCAAACGCCTGCTTCATCACCTGCTGCAGCTCCTGAAGCTGGGCGTCGGAGGGAGACAGGTCGTAGGTATTGCAGAAATTCACTACCGCGTTTTCCACCGTGGTGCTGTTGTTTTCCTGCGCCTTTTCTTCGGTGATCTTGGCAAGCTCCATCAGGTCTTCGTTGGAATTGTGATAGCTGCTGTCCAGCAGCGCCTGAATGTACCGGGACACATCGTAATCGGCAAAGCCGGGCATGGGAATGGTGCACCCGGCAAGGCTGACCGCCAGCACCGCCGATAACAGCAGACAAAAGCAACCCCTCAGCAATTTTTTCATGAAAAATTCTCACTTCCTGAAACAGGCAGATTTTTCGATTTACTCATTTCTCCCGCAGCATTTCTTATATTTTGCGCGTCTTGCCGCAGGCAAGACGTTTCGCTCCCGAAGGGACTTTTTGTCCCTGCCAGGCAACTGCGGTTGAGATTTACTCATTTCTCCCGCAGCATTTCTTGTACTTCAACCCGCTTCCACAGGGACAGGGATCGTTGCGCCCGGGCTTCTTCTCCTTGTGCACAGGCTGCTTCTTCACCGTTTCGTCTCCCGCGGTGCCGGCGCTGGTCTCTTTCGCCACCTGCTCCCGCTTGGGGGCTTCCGGCGTGCGCAGCCGCACGGTGAGGATCATTTTTGCCGTGTTTTCCCGAATGGTGGCGATCATGGCGTCAAACATATCGGAGCCCTCCACCCGGTATTCCACCACAGGGTCCTGCTGGGCATAAGCGCGCAGGCGAATGCCGTCCTGCAGCTGCTCCATGGCGTCGATATGGTCCATCCACTCCTGGTCCACGTTCCGCAGCAGCACCACGCGCTCCACTTCCCGCATAACGGGAGAAGTAAACTGCTCTTCCCGCTTTTCATAAAGCCCGGCTGCCTTTTTCTGCAGCTCCTCCACCACAAATTCCGGCTCCAGGTCTTCCAGCTCCGCCTTGGAGAAATGCAGGTCGTTTTCCCCAATCAGCCAGCCGTTGTAATGCTCCCGCAGACCGTTCAAATCCCAGTCGTCATGGGGGGTATCCGCCGGCAGGAAGGTGCCGACTGTGGTCTCGATGGCTTCGTTCAGCATCTTCATGATGGCGTCCTTCATATTGGCGCCGTTCAGAACCTCGTCCCGCTGGCTGTAGATCTTGGCGCGCTGCAGGTTCATCACATCGTCGTATTGCAGCACGTTTTTCCGAATGGCAAAGTTCCGGCTTTCCACCTTGCGCTGGGCGCTTTCAATGGAACCCGTCACAAGCCCCGCCTCAATGGGCACATCGTCCTCAATGCGCAGCCGGTCCATCATGGTGGAGATCCGCTCGCCGCCGAACAGCCGCATCAAATCGTCTTCCAGGGAAATGTAGAACCGGCTCTTGCCCGGGTCCCCCTGACGGCCGGCACGACCGCGCAGCTGGTTATCGATCCGGCGGGACTCGTGGCGTTCCGTGCCGATAATGTACAGCCCGCCCAGCTCCTTGACCTCCTGCGCCTCCGGGGCGATCTCCTCTTTATACTTTCGGTTCAGCTCGGCAAAGGTTTTCCGGGCGTTCAAAATATCCTCGTCAGTGGTGCTGCTGTAGGCGGTGGCTTCCACCAGCTGTTCCTCGGTGAAGCCCATTTTCCGCATTTCCGCTTTCGCCATAAATTCCGCGTTGCCGCCCAGCAGGATATCCGTGCCGCGCCCCGCCATGTTGGTGGCGATGGTGACGGCGCCCTTTCTGCCTGCCTGCGCCACGATCTGGGCTTCCTTTTCGTGGTACTTGGCGTTTAAGACCTCGTGCTTTATGCCCCGCTGCTTCAGCATTTTGCTGAGCTGCTCAGACTTTTCAATGGTGATGGTGCCCACCAGCACAGGCTGCCCCTTGGCGTGGTGCTCCACAATATCGTCGATCACCGCATTGAATTTCGCCTGCTCGTTCTTGTATACCACGTCGGCGCAGTCTTCCCGGATCATGGGACGGTTGGTGGGAATTTCCACCACGTCCAGCTGATAAATTTCCGAAAATTCCTCTTCCTCCGTCATGGCGGTGCCCGTCATGCCGGAAAGCTTCTGGTACAGGCGAAAATAATTCTGGAAAGTGATGGTGGCAAGGGTCTTGCTTTCCCGGGCGACCTCCACGCCTTCCTTGGCTTCGATCGCCTGGTGCAGCCCCTCGTTGTACCGGCGCCCGTACATCAGGCGCCCGGTGAACTCGTCTACAATGATGACTTCCCCGTCCTTTACCACGTAGTCCTGGTCCCGGTGCATGATGCCCCACGCCCGGATCGCCTGGTTGACATGGTGCTGCACCTGGATATTGTCCGGGTCGGTCAGGTTTTCCAGATGGAAATATTCCTCCGCCTTTTTCACGCCCCGGCGGGTCAGGGAACAGGTTTTCAGCTTTTCGTTGACAATGTAGTCGTATTCCTTGTACAGCTCGTCGTTGTCCTCTTTCTCATCGGTCTCCTTGACCTTGATGAACCGCAGGCCCCTGGCAAAGGAATTGGCGCGGGCATACAGATCGTTCGCTTTGTCCCCCTGCCCGGAAATAATCAGGGGCGTTCTCGCCTCGTCGATCAGAATGGAGTCCACTTCGTCCACAATGGCGTAGTGGTGCCCGCGCTGGACCTTGTTTTCCTTATAGATGACCATGTTGTCCCGCAGGTAATCAAAGCCCATTTCATTGTTGGTGCCGTAGGTGATATCGCAGGCATAGGCGGCCTGCTTTTCCTCAGAACTCATACCGTTCAGGGCAAGCCCCACGGAAAGCCCCATAAAGTTGAACACCCGCGCCATCATTTCGCCCTGATACTTCGCCAGGTATTCGTTGACCGTCACCACATGGACGCCTTCGCCGGACAGGGCGTTCAGATAGGCGGGCAGCGCCAGCGTAAAGGTTTTGCCTTCACCTGTTTTCATTTCGGCGATGCGCCCCTGGTGCAGAATGATGCCGCCCTGCACCTGAACGGGGAACAGCCGGATAGAAAGCACCCGCGCCATAGCTTCCCGGCAGGCGGCGAACGCTTCCGGCAGGATATCGTCCAGCGTTTCTCCGTTATGCAGGCGGCCTTTCAGGATATCGGTCTGACCTTTCAGGGTCTCCTCACTCATCGCCTTATATTCGTCTTCCATGCCCAGCACCTTATCTACCAGGGGCTGGATTCGTTTCAGCTCACGCTTGCTGTAGTTTCCAAAGAGCTTCGTCAGGATATTATTTGCCATAGGTCAATTTCCATGTCCTTCCATCATACTATACGTACCCATACTATAAACTGTAGTATAGCATATATAGTACCCGGATTGCAAGGAAAGCCACAGTTTGTTTACAAAAAATATCTATTTCGCTCTGTGGAAGTAAAATGCACTGTAAATTCACCCCCAAAAAGGCTGCAAAAAACTTCTTGACGCAGGAAAAACCCTATGCTATAATAACAAAGCTGAAAATTTGTCAGCACCGTTATGCGGGTGTAGTTCAGTGGTAGAACTCCAGCCTTCCAAGCTGGTCGTGTGGGTTCGATTCCCATCACCCGCTCCATCGTCGGAGCTCGATCTGTTGGCTTGAAACGCCGCAAGCGGCGTTTGTTCGCCTGTCGGTCGGCTCCTCCTCTCAGAAAAAAATCTGTCGATTTTTTTCTGGAAAGGGCAAGGGCAGTTTCTCCTTTTCGAGTAACTGCTCACCCATAACAAGGGCGGTTTTTCTTTCAAACTGCCGCTTCTTTTGAGTTCCTACCGCAGTTTGCGGGTTACTTTTTACGAGCCTGTAGGGGTTCCTCACTTTATGCGCCAATAGCTCAGCTGGATAGAGCAACTGCCTTCTAAGCAGTAGGCCAGGGGTTCGAGTCCCTTTTGGCGCGCCAATATGGTGGATGTAGCTTAGTTGGTTAAAGCGCCAGATTGTGGCTCTGGAGACCGTGGGTTCGAGTCCCATCTTCCACCCCACTTAAACAGATGCGGAGTTTAATTCTAGCAATTAGGCTCCGTGTCTCCTATATTGGGCTGTCGCCAAGCGGTAAGGCAACGGACTTTGACTCCGTCACCCGTGGGTTCAAATCCCGCCAGCCCAGCCAAAATCCTGAACCGTCCGTTCTGGACGGTTCAGAATTTTTATCGGAAGCGGGATTTGAACCCGAGAGGGTCCGAGCGTAAAGAAACCATGCCGGCGGCATGGTTTTAGCGAGGAGCGGCGAGACGGGTACTGTTGCAAAGCAACGGTCGGCGAGCCATCAAACGCAAAGCGTTTGGTCAAATCCCGCCAGCCCAGCCAAAAGCAGAAACGCCCCAAAGGGGCGTTTCTGCTTTTGGCATGGGAGAAGGGATTTGATTTAGAAGAAAGCGCTGCTTTCTTCCCGCGCAATAAGCTTTGCTTATTGTGTTGCCAGCCTCTCTACTCTCCTTGAATTTACTCAATGCGAAACCCCGGAGGTGCCCCTATCTTTTGGCATAGAATAAGCCGACCGTTTCCCTGGCAATCTGCAATTGACTTCTTTCGGTATTTGTAGTAGATTGTGGGTAAAATCATACATTGGGTGTGGAGCATGATGAATGAATTTCTTGCATGGCTGAAAGAGAACAAAATCAGCATAAGCGGCAAGTATAAGGGAAAACGGTGGGGTTCGGTCAATCAAATGGAAAACAGTGATTGGCAGCTCCGGGTATGCGTTCAGTATGATGAATATTTGAACTCTTTTTTGTCGAAAGAACCTCCTGCCATGCAGGAACTGGTCAACAGGCGTACGGGATACGAGGGCTGCGGAAGATGTATTGACGGAAAATGCGCTTTTACCGGCGTTGATTTGATAAATCCAACGGAAGACCAGATCGAGTTGGCAAAAAGGCTGATCAAATTCAGGATCAGCGCAATTCAGGACGGGCGGATCCCGAAGTGCAGTTATGTAAAAATATCGAAACGGGGAGAAACGATCGAGCCGTGCGCCGCATGTAAGGTGTGCGACCCCAAATGCAAAGCTATGAAAAAATTTTAACATATTGCCGTTGCAATATAAAAAGAGACTGTCCTTTTCCAGACAGTCTCTTTTTATGATCTGGGATATCCTACAGCCGGAACACGACCAGGATAATGCCGTAAACGATGCTGGCGGTAATGCCGAACACAAGGACGGGACCGGAAACGATAAACATTTTCGCGCCGAGACCTGTGATGAAGCCCTCGCTTTTGAATTCCATTGCCGGGGAGACCATGGAATTGGCAAAGCCGGTAATGGGTACCAGCGTGCCGGCTCCGGCATGCTTGGCGATCTGGTCGTACCACCCAAGGGCAGTGAGAAGGGCGGAAATGAAAATCAGGCTGATGGACACTGCCATGCGGGCGTCTTTAATTTCCAGCCCCCAGCTTTGGTACAGCTGGAGCATACCCTGCCCCATGGTGCAGATCAGCCCGCCGAACAGAAACGCCAGCAGGCAGTCCTTGCCTACCGGGGAATTGGGCGACGCCTGCTTGACCCGTTCATCGTATTGCTGCTTTGATACTGTTTTCAAAGAAATCTTCCTTTCCGGGCGGAATTTATCCTATAGTTTTGCCCCGCATTTCGCATTTATGCGTTTCCCTGCGCCGCGCGCAAGGCTTCCAATTTTCCGGCTCTTTTCTCACTTGGAATTGTTTTCGCCAGAGGAGAAATGTGAAAAATGTAAAATCTTTATAAAAATTCTTGACAAGTTTATAAACAGGGTACATAATAGAGCCAGTGACCGAAACCAGAGTATCCTTCCGCCCCTCCGGGCGGCTCATATCGGGGAGTTTTTTGAACGATCCGGCGGTTGAATTTGACGAGCCGACCGATTTACCTCTCCCCCGAAAGGCGTGAATACAACATGACAGAACGATTGTGGGGGATCCTGGTGGATTCCTTTGGAAAGATTCTTGTGCCCGGTCTGATCGCCACCATTCCGCTGACGGTGATCGCCTTTTCCATCGCTATGGTAATCGCCGTTGCCATGGCGCTGGTGCAGTTTGCCAATGTCAAGGGCTTAAAACAGTTTGCCCGCTTCTATATCTGGGTATTCCGGGGCACGCCCCTGCTGGTGCAGCTTTTCGTGGTGTTCTACGGCTTTCCCAGCATCGGGCTGCTGATCGACCCCTTTCCGGCGGCGGTGCTGGTGTTCTCGTTGAACGAGGGCGCCTACTGCGCGGAAATTGTTCGGGCGGCGCTGGAAGCCGTTCCCCAGGGGCAGCTGGAAGCCGGGTACTGCACGGGCATGACCTATATGCAGACCATGCGGCGCATTATCCTGCCCCAGGCAATGCGGACGGCGTTCCCCTCTCTGGCAAATTCCATCATTGCCATGGTAAAGGACACTTCCCTTGCCTCCAACATTACCGTGACGGAAATGTTCATGGCGACCCAGCGCATTGTCGCCCGCACTTACGAGCCTCTGGCGCTTTACATCGAAGTGGGTCTTGTCTACCTGCTGTTTTCCACGGTACTGACAAAGCTGCAGAGCTGGGGAGAAAAAAAGCTGAACGCCCACATGAAACAGGAGGACTGACGGTATGGCAATGCTGGAAATCAAGGGCATCAAGAAATCCTTTGGAACACTGGAAGTTCTCAAGGGTGTGGACTTAAAGGTGGACAAGGGCGACGTGGTGGCGATCCTGGGACCCAGCGGGTCGGGGAAAACCACATTGCTGCGGTGCATCAATTTTCTGGAGACCGCCAACGGCGGCACCATGAATTTTGACGGCGAGGAGTTCCATTTTGGACACATTTCCAAAAAAGACATCGCCCGGCTGCGCAGGAAAACCGCCTTTGTGTTCCAAAGCTACAACCTGTTTTTGAACAAGACGGCGCTGCAAAACGTGACCGAGGGCTTAGTGATCGCCCGGAAAATGCCGAAAGCGCAGGCGGAGGAGATCGGCAGGCGCTGTCTCGACAAGGTAGGGCTTTCCGACCGCTGTGACTACTACCCCAGCCAGCTTTCCGGCGGGCAGCAGCAGCGGGTAGCCATTGCGCGGGCCCTTGCCACCGACCCGGAGATCATCTATTTTGACGAGCCCACCTCCGCCCTTGACCCGGAGCTTACCGGGGAAGTGCTTGCGGTCATGCGGCAGCTTGCCGACGAGGGCATGACCATGCTGGTGGTCACCCACGAAATGGGCTTTGCCAGAACGGTGTCCAACCATGTCATTTTCATGGAGGACGGTCTGGTGGTGGAAGCAGGAGAGTCCGGGGCGTTGTTTGAAGCGCCCAGGGAGGAACGCACCAGGGAATTTTTAAAGGTCGTCGGCGGGATTCCTACCGCCGAATGAACACATAACATCATTTCACAAAGGAGAGGTTTTTTATGAAAATCACAAGTAAGCTGACCGCGTTGCTGCTTGCCGTTCTGCTGGTGTGCGCCACGGCGCTGTCCGGCTGCTCTCAGGGCGGCACAGCTTCTGCCCCGGACAACAGCGCCCCGGCGCAAAGCGCCACCGCCGCTGACGGCGACCTGCTGGCACAGATCAAGGAGAAGGGAGAGGTCACCATCGCCATGGAGGGCACCTGGGCGCCCTGGACCTACCACGACGAAACCGACAAGCTGGTGGGCTACGACGTGGAAGTGGGACAGTACATTGCCGACTATATCGGCGTAAAGGCGAACTTCATCGAGGGTGACTGGGACGGTCTGCTGGCAGGGCTGGAATCCGGGCGGTACGACATGATGATAAACGGCGTCACGGTGGACGAGAGCCGGAAGGAAAAGTACCGTCTTTCCACCCCTTACGCCTATGACCACACCGCCGTGGTGGTGCAGGACACCAACAGCGACATTCAGTCCCTGGACGATCTGAACGGCAAAAAGACCGCCAACACGCTGAACAGCGTCTATGCCCATCTGGCGGAGGAGCACGGCGCGGAGGTCACCGGCGTGGACGACCTGAACCAGACCTTTGAGCTGCTGCTCAGCGGCAGGATCGACGCCACCCTGAACTCCGAGCTTACCTACTACGACTACATGAAGGAGCACCCCGACGCGCCCCTGAAGATCGCCGTGATGACGGAGGAAGCCAACGAGACCGCGATCCCCCTGCGCAACGGCGATGACACCGCTTCCCTGATGGAAGCCATCAACGGCGCGCTGGAAGAAATGCGCCAGAGCGGGAAGCTTGCCGAGCTTTCTGAAAAGTATTTCGGCTCCGATATCACCAACGCTTCCTAAAGGAGGTTTTGCGTCACAAGGGGAAGCTTTCTTAAAAATAAAATACAGGTAACGGCAAAAGGCGGCGCAGGGTTCCTGCGCCGCCTCAGTCTGTCGATAAAGCCTCCAATGAACGAATACGGAGGGAAAGAGAGTTGAGAGAGAGAACCGTCAGGGTTCTCTTTCGCTTTTCAATCACAACATATCGAGGGAATCAAAGATTCCCTCAATATGTTTGAGCGGGGCGAAAAAACATTTCGCTCCGCTCAGGGAACCGCCCGCAGGGCTTGAATTTCCGGGAAAAATGTGATAAGATATTTATATATAATTACCGCAGCAGGAGGCGCGTTTTGCACCTACCGGTATTTCAGGCAAACGTTCGGACAAAAAATTTTCGGGAGGTTTTTCTATGAAAGTCGGTATCGGTACATATTCCTTCGGCGGCATTGCCAGCTATCTGGGCTTGGGTCCTACACTGCTAGAAAAGTTCCAGACCATTCGGGACCTGGGTTTCACCAGTGTGGAGCTGCTCCCGGTGGATCTGGACAACGACGTGGAGGACATCAAAAAGTGGCTGAAAGAGACGGGCTTGACCGTCACCTCCGTTCACGCGGAGCCCACGGAAGAGATCGTCAAGAAAATGGCTGCTCTGGGCGGCAAAGCCGTGATCTGGGCAGGCACCCCCTTCTGCAACAAGGAGGAAGCCATTGAGGTTGCCCATCTGCTGGACGAAATGGCGGAAATGGCGGAGCCCTACGGCATTAAGATCGGCTACCACAACCACAGCCAGGAATTTTACATGGACGAGGGCAAATGCCTGCTGGAGCACCTGCTGGACAACAGCACCAAATGCTTCTCCCAGCTGGACTGCGGCTGGGCGCAGAACGGCGGCATGTATCCCCCCTACTTCATTCGCAAGTACAAAAACCGCATTGTCTCCATTCACGTGAAGGAAAATAGCCGCGTGCAGGGTCCCGGCGGCGTGCCGGCTTCCCGGCGGGAAGCACAGCAGAACGGCGGTGGGAACCCCTTTGCCAAGGCGGCGGAAATGCCCCTGGAGGAGCGCCAGAAGATCCTGGACGGCTTCACCGCCCAGCAGAACAGCCCCGAGGGCAAGAAGCGCTTTGAGGTGCAGTGCAAGATGGGCGCGCCGGAATCCAACATGGACTGGAAAGAGATCAAAAAGGCTCTGGACGAGCAGGATTTTGAAGCCTTCTGGGTGGTAGAGCGCGAGGGCTTCTACGCCGACCACGACCAGTGCCTGAAGGACGACTGCGCCTGGCTGATGGAAAATATCCAGTAATTTTGCCGTATTTGGCAAAAAAGCGCTGCTTTTTGCGGCGCTTTTTTGTCTCTGCTTGTTACAATATCTTATTTCATCTCATCATATTACAGGACAGGAGAGCTGTATTATGGACGAAAAAAGAAAAAATGCCAAAAGCCCGGAAACCGTAAAAAACTGGATCGCACAGGGCGACACCGCGCTGGGGATCGAGCTGGGCTCTACCCGTATCAAGGCGGTGCTCATCGGGGCGGACCATTCCCCCGTTGCTTCCGGCGCGTTCGATTGGGAAAACCGGCTGGAAAACGGCGTGTGGACGTACCGCCTGGACGACGTGTGGACGGGCATTCAGGCAGCCTACCGGGAGCTGCGGGAGAACGTGGAGCGCGAATATGGCGTCATGCTGAAGCGCCCCGGGGCGCTGGGCGTCTCCGCCATGATGCACGGCTACCTGCCCTTTGATAAAAACGGCGCCCAGCTGGCGGAATTCCGCACCTGGCGGAACACCATCACCGAGGGGGAAGCGGCGGAGCTGACAGAGCTGTTCCACTTCAACATTCCCCAGCGGTGGAGCATTGCCCACCTGTGGCGGGCAGTAAAAAACGGGGAAAGCCATGTAGCTCAAATCGGCTATTTGACTACCCTTGCCGGGTCCGTCCACTGGAAGCTCACCGGGGAAAAGGTGCTGGGCGTAGGGGAAGCCTCCGGCATGTTCCCCATCGACAGCGGGACCGGGACCTTCCACGCCGGCATGGTGGAGCAGTTCGACAAGCTCCTTTCAAAGCGCGGCATTCCGTGGCGGCTGGGGGATATCCTCCCCAAAGTGCTCCCTGCCGGAGCGCCTGCCGGAACGCTGACGGAAACCGGCGCGCGGCTTCTCGACCCCACCGGGGCGCTGGAGGCGGGCGTCCCCCTGTGCCCTCCCGAAGGTGACGCTGGAACGGGCATGACCGCCACCAACAGCGTGTCTGTCCGCACGGGGAACGTATCCGCCGGCACGTCCATTTTTGCCATGGCGGTTCTGGAACGCTCCCTTTCCAGGGTCCACCCGGAGATCGACATGGTCACCACCCCCGCCGGGCTTCCTGTCGCCATGGTACACTGCAACACCTGCACCTCCGAGCTGGACGCGTGGGTGAAGCTCTTTGGGCAGCTGCTGGAAGCGGCGGGCACAAAGCTTCCCAAATCCCGGCTTTACGACCTGCTCTATCAGCAGGCGCTGCTGGGCGAGCCGGACTGCGCCGGGGTTTTAAGCTACAACTGCTACTCCGGCGAGCCTGTGACGGGCTTAGAGGACGGGAGACCCATGGTGGTGAGAAAGCCGGACAGCCCCCTGACGCTGCCCAACTTCATGCGGGCGCAGCTCTACGCCGCCATGGCGACCTTGCAGATCGGCATGGATATCCTGTTCCGGGAAGAACAGGTCACCCTGGAGAAGCTGTACGGGCACGGCGGGCTGTTTAAGACGAAAGGCGTAGGGCAGCGGCTGATGGCTGGCACCCTGAACGTGCCCGTTGCCGTGATGGAAACCGCCGGGGAGGGCGGTCCCTGGGGCATGGCGCTCCTCGCCATGTACCGAAAGAACCGTCAGCCCGGCGAAACGCTGGAAAGCTACCTTGATGAAAAGGTCTTTTCCGGCGCTGCCGGAAGCTGCGTGCAGCCGGAGCAAACCGATGTGGAGGGCTTCCGGCGGTATATCGTCCAATATCAAAAGGGGCTTGAGATCGAGCGCCTCGCGGGAAAAGTCCTGCCCTGAGCCCGTTCTAACGAACAAGCCGCTTCGCATAGCATACCGGGAGAGATTCTGGAACCCGGGTGATGGAAATGTTCGTAACGCTGAAGCTCCGCAAAAAAGCCCTGTTGACTGTGCTGCTGTTTTGTTGTATCCTAATGACTGCTGCCCTTCCCCTGCTTTATGGGGCTGCGGCAACTGCCGGGGAACCGGCGGAGCAGCCGGAGAGGGATTTTATCAAATGGGTGGATTTTACCGTGCCGGAAAGCCTGCTCCGGGACGCCTTGGACGTTGACCTTGCCACCTACGCGGACGAAAGCCGCCCCCACATCGGCTGGGTGGAACTGATTGCCTATCTGGGCGCAAGGTACGGCGGGGACTTTACCAGGTACAGGAAAAAGGACCTGACCGCCCTGGTGCAGCGGGTGGAGGACGGGGAGCCCGTTTCCCAGCTTGCCGCCGGCATGAAATATTTTGACTACTATCTGGAAGCCTACGGTGCTGTGCTGAATGGGCTGGTGGGCGAATACGAGGTGGAGACTGAGCAGGGCTGGGAAAAGAAATACGGCCTGCGGGGCTGCTCCCCCATTGCCGACACCTTTCCCTACAGCGACTATGACGACTTCGGCGCCGGGCGCAGCTATGGATACAAACGCAAGCATTTGGGGCACGATATGATGGCGGCGGTGGGCACGCCGGTGATCGCCGTGGAATCCGGCGTGGTGGAAGCCATGGGCTGGAACCAGTACGGCGGCTGGCGGCTGGGTATCCGCAGCTTCGATGGCAAGCGCTACCACTACTATGCCCATCTGCGGCAGAACCGCCCCTACGCGGAGGGGCTTGCCGTCGGGCAGACCGTGATGGCAGGCGATGTGATCGGCTATGTAGGGCGCACCGGCTACAGCCTGACCGAAAATACCAACAACATCAACGCCAGCCATCTGCATTATGGCTTGCAGCTGATTTTTGACGAATCCCAAAAAGAGGGAAACAACGAGATCTGGGTGGACGTATACGCCCTGTGCAATCTGCTGCACCGCCACCAGAGCAGCGTGCGGCGGGACGACGCCACCAAGGAATGGAGCTGTGTCCAGCGGCAGCGGGAGGATATCCCGGACGACCGCTTTGTCCCCCAGCCCACAGAAGCCCCTTCAGAATGATTTCCGTCCTATGGCGGACAGACGTGAAAAAGGAGACCGTTTATGAACAAAGCAGAACGTGAGCTTGCCCGGCGGGAGCGGGAGCGGATCAGAAGGAGAAACCTGAAAATTGTCAAGCTATGCGGCATTGTCGTGCTGGTTGTCATTGCAGGTTCCCTGCTGGTTTCCGCCATTTCCGGCGCGCTTTCTTCCGGGAACGGAGAAAATGACGCTTCCTCCGGCAGCTTGGGTATTTCCGTGAGCCAGGCTTCCTCCTCCGACCCCAGCGCCCTGCCCGCCATGGCAAACGCGGTATCCGCGCCCACGCCGACCCCCGTCCCAGCCGACCCCCGGCTGTCCGATCCCCTGCTGGTGCTGGTCAACAGTGAAAATCCCCTGCCGGACAACTGGAAGGTGGACCCTGTGACAGTCGCCGGGGAGGAGCAGGTGGATTCCCGCGCTTACGATGACCTGACCGCCATGCTGCGGGCGGCAAATGACGCCGGCGTTACCCTGTGGCTGGCTTCCAGCTATCGCAGCGTGGAGCTGCAGCAGGAAATCCTGGACCGCGCCGTGCAGGAGCGGGTTTCCCAGCGGGGCATGACCGAGGAGGAAGCCATGGAGGACGCTTTGCACACCATCAACCGCCCCGGCTACAGCGAGCACCACACCGGGCTGGCGGTGGACTTCAACGATGTGAGCAACGACTTTGAAGAGACAGACGCTTATTACTGGCTTTCAGAGCATGCCGCGGAGTACGGCTTTATCCAGCGGTACAAGAAATCCAAGGTGGAGTACACCGGCATCAATAACGAAAGCTGGCACTACCGCTATGTGGGGAAAGAGTACGCTCAGGACATGGAGGAGCGCAACTATTGCCTGGAGGAATACATCGAATACTTGAAAAACGGCGCGAATTAGTGATTTTTGTGAGAGGAAGCTTCTTTCCTCTCTTTCTTTTTGCCCCGCGTTTTTTCTCTTGGCACCAATTTGCCAAATTTCCTGAAAAATAGTATAATGAAAATGTTAGGTTCAGAATCTTAAATGGTAGAAAGGGCAGAATTTCATGGTCGGGTCGCGCAGGGTCTTCCTGCACAGACCAGCTTCACGAGTGCCCTTTCTCTAATAACTAATGACTGTACACCGGAGGTATTTGTATGCCCAAAAGCAGTGTGATCGTTCCCGTATATAATGTAAAGGACTATCTGGAAAAATGCGTGGCTTCCGTGCTGGCACAGACGGAGAAAGACTTTGAGCTGCTGCTCATCGACGACGGCTCCACCGACGGCAGCGGGGCGCTTTGCGACGCCCTCGCCCAGCGGGACGGGCGGATACGGGTCATTCACCAGGAGAACCGGGGGCTTGGCGGCGCAAGAAATACCGGCATTCAGGCGGCAGAGGGCGACTGGCTGCTGTTTGTGGACAGCGACGACTGGATCGAACCCGGGCTGCTGGAAAAAACGCTGGCAGCCGGAGAAAGCAGCGAAGCGGAGATCGTTTATTTTTCCCTCCGCTCGGTAGACCTTGGGGGAAAAGAGCTGAGCGTGTTGAAGGACGCGCTGCCCATCGGGACAAGCTTCACGGCAAAAACCCAAAAGGACGTGTTCCTTTCCTATCCCTGCGCCTGCAACAAGCTGTTTTCCAGAAAACTGTTTTTGCGCACCGGCGTGCTGTTCCCCCCAAGGGTCTGGTATGAGGACGTCCGCACCACGGTCAAACTGGTGGCGGAGGCGAACTCCCTCATAGCCATCGACTATGTGGGGTACAATTATTTGCAGCGCCCCGGCTCCATCATACAGAGCGTCAATTTGGAGCGGAATATTGAGATCGTGGACGCCTTTGACGATATCCTCGCCTATTTCCGGGAGCAGGGGCTTTTTGAGGAGTACCGGGACGAGCTGTGCTTTATGACCCTGTTCCATGTCTACCTCACCGCTTCCGTCCGGGTGATCCGGCTGGACAGGCACAGCGATCTGCTGCCAAAATTTGCCGCGTATCTCCGGGAAAATTTCCCGGACTACCGGCAGAATAAGTACCGGGCGACCCTTACCAGAAACCAGAAAATCATTTTGTCCCTGCTGGAAAAGAAGCTCACCTTTCTCATTGCCCTGATTTTCAAAATCAAGTAAGTTTTTCTGCGTGCTGTCTGTAATACCGTCTTTCGGCACGGCGCGTTTTCGCGCCTGTCTCCCTTTATTTGCCAAAAGCGGAAAAGCGGTGTATAATGATCGCAGGCGATCATCACAGAGAACCCCTGAAGCGCGAAGCGCTTCTCTTTTCTCACAAGCTCGAAAAGCACCGGGCTTCTCCGAGTAGGTGGCGCATTCTGCGCCTTATAATAGACCTGTTGATTTTTTGATTTTCCCGGGAGGAGGAACCTATGCCAAAGGCAAGTGTGGTCGTACCCGTGTATAACGTAAAGGATTATTTGGAAAAGTGCGTCGATTCTATCCTTGCGCAGACAGAGCAGGACTTTGAGCTGCTGCTCATCGACGACGGCTCTACCGACGGCAGCGGGGCGCTTTGCGACGCCCTTGCCCAGCAGGACGGCAGGATACGGGTCGTCCATCAGGAAAACGGCGGACCGGGCGCCGCCCGGAACACCGGGGTCCGGGAAGCGGTGGGGAAATGGCTGCTTCAGGTGGACAGCGACGACTGGATCGACCCCGAACTGCTGGAAAGGACCATAGAAGCCGGGGAACGGGAAAACGCCGACCTCATCATCTTCGGGATACGCTTCGTGGACGAAAACGGCAAGGTTCTCAGCGTTTTTACGGAACCCGGTCTTCCCAAGGATATCGGGCTTTCTCCCCATGAATATAAGGAGCTGCTCCTGACGGTGCCGGGTCCCACAAAGCTGTACCGCAGGGAGCTGTTTTCCAGAGTGGGCGCGGAGTATCCCGTAGGGATATGGTACGAGGACGCCGAGCTGTTCCCCAAGCTGGTGGTTTCCGCCCGCTCCGTGGTTTTTTTGAGCGGCGCCGGGTACAATTACCTGCTGCGCTCCGGCTCCACCATGCGCAATTCCAATGTTGACCGCAACGGGGAGATCCTTCTCGTGACGGACAGCATTCTCGATTATTTCCGGGAAAAGGGACTGTATGAGGAATACGAGGAGGAGCTGTGCTACTTCACCTTCTCCCATCTCTATCAGGCGGCGGTACGGGTCCTGCGCGAGGACCGGCGGCACCCTCTGCTTCCGAAGCTCCAAAGCTACCTGACGGAACACTTCCCTCAGTACCGCAGGAACAGGTATATGGTCAGGATATCCCGGAACCAGAAGCTGGTGCTTTTCCTGCTGGAACGGAAATGGTACCTTCCCGCCTCCCTGCTGTTTCGGATCAAAAGCTGACAAGCCCCGTTTCCAAAGGAAACGGTCTTTGGGGCAGCCGCCCTGTCAAAGCCTGCTTTTGGAGCAGCGCCGCACAAGACAAAATCAGTATTTCTAAGGAGAACCGACATGAAGCTTTTCAAGAAGCCGCTGCGGGGGCACGTCCTGCTGGAAAATACGATCATGCTCTATATTCTCACCTTTTCCAACGCTTTTCTGGGACTTATCACCCAGGGATATCAGACCAGGGTGCTGGGCACCGCGAATATCGGGCTGCTGGGCGCCGCCCAGTACACCACCAACTTTTTCCAGATTTTCATTGATTTTGGCTTTATCATGTCCGCAACCGCCAAAATTTCCCGCCACCGGGAGGACAAGGAATATCTAAACCGCACCCTGACCTGCGTGGTATCCGCCAAATGCCTGTTCATGGTCGTTTCCTTTCTGGTCCTGATGCTTTTTGTCCGCCCCACGCTCAAAGAGCCGGGAGAGCTGCTGGCGTATGTGTTCTACCTGCTCTATGTGTGCATGGTAGCCCTGCTGCCGGACTTCATGTACCGGGGTCTGGAAAAGATGTCCGCCATCACCGTGCGGGCAGTGCTGGTCAAGATATTTGCCACATCTATGGTCTTTGTATTTGTAAAAAAGCCGGAGGATTATTATCTTGTGCCGCTGATCTCCGCCATCGGCAACGCCGGGGCCACCCTGTTCGTTTACTGGCACCTGTTCGCGAAGATCGGGCTGCGGTTCGCAAAGGTCTCTTTCCGGGACATCTGGAAGGAAATTCGGGACGCTTCCCAGTTTTTCCTTTCCAAGGTGGCTGCGTCCATCAATTCCAACCTGAACGGCATTCTGCTGAAAAATGTCGCCGGTCCCGTGGCGACGGGGCTTTACACCAATGCCGATAAGGTCATCAGCACCGCCAGGAACGGAATGTCCCCCATCGGGGACAGCCTGTACCCCCATATGATGAAGCACAAGAACTTCAAGCTCATCAAAAAAACCATGCTGTACGGCTATCCCATTATCCTTGCCGGGTGCGCCTTTGTGTTCGTCTTTGCCCGCCCCATGCTGGTGCTGTGGCTGGGCGAGGAGGTCGGCGCGCAGGTGGTGCTTCCCCTGCGGCTGCTGATCCCCGCGGCAGTGTTCACCTTCCCCAATTACATTCTGGGATATCCCACGCTGGGGGCCATGGGGCTTGCCAAATTTGCCAATATCTCCGTGGCGTTCGGCACGGCGGTCTATTTGATCGGCGCGGGAGTTTCCTATTTTACCTGCGGGATCAATCTGGTTTCCCTGTGCGTGCTCACCTCGCTGACGGATTTCTCGATCCTGGTGTTCCGGCTGGTGGTCATTTTCAGGAACCGCCATCTGATGCGGGCGGAGGAAACCCCCGCGCCGGAAAATAAAACCTGAGAAAGGACGGCGGTCGTCATGGCGCTGCTGGAAAAAATCTGGAGAAACGGGGTTTCCCTGTTCTGCTCCCTGCTGCCCAAGGACCAGAAAAAGGCTTTCTGCCAAAGCTTTATCGGGCGGGGCTTTTCCGATAACCCAAAGCCTATCGCCCAGGAGCTGCTGCGCCGGGGCTGGAAGGTCTACTGGGCGGTGAAAGGCGAAGCGGAAGCCGCCTCCCTGCCGGAGGGGATCCACCCGGTAAAGATCGGCAGCGCGGCGGAAGCCTTTCATCGGGGCACTGCCGGCTTATGGGTGGACAACTGCCGGAAATGGGGGCGGCTGTTCAAGCGGAAGAACCAGTTTTACGTCCAGACCTGGCACGGCTTCCCTTTGAAGCGCATCGAGGGAGACGCTGTGGAAGCCCTTGACCCGGAATATGTGGCGACTGCCAAAATGGATTCCCGGCTGGCGGACCTATTCCTTTCCGACAGCAGGTTTTTGACGGATATCTACCGCCGGGCGTTCTGGTACGACGGCGAAATTTTGGAATGCGGCTTTCCCCGGAACGATATTCTCTTCGGAGAACACCCGGAGCTTACGGAAAAGGTGCGGAAGACGCTGGGCGTAAAGCCGGAACAAAAGCTTCTGCTGTACGCCCCCACCTATCGGAAGGACAAGGGGCTTTCCGTATACGATGTGGACTATGAAAAATGCGTCAGGGCGCTGGAGCGGCGCTTCGGCGGGGAATGGCTGATCCTTGCCCGGCTGCACCCCAACGTGGCGGACAAGGCTTCCGAGTTGAAGCTTGACCCCCGCTATGTAAAAAACGCTTCCGACTACCCGGACATTCAGGAGCTGTACCTGGCGTGCGGCGCCCTGCTTACCGACTATTCCTCCTCCATGTTCGATTTCATGAACACCGGGAAGCCCTGCTTCCTGTATGTCAACGACGTGGCGGCTTACGCAAACGACCGCAACTTTACCTTTGACCTGACCCGTCTTCCCTTCTCCCTCGCTGAAAACAACACGGAGCTGGAACAGAGCATTCTGGCATTTCAGGAGGAACAGCAGGCGGAAAAGGTGCAGCGGTTCCGGCAGGAATTCGGCATGGTGGAAAACACCGGGGACGCTGCCAAAAAAACTATAGACTATGTGGAACAAAGGAGGATTTCCCTGTGAAACGCGTCATCACCTACGGCACCTTTGACCTGCTCCATTACGGGCACATCAATCTTCTGCGCCGGGCAAAGCAGTATGGGGACTATCTCATCGTGGCGCTGTCCACCGATGAATTCAACTGGAACCAAAAGCAAAAGAAATGCTATTTTTCCTATGAAAAGCGGAAGCAGCTTTTAGAGGCGATCCGCTATGTGGATCTGGTGATCCCCGAGGAAAATTGGGAGCAGAAAGCCACCGACGTCAAGGAATACCATGTGGATACCTTTGTCATGGGCGACGACTGGGAAGGGAAATTCGACTTCCTCAAGGAGCAGTGCGAGGTGGTCTATCTCCCCCGCACCCCGGAGATATCTACCACCCAGATCAAAAAAGATTTGAATAAATAAAGGAACTGCCATGAGCAAATACGATCTCCTGTGGAAGTACGTGTCCCAGCAGGACACTCCCTCCTTTTCCCTGACCTTCGCCGAAATAGAAAGGATTTCCGGCGTTCCGCTGGATCACTCTTTTTTGACCTGCAAAAGAGAGCTGATTGCCTATGGATATCAGGTGGGGAAAATCTCCATGAAGCAGCAAAAGGTGGAGTTTCGCAGGCTGGAAGAACAACAGCGCTGACCCGAATAATACCACATAAAAAAGCACGACCGCTTTCGATTTTGGAAGCGGTCGTGCTTTTATTTTGAAAATTTCCTGGGAAACTTTCAATTCACGCGGGCTTTTTCTGGGCGGGGCTTCTTCCAGCAGGTGTATTCCCCGATATGGCGAAAGCCATAGGGAGCGGCGATCCGGCACTCATCGTCTCCCATGAAATAGCACAGGGCTTTGGCGCCGGAACCCAGACGAAGTCAGGATAAGGCTCAATTCCCTCCCATTTTGTCAGTTCCCGCAGCATATCCTTTCTCCTTCTCCGTTCTCACTGAGAGCTAACGACCCACAGCCCCGTACCAGGTGTGGAATTTTTCCGCGATCTCCTCCGGGTGGGTGCATTGAAGATAGTGCCCGCCCTCCAAAATCACGGTTTCGCTGTGGGGATTTTCCGTCAGCTCCTCATGGAGCTCATACCACGTGTCCGCTTCCCCGCCAAAATCCTCCAGCATTTCCGCGGAATCCGTGGACAGGAACTGCAGCACCGGCAAGGCGCCGGGCAGCTTCTCATCACGGCGCTGTGTCAGCGCGTCGTCTGCCAGCAAAAGCTCCTGCAGCATATCGTCCGTATCGCCGTTATTGAGGCACAGGCGGCGGTACAGCTCCATTTCCTCCTGGGAATAGCGTTCCGGGTCAATGGGGGCAGTGATCCAATCGGGCTTTATTTTGGAAACCAGCCGCAGCAGCCCCACGCTTTTCAGCCTGCGGACGCTTTTCTCCATGCGCAGGTTGATCCCGCTGATATCGGCATAGTCGATGAGCTTCGGCACGGTCATGTCGATCCCTACCAGCGCGCTGACCTCCTCCCCATAGCGGCTCAGGTATTCCATGGCGATAATGCCGGAATAGGAATGCGCCGCCAGAATGTATTTCCCCAGCCCCAGCTTGTGCAGCAGCTCGTGAAGCTCCTCCGCCACATTCTCCACCGTCCGGGGAGAAGGCGCGGGATCGCTGAGCCCGTAGCCGAAGTATTCCACCGTTACCGTGGTGTAATGGGCGCCCAGCAGCTCTGCCAAAGGCTGGTACACCATAGCGGGGGAAGCTTCCCCCGCGCCGGGCAGCAGCACCACGGTCTCTTTGCCGCTGCCGCTGACCTTCACGCACATTCGCCTGCCCTGCACCTCGATCTTCCAGCCGTATGCGTCCTTCAATTTTCGCTTGTCCAGCAGGGCGCACACCCTTTGCGCAGCCGCCCCGGTCAGCGCTGCCGCGCCCAGAACACCGGCGGTCCTGCCGATCGCTTTGAATAATTTACTCATTTTCCTTTGCTCCTTTCCCCTATGGGGTTTTCTCAGTTTGCTTCACAGCTTCTATTAAATATTCTCCAGCTTCTGCTGGTCCATATCGTCCTCGGTGGAAACAGGGTTGGTCAGTCGGGGGTCCTGGGGGTCGATATCCTTTGCCCGCAGCTTCCGCAGGACGGAGGAGCGGAACAGCCGGTAGATCACTGCGGTGGTGGGCGTTCCGATCAAAATGCCGGGAATGCCCAGCACCGCCCCCCAGAACAGCACGGCGAACAGGGTCCACACCGGGGGCAGCCCAATGGACGAGCCCACCACACGGGGATAGATCAAATTCCCCTCTACCTGCTGCAGGCACAGCAGGAATATCAGGAAGATCAAAGCTTGAATGGGGTGTACCAGCAGCAGGATCACCACGCCGGAAACACAGCCAATGTACGCGCCCAAAATGGGGATCAAAGCGCCCAGCGCCACGATAGAGGAGATCAGCAGGGCATATTCCAGCCTCAGAATGCTCATGCCGATATAGCACAGCGAACCCAAGATCACACATTCCAGAAGCTGTCCCCGGATAAAGGAGAAAAACACCTTGTTTGCCGTTGCGCCCACCCGGGCGATCCCCCGGGCTGTTTTTGCAGGCAAAAACGCCAGCAGCGCCGACTTTCCCCCCCGCAACAGCTTTTCCTTGCCGAACAGCATATATACGGAGAAGATGAAGCCCATCACAAAGGTGAACACGCCGGAAGCCACGTTCACCGTAACGCTTACAAGAGAGGTCAGGAAGTCGGTAGTCACCTTGGTGGCGTTGGACAGCAGGGTGCTCCAGTTAAAGCCCTTGAGGAAATCCTGAATAAAGGTCAGGTCGTTCTTCTGGGCAAATTCCGTCACCCACCGCACGGCGTTGTTCGCGTAGACAGGAATGGTTTCCTGCGCGGTAATTGCCAGCCCCCGCAGGGATTCCACCAAGCCGGGAATGATGAAGCAGGTGATAAAGAGGATCACCAGCAGGACCACCAGGTACGCCAGCAGCACTGCCACCGGGCGCTTTGCCTTTTTCCATGCCTTTGCCTGACATTTGGCAAAGGGGCGGAACACAACGTCTTCAAAAAAGTGGACGAACACATTCAAAATGTAGGCGATGACGATGCCGCAGAACACAGGGGCAACGGCGTTCAGCAAAATCCTCAGCCACGCCAGCACCGTGTCAAAGCGCAGCACCATCAGCGTCAGCAGCGCCGCCAGAAGCAACAGTACCGCCCCGGTATACAGCGCGCCCTTTTTCTCTCGCAGATCACTCTTTACGTCCCTCAATTTCATCGCAGACCCCTCTTTACTCCTCAGGTTTTTGTCTGGAACACGTGGTGGCAGCTTTGACAGGTCACTTCAATTTTTCCCCTGCCCCGAGGCGCCCGCAGCTGCTGCTTACAGCTTGGACAGCGGAAATATTTATACTGCTTCCGCTCCTGCCACTTCCGCTTCTGAAGCGCCAGCCGGTTTTTGACCGACAGCCATATTTTCCAGAATTGCTGATTTTCCCGCTGCCGCGCCGGAATATTTCTGGACAGCGCGCGAAACAGCGCATAGAGCAAAAGCACATCGGACACCCAGCACAGCGGGCGGAAGAATATCGCGCCAAGAATGGACAATACTAACGCCAGGATCAGCAGCGCGAAATTCATCTGATCCGAACCGTATCTCCCGTAGAAAAATCGTTGCAGCCTTTCTCTCATTCCGAAACCACCTTTTGAAATTCAGCTTCCCATGACAGGGCGGCAAGCTCCGCCCAGCCTCGAAAAGCTCCTGTTATTTTTAGTATATCGCTGAATTTCACACTTTTCAACCGAACAGAGGATAGCTTCACGATAAATTTACAATTTGCAGCTGCGCTGCAGGCAATTCGGGAAGTCGGCGAACAGACGAAAAACTTCTTTGTGGTGGGCAAAATAAAAATAAGAATAATTCTTATTTTTGTCTTGACTTCCAGATTTTCCCTGCTATAATAAAGGTAGCCAAGCACGATAAATAAAAATTTTACAATTCAGGAGGAAGCATTTATGGCAGAATTGAAGGGCAGCAAAACAGAAGCGAACCTGCTTACAGCGTTTGCAGGGGAATCTCAGGCACGGAACAAATACACCTACTATGCGTCTAAGGCAAGAAAAGACGGCTATGTGCAGATCGCTGAGATTTTTGAGGAAACCGCCGCCAATGAAAAGGAGCACGCCAAAATGTGGTTCAAGCTCTTAAACGGCGGCATCGGCGACACGCTGGACAATTTGAAGGACGCCGCGGCAGGAGAGAACTACGAATGGACGGATATGTATGCCGGCTTTGCCAAGACCGCCCGGGAAGAGGGCTTCGACCATATCGCCGAACTCTTTGAGGGTGTGGCAAAAATCGAAAAAGCCCACGAGGAGCGGTATTTGAAGCTGGTGAAGAACATCGAGGAAGGTCTTGTGTTCTCCAGAGACGGCGACGTCATCTGGCAGTGCGCCAACTGCGGGCACATCGTCATCGGAAAGAAAGCCCCGGAGGTCTGCCCCGTCTGCGCTCATCCTCAGGCATATTTCCAGATCAAGGCGGAAAATTATTAAAATCCAGTTTCTCAGAAAGCGCCGGTTCCCCGGCGCTTTTTCTGTTTTGTTTCCCCTGCTTTTTCTCTCTTGACAATGTCGAAAATTCGGATTATAACTAGAGCAAACCGCATTGGGAGGACAAGCATGAAAACGATCGCCAGCTTTACCGTGAACCATGATATTCTGGAAAAAGGGATGTACCTGTCCCGGATAGACGGAGATGTTGTGACCTACGATATCCGCATGAAGAAACCAAATGGCGGAGATTATCTTACAAACGGCGCGCTCCATACCTTTGAGCACCTGTTCGCCACCTATGCCAGGAACAGCCGCTTTTCCGACAGCGTGATCTATGTAGGTCCAATGGGCTGCCGCACCGGGTTCTACTTCCTTCTGCGGGACAGCGTGTCCCAGGAGGACGCCATCGCCCTGGTGCAGGAAAGCTTCGCCTTTCTTCGGGATTTTGAGGGGGAAATCCCCGGCAGCAAGCGCTGGGAATGCGGCAACTACCGGGAGCACGATCTTCCCGGCGCCAAAGCCGTGGCAGCCGATATGCTGCAGGTCCTGGCAGGCTGGCGCCCGGAACAGCTGAAATATCGGGAATAGAAAAATATCCGTCCGCAACACGCATGACCGCCGCCACCTTTCGGTGACGGCGGTTTTTTCACTGGGGGACCCAGTTTTTCATTCAGAGCTGTTTTGCTTCTGAAAATAGGTCAACAGGGAATAAAGAATGGCTTTCTGATCCTCGGTAAGGCTGTCCAGTTCTATCACTTCCCGCTGCTCCAATCCCAAAAGGTAATCGGTGGACACATGGAAAAACAGCGCCAGCTCTACCAGCTTGGGAGCGGTGGGCACAGAAATCCCCATCTCCCACGCGTTTACGCTGGAACGGGTCACGGACATGATTTTTGCCAGGTCTGTCTGGGTCAGCCCACGAGCCGTCCGCAGCCGCTTAATTCGGTTGTCTGTCTGAATCACCACAGGCGCACGCTCCCTTTTTGTCAATTATAGCTTGCGCTTTGCGATATCTAATTATCATCTTTGATTATTTTAACTTGACAAATTGGTCCCTCCGTGATATCCTATATCAAGATTCGACAAATCTTGAGGAGGTATTTTCATGGATAACGAACAGCATATCGATCAGCCCGCCGCTTCCCAGCCGGAAGCAGCAGTGCCGCAGGCTCCCGCTGCTCAGCAGGAACCGCCTCAGAAATTTTGCAAGCACTGCGGCGGGAAGATTCCGGCGGATGCGGTGATCTGCACCCTGTGCGGCAGACAGGTGGAGGAAATGGGTTCTGCCCCCACCCCCAGCATCGTCATCAACAATTCCAATGAAAACGTGAATACAAACCAGAATATTAACGCTTACATGAAATCAAAGGAAAAGAATAAGTGGGTGGCAGTGCTGCTTTGCTTCTTCCTGGGCGCTATCGGCGCGCACAAATTTTATGAGGGCAAAATTGGCATGGGCATTCTGTACCTGTTCACGGTAGGTCTGTTCGGTATTGGCGTGCTGGTGGACTTTATCCGCCTGCTTTTCCGCCCAAATCCCTATTACGTGTAAGAGTCTCTCCATGATAAGAAAAACTACCTGACGCAGTTTGTCAGGTAGTTTTTTTGCCTTAAAACACCAGCTGTACCAGAAGCATATAGCAGATAGTCCCGCCGGCAATGGAGAGGAGCATTTGCTTTTTCCACAGGTGGAGGGCAACCACTACGGCAATGGCGATCAGCTCAGGAAGCCCGTGGCTGCCGGCAAGCGGGTTCACGTTTCGCAGGCAGTAAACGACCAGAAGCCCGAACACCGCCGCGGGGAGGAATTTTCCCAGATAGCGGACGTATTTCGGCGTGGGCTTTCCTGCCGGGAACAGCAGGAAGGGCAAAAAGCGAGTGATCATCGTGCCCAGTACCACCATGCCGATGGTGATAAGCTGCTGGGAAAGCGTCATACGGCTCTGTCCCCTTTCTCAAGAGGTCTGCGGAGCAGGGTCAGCGCGGCAAGAATGGCAGCCATCGCGGGAAGAATGAAGTTGTCCGCGCCGAAAGCGATCAGGCACAGCAGGGACAGCCCCAGCCCCAGCAGGGAGCTGGCGTGATTCTTCTCCTTCAGCCACTGGTTCAGGAAAATCACCACAAACATAGCGGTCATGACAAAGTCCAGCCCCTCCGTATTGAAGTGAAGAAACGAGCCAAAAATGCCGCCCAGGGTCGCGCCTGTGACCCAATAAAGCTGATTCAGCAGCGTGACAAAGAACATAAACCAGCCCCTGTCCACGTCCTCCGGGACTTGGGCGGTGCAGTTCACGGAAAAGCTTTCATCGCACATTCCAAAAATGAGGTACCACTTTTTCCACCCTGTTCCCCGGTACTTATCCAGCATGGAAATACCGTAAAACAGGTGGCGGGCATTGACCATCAGCGTCATTGCCAGCGCCTGCAAGGGGTCAAACGCGCCCAAAAGCAGGTTCACCGCCACAAATTCCATAGACCCGGCAAAAATGGTCATGCTCATGAGCATGGGGTACCAAAAGCTGAAGCCGGAAACATTCATATATATCCCGTAGGTGATCCCCAGGAACAGGAACCCGGCAAGAATGGGGAGCGTATGGGGAAAGGCGCATTTCAGCGCTTTTTTCCAATCAGCCGGGCTTGTCCGTCCTTTCATCATCGTTTTCATAAAGAACCTCTCCTTGAACATTTTCCCGTAAAATACAGAGCTAGGGTTACTCATGCCGCACAGAACGCACATACAGGGGCAAGCCCCGTATGTGCGTTCCTTGTTTCAAAGGGATTGTATTGTCATTTAACCCCTCTGCATTCTTTGCACCAAGATTGATTTCTGATTACTCCTTGCTCACCTTTTTGCATTTTTCTAAAACCAAACTCGCTCAATGGCTTTTCCCTGCCACAATGAGGGCAAATTCGTGTTGGCTCTCTGCCATTATAACCGTGAGATTGAATAATAGGTCTGTCCTTATTTATTGCCATCATTACCATCCTTTTCTCCATGAGAATAATAAATTATTCTTCAATGCTTCCAAGTATCCAATTTACCCAACCAATAACCGTAGAAGAGCGTCGCAAATATGTACTATTCGCTTCAACATGATAAAGATCTGAACGTTTCATTATCTGGATAATTGTTTGCTTATCCGGCATCACTCCATACTGCAAATGGAGTTTTAGGGTTTCGCTAAACACTTTGTGCATCAAAATTTGAGTTATGATTGCAAGTTGACGCTCCTTGTACCCCAAACCCATGATACGATGTCCGCAAGTAGACAATTGAAATAGAATGTTTCCATCTTCATCATGCGATTTTTCAATAAGCCCCAGATACCGTCCTGCGTCTGTATAATAATTGGTTTGGCGTTCGTCAAAAGCATACTCCAATGTGATGTCTTGTTTTGTCATCGGTTTCTCACTCAATAATTCGATGAGATTGACTATTCGAGGCATACGATCCGCTTAGGGAATGATATGTCCGGCTCTTGTATCAAAGGAACGGTTCGCAAAAGATTTTCAATGTCAGCTAAACAAATCTCTGTTGCAATTACATAGTTTTTCTGCTTTACTAATCTAATAGAATTATAATTTTGTGGATTCATAAATTGATACTGATATAAGTTAAATATACCATTTGAAAAGATTAAGAAAATAGGCTTTACTGTTTTCGTCACTCGCTTACTCCAAACACGGAATGGGTAATAAAGTTGGCGAACAAGAAAATCATCGGACAAATCCCGTTTCGCTTCAAACAAAGAAAGGTAATGAATACCTTCGTATGCTGCATCAATTTCTATTTGGGAATTACTTACAGCAATATGTTTCGTGCCCAAGGCGGTGCTAATGTCAAACTCAAAATTGCCGGAACTCATGCGACCACTAACTGTTGGAACAAGCTCATCATCTTCTAAAAAATCATTAAGTATTCCACCGACATTGGCGCAATTCAATGCAATTGCTTCACTAACAAGAAACTGCGGTATTAGGCTCTGGATATGTGGCGGAATTGAAATCCTTTGAATCTCTTGAGATGGCTCATCGAACTCCTTATAAGCCGAAAAAGAAGAAATAACATAATCTCCACGAGCTATAGGCAAAATTGATAAATTGTTGACAGCAAAGATATTCGGAAGGTTTATTTTGTGGTCAAACTTAGTCATTAGCCGAGGCTCTCTGAACTCTTTTATCTGGTTTGCCGATATGATGAACTGTCCATTTTTCTCGATCTCAGCAAGTATATGATACTTGTCAAACAGGTTTTCCCATGCGGTATCATTCAGTCCCATAGTTCCTAATTAACACCTCCTCTATTGCTCCCCGCTTACTTGCATCTGAATTGATTGCCCTCTTTGCCCGCACAGTGGATACATTATAGCCCCTATAGAGATCCTTAATAAACACTGTGGCAGAATTGGATAGCATAAATTTAACGCCACGCCGTGTCAATTCATCACAGCAGTGCTTCAGCCTAACCTGCTCGTTCCTGTCAAATCCACCTTTGCTATATCCCGTAAAACTTGCAGTATCAGAAATCGGATCATACGGTGGGTCAAGATACACAAACCCACCCTTGCCAATTCGACTTAGCGTTGCGGCAAAATCTTCATTGCAAAAGGTGATGTTGCTAGCTGCAAAATATTTGCTTACCGCCCGTAAGACAGGCTCGTTCACTATATTAGGATTTTTGTAATAGCCAAACGGAGAATTAAATTCTCCTGCTGAATTCACTCGGAACAAGCCGTTAAAACAAGTTTTGTTCAAATAAATCAATCGTGACGCACGCTCAACCTTTGACATAGCTTGATAGGCTTCTTTATCTCTATCCATGTCCCTTATCGTATAGAAATACTCAGAGGTGTTTTCGTGTTTCTTGAGATCGTCAATAAGGGATTCAACATCGTCACGAATAATTTCATAAACCGCCATTAAATCCCTGTTTAAATCGTTTACAATTGCCTTTGATGGCTGAATAGAAAATAGTACGGCTCCACCGCCTAAAAAAGGTTCGCAATAAGAAGTGATTCGCTTAGGAAGCAGGGGAGTAATCTCATCTAATAACTGACGTTTTCCACCCACCCATTTGACAACAGGGGCAACCAGTTTATTCTTTGCCATCTCCACACCTCCTTGCTTGTAAATTAATTCATGATATATTATAGCAAAACTGCTTCAGGTTCTCAAGTTGCAAGTTAAAAAATTCTGCATTTTTTGCAAATTCGCTTGTCAATGGTTTCTATTTCTCGCTATATGGCGTAGGCTACCGAAAATTCAATCTGTTGACAGCATTGCAGATACTCGGATTTTACCAAATGCCCGTTATCTCTTTTACCGACCCTATCTGACGATGATGCAATCGTAATTTGGGGTGCTATTTTCTTATGAGCACTTGGTAGTACAGTGGGTACCATTTTTTGACTACCTGTAAAACCCCACCTTTTTCAAAACGGGGGTGGAACGGGACTGGCGAATGACCAGCACTGCTCCCGTTGCTTCGACATTGAGAGGAATGATTTTCTTAGAACCGATCACTGTGCCGGAAACAGCCTCCTGCAATTTCCCGGAGGGCAGCCGCAGATAGAGCGTAAAAGCTTCCACCCGCTGGCTTTCCGCGATATCCTCCTCCAAAACGCAGTAGCGCAGGCGCTCCGGGGCAGGAAAGGGAAAGGTCAGCGCGCCCTGCCGCTCCGTCAGCCTTCCCGGCGCCGCTTCCAAAATGGGGTCTTGAGTAACAGAGCGAATCTTCCTGCCCAGCTCCTGCAATACCTGCACGTCCTTTTCACAGAGCTTCCCCTCCCGATTCGGGGGAATATTCAGCAGCAGGGTGCAGTTGTTCCCCACGGAATTCAGGTAGATGGAAAAAAGCGTATCGGCGGACTTCACCGTGCTGTCCTCCTCCCGGTGGTAGAACCACCCCCTGCGAATGGACACGTCCACCTCGGCAGGGTACCAGCACAGTTTTTCTGACCTTTCCAGCACCCGGCGGGAACCCAAATCCTCGTCGGAGGAGGTAATCTCTTTCATGGCTTCCCCGTCCTCCGCCCGGTGCTGGGAGTTCTTCTGCACGGTTTCGGCACGGGTCAGCGCTTCCGGCACAACGGAAAACTCCGCCGCCCGGGTCTTTCCCGCCTCGTTTCCCACCCAGCGCAGGTCAGGACCGCAGACGGCAATGTTTGCCGCAGGCTGCAATTTTCGGATCAGCTTGTAATACCTGTCCCAATCGTAGGCAAACTCTTTGGCGGTTTCCCCCTTTGCGCCATCGAACCAGACCTCGAAAATATTTCCATACCCGGTGAGAAGCTCCGTAAGCTGGCGGCAGAAAAAGTCGCTGTATGCCGGGGCGCCGTAAGTGCTTTCGTGCATGTCCCAGGGAGACAGGTACACGCCAAAATCCAGCCCTGCGGCATCACATGCGCCGGAAACCTGCCGGACGATATCCCTGCCACAGGGGGAGTGCATGACGGAAAAATCCGTCGCCGCCGTATCCCACAGGCAAAAGCCGTCGTGGTGCTTGCAGGTCAGGATAACCCCTGTCGCGCCGGCGCTTTTTACCGCGCTGACCCACTGGGCGGCGTCGATCTCCCGAATGGTAAAGTCTGCGGCAATCTCCTTTCCGCTGCCCCATTCCCTGCCGGTGGCGGTGTTCATGCCAAAATGGAAAAAGGCATAAAAGGGGCGCTCCGCCTGCCGCAGCTGAGACGCGGAGGGGCGGACGCTCAAATATCGCTCCACCTCGCTGTCCAGCAAGGGGAAACCATTATTATCCGTGGTCCAATTGCTCTGCAATTCCACGGGGATTTTCTGATATTCCATGCCCATGCTCCTCCTAGGACTGGTTTTTCCGCAGCTTTTGATTTCTCTCGTTTAAAAACACTCCCTGAAACCGCTCCAATCCGAAGCGGCGGGTAAAATAATCGCATTTACACAAAAAGAGATAGTAAATGTTCAGCCCGCAGCCGTGAAGCGTTTCAAAATTCCCCTGCCCCTTGGAAATGACCACATCAGCTTCCTGCATGGCTTCCTGGGCTTCCTCTGAAAGGAGGGAAAGCTCCGTACCTGCCACGCCTGTTCCGTTATCCAGCACAGCAGCCACTTCGGCAAGCCCTACCTCCTGTGCGTCTTCACGGGTCACGTCATTCAAAACTTCCCGTCCCCGCACCAAAGCGGTGATTTCCATCTGGGGGTACTGCCGCCGGATTTCTTTCATCAGCAGCTTATCCAGCACGATCTCTCCACAGTTATCCAGGCAATAGACCAGCCGTTTCCCGGCGGAAAGCTCTTTTTGAAAAGCGGAAAACTCCTTTTCGTCGATCATCTCATCTTTTGCCCCGGCAAGCAGGTCTTGCAGCTTTTCCCCGCTGACACTGCCCATCGCCCCGAAATCTATGTAATTTCCGACCCGGGCATATTGCAGCGCCGCTTTGAGCGGGTCGCCGGAAGCGGCGATCTCCGCCGCGATCATTTGCTCCTTTTCCATCATCAGGGCGTTGTAGGTCCGTTTCAGCTCCCGAAAGCTGAAAGGGCTGCCGAGCCATTCCTCGTGCAGGCAGTTCAACCGCTCTGTCACGACCGGGGCGGAAGCGTCCTCCGGCGCTTCTGCAATGATCCGCAGCACCTCTTTCAGATACGCCGCTTTCCCATTTTCGTCAGCACGGTCCCGCAGATTTTCCGCTTGGCGCTTTATCATGCAGACGATACAATCCGCGCTCAGCCTCATTCCGTCACCTCTCCGTCGGGCAGGTCAACACCGCAACCTGCGCGGGCGTTTCCGGCGTGAGCTCCAGCGTGTCGGTATCGTAAACGGTCACTGTGTCGTACAAATCGGTAAAGCTGTCCAAGGTGCCCAGCACATCAAACCCGAAGCGCTGGGAACGGTAGTGCATGGGGACGATGACCCGGGGCCGCACCCGGTCCAAAATCTCCTTCGCCCCTGCCGCGTCCACCGTGTAATGCCCCCCTACGGGGATCAGCACCGCGTCTGCCCCCTGAAGCTTTTCCAGCACCAATTCCCCGGGCATACAGCCAATATCGCCGAAATGCACCAGCTTCATGCCTTCAGCTTCCAGCAGGAAAATGGTGTTCTTGCCGCGCAGCACGCCCCGCTGATCATCATGGTACGAGGAAAGGGCAGTCACCCGGAAAGGGTTATCTTTTGCTGCTTTGGGGATTTTTACCCCCTCCCGGTAATTGTGGTCAAAGTGTTCGTGACTGCACAGCACCAGATCGGCTTCCTCCTGAACCGGCAGAAGCCCAGGCACGCTTCCCGGCTGAAAGGGGTCAAGCACGATCTTGTAATTTTGGCACTCCGCCGCAAAGCAGGAATGCCCCAGCCATTTAATTTTGATCGACATGGTATGTAGTACCTCCCGTTATAAGTTTTTTAATCCATCATACAACTCGTTGAAGGACTTTTTTCTCTCACAGCGCCCAAAGGAAAGCGCCCTTTTCCCCTTGATTATACTAAGGAAAGCAAAAAAGCGCAAGTAAAAGGAGCAGCCTTTCGGCTGCTCTAAGCGTGTCAAAAATCCTTTTTGACACGCTCAAACTTATTGGGGAAATCAAAGATTTCCCCAATAAGTTGTAATTGAAACGCGAGAGAGGGACCCTGATGGTGCCCGGAAGCTGTGAAACAGCTTTTTCACACATCTTCCCCCTTCCGTTTTTTGGGCTAGAAGGTTTATCGACAGCCTGAGATCAGTCTGTCGGCTGCTCCTTTTACTCTTTCATATGCCTGGGGCTATATTCCCCGCCGGAGGCTTCTTCCACCGCTTTTCCCGCTTCTTCCGCGGTGTCCGCACGGTGCAGCTTCTGCTGAAGGGATTCCTCCATCTCTTCGTCTATCTTGGGAATTTCCATGCTTGACAGCTGCTGGTAGGCTTCCCATTCCTCACCGTCCATAGGCACGCGGTACATCAGCCCGGTGCACTCCGTGGCAGACGCCACGTTGGACAGCTCCGGGAAATTATCCTCTTTCGGCGTATCGTGTTCGTGGTACTCGATCGGCTTTTTTCGGTCGCTCATGCTGACTCCCCCTGTTTTTCGGTTCTCCCTGTTAGGTTGTGCAGGCAAAAAAGAAATATGCGTTGTCCCAGGTCGTATCAGGCGGCACCGGCGCATAAAAATAAAAACAGAATTTGGGAAAGACGGTGACAACATTGATAAGCAGCAACACACAGGCTTTTTGCCACAGGCTGAACCGCCGGGCAAACGCATGGGCGGCAATTCGGGGAAATCGGGAGCACCCGCGGCTTCTGGGCAGCGTAAAATTTTTTCAGACTCCGGCAGGGGTGTTGGTGCTGGCGGAGGTTTGGGGGCTGCCCAACCGGGCGGAAAACCCTTCCGGCATTTTCGGCTTTCACATTCACAGCGGGCGCAGCTGTACGGGCACGCCGGAGCAGGAATTTGCCGACGCGGACGGGCACCTGAACCCGGCGGAGCTGCCCCACCCCCAGCACATGGGGGATCTGCCCCCGCTGTTTGCCGGAAACGGCTATGCGTGGACCTCCTTTTTGACCTCCCGGTTCACCATTCGGGATATTCTGGGACGCACCCTTGTCATTCACGCCGCCCCGGACGACTTTACTACCCAGCCCTCCGGCAATGCCGGGGAAATGATCGCCTGCGGGGTCATTCGGTAAAACCCCTGCCGGATTCATTGAGCCGCACAAAAAACACCCTGTGGGGAAATCCCCACAGGGTGTTTACCTGTTACCAATGAATCAAAAGCCGCTCATTTATTTTTTGGCGGCGCTCAGCTTTTCCCGCTTGCGCGCCTGCCAGAAGGCAAAGAGGCAGGGGGCAACGCACTGAGACGAGAAGCAGCCCGCCACAACGCCTGCCATCATGGGCAAAGCGAAGGAAACAACGGTACTGATACCGTAGATCATTGCCACTACGCACACCACCAGCAGAGCAAGGAAGGTGGTCAGGGAGGTCAGCAGGGTACGCCCCAGCGTCTGGTTCATACTGGCGTTCATGATCTCATTGTACCCGGTGCGGGGTCCCATCTTCCGCCTGTTTTCCCGGACACGGTCATAAATGACGATGGTGCTGTTCAGGGAGTAGCCCAAAATCGTCAGCACAACGGCAATGAAAATGTCGTTGATCGCCATGCCGAAGATGACAAACACGCAGAAGGACAGGATGATATCGTGAAGCAGTGCAATGATCGCCGTGACGCCGGCGGACAAGCCGCCGATCTTCTTGAACCGCAGGGCGATGTACACCAGCAGCAGGATCGTGGTCAATGCAAAGCACGCCAGACATTTCTGGAAGAATCTCGCGCCCATGGTGGCGTCCACAGAGTTGGATTCCAGCAGGGTGAAGTTTGCCTCGTCAAAAGCCTCGCTCAAGGTGGTTGCCACCTCGGTCTGCTCGTCGGGGGTCATGCTCTGGTTGCCGGAGAAGGACACGGTCACGTGCTTGGCGTCGGAATTGATATCCTGGTTCACCGCTACGGAGCAGTCCTTGCCCAGCTTGTCCTTGATGACAGACTGGATCGCGTCGGGAGAAACATCGCTGCCGTCCACGGAATAACGGATCATGGCGCCGCCGGCAAACTGGATATCCAGCTTGGGTCCTACCACGATGCTGGCAAGCAGACCAACCACGACCAGAGCGGCGGAAATGATGAAGTAAACCTTCTTCTTGCCGCAGAAGTCGATATGCAGTTCTTTCTTTTCCGCAGCCTCCGGCTGGCTCTCCTTTTCGGAAACGCCGAAAAGCCCCTTCTTGTGGAAGCACTTGAAGCCAGCCAGGGACAGGGTCATCAATCTGGTAGCAAGCACACCCATGACGAAGTTCGCGATAATACCGATCAGCAGGGTGTAGCCGAAGGAGAAGATGGAACCCGTGGTGGATTCGCCGAAGATCATGGACAGGATATTGCTGGGTCCAAACACTCCCATCAGCATGATCGCCACGATGGCAGTGGTAATATTGCCGTCAAAAATCGCCCAGAAGCTGCTCTGGAAGCCTTTCTGCAAAGCGCCGTCCAATGTCTTGCCGTTGCGCAGCTCTTCCCGGACACGGCTGGCGGTGATCACATTGGCGTCCACGCCGATACCGATGGAAAGAATGATACCCGCAATGCCGGGCAGGGTCATCGTAAAGGAATTCATATTGGGGAAAAAGCCGGAAACAGCGGCAAATACCAAGCCCATCTGACCTGCCAGGCTGATGGTGGCGACCACGCCGGGCAGCCGGAAGCAAACGATCATCAGCACGGCGATCACCACAAAGGCGATGATACCTGCCAGCAGCATGGCGTCCAATGCCTGGGAACCAAGAGTGGGCGCCAAAGCGTTAAAGTTGGAGGTTTCCAGGGCAAAGGGCAGGGCGCCTGCCTGGATCTGCGCCGCCAGCTGGGTAGCGGTCTCGCTGGTGAAGTTACCCTCGATGACGCACTTGCCGTCGGAGATCACAGCGTTGACCGTGGGCGCGGACAGCCGCACATCGTCCATCCAGATGGAGATGGTCTGTCCCTGCAGCCGCTCGGTGGCTTCCGCAAACTTCTTCGCGCCCTCGTCGCTGAACTCCAGGGAAACCACATACTGGGTCGCGCCGGTTTCCTGGTCGTTATTCACAGCGGGCTGGGCGCTGACCACCTCCGCACCCTCGAGAATGATATTCTCAGCCGTGGTGCCGGAGGGCGTCTTGTATACCGGCTCGCCGTTTTCGTCGTAATCCATGGTGGCGTATTCGCCGCCCTCGCGGAAGGTCAGCAGAGCGGTAGCGGACAGCTCATTGATGGCTTCCTCGGGGTCAAAATCCTTCTCATCGCTCTTCCAGGGGAAGCGTACGATAATGCGGTTATTTGTCTCGTCGGTATACAGCTCATAGTCTGTAATGTTCTGGGACACCATACGGGTCTCCACGATTTCCTTAGCGGAGCTGAGCTGCTCGCTGGTCGCCTTTACATCTCCGGCGGGGCTGAAGGTGGCTTCTACGCCGCCTCTGATGTCGATACCCCATCGGATATCTCCCGCCCCCTTGATGATCGTGGTTTTGAAGTCGCCATTCTGCCCGTACACGCCGAACAGGGACGTGTACACCAGCGCCGCTATCAAAATCAGCACCACAAAAAAGACAGGTTTCTTTACTCGCTTCATGGGTCTTTGCCTCCAGTTTGACCGCCCGTCCTCCTAACAAAAGCCCGGACGATCAAGATTTTTTACGTTCTTCGTACAGGGAACTGGGATACCAAAGGAAAACTCCCCCGGTTCCCAGAAAAGACCCGGTGGGAGTATCGGGGCAGGCGCCCCGACCCTTCTTTGCTTTCTATCTCCAAATACCTGTTTTATTCCTCGGCAGGAGCCTCTTCCGGGGCTGCCTCTTCCACAGGAGCTTCCTCTACAGGCGCTTCCTCAGCGGAGGGTTCCTCGGTCTCCGGGGCGGGGGTATCGCCCTCGCCGGCTACGTAAACGACCTCCTCAGCGGGAGCATTGGCGGCAGCCTCATCTTCGGCGGCTTTCTGCTCCTCCAGCAGCGCCCGAATGGACAGGGACACTCTGTGGCGGTCAAAGTCGATCTCGGTGATCTTCACCGTAACGGTATCGCCCACCTTCAGCACGTCCTGGGGCTTTTCGATACGGTGGTCCGCGATCTGGGAAATATGGATCAGACCGTCAATGCCGGGGATCACGCTGGCAAACGCGCCGAACTGGGTCAGCCCTACGATCTTTACCTCGCACACCGTACCCACGGGATACTCGTTTTCCATCTTGACCCAGGGGTTGTCCTCGGGGCGCTTATAGCCCAGGGAAATCCTGTTGTTCTCCCGGTCCAGCGACTTGACGTACACATCTACAGTGTCCCCAACGTTTATCACCTCGCTGGGGTGGCGGATACGGTTCCAGGACAGCTCGGACACATGGACCATGCCGTCTACGCCGCCCAGATCCACAAACGCGCCGAAATTGGTAAGGGACTTGACCTTCCCGGTGAACTTCTGACCTTCTTCGATATTCTGCCAGAACTCTTCCTCCCGCGCCTTGCGCTCATCGCGGAGCACGCTGCGAATGGAACCCACCGCACGGCGGCGCTGGGGATTGACCTCCAGAATACGGAATTTGACCTCCTGACCCTTCAGGGGCTCCAGCTCTTCCCCGCGGGAAGCGGTTGCCTGAGATGCGGGAACAAAGATGCGCATGGCGCCCTTCAGGACGATCACGCCGCCCTTGACGACTTCGATGACCTTGCCCTCCAGCACTTCGCCGGATTCCTGTGCCTTCTCGATGTCCTCCCAGCCGCGCATGGCGTCTACCCGGCGCTTGGAAAGCATGATGGTGCCTTCCTGGTCATTGGTCTTCATAATGAGCAAATCCATTTCGTCTCCCAGCTTGACCACGTCCTCAGGGCGGACCGAGGGATCGTTGGACAATTCCGCTGCCGGGATAAAGCCTGCCTGCTTCCTTCCGACGTCAACGTACACTTCCGTGGGAGATATCCCAACGACAACACCGTGTACCTTTTCGTCTGTATTTAAGCTTTTGAGGGATTCCTCAAGCATCTCCTCAAAATTTTGCTCATTGGTGTTTACTTCTGTCATGGTAACAAGTGCCTCCTTTATAATCCTTGCGGGCGTGGACGCTCCCGCAGTAATGCCAATGCGAAGTTTTCCCGGCAAGGTCGGTAACTCGTCCGCAGTTTCCACAAGATACGTTTTGCAGTATTCCGCACAGATATCCCGCAGCTTTGCCGTGTTCGAGCTGTCCCTGCCGCCGATAACGACCATACAGTCGCATTGCCGGGCAAGAGACCGCGCCTCCGCCTGACGCTCCACAGTTGCATTACATATTGTAGCAAAAACCGTGGCATTTGTACAGGCTTTTTTCAGAGTTTCCAAACAATTTTGCCATTCTTCCGTGTGAAAAGTAGTTTGTGCGGCGATTACTACCGATTTTTTTGCCAAATCCGGGTCATTTTTCAGTAAATTTTCCAGTTCCGCATGATCCCGTATCACATAGTGCTCTCCGGCACAGTGCCCGATGATCCCCTGCACCTCCGGGTGGTTTTCGTCCCCACAGAGCAGGAACACCTTGTGCTCCTCCCCTGCCTGACGGGCAAGCAGGTGTATTTTTTTCACAAAGGGACAGGTGGCGTCCACATAGGGCAGCCCCAGCTCCTCCATTTCCTCTATAGTCCTTGCCGGAACGCCGTGGGAACGAATGACCAGCGTGTATCCCGGAGGAATATCCGCGGGGGATCCGATCGTTTCTACGCCCCTGCGCCGCAGGTCCTCCACGATTTGGGGATTGTGGATAATGGGACCCAGCGTCGCCACTTTTTTGCCGTTTTTCAGCAGGTCATATACCGTATTCACCGCCCGGTCCACGCCAAAGCAGAACCCGGCGGTCTTTGCAACCGTGATCGGCAACTCAGCCCTCCTCCTTTGTTCCCGGCTGTTCCCCGGCGGTTTCTGCCGCCGGCGCCGGCAGCCCCAGGGACTTCCGGGATTCCTCCCGCAGCTCGGCAATACGCGCCATAACGGTGCGGCTTGCCCGGCGCAGCTGCATGCTGGAATCATCTGGAATGTTCAGCTCTTCCGCGGGAATGGGCTTGCCGAACCGTATCTCTGTCCGCCGGAAAGGAGCGGGTCTGTTTTTGTCGCTGCCTGTGATACACACCGGCACAACGGGAGCCTTCGTGCGGTAATGGAGCAGCGCGGCCCCGGTTTTAGGGCGCTGCAGCTCGCCGGTTTTGGAGCGGGTGCCCTCAAGAAACACCCCCACCACGGCGTTGTCTTCCAATAAGGCGTAAGCGTCCTCCAAAGCGTCCGTGCCGCCTGTGCCGCGCTTGACCGGGAACGCCCCCAGCTTTCGCAGCAGACCGCCGATGAACCAATTGGTGAACAGCTCCTCCTTCGCCATGTAGAACACCTGTCGGTGCTGGGAAATGCCCAGCATGACCGGGTCCTTCATTGCCACATGGTTGCTGCACAGCAGCACCGCCCCGGTTTTCGGGATATTTTCCCTGCCGTACACCCTGATACGGTAGACCGGGTAGTAGAACAGCCGGAGCAGGAACTGCCCCACGGCATAGAGCCAGCCCTTCCGTTTCGCCCTGTGTTTTTCCTTTGCCATCATCAGACCCCCTCATACTCTCTAAAACCTGAAAAATGCCGCACAGCGCAGCATTTCCAGAAAAATCCCACTATCTGCGCTCCTCCACCAGCCGCAGGAGGGTGTTCACCGCTTCCTCAAAGCCGATGTGGGTCGTGTCCAGCAGCACGGCGTCCTCCGCCTGTTTCAGCGGCGCCGTCTCCCGGTGGGAATCCTGATAGTCCCGCTGCTGGATTTCCCGCAGGATCACGTCAAAATCCGCCGGAGCGCCGCTTTCCTTCAGCTGCAGCACCCTGCGCCTTGCCCGTTCCTCTGGGGAAGCGGTCAAAAAGACCTTGAGCTGGGCGTCCGGCAGCACGACGGAGCCGATATCCCTGCCGTCCATCAGCACATCGTTCCGGCGCGCCAGGTCCCGCTGCAGATCCAGCAGGAACGCCCGCACCGCAGGCAGGGCGGAGCAGTGGGACGCCGCCATGGAGACCTCCGGGGTGCGGATCAGCCCGGTAACGTCCTCCCCGCAGAGGAACATTTTCTGCCCCTCGGGAGTATGGGTCAGATCCACCCGGATTTTGGAAAGCTCCGGCTCGATCGCTCCGGCGTCCTTTGGGTCGATCCCATGGCGCAGCAGATACAGCGCCACCGTGCGGTACAACGCCCCGGTATCCACATAGACAAACCCCAGCGCCTGTGCCGCCGCCTTCGCCACGCTGGACTTTCCAGCCCCGGCCGGACCGTCAATTGCTACTGCAAACATCGCTACACTCTCCTTTTTATCAAAACCAAAAAATAAGAATTTTCAGTAGGCTGGGGCTCCCCGGACCGGACCGTCAATTGCTACTGCAAACATACTCGATTCTCCCTTTTTCTGCAATCTATCGAGAAGCCGCCCGCTGAGAGCGGCTGTTCCTTTTCCAAACTGAGTTACCCCGTCATTCCGGCAGACTGTTCCGCTTCTGCAGAAATTCCTCCCGCAAAAGCCGGTATTCCATGCGGGTCTTCATTTCCCCGTCATGCCATTCCCAGCCGGGGCGCTCCGCCTCCGGCACCATGCCGCATTTCTGCATGATCCGCTCAGAGCCGCGGTTTTCCTTCAGGCACCCAGTGGTCACCCGGTACACATGGTCCTCCAAAAAAGCAAATTCCAGCACCCGCAAAAATGCTTCCGAGCCGTATCCCTGTCCCCAGAATTTTGGAAAATAGAAGTATCCCGCGCTCACCAGCTTTCCCAGGGGCGTTCGGCTTTCCACCGTATAGCCCACGCTTCCAAGCTGTTCCCCGGTATCCTTCCGCTCCGCCCGGAGGAACAGGAACCGTCTCTCCGAAGAAGCGGCGTCCGCCAGCACCTCGCTGAAATCCCTTTCCCCCTCCTGCCGGGAGTGAAGCTGGATATCCTGCAAATAGTACATGGTTTTCGGGTCGCTTTTCAGCAGGATATACTCCTCCTTGTCCTCCGGGAGGTAATCCCGCAGGATCAACCGCCGGGTCTCAAGCCTTATCATAGCTCCCTCTTTTCCAGGAATCGATCTATCAATTGAATATCGGCAATATCCTTTTCCCTGCCCAGGGCTTCCTTCTGCTTGCGTATGCTGGGCAGGCTGGCGGTCTTCAAGCCTTCCAGCTCGACTACCTCGTCGGTCTGCCAATCCTCCAGCACCTCTACCCTGTCGCCGATCTGGAAAATCCGGGTGTTGTCCAACCCGTCCCTCCGAAAGGGGAACCCGCGCTGCTCCAAGCTGTCCGCCAATTCCGTGGTACAGATCAGGTCGACGTCCCTGGTGGCTTCCTTCACGCCGTACAGCACCAGCGCCGCCCCGGAGGTCAGCCAGCAGCCGTCCCCCAGAAAATCCAGCTCCCTCATGATACGGAGGATATCCTCCCGATGCAGCGTTGCTTCCATGTTCTTTCTCCTGTTCCGTTTTTTATTTCCCCGGAAATGTGCTCTAACAGCTGCTCCCGGCCAGGCGCCCGGTGGCAAAGGCGATTTGCAGATTGTAGCCCCCGGTATAGGCGTCGCAGTCTATCATTTCCCCGGCAAAGTACAGCCCCCGCACCAATTTCGAGCCCATGGTACGGGAATCTATTTCCTTCAGGCTCACCCCGCCGGAGGTGACGATCGCTTCGGCAATGGGGCGGAATCCCTGGATTTCCACGGTAAAATCTTTCAGCAGCCCGCACAGCCCCCGGCGCTGCTCCTTTGTCACGGAATGGCAGCGGGTATCCCCGGGAATGCCGGAGCGCTCCACTACCACGGGGATCAGCTTTTGGGGCAGCAGCTCCTCCAGGGAATTGGCAAAAATCCGATTGTGGTTTTTCTCCAGGTCCCGCAGCACCCGGACGTCCAGCTTTTGTTCGTCCAGCGCCGGCTTCAAGTCGATATGCACGGTATATTTTCCCGCTTCCATCGGGTGCATATGGGCGGAAGCGCTTAAAATGGTCGGACCCGAAAGCCCGAAATGGGTGAAAAGCAGCTCGCCGAAATCCTCGTAAACCGCCTTTTTCCTGCCGCATTCCGTGACCTTCACCCCGCAATTGCGCAGGGAAAGCCCCATTAGCCGGGAGCAAAGCTCCCCCTGTTCCACCAGAGGGACCAGGGACGGCACAATGGGGACGATGGTATGCCCCAGCCGTTCTGCCAGACGGTAGCCGTCGCCGTTGGAGCCCGTGCCGGGATAGGACGCCCCGCCGCAGGCAAGCACCACGGAATTCGCCCGGTATTCTTCCCCTGACGCGCGCACACCTGAAACAGCGCCGTTTTCTATCAGCACCTCGGTGACCGGCAATTGCAGAATTTCCACATTGTTTTGCCGTAAATAACCGCACAGCGCCTCGGCGATATCGTCCGCCCTGTCGGATACGGGGAACACCCTGCGCCCCCGCTCGGTTTTCAGGGGCACGCCGAGACCTTCAAAAAATTCCATGACTGCCTGGGGCGGAAAGCCGGAAAGAGCGCCGTACAGGAATTTTCCCCCTCTGGGGGCTGCCGCCACCACGTCTTCCACAGAGCAGCAATTCGTCACGTTGCACCGACCCTTCCCGGTGATACGCAGCTTTCTGCCCAATTGACGGTTCTTCTCAAACAGGGCGACCCTGCGCCCTCCTGCGGCGGCTGTTCCGGCAGCCATCAGCCCGGCGGCGCCGCCGCCGACCACGATGACGTCATACTCACTGTTGCGGCTCAAGGGTTCTTTTCATCCACCTTTTCATAAACTCCGTACTCGTCCCAGATCTGCTCGATCCGCTGCAGGGTGTCCGCCACCTCTTCCTTTTTCCGCATGGCAACGGAAACGATCAGGGCGTTGATAATGCTCAGCGGACCCACCAGCGAATCCACAAAGGAGACCATGTCGCTGCGCGCCAGGAGCAAATGCTGGGCGCACTCTGCCAGCGGGGACATGGGGCTGTCGGTAATAGCAACAGTGACCGCCCCCGTTTTGGAAGCGTACTGCAGCGCCTTGACCGCCTTTTTGGAGTATCGGGGAAAGCTTATCACAATGATGGCGTCTCCCTCGCCCAGCCGCGCCAGCTGCTGCAAAATGCTCGCCTCGCTGACGGCTTCCACCAGGTTCACGGTTTCAAACACCAGCCGCAGATAGTGGGCCAGGAAGGTCGCCAGCGCCAGAGAGCTGCCTGCCCCCAGCACAAAGACCCGCTTCGCCCCGGTGAGGGCGTCCGCCGCGCGGTAAAAGCCCTCCTGGTCGATGGATTCCATGGTCTCCTTCAAAATATCTATGTCCTGATCCAGCACGGCGTGCAGCAGCCGGGTGGGTTCCACATTGTTGGAGGTCATTTCCAGCCGCTGGACGCTGGTCATCTTGCTGCGCACCATTTCCTGAATGGCGCTTTGCAGGGACGGATAGCCGGAATAGCCCACCTCCACGGCAAAACGGACCACGGTGGATTCACTGACCCCCACCGTTTTGCCCAGGGTCGCCGCCGTCATAAAGGCGACCTTATCCGAATGCTCTTCAATATACCGGGCGATCGCCCTCTGCCCTTTGGAAAATTCCGGCGCTCTCTGCCGGATCCTTTCGGAAAGCTGGCTGTTCATAACGTTGTTCTCTCCTTTTTCCACTCAATGCAGCCTTGCGCAAGGGCAATCCCGCGCAAAGCCCGCAGGGCGGTCTTTCTGCAGTGTTGCCCTAAACCTTTAAGATTCATTTTAAGCTCTTTTCCTGCAAAAATCAAGTCAAAAAGCGGGAATCTCCCGGAAAAGAAAGGTGCTTTTGCAGGATTCCCCCCTCTCTTGACCAAAAACACAAAAAACGGCTCGGGAATTGCCCGAACCGTCCAAACTTATTTCAGCTTCAGAACACGCCGCACCTGCCTGCTGAATTTACGGAAATACAAAATGATAAGCCCGTCCAGCGCCCTGTCATACAGCACAAACATCAGGTTTGCCAGCGCCAGCAGCACGAAAGGCGTGGCTTTGCCCAAGGCGCCGATGCTTTCCCAGGGAATGTGCAGCACATAGATGGAAAGCAGCGTTTCCAGCACCACAGCGGCGTTGAAAATGAGAAGCTTCACCACGACCCGCAGGGTGCGGTTCCGTATCCGCCCCAGCACCGCCGTCAGCGCGGGATAATACCCGAAAAACAGCAGATAGCAAAGCGCCGCTTCCCTGTCCGGCGCCAGCAGAAAGGAAAGCGCGCCGCACACGGCATATACGCCGAAGCCCCACGGCACGCCGATCTCCCCCACCACCGGGATCAGAAAGCAGCCGGCAATGGCGGGCAGCGCCAGCGTGGCGACAGGGATCAGCCCCGTCAGGAACATCACCGCCGTGGAAAGCGCCGCCAGCACTCCGCAGAGCGCCACCTTCATGGAATTTTTCAAATCACTCACTTCCAAAGCTTAGAGATAAAAGGAAATTCCAGCTCTTTGAGCCGTAAAGCGGTTTTCCGCCCATTCCCTGAATTTTAGAGCACTTGCATTTCATAGAACAGTGTACCTGTAAGGCAGTGAAAAAATATGGTTTTGCTTTAGCAAAATCACGGTTCTGCGAACCGTGAAATATTTTTTCCGCCCATTCCGCGAATCTTAGAACACCATAACCTATAGATCGGTGTACCCACAACGCAGTGGAAAAAGGCGGTTCTCCGAAGGAGAATCCCGGCTTTTCAAGCCGGGAAGACTTTTTTCCGCCCATTCCGCGAATCTTAGAACGCCATACCCTATACCCTACAGATTAGTGTACCTCAGAGACTACGGAAAAGAATGTTCGGCGTTCTTTGTCGAACATTCTTTTCCCGACCATTATTCCCAAAAGCCGCTGAAAAAGCGCGGTTTTGCGAAGCAAAAGAAAGGCTGCGCCTTTCTTCCTGGAAAAGGCTTCGGCTGCACCGCAGCCGATTTTCTAAACGAAAACCGCCTTTTCTGCTTTCTGATATGCCGAAAAGCGGTTTTTCCGCCCATTTTCTGAATTATAAAACACCATAACCTATAGATTGGTGTACCCCAGAGACTACGAAAAAAGCGGTTTTGCGAAGCAAAATCGGTCACAGTGTGACCGAAGCTTTTTTCCGCCCATTATCAGCAGCAAGGGATCAAATCTCCGCCCATGCACTCACAGCAGCAGTCGGCACAGATCAGGGAGGAGCACAGGTCGCAGGAATTGCAGTCGCTGTTCATGGCGCGGTTGGGGTTGTACCCGCCGTACACGCCGGTGTTGCGGTTCATCGCCTGATTCAAAGCGGCGCTGTATTCGCCGTTTCCCGGGTCCATCTGGCAGGCGCGGGAAAAATGGTCCTTCGCTTCCTCCAGCCAGCCCCGGCGGTACAGCACGGAGCCCTTGAGGAAATACCACTCCGCGTTCCTGCGCTCCGGCGGCACGCCGTTCAATATCTGCTCGGCGTCGGCGATCCGCCCGGACAAGATCAGGCTGCGCACGTCGCTGAAGCCGGAGGAAGGATCGTTCCCCACCGGGTTGTACCCGCCGGCATAGCCGCGCTGCCCCCCTGCCTTGCGCTGGGAGGTGATGGCGTCATACGCCTCGTTGATTTCCTTCATCTTTTCGTCCGCAAGGTCCTTCAAGGGGCTTTCGGCGTACTGGTCCGGGTGGTACTTTTTCGCCAGGTTCCGATATGCCTCCTTGATCTGTTCGTCCGTCGCCGAGGGCGACACGCCCAACACCTTGTAGGGGTCTGTCATGCTCATTGCTGTGACCAATCCTTTCTTTGCTCCGCAGGGTGCTTGCGGATTTTCCCACTTACCTCAAAATCTATCAGGACACGCTCCGGGGGTGGAACCGTTTTTTCTCCTTGACGTGAAGGAACAGGATCTCCCGCTGGATTTCCGGCAGCCCCTTCTGCGCCACATTTTCAATAATGGGTCCGAAATGGACCATCTCTATTAAGTTCAAGGGCGGCAACACCATGGACAGCGTGGCGTTCAAGGCGCCGTTGCATTCCTGCTCTGCCTTTTGCTTTTCCTCCGCGGAAAGCTCCTTTTTTTCAGAAAACCCCAGCCGCAGTAAAAACGGATTGAACTTCCCGCTCCTTGCGTCCTCCGCCAAATCGTCCGCCGCGTCCATGAGATAGACCCAGCGCCCTAAGAAATAGCCGAACTGCTCCAGCGCTGCTTTCTGACCCGGACTGTCCCCGGCAAGCCCGCCGAACAGCCCTTCCAGCAGCTTTGCGGTGGGCTCGGCGCATTCGTCCACCCCCGCCCGCTTCTGCTCTGCTGCGGCTTGCCCGTCCATGGCGGCTTGGGCAAGCTCTGCAAGCTTTGGGTATTTCCCGGCGGCTTTTTTCGCCTTCCTCGACACCAGCGGCAGCAGCAGCCGGCAGCCCAAAGCCTTAAAGAAGCCCTCGTCGTCCCTGTCGTCCCGCAGCTTGTGCCAGGTCAGCAGCACGGAAAGCGCCGCCGCCTTTTCATAGGCTTCCCCGTCCGCTTCCAGATATCGGCACTTTTTCAGGGGATTTGCCGCGCAGCTCCGGCGGCACTCGGTCATCTGCGCGCCGGATACGGAAAGCGCCAGCATGGCGTAAAAGGTGCAGTCATAGCTCAGAGAGAACCGGGCAAGCCAGCCGTATTCCTTTCCCAAAACCCTGCAAAGCTGGCAGTAAACAGCCTTATACTGTTCATATTCCTTCACCAGCAGCTCCGACGGAAACGGTCTTACATACCCAAACATTTTTACTCGAGAACCCTCTTTACTACAAATCTCAACTTACTGACCCGACCACTTTCTTACTCGTAAACCCACTTTAGTACAAATTTCAACTCTCTGACCCGACCACAAGCCGTCATATATTCTCTGCCCTTTTCCATTAGCC
>CALFFN010000004.1 GCA_937958185.1 uncultured Neglectibacter sp. | reverse complement strand
CCCTTTAGGGGTGTGCCTGTATCCTGCCCTTTAGGGCTGTTATAAAACCACCGGCTCCGCCGGTGTGATATTTATTTTGTCTGCCGCCGCGGTATGCGCAGCATATGGAAAGGAGAGATACCATGGGCGATTTTTAACTGTGGACGTTGTTGCTTCTGTCATGAATTAAGAAAAAACAGAGGAGAGGGGCGCTTTCAGATGAAAGCACCCCTCTCCTCTGTTTTAAGGGGAAAGTAAAAAATCAGTACAGATTGCCGTATTTGTCGCAGGTCAGCACCACCGTCTTGGTGGTGGAAAGAGATTTATACGATACGGTTGCGGTGGCATAAGCGGAAGCGCCGGAGGTGTAAGCGTTTTTGCTGATGAATTTCGCAGAACTGTCGGCGATATACACAGTTGCGCTGGCGGAATTTGCAGTGGACGTCACGCCACGCGTATAAGAAAATGTGCCGTAAACGGTAACGTCCCAAACAGCGGTGCCGCTGGCAGTGTAATAGGTTCCCGTTTTACTGCCGCTGGTATCGGTGCTTCTGCCAACAGGAGCGTCCTGTGTCACAACAGTGATAAAATAATCTCCGTTGCTGAAATATTCGATGGTAGTCTTCGGAGCCTGAGGGACTTCTTCCTGCGCTGCGGCGCTTACCGTCAGGAAGGTGCCGAGCAGACAGATACAGAGAAGAATGGACAACAGCTTTTTCATAAAATGACCTCCCGAAAATGAATTAGTAACGAGTGGCAGTGGAATGATCTAACGGCTCATATTGGCTGTTGACAGGATTATCTGCCGTGATCGTTTCCACAAACCGTCCGTGGGCGTAATTCTGCTTCTCTATGTAGTCCACCGTACAGTAAACTCCCACTCCCAGAACCAGGAGCAGGCAGATCAGGGCGATCAGCGCATGAAACCGTTTCCGGCGCTGCAGTTCCCCACAAATAACAGCTTCCCGCTGCCCGGAAAGAAATTCGGCCGCCAGCTCCTGCGGCTCGCCAAAATGGTCGGAAATCGCAGAACGGTCGGCATGGGGGTTCTCGGTGCAGTAGGCGTTCAAATCATTTCTCAAATCCTGGAGGAACCCTTTTCTTTTTTGCCGCGAGCCGACAAGAAGACAGGAAACCTCTCGATAAAACTGATCCTGTACGGAACTATTCATGGGACGCACCTCCAGCCCTTTCGGAGAAGATGCTGTCAAAAACTTTGGCGATACCATCGCACATGGTGGTATACGTCAGCATCAGGTCGGTGAGAAAATCCTCGCCGGAAGGTTCCAGATGGTAGAACGTTCGGGGCTTCTTCACACCCGTTTCCTTTTGTTTGGAGATGTACCCTTTGTCCACCAGCCGATAGAGCAGAATGTAGAAAGAGCTTTCTGCTACGGAAAATTTTCCTTCACTGAGACGGTACATTTCCTGCGAGATCTGATAGGCGTACATATCCCGCTGTTTCAAAAGAAAAAGAGTCATCATTTGAAGCGGGCCCCGCTTAAATTCGGCGGCTTCACGTTCACTCAGCATATGGTTGGGTTCCTTTCTTGATATTCAATTTATTTAGAGTATAGCGCACTTTCGGCAATTTGTAAATAGATTTTCAAAAATACTTCAAAAATCATGTGCAAAAGTATATTGACAAACACTAATTTTTGCATTACCATAAAAAAATAAATTTGCAAAATTTTCCGTTTACTGGTGCCGTGCCCTGTTTATTTTTGTTTTTACCAGAAAACAGGTCATACCGTTTGAGGGAATGCGGATAGGAAATTTCTACTATCCCATACAGCGGCAAATATTGGGAAGTCAGCTTTTAAGGGGGGACCATGTTGCAAATTAAAAAATTTCTCCGGCGGCACAGATCCGGGATCATTGTTCTGGGCGTTCTGTTTCTTGCCTATCAGCTCCTCATGTGCACCCGGTTTACCGCCTGTACGAAATATATTCCCTTTACCGGCAGGGTGTTTTTCCTCGATCCGGCGGAGGTGGAGCGAATCACCGTGGAAAACTGGGACGCGGGCAGACGGGAAGCGACGCTTCAGGAAAAGGAAGACAAGGAAAGAGTTATCGAACAACTGAACTCCTTCCGCTTCCAGTGGTGGCACTTTGACCTCCCTTTTGCCACAGGGGGAAATAGCCCGGTGCTGCGCATCGAAACCTCCGGCGGTTCTTATGAATACGAACTTTGGGACGATGGGGTAAAGGTAAACGGGCTTTGGTACCGCGGGGAGAAGGGCTTTTTCCGGGAGCTGGCGGAGCTGCCGCTTTGCTCCAGTGGGGAAGCTTGAAGGCGGCGGGGGCGAACGTTTTTTCAATTGGTTACAAAAGTTCACAATTTTCACAGCCGCCGGTAAGAAAATCGTAAAAGAACGAAAAAATTTTTGTAATAAAATGGGAGTATCCTCAATATGGATAAAGGGTCGGCACTGTCCGACCCTGCCCTGGGCTTTTGGAAAGCTTTTCCTGCCCGGGCAGCCAAATCTTCAAAAAGGAGGACTCAAAATGAAAAAGGCAATTGCAGCACTGATGGTTCTGGCTATGGCTTTGACGATGGCGGCCTGCAGCGGCAACAACGCAAGCAGCGGCACATCTTCCACAGCGAGTACGTCCTCTGCGCCCACTTCGTCCGCTTCTGCGGTGAGCGAATAAACATACCGAAAAGCGCGCAAACAGCAAATTCCCCGGCTTTTACAAACCGGGGAATTTTTCTGCTTTTTTCAGCTTGGAACATCAGAACTGATAGCTGCCCGCAGTCAGGCAGTGGGTGGTGCCGTCCGGCAGGCACAGCTCCGCTTCACAGTCAAAGGGGACCGTGACCGCGTAGTGGAGCGCTTCGCCGTCATAGCGCCATTCCACCTCGTACCGTCCGGCGGCGGAATCCATGTGCAGCCGGGCAAAGCGGATACGGGGGTCGGGCAGGGGGCGAATGACAGCTTTTTTGTAGCCCGGCGCGTCCTCGCAGGGGTTCAGCCCGCAAAGGTCCCGGTACATCCAGTCGGCAATAGAGCCGTAGGCGTAATGGTTCAGGCTGTTCATGCCCGTGCCGCTGATGGAGCCGTCGGGAAGAATGGAATTCCACCGCTCCCACACCGTGGTGGCGCCCATCTTCACCTCATACAGCCAGCTGGGGTAGTCGTTATTCAGGAACAGGGTGTACGCGTCCTCGTTGGCGCCGTTGTCGGACAGCGCCCGGCACAGGAAGGGCGTGCCGCAGAAGCCGGTGTTCAGGTGCATTCCATTCTCCTGAAGCAGCGTTTTCAGGGTGTTCAGCACCGCGTCCCGCTTCCCATCGGGATACAGCCCGAAGAACAGGCTCAGCACGCAGGCTGTCTGGGTGGCGTGTATCTTCAGCGTGCCGTCGGCTTCAAAATATTCCTTGAGGAAAGCTCCCCTGATTTTTTCACACAGCCCTTCGTATTCCTTCTGGTCGCCGGTATAGCCCAGCGCCTTTGCCGCTTTGGCGGTGAGGGACGTGGAGTACCAGTAGAACGCTGTGGCGGTATAGGCAAGGTCGGTGGCGCCAAAGGGGTTCTGGGTGTCGCCGTCTTCCCGGTCCAGCGCCAGCCAGTCGCCCAGCTGGGAGCCGCGGAGCCACAGCCCCCGGTCGCCGTCCAGCCTGTCGTCCCGGCGGATACGCTCCACCCAGGTCTTCATCACCGGGTACTCCCGGCGCAGGAAATTCCTGTCGCCGTAATTTTCATAAACCGCCCAGGGCATCATGGTGGCAACATCGCTCCAGATGGCGGTCCCCTTGTCGTTGCTCTTGATAAAGGACATATTTTCCTGCACGATTTTTTCCAGATAGGCGGGGCGCTCCTCCGGCGGCAGCTTTTCCATGGCGGCTTTCAGCGGCGGGTACTTTTCCAGCGCGGCATTAAGCCCTGCCTTGTCATCGGGAGCAAGCGCCAGAAAGTCCGCGGGGTCAAGGTCAATCCCCAGCGCGTCCGACGCGGTTTTCGGCTTCGGCGCGGGCACAAAGAAGGGCACAGAGCCGCCGTAGCACTGCTGTTCCAGACCCACATTCTGAATGAAGTGGTGGAAGAAAGCGGGCATATAGATGTTTTTGCAGGCGGTGGCGGAGATGATGGCGGCGTCTCCCGTCCACCCCAGGCGCTCGTCCCGCTGGGGGCAGTCGGTGGGCACGTCCAGGAAATTGTCGAACTGCCCCCACATGGCGTTCTGGAACAGCCGGTTCACCAGCGGATTGTCCGTTTCAATGCTGCCGATGGGATCGATGTCCGAGCGGATATGGCAGGCGGAAAAGTCCTCAGCGCGTACATCTTTGACGCCCTCCACCTTGACAAAGCGGAAGCCGTAAAAGGTGAAATGGGGGCGCACCCTGGCGGGTCTGCCATCGGAAATATAGCGGTACTCCGCCTTTGCGGAGCGCAGGTTGTCCCGGTAGAAGCACTCGTCCTGCATGACCTCGCCGTAGGTCAGCGCCACTTCCGTCCCGGCGGGCTCCCGGCAGGTGAACTCCACCCAGCCGGTCATGTTCTGCCCGAAATCCAGCACGATTTCATCTTTTTTCGTGTAAATGATCTCCACCGGGGCGGTTTCCTGCTTCTTCACGATTTTCGGGCTCAGCCGGGCGGTGAGCGCCCTCTGCTCGTCCCGCAGGGTCACGCCGCCATGCTCTGCGGCACAGTGGGGAGAAGACCAGCCGGATACCTGTCTGCGCGCGTCAAAATGCTCTCCATCGTAGATATTGCTGAACGTGACGGGGGAGGGATAGCTTTTCCAGCTGCCGTCGGAAACGACCACCTGCTCCGTGCCGTCCTTTTTCAAAATACGCAGCTCGCAGATGGCTTCCATGGTGTCGCCGTACAGGTTGTGGTAGCGGTCGAACACGATGTCGCCCTTGTACCAGCCGGGACCCAGCGCCAGACCGATGGTGTTGTCCCCGGCGGTCAGAAGCCCGGTCACGTCAAAGGTCTGGTATTCCAGATTGGCGTCATAGCAGTGATAGCCCGGCAGAAGATACTCGTCCCCGGCTTTTCTGCCGTTTATTTCCAGCTCGTAAATGCCCAGCCCACAGACGTATGCCCGGGCGCTTTCGATCTCCTCGGAAACGGTAAAATCCTTTGCCAGCAGAGGATGCCGCTCCTTATCGGAAAAGTCGGCGGCGATCCAGCCTGCTTCCCACGCTTCCTGCTCCTTTGCCGTCTCGAACCAGTCGGAAGCGGAAGCGCTGTCGCCGTTATCCGCCCAGACGGTGATTTCCCATGTGTACCGCGTCCGGGGGGTAAGGCTCATGTCCGCCTCGAAGCCCAGGGAGGAAATGTCCTCCCGCCTGCCGCTGTCAAACACCGTTTTCCCGGCGCCGTCCTTTACGGTGATCTGCGCGGCGGTCTGCTTTTTGGCAGCGGTCTCCTCCGCGACCCAGGAGAAAACAGGCTTTTGCAGCTCCAATCCCAGGGGCTTTGTCACGTGATTTGTACGCAGATGTGTCAGCTTCATAAAAAATCCTCCTTTTTCAGAGCATGGTAAACACGCCTTACTATTTCTCTGTTTCTTTCCAGTAATGGGGGAGCAGCTCCTTCAGGGGCACGGCCGTGTTTTCCCCGACCATCACCTGACAGTCCGGGTTGCCGAGCTGCATCAGGAACTCCCGGCACCGCCCGCAGGGGGGAAGCACCTTTTTGTCCCAGTCCAGCGCCACGATCTTTTCCACCCGGCTCTCCCCGGCGGTGACCATGGCTGCGATGGCGGCGTGCTCGGCGCAAAAGCCCATGCTGCAAGCCGTGTCGATGCACACGCCCCGGTAGACGTTCCCCTTGTCTGTTACCAACGCGGCGGCTACGCCGCCCACTTCAATATCCTCGGAAATTCTCCGGGGGTTCAGCACTTCCAGCGCGGAATCGATCAGCTCCTGAAACTCCATAAAGCTCCTCCTTGGAATATTCTGATACCATTTTAAGCATAGCCTACTTTCCCGGAAAAAGAAAGGACTTGATTTTCCAAATTTGTATCCTGATTTTTGTCAGATTCCACAAAAGCCGGATTGACTTTCAGAAAATTTCAGCGTATCATTGGAGCAAAGACCTATCAATCCGAAACACAGGAAAGGAATCTTCCCCTATGGAAAAAAAGTTTGCCAGGATCACCCTGGACAGGGATTTTCAAATCAGCCGCATCGACAAGCGCATTTACGGCTCCTTTATCGAGCATTTGGGGCGCGCGGTCTATGGCGGCATCTATCAGCCCGACCACCCCTCCGCCGATGAGGAGGGCTTCCGCAGGGACGTATTGGACCTGGTGCGGGAGATCGGCGTGCCCATCGTCCGCTACCCCGGCGGCAATTTCGTCTCCAATTTTTATTGGGAAGACAGCGTGGGACCTGTAGCGGAGCGCCCCCGCCGGCTGGAGCTGGCATGGCGCAGCACCGAGCCCAATCTGGTGGGCGTCAACGAATTTGCCAGCTGGGCAAAGAAAGCGGACACCGATGTGATGATGGCGGTGAACCTGGGCACCCGGGGCATTGAAGCCGCCTGCAACCTGCTGGAATACTGCAACCACCCCTCCGGCACCAAGTACAGCGACCTGCGAATTTCCCACGGGATAAAAGAGCCCCACAACATCAAGACGTGGTGCCTGGGCAACGAAATGGACGGACCGTGGCAGACCGGGCACAAGACCGCCACAGAGTACGGTCGTCTGGCGGACGAGACCGCCAAAGCCATGCGGCAGATCGACCCCTCTGTAGAGCTGGTGGTCTGCGGCAGCTCCAATACCGGCATGGATACCTACCCCCAGTGGGAAGCCACCGTTTTGGAGGAAGCCTATGACGCGGTGGATTTCATCTCCCTCCACACCTATTACGGGAACCGCCTGAACGACACGGCAAATTTCCTTGCCCAGTCCGCCGACATGGACCATTTCATCAAAACGGTGATCTCCACCTGCGATTTTGTAAAGGCAAAAAAGCGGGCGAAGAAGGATATCATGCTGAGCTTTGACGAATGGAACGTCTGGTTCCACGCCAATGCCGAGGACGACGACACCATGAAGAACCGCCCCTGGTCGGTAGCTCCCCATCTGCTGGAAGACAAGTACGATTTTGAAGACGCTTTGCTGGTGGGCTTAATGCTCATCACGCTGCTGAAGCATTCCGACCGGGTGCGCATGGCGTGCCTTGCCCAGCTGGTGAACGTCATCGCCCCCATCATGACGGAGGAAAACGGTCCCGCCTGGAAGCAGACCATTTTCTATCCTTACCTCCACGCCTCCAAATACGGCAGAGGTATCGCGCTGGATACGGCGCTGCGCTCTTCCCGCCACGATACCCAGGCATTTACCGACGTTACCGATGTGGATTCCGTTGCCGTGTGGAACGATGAAGCGGAGGAGCTTACCGTTTTTGCGGTGAACCGGGATTTGCAGGACAGCATCACGCTGGAAAGCGACCTGCGCAGCTTCCCCGAGTACCGCCTTGCGGAGCACATCGTATTGGAGCATGACGATTTCTTCGCCACAAATTCCGCCCAGCGGCAGACCGTCTTGCCCAAGACCGTCACCGACCGCAGCGAGCAGGACGGCTGCATTTTGAAGACCCGCCTTGCTCCCGCCTCCTGGAACGTGATCCGTTTGAAGAAAGCCTGAGTTTTTCGGAGAAGAAGCGGAAACAGATAACAAAAGCCGCCCCGCGTGACAGCGGGGCGGTTTTCCTGTGCGCAAAATAAATCACGCCCGGCGAAGACAGCCGGACGTGACGCTTATAAAAAGGAGATCAGAAAATATTGTAGTTTTATTGGGAGACCGGGACATCTTTGGAATGATAGAGGTTCGTGGTGACTACACAGGCTTCCGCCCTGCTGGCAGTGCCCCTGGGGTCGAACCGATTGTTGCCGATGCCGCTGATAAGCTCCTTGTCCCGGCAGGCGTATACGGCGTCCCTTGCCCAGGCGCTGATCTGCCCATCGTCCGCAAAGCGGGGGGAAGAATCGTCCCGCTCCAGCCCGGCGTACCGCGCCAGAATGGTGCACATCTGCTCCCGGCTGATAGGATCCAGCGGGCGGAAGGTGCCGTTGCCCGCGCCGGTCACATAGCCGTGCTCAGACGCCCAGCTCACCGCCAGCTTAGTCCGGGCGTCCAGCCCTGCCAGGTCGCTGAAGCTTGTCCCGCCCTCGTACAGCGAAAGGTCAGCCCTGTCCAGATTGGCAAGCGCCATGACGAACTGCGCCCGGGTGATTTTTTCCGTGGGGTGGAAGGTGCCGTCGCCTGCGCCCCGGAAAATCTGGTCGCTTACTGCCTGGTCCACTACCGGGAAGTACCAGCTTTTTGTGGTGAAATCGGTGAATACGCTGCTGTTGGAAAGCACGGTGGCAGTGGCGACCGGGGTTTTCACGCCGTTGCCGACAGCGATCGCCTTAAAGGTGTACCCGGTGAGGTACACGGGGGCGGTGTAGGGCGTGGAAAGCTCCGTGGGGGTGGAGCAGTCGGTGGTGTAGTAGATATCCATGCCGGGGGCGGCGGTGATGGTCACATAGCCGTTCGCCGCCTTGATGACCGGGGCGGCGGTGGGGGACACATCGGACAGCCGTTCCACGTACAGGGAGCAGATATAGCCGCTTTGTCCGTTTGCCGTGACCACGGAATACCATTTATTGGTGGAGGTCCCGTTCCCGGAGATGGTTTCCCCCGTGACCTCTTCCAGAATATTCACGCTGCTGCCCCTGGACAGCACGGTGACAATGCCGGAGCTTGTGTTCGCAGCCTGGCGCAGCCGCACCTCGCTGCCCGTCACTCTGCCGTTGTAGCCGGGAGCGGGGTCGGGAGTTCCGCCATAGATCAGCTCATAGGTGCTGTCCCTGCCGCTGTACTTTGTGCGCAGATAGGAGGCTACCTGTGTCGCTGAGGCGTACTGGGTGCTGAGAATGGCAGTGTTTACAGGCGCGGGCTTTCCCGTTTCATCGCAGGCGTAACCGTCGCTGCCCAGCCGGTAGCCGTCTATGGTGGTGTTCACGTCGTATTCGTAGCGGGTGTAGTGCACCATTTTCCCGTCCAGCTGGTACCAGCCGTCTACCGGGTATTTCATGCCGTTGTCAAATACGTGCCACGCGTTCCAGTTCCTGTCGCTGCCGATAACGGGCTCCCGGCGCATATTGTAGTTGGTGTCGCTGTTGTCGGCGGCTTCATTGTTGCCGATATAAATGCCGATATGCCCATAGATTCCGCTGCCCGGGTCATGGTAGTCCGGCATGGTCAGCGCCAGCCCGTGAATGTTGGGAATGCCCTCGCTGATGTCGTTGGAGAACACGCAGTTGTCCTCCACCTGGGTGGTGGCGCCGCCCCGGCAGTTGCCCAAAGCGCCCACATCGGAGAAGTAGGCGTACAACAGCCCGGCGCAGTCGCTGCCCCGCACCTTCCCGGAGATCACCTCCCCTTTCCCGCCGTATACGTAGAGCCAGCCGTCCCGGTGGGCTTTGATGCCGTGGGCGGCAAAGCCCAGAGAGGTGGGCGTTTCGGCGGCGGAAGCATTTACCTCCGGCAGCAGCCCGACGGTGCATACTACCGCCAGAGCCAATAACAGGCAGAAAGCCCGTAATCTTTTCATCTTTCGGTTTCGTATCATGGGTGATTCCCTCGCATTTCTAAAACTCAAAAATTGTCCCCGCCCATCTCTAAAAATTTCAAAAGGATAACAGGACGGAGGAAAAAGTTACAAATTGGTTACATTTTAGCACGGCGTTCCTTGTTTTGCAACCCACTTGGGAAAAATTCACAATTTATTTGCCTTTGCTCCAAATTTCCAAAGGGTGAAAGCCCCGGAGATTCCTGAAAAAATTGGGAGATTCCCATGCTCCTGCCAATTTTTTCCGCTTCCCTTTTTGCGGAAAAATCAGGGGAAATTCGGAAAATAGAGATTGACTTTGCGCCGGGATTCAGAGATAATAAAGTTACTGTTTCCATATACGAACAAATGCTTTCCGCATATCTGTGGAGAAGGGGTGGCTTTGACTATGAAAAAAATGAGCGTTCGGTTCCTCAGCCTGCTTTTAACGGTTCTTCTGCTGCTTGCCATGCTGCCCGCCCCAGCGCTGGCAGCGGACAGTGCCGAGGCGCTGCCTGTTGAGGTGGAGATCGAGCGCAGGCCGGACGGGGAAGGCGGCTATGACGCCATGGTGGAAAACACCGAGAGCCTGGGCGGCGAAGCTTCCGCTTCAAACAACGCCGTCCTGTTTGCCGCTGCCTCTCCCGATGGCACGATGTACGGACAGCTCACCAAGCGTCAGCAGGCATGCTATGACGTGCTGAAGAGCATTTCCATCGACAGGATCATGGCTTCCGCGCAGGTGCAGTACAAGGGTGTTTCTTACCGCCGCGCCACGGTGCAGGTGGAGGGGATCACAGGTACCACCATGGCGGGCACCATCTCCGGCGGGATATTTACCCCCAGCCGCGCCGCCGTTGCCACGGAAAAAGGAATTTATACCGACCTGTGCGCCGCCATCGTGGCGCTGCGGTACGACTGCCCGGAGCTTCTCTGGCTGGGCACCATGCGCTATGGGTATAAGGTCACTGTGTCAGGCTCCTCCGCCGCGAAGATCACCGACGTGATGTTTGACTTCCATCTATCATACGGCGGCCTGGAGCGCAGTATGCAGGCGGATATGCTGGCGCAGGCGCAGGCTGTCGCCGCGCAGGCGGCTGCCGCCCCCGACACCTACAGCAAAGTGAAGGCGATCCATGACGCGCTGGCGGCGGCTAACGTCTACGGCGACCCCGACAACGAGCTGGCACATACCGCTTACAGCGCCCTGATCTCCGGCGACAGCTACGAGCCCGTGTGCGATGGCTATTCCAAAGCCTTTAAGATCGTCTGCGACCTGTTGGAGATCCCCTGCACCCTTGCTTCCAGCGCCACCCATATGTGGAACAATGTCAAGATGGACGACGGTGAGTGGTACAATGTGGACCTGACCTGGGACGACGACTACGGGGACAGTGTTCAATATGAATATTTCCTGGTGGGTTCCCAGACTGTGATAGACGGGGAAGCCTTCGCCAAGCAGGAGACCCATATCGAGGAAAACCCCTATAATGTCTATCTGGAGGAAGATAAGGATAACATTTTGAACCCGGTCACCCTGGGCTTCCCCGCAAAGAACACAACGGCTTATGTCTATCTCGGCAGGGATTACGAAGCCCTCAGGTTCCCGGACGTGCGCCGCAGCGCGTGGTATTATGCCGATGTGGAAAACGCCGCGCAGCTGGGGCTGTTCCAGGGCGACGACAACGGCTGCTTCAACCCCATGAAAAATATCAGCCGGGCGGAATTTGCCACCGTGATGGCAAACGCGCTTGGCGCTGACCTGACGGGCTACAGTGGCTCTTCCTTTACCGATGTTTCCGCTGCCCAGTGGTACGCCCCGGCGATCGCGTGGGCAAAGGAAGCCGGCATTATGAAGGGCAACGGCAACGGCACTTTCCGCCCCAACGCCCCCATCACCCGGGAGGAAATGTGTGTGACCATTTCTCAGGCGCTGGGTGAAACGCAAGGGGGGACGGGTTTTGTGTTCCCGGACGACGCTTCCATCTCCTCCTGGGCAAGGACTGCCGTCTATGAATGCTACGCCCTGGGGCTGGTCAAAGGAGACGACAAGGGCTATTTCTCCCCCAGGGGGAACACCCTCCGCTGCGCCGCCGCCGCGGTCTTCACTCGATTTGCCAGCTTGGAGTAGCAGTCAGCCGGTAAAACGCCGCTGAAAAATACTTCGCACCGCAAAGCCTTTTTTCCGTCCATTTTTCTCGATTTGCCGATCTGGAACAGCCGGCGGCCTGATTTTTGCCGCATTTTGTGAAATTTCTGAGAGCCGCCCATTTGGACGGCTCTTTTTTGCAGAATTTTTCCGGCTTTTGTTGACAAATGGGCAGGAAAATAAGATAATAAAAATTCAGGGTGCAAAACCGCACCCCGCGCAGATGCTGTGCGGAAGAAAGATATTTTTATAGAAAATACAGGAGTGAAGAAACGTGGATACAGAGCTTGCCAAGGCATATGAACCGCAAAAAGTAGAGCGGCGCATTTACGATTTCTGGATGCAGGGCGGCTGGTTTCATGCCGAGCCGGACCCCAAAAAGAAACCCTATACCATCGTGATCCCCCCGCCCAACATCACCGGGCAGCTGCATATGGGGCACGCGCTGGACGAAACCATGCAGGACATTCTCATTCGCTGGAAGCGGATGCAGGGCTATTCCGCCCTGTGGCTGCCCGGCACGGACCATGCCTCCATCGCCACAGAAGCGAAAATCGTGGAAGCCATGCGGCAGGAGGGCGTCACCAAGGAAGAAATCGGCAGAGACGGCTTTCTGGAACGCGCCTGGGCGTGGAAAGAGAAATTCGGCGGGCGCATTATCGAGCAGCTGAAGCTGCTGGGTTCCTCCTGCGACTGGGACCGCCAGCGCTTCACCATGGACGATGGCTGTTCCAAAGCGGTGCGCCACGTGTTTGTAAAGCTCTATGAGCAGGGCTTGATCTACCGCGGCGAGCGCATCATCAACTGGTGCCCCAACTGCAAAACCGCTATTTCCGACGCCGAGGTGGATTTTGAGGAAAAGGAAGGCTCCTTCTGGCACCTGCGCTACCCGCTGGCAGATGGCTCCGGGTATATCGAGCTTGCCACCACCCGCCCGGAAACCATGCTGGGCGATACCGCGGTGGCGGTCCACCCCGATGACGAGCGCTATCAGCACCTCGTGGGCAAAAACGTGATCCTGCCCCTGGTGAATAAAGAAATTCCCATTGTGGCGGACGAATATGTGGAAATGGACTTCGGCACCGGCGTGGTGAAGATCACCCCTGCCCACGACCCCAACGACTTCGAGGTCGGGCGCCGCCATGACCTGCCCGTCATCAATGTGATGGACGATGGCGGCGTTATCAATGAAAACGGCGGAAAGTACGCCGGAATGCCCGCTCTGGAAGCCAGAAAGCAGATCGTGCAGGATTTGGAAGCGGGGGGGTATCTTGTCAAGATCGAGCCCATCAAGCACAACGTGGGCACCTGCAGCCGCTGCCATACCGTGGTAGAGCCCCGGGTCTCCACCCAGTGGTTCGTCAAAATGGAGCCGCTGGCAAAGCCCGCCGTTGACGCGGTCAAGACCGGGAAGATCAGGTTCATTCCCGAGCGCATGGATAAGGTATATTACAATTGGATGGACAATATCAAGGACTGGTGCATTTCCCGCCAGCTCTGGTGGGGGCACAGGATACCCGCCTGGTACTGCGAGGACTGCGGCGAGACCATCGTTTCCGAAACGGACGCCGCCGTCTGCCCCAAGTGCGGCTCCACACATCTCCGGCAGGACAGCGACACGCTGGATACCTGGTTCTCCTCCGCCCTGTGGCCATTCTCCACGCTGGGCTGGCCTGAGAATACGGAAGAGCTGAAATATTTCTATCCCACCGATACTTTGGTAACAGGCTACGACATCATCTTCTTTTGGGTGGCGAGAATGATCTTCTCCGGGCTGGAGCACATGGGGGAGATCCCCTTTAAGACCGTGTTCTTCCACGGGCTGGTCCGTGACGCCCAGGGCAGAAAGATGAGCAAGTCCCTGGGCAACGGCATCGACCCTGTGGAGGTCATCGAGCAGTACGGCGCGGACGCCCTGCGCTTTACGCTGGTGACCGGAAACAGCCCCGGAAACGATATGCGGTTCTCCGATGAAAAGGTTGCCGCCAGCCGGAATTTCGCCAACAAGATTTGGAACGCCGCCCGGTTCATTCATATGAACATCGACGGGAAAGACGTTCCCTGCGCCCTGCCGGAGGCATTGTCGCTGGAGGACAAATGGATCCTCAGCCGTTTCCAGAGCGTGGCGAGGGAAATGACGGAAAATCTGGACAAATTCGAGATGGGCATTGCCGTGGCGAAGCTCTACGATTTCCTGTGGGACGATTTCTGCGACTGGTACATCGAGCTTGCCAAAATTCGCATGAACGGGGAAGATGAGCAGGACGCGCAGAACGCCCGTCAGGTGCTGTGCTGGACGCTCTGCAACACCATGAAGCTCCTGCACCCCTTTATGCCCTTTGTCACCGAGGAAATTTGGCAGAGTCTGCCCCGGGAGGACGACACTCCCGCCCTGATCGTTGCCAAATGGCCCGAATTTAACGAGAGCCTGTTCTTCCCCAAAGAGGAAGCGGAGATGGCAAAGGTGATGGAACTGATCACCGCCGTGCGCACCCGCCGCAGCGAGATGAACGTGCCGCCGTCAAAGAAGGCGCACCTCTACGTGGAAACCTCCGCTCCCGCCGCCTTTGAAACCGAGCGGGAAGCCATTCTCCGCCTTGCGTATTGCAGCGGCTTGGAGATCGGCGAAAGCATCGCTGTGCCCGATGGCGCGGTCACAGTAGTCACCGCCGCCTGCAAGGGCTATCTGCCCATGGACGACCTGGTGGACAAGGCTGCCGAGACCGCCCGCCTGACCAAAGAGCTGGAAAGCGCGAAAAAGCAGCTGCAAAACGCGGAAGCCAAGCTTTCCAATGAAGCCTTTATCGGGAAAGCGCCCGAAAACGTCATCGACGGCGTAAAGGATAACGCGGAAAAGCTCCGGGAAAAGGTGCGCATGATCGAGGAATCCTTAAAGGCGTTTCAGTGAGGGGCAGCCCATGGATTGTAAGGGACGCGTTTCCCCAAAGTATTCGTTTTGCAGCGGCTTTTCCTCTAACAACTAACAGCTCATAACGAAATACTTTTCCCACGACACGCTTCCCCAAAATATTTGCTTTGCATCTTATAGAATAGTCCTGAAAAGAGCGGACAAGCCGTTCTTTTCAGGGCTTTCTTTTTTTCTATCTGCTGAAATCTGACGGCGAAAGACTAAACTCGGAAGGAATGTGATCCTATGAACGTGCAGTTAAGCTATAAGGACGGCGTGCTCACCGCCCGGCTCAGCGGGGAGATCGACCACCACAGCGCCGGGGAAATGCGGGAGATCATCGACGACACCTCCCAAAAGCTGAAGCCCTACTGCCTGCGGCTGGACTTTACCGGCGTGCCCTTTATGGACAGCTCCGGCGTGGGTCTGGTGCTGGGCAGGGTACGGCTCTATCAATACTGGAAGGGGCACGTGGTGCTGTGCGGGCTGTCCTCCTATCTCAGCAAAATGGTGGAGCTGTCGGGGATAGAATCCGTCGCCGCCATTGAAAGGAGGGCTGGCTGATGCAGCAACCGATCAATCAGACACAGATATGCTTTCCCTCCAATTCGGTGAACGAAAGCTTTGGGCGGGCGGCGGTTTCCGCCTTTCTTGCCCAGCTTGACCCCACCGTTTCCGATTTGACGGAGATGAAAACAGCCGTTTCCGAAGCGGTGACCAACGCCATTGTCCATGGCTACCGGGACGCCATCGGGCTGGTGTACATAACGGTAAAAATATTTGAAAACGGCAGGGCTGTGGTGCGTGTCCGCGACAGAGGATGCGGCATTCCCGATATTGAAAAAGCTATGGAGCCGCTCTATACCACCGGCGGGGAGGAGCGTGCGGGGTTGGGATTTTCCGTCATGCAGAGCTTTTGCGACAAGGTGCGGGTGACCTCCGCGCCCGGCAGGGGGACAAGCGTGACCCTGACAAAGCTCTTCCAGTCCAAGGCGTAGGCATGGCTGTTTCTCAGGAACAGCAGAGCTTTGTTGAAGAGAACCTGGGGCTGGTCCACCTGTGCGCCCGGCGGTTCTCCGGGAAGGGCGTGGAGTACGAGGACCTGTTCCAGGCGGGCTGCGTGGGGCTTGTGAAAGCGGCGGAGCATTTCGACAGCGCCCGCGGCGTGAAATTTTCCACCTATGCCGTCCCCGTGATCTTAGGGGAGGTGCGCCTGCTGTTCCGACAGGGCAGGCCTCTCCGAATTTCCCGCAGCATGCAGGAGCTTGGCAGGCAGGCGCGGGAGGCGGAGACCGCCCTACAGGAGGAAACGGGGCAGACCCCAACCGTAGTCCAGCTGGCGGAGCGCCTGCACCTGACCCCGGAAAAGACGGCGCTTGCCCTGGGCGTGTCCAGAAGCCCGGTATCCTTGAGCGCCGGGGAGGACGGGCTGGAGATCCCCGTGGAAGCCCCGGAGGAAGCCGTGACAGAACGCATGACCCTGTACAAGCTGCTGCAAACGCTGGAGGAAAGGGACAGGAAGCTGCTGGAATACCGCTATTTTCAGGGCAAGACCCAGACCGTGACCGCAGAGCTGCTGGGCATGACCCAGGTGCAGGTCAGCCGCCGGGAAAAAAAGCTGCTTCTTTTTCTCCGCCGGCAGATGAATGAATGACGGTATCCCAGCGGTCGCCGTTTGGAAAAATTGCATGACCTTACAGAAAAAGGAAAGGGACGCACGCGCTGCGCCCCTTTCTTTTTGCGGTTTTTTTGTTATACTGGGAGAAAGGAAAAAGAAAAAGCAGAGAGTTGTAACATTTTCCCCCGCCGCGGGATATTACAGGCAAAAGCAGAAAGGAGAAAAGCCTATGGAAGCAGGTTTTGCAGCCGCCGGGAAGCCGGTTCCCCTGGACAGGGAAGAGACGCTGCCCGCCACGGCGGAGGAAGTGGTCCGGGCATACGCGGACACGGTCTATTCGCTGGCGCTGTCCCAGCTGCGCAGCCGGGTGGAAGCCGACGACGCCTTTCAGGAGGTGTTCCTCGCCTACATGAAAAGGCAGCCCGTGTTTGAAAGCAGGGAGCACCAGAAGGCGTGGTTCCTCCGGGTGACGCTGAATGTCTGCAAAAAGGCGTGGCGCTACCAGAAACGCCACCGTACCGCGCCCCTGGAGGAAGCTCCAACGCTGGAAACACAGTCGGAGCTGGAGCTGTTCGACACGCTGGGCAGGCTGCCGGAAAAGTACCGTGTAGTGCTCCACCTGTTCTATTTTGAGGACCTGACCACCGATACCATCGCCCGGGTGCTGGAGCTTTCCCCCAATGCGGTGCGGACAAGGCTCAGCCGGGGAAGGGAAATGCTGAAAAAGCGCCTGAAGGACGATTTCGGCAGATGAAAGGAGAATGCAGCATGATTGAAAACACCTATCGGACCATCATGGAAAAGAACCGGGCGCGGGATTCGCTGCTCCGGGATACCGTGGAAAAAATGAACGCTCAAAGCGGGAAAGCTTCTGCTCCCCGCAGAATGTGGAAGCGGACCGCCTGCGCCGCCGCCAGCTTTGCGGCAGCCGTGGCGCTGCTCTTTGGGGTGAACGCCGCGTTCCCCGCCTTTGCGGAAAGCATTCCCGGGCTGGGCAGCGTGTTTGCGCGGATCAATGAGATGACCGTGACTCCCGGCGCAAATCTCGGCACCTATGAAGCCAGCCTGAAAAAGCTGGAGCTGCCGGCCGTTGCCGCTGTGGATTCCGGCTATTCCCTCACCGTGGACGAAGCTTTCTGCGACGGCGAATACCTGTACGCTTCCCTGATTTTTGACTGCCCCGAACAGGCGGAGGAATATCAGGAGCTTGCCTTGACGAACGCCACTGAAATTCCCGCGGGCAAAAGCCCCGCCGGGATCACCCTCACCGTCAACGGCAAGGAAGCGCAGGTGATCTCCCCCCAGTTCGACGGCGCCGCCGTCACCTCAGGGAAATGCGCCATACCCCTGGTAGCAGTGCTGCCGGAGCGGCTGGAGCATGGGGCGGAGGGATATTTCCTCCTGAAGCTTGACAGCCTGTACGGGCGTTACCCCGGTTTTGGCTATGAGGGCGCCCCCGCCCCGGAAACGATCCCCACAGGCTTTACCGCCGCCTTTTCCCTGACCGCCGACACCTCCCAGAATTACAGCGGCTCCTTTACCGCCGAGGACAACGGCGTCCGGCTGGAAAGCGCCGTGGGCACCCCCGGCTATGTAAAGCTCTGCCTGACCACTCCCGATTGGGGCGTGGAAGCGGACACGCTTTTGAGCGATAACCGCATTCCCATCGGCACGGCGGTGCTGCTGGACGAAAACGGGGAAGCCCTGCGGGAGATTTCCCAGCCGCCCCAGCCGGGATCCGACCACACTTCCGGCAGGCTGGAACGGGAATTTTTGTTCACCGCCCCCGCCGCCAAGAGTAAGGTCGTGACATTGCGGCTGCTGGACGTGGACCGCACCGCGCAGGATTCCCGCAGGGAATCGGAAAAGCCCGGCGTTTTTGCCGAATTTACCATCAATTTGAAGTCCGGCGAAGCGCTGGATACCAAAACCTATGAGAGAGAGGGCTATCAGAAGCTGGACAGCGCTTCTTACCAGCCCCACCCGGATTTCTCCGGCGGCTATCTGGTGGAATCCGTCCGGGGGTACAATCTTCCCGGCAAGCCCTGGCAGGATCAGGTGGTCCTGCTCGCCGATGTGGAAGAACCTGAAGTGGAGCTGCGCTTCTATAAGAACGGGGAATTGACCGGCATGGCCGCTCCCGACCCGGAGCGTATCCTCGACCGGCGCTCCGCTACAGACGGCGCTGTCAAATGGCGGCTGGAATTTACCCTGACCTACGGGCAGGAGACCGCCGGGGAGGAATACACCTGCGGCAAGCCCCTCTGCGACCGCATCGAGCTGGTGGATACCGCTTCCGGGACCGTCCTGCTTCAGGACCTGTACGCCGGGGACGTGTTCCGCCCCTGAACGCTGCTTTGAATTGGAAAACAAAAGGGCGGAGCCGAATAACTTTGGCTCTGCCTTTTTTCTATTTTGATCTTGCGGAAGCGGCTGCTTTCGCGGCTTTGAGCCCTGTGCTGCGCGCCGGAAAAGGCAGGGGAAAAACAGTTTCAAAAACTTCTCAAAAAGAGCTTGCTTTTCCCGGCGGACTTGCTATAATATCCTCGAGATCGCACCCGGGCGTTCAAAAAATCTGCCGGGTGACAGGGGAGAGAGAAAAATGACACATCGAGAACGCTTTATCAAAACGCTGCTTTGCGAGCCGATCGGCGGACAGGTCCCCACCTTTGAGGTGGTGTTCTTCCTGACCATGGAAGCCTTCGGCAAGGTGCACGATTCCCAGCGGCACTATGCCCAGTGGAAGCAGATGAGCCAGGTGGAACGGAACCTGCACATGGACGAAATGGCGCAGCTTTACGTGGATATCGCCAAACGGTACGACCACAGCGCTATTTTTGTACAGCCCAACCCCAGCGACCTGGAAAGCACCCAGTGGCTGCTGGAAACCATTCGGGAAAAGAGCGGGGACGAGTATTACATCATGATGCACGGCGACCCCACATGGTCCATTCCCGACGGCGACCACATGATGGAATTTTCCGAGCAGATGTATGAGGAGCCGGAAAAGCTTCAGGAGGTCTCCAAGCGTAGGCTGGACGAGTGCCTGGAAATCGCCGCCAAGCTCCACCAGATGGGACATCTGGTGGACGGCTTTACCATGTGCGCCGATTACTGCTTTAACACCAATCCCTTCTTCAGCCCGGAAAAGTTCGATGAGCTGATCGTCCCCTATCTGCGGGACGTGATCGCCGGGTACCGGGAGATGGGATACTATACCATCAAGCACACCGACGGCAACATCATTCCCATCGCCAAGCAGATCGCGGACTGCAAGCCGGACGCCATTCATTCCCTGGACCCCCAGGGCGGCGTGACGATCCCCGAGGTGCGCAGGATCGTGGGACCCGACATCGCTCTGGTGGGCAACGTGAGCTGCGCTTTGCTCCAGACCGGCACGGACGAGGAATGCCGTGAGGACGTGATGCGTTCCCTGCGGGAGGGCATGGCAAACGGCAGGGGCTATGTGTTCTCCACCTCCAACTGCGCCTACACCGGGCTTCCCCTGGAGCGGTACGAGATGATGATCGACATCTGGCGCAAGTATGGCAACTACGAGGATTACGAAAAGAATTTCGGCACAAAATAAGCGTGTTCCCCGTTTCCTGAAATTTCCCGGAAATTTTTCTTGCATTTTTCCGTGAAATGTGATATGCTTACTTGGATTCGAGCAATATTACTGTCTGTAAAGAGGTGAAACCGAAGATGAAACAGAATATACATCCCGACTATCAGGAGACCACCATCACCTGCGCCTGCGGCAACGTGATCAAGACACGTTCCACCAAGAAGGATATCAAAGTCGAAATATGTTCAAAGTGCCACCCGTTCTTTACGGGCAAGCAGAAGCTGGTGGATACCAGCGGACGCGTGGATATGTTCAAGAAGCGTTACGGCATGACGGACGACAAGAAGTAAAGCAGGAGATACCGTTCGGGCGGCGCATTCAGCGCCGCCCGAATTTGTCTATTAAAACGCGGGAGGAAGCGCCATGGAATATCTTACGGTACAGGCGGAGGGGCAGGACGAATTCATAGAGAAGAAGTCCCGCTTTATCGGCAGCTGCCGCCCGGTGAAGACCGAACAGGAAGCGCTGGATTTTATCGCCGCCCTGAAAACAAAATACTGGGACGCTTCCCACAATGTGTACGCCTACATTCTCCGGGAAAGCGGCGTGCAGCGTTTTTCCGATGACGGCGAGCCCCAGGGCACGGCGGGGATCCCGGTCATGGACACCCTGAAAAAGTCCGGCGTCACCGACGTGGTGGTGGTCGCCACCCGGTACTTCGGCGGTATCCTGCTGGGCGGGGGCGGGCTGATCCGCGCCTATTCCCACACGGCGACCATCGCCCTTGAGGCTGCCCGTAAGGTCACCATGCGGGAATGCCTGCTGCTCAGCGCGTCCTGTGATTATTCCCTCTACGGCAGGGTGCAGGGGGTCATTCCCGAATGCGGCGGCGTCATCGACGACACGGAATTTCTGGAAAATGTCACGCTTCGGTTCCATTTAGCCCCGGAGGAGCTTGGCGCGTTCCAAAAACGGCTGGCGGACGCCACCAGCGGAAAAGGGATCGTAAAAGAAGAGGGAAAACGCTTTTTTGAATTTTTTTGAAAAATTTTCCGCCCCAAAAAGTATTTTTCAAAGGAAAAACGTATATATCAGCGAAACAGAGGAAATTGGCGGCTTTTCGGCGCTGCGTTTCCCCACAGGCAGGAGGCGGGCTTCATGACCATTCGAGAAATGACACAGCAGCGGGAGCGGGAGACCCTTGCGCCCTATGCCGCTTTTTCCGACGCCACCAGGGGCAGGGCGCGCCCGGAAGCGGAGTGCGAAATGCGCACGCCCTACCAGCGGGACCGGGACAGGATCATTCACTGCAAGTCCTTCCGCCGCTTAAAGCATAAGACCCAGGTATTTTTAGCCCCCGAGGGCGACCATTACCGCACCCGCCTGACCCATACGCTGGAGGTTTCCCAAATCGCCCGCACCATTGCCAGAGCCTTACAGCTCAACGAGGATCTGACGGAAGCGGCTGCTTTGGCCCATGACCTGGGGCACACTCCCTTCGGCCACGCCGGGGAGAGGGCGCTGAATGTTCTGATGGACGGCGGGTTCCGGCACTACGAGCAGAGCGTCCGGGTGGTGGACAGGCTGGAAAAGGACGGCAGAGGGCTGAACCTGACCTATGAGGTGCGCAACGGAATTTTGTGCCATACCGTGGGCACGGAAGCGGATACCGCCGAAGGGAAGATCATTCGCTGGGCGGATAAGATCGCCTACATAAACCACGATATCGACGACGCGATCCGGGCTGGAGTGATGCGGGAGGAGGATATCCCCCGGCGGATCACCCGGGTGCTGGGGAACTCCAAGACCCAGCGGATCACCGCCTTGATCAAGTCTGTGGTGGAAAACAGCGCGGAAGGGAAAATCGACATGGACGAGGAGACCTTTCAGGCTTACGATGAGCTGAGCGCCTTCATGTTTGAAGCGGTCTATCTGAATGAATACGCCAAGAAAGAGGAAAGAAAGGTCCCGCATATCATGGAGAGCCTGTTCACCCATTTCCAGAACCCGGATTTCCTGCCGGATTATATGAAGGAGATCGCCGAAAAAGAGGGAAAAGAGGTCGCCGCCTGCGATTATGTGGCAGGCATGACCGACCATTATGCCGTGGCGTGCTATGAGGAGCTGTTTATTCCCAAGGCCTGGAACATCAGGAGCTAGTGGTTAGCTGGTGGAGTGCGGACATAGCACAAATAAGCGATTTAAGTCTCGTGCCCCGCAGGAACGGCAGTCCCGCTTTGAAATTCTCAGGCTGCCTGCCCTTTATGGGGGCAGGCGGGGGACGAAGTCCCCCGCCGAAAAAGAAAAAATCGCACACGGCAGCACGATCGAAAAGGGATAACCCGAATGTGCGAAAGCGGCGGTCAGGGAAAACAGTTCCGCTAAAAACGCTGGATCATCATTTGCAGCCCTGATCCCAGTATCCAGAATCTAAAAAAGGAGGAAATCCAATGCCCTTTCCCGACAGCTTTCTCAAAGAGCTGGACGCTCGCAGCCCCATTGCCGACATTGCTTCCTCCTATGTGGATTTGAAGCGGCGGGGGAAAAACCTTCTGGGGCTGTGTCCCTTTCACAATGAAAAGACCCCTTCTTTCAATATTTACCCGGAAAGCAATTCCTTTTACTGCTTTGGGTGCAATAAGGGCGGCGGGGTGTTCCAGTTCGTCATGGGCGTGGAGAACCTTGCGTTCCCCGACGCGGTGCGGTGGCTTGCCCAGCGGGCTGGCATGACCGTCCCGGAGGACGGGGTGGACGACAGCATGTCGAGGCTCCGCACCAGGATTTTGGAGATCAATCGGGAAGCAGGCAGGTTTTTCTATAAAGTCCTTTCCACCCCGGAGGGAAAGCCCGGTCTGGACTATATGAAGCGGCGGGGTCTGGACGCCCAGACCATCAAGCGGTTCGGCTTGGGCTATGCGCCGGACAGCGGCTTCGCGCTGGTGAACCATCTCCGCTCCAAAGGCTACACCCAGGAGGAAATGCAGGCGGCGGACGTTGCCCGAATGTCCAAGCGCGGCAATCCGTACGACCGCTACCGCAGCCGGGTCATGTTCCCGATTTTTGACCTGCGCGGCAACGTGGTGGCGTTCGGCGGGCGGATCCTCACGGACGAAAAGCCCAAATACATAAATACCGGGGACACCCTGGTGTACCATAAAAGCAGCGGGCTGTTCGCCATGAACCTTGCCAAGGATTCCGGCGCCCGGCAGCTGATTTTAGCGGAGGGCTACATGGACGTGATCGCCCTGCACCGGGCGGGCTTCACCAACGCCATCGCTTCCCTGGGCACGTCCCTCACCGAGGAGCAGGCGCGCATCATGCGGCGCTATGCCGACGAGGTAGTCATCTGCTATGATTCCGATGAAGCAGGGCAGCGTGCCACCCAGCGCGCGATCCCCATTTTGAAAAACACCGGGCTGCTGGTGAAGGTCGTCACCGTGCCGGGCAATAAGGACCCGGACGAGTTCATGCGCTCCTATGGCAAGGACGGTCCCCTGCGCTTCAAGCAGCTGCTGGAAGCCGGAGGAAACGACACCGAGTACCGCCTGGGGAAGATCCGCAGCAAATATGACCTTGCCACCGAAGACGGGAAGACCCGTTACCTGCGGGACGCTTCCGAAAACGTCCTGGCAAAGCTGGACAAAATGGAACGGGATATTTACGCCGGGAAGCTTTCGCAGGAGACCGACGTCAAAAAAGAAAATATTCTGGACACCGCGAACCGGCTGGCGGCGCAGGAAAGCAGAAAGAAGAAACGGGAGCTTATCAAGTCTCAAACACAGATTTCAGGTCTGCAGTCGGTATTGAACCGGGAGAAAGCGGAAAATTTGAAAGCGGCGCAGGCGGAGGAAAATATCATCGCTTTCCTCTTTCGCCACCAGGAGCGGGCGAAAGAGGTGCAAGCCCTGATCCCGCCGGAAAAATTCGTCACGGACTGGAATCGCAGAGTATACCAAATTTTGTTGGGGAAAGCTAGATACGGCGATGTTTCCCTCACGGATTTTATGGAGGAACTGACTTCCGACGAGATTTCCGAATTGACCCGCATTATGACGGAACACAGCGGCGCGCCGCCCACCTGGACGGACGTACAGGAATATGCCAGGATTTTGTTGCAGGAACGGGGCTTTTCAGACCCCAAAAACATTCAGAACGCCTCCAGCGAGGAGCTGCAGGAATATATAGCACGGCTCAGACAGGGAAAGACAGCAAAGCCGGAGGAGGAGTAACCTTCCCCCGCTGGCGAAAAAGAAAGGAATGGGACATATGAGCGCACAACCTGACAAAAGAACAGTGATGAAGGACCTGCTGGAAATGGGGAAGAGCAAGGGACAGCTCAGCACCAAGGAAATTCTGGACGCTCTGGGCGAGCTGGAGTTTGACCCCGAGCATATTGAGAAATTTTACGATTCCCTGGAGTCCGAGGGCGTGGAGATCGTCGAGGACGATTTCGACGACATTCAGATCGACGAAGCCGAGCTTGCCAAAGAGGTGGAAAGCACCGACAGCTCCGACCCAAGCATGGGCATGGACGGCGTATCCATCGGCGACCCGGTCAAGGTCTACCTGAAGGAGATCGGCAGGGTGCCCCTGCTCACCCCGGAGGAGGAGGTAGAGCTGGCGGTGCGCATATCTGACGGCGACGAAGCCGCCAAAAAGCGCCTTTCCGAAGCGAACCTCCGTCTGGTGGTCAGCATTGCCAAGCGGTATCTGGGCAGGGGAATGCAGTTCCTCGACCTGATCCAGGAGGGCAATCTGGGTCTCATCAAAGCTGTGGAAAAGTTTGACTACACCAAGGGCTTCAAATTCTCCACCTATGCCACATGGTGGATCAGACAGGCGATCACCCGCGCCATTGCCGACCAGGCGAGAACGATCCGCATTCCCGTCCACATGGTGGAAACCATCAATAAGGTGAAAAAGGTATCCAGCCAGCTGCTCCACGCCAACGGCAGGGAGCCCAGCGCCGAGGAAATTGCCGACGAGCTGGACATGCCCGTGGACAAGGTGCGGGAGATCATGCGGGTGGCGCAGGAGCCGGTTTCCCTGGAAACCCCCATTGGCGAGGAAGAGGACAGCCATCTGGGGGACTTCATTCCCGACGACGACGCTCCCGCCCCGGTGGACGCCGCCTCCCACACGCTCTTGAAGGAGACCCTGAACAGTGTGCTGGATTCCCTGACCCCCCGGGAAGAAAAGGTGCTCCGCCTTCGGTTCGGTCTGGAGGACGGGCGTTCCCGGACGCTGGAAGAGGTGGGGAAGGAATTCAATGTCACCCGGGAGCGTATCCGGCAGATCGAAGCCAAGGCGCTCCGGAAGCTGCGCCACCCCAGCCGCAGCAAGCGGCTCAAGGATTTTTTGGATTAGGAGGGCTGCGGCATGGGCTTTGTAGTTCCTGTTCCGATCATTAGAAGAAATTATATTATCAGGCGGCTGAAAAAGTGCGGCGCGGTTTCAGAGCAAACTGCAAAAACGCTGGAGGCTGCCGGGGTGTTCAACCCCCGGGCGTTCCCGAGGGTGAACGATGTGCTGGTCAGACAGGGCATTCTGGCAAAAACAGCAGACGGAAGATATTATCTGTTGAAATAAGCAGCAAAATAAGATTGCAGGCTTTTTGGATTTCCCCACCACCAGAACCCCCTTTATACCTCCCCTGAAAGGGGAGGTATAAGAGTGAGTGCAAATGGAGTAAAAATATGGTAATGACTTTGGAAGCGGACTACGCCGTGAGGATCGTAGAATATCTGACGGAGCACCCGGAACGCTGCGATGCAAAAACCATTGCGGAGCAGGTCGATGTTCCCCTGCGGTTCTGCCTGAAGATCCTGCGGGACCTGGTCAGCCAGGGCATGGTGTGTTCCTTTAAGGGTGTCAAGGGCGGTTATATGCTGGCAAAGCCGCCGGCGGAGATCACCCTGCGGGAAGTAGTGGAATCCGTAGAGGGTCCGTATATGCTCTGCCGCTGTGAGAAAGAGGAATACAGCTGCGGCAGGGCAGGGTGCAAGCTGCACGGTATTTACAAGGAGATTTCCGAAAAGGTGCGGGAGGAATTGGATTCCTACAATTTTGAAATGATCTGCCGGGAGGTAGAATGAAAATGGGGACTTACACAGTTCTTGTGCTGCTTTTCGGCGGAGGGCTGCTGCCCGGGGCATGGATCGCGCTGACCCTCTGCCTGCTGATTGGGGCGGGGGCGCAGTATGCCGCGCTGAAGCACGGCAAGCGGCTGGTGCGGTGGCTGTTCCCGGCACTGCTGGTCCTCTTGTGGCTCGTGCTGGAGCTTGCAGCGTCGCACACAGTGAACTACGCGCAGCTTGTCAGCCTGATAATTCTGGCGCCCACGCTGTTTTGCCTATTGGGCGCTGTGCTGGGAACAGCCCTGTTTTATCTGGGACAGGCGGTACGGCGCAGGAGCAGCCCCTGAAAATTTGGAAGGGAATACGGAAAAATGAGGAAACAAAAAGAGACGGTCTTTCGACCGTCTCTTTTTTCGCAAAAATAGAAAAAGAACCCCGGAAAGGGGGTTGACAAAAGGAAAATTCTGTTATACAATAATATACTGCACCATAATGGGCAGAAGTATCCTTATTACCTTTGTCAGTATAGCACAGGTTAGACAAAGAATCAACCCCGGATTTATGGAAAAATGATTTTTTTGTCGAAAATTTTTACTTCCCTGTAAAATACGGCAAGGGCTTTTACCCGTTATGTCGAACGAATGTGAAAAACCAAATAACTGTATGAAAAGATTGGAGTGGCTGTGCCAATGGTGAATGTAAAACCGGTAAAATTAGGCAAGAATACTCGCATGAGCTTTTCCAAAATCGAGGAAGTTCTGAAAATGCCCAATCTGATCGAGGTCCAGAAGGACTCCTATCAGTGGTTCCTGAACGAAGGTCTGAAAGAGGTTTTCGAGGACGTTTCCGGCATTACGGATTTCAACAATAACCTTGTTCTCGATTTTGTGGATTACAAGCTGGACGACAAGCCTAATTACAGTGTATCGGAATGCAAGGAACGTGATGCAACCTACGCCGCCGCTCTCCGGGTGACTGCGCGCCTGCTCAATAAGGAAACGGGAGAGATCAAGGAGTCCGAGGTCTACATGGGCGATTTCCCCCTGATGACCCAGAGCGGCACCTTCGTCATCAACGGCGCGGAGCGCGTTATTGTCTCCCAGCTGGTGCGTTCTCCCGGCGTATACTATAAGATGGATTACGACCGTTCCGGCAAGGAACTGTTCTCCTCCACCATTATCCCCAACCGCGGCGCATGGCTGGAATATGAGAACGACGTCAACGATGTGTTCTACGTCCGGATCGACAAGAACAGGAAAATGCCCGTTACCGTGTTCCTGCGCTGCCTTGGTCTGGGTACGGACCAGCAGCTGCTGGATTTCTTCGGCGACGACGACAGAATGCGGGCTACCATCGAAAAGGATACCTGTAAAACCACGGAGGAAGCGCTGTTTGAGATTTACCGCAAGCTGCGCCCCAGCGAGCCTCCCACCATTGAAAGCGCCCAGGCGCACATCAACGGTCTGTTCTTTGACGCCCGCCGGTACGATCTTTCCCGGGTGGGTCGCTACAAATATAATAAGAAGCTGAACCTGGAGGGTCGTCTTGTGGGACAGACCCTGTCCCAGCCTGTGGTCAGCCCCGCCACCGGCGAGGTGCTGGCGGAAGCCGGGACCACTGTGAACCGTGAGCTTGCCCGCCAGATGGACGACGCCGGCGTCATGGTCGCTGTGGTGACCGTAGGCGACAAGGAGGTCAAGATCATTTCCAACGGCATGGTGGATATTTCCAAATATGTGGATTTCGACGCCAAAGCCGAATGCGAGATAAACGAGCGCGTGTGCTTTCAGGTCCTGCAGGAGATTCTGGAATCCTCCGGGAACGATGAAGCCGCGTTGAAAGCCGCGTTGAAAGCCCGCCGGAAGGACCTGATCCCCAACCATATCACAGTGGACGACATTTTTGCTTCCGTCAACTATATGAACTGCCTGGCGGTGGGGCTGGGCGTTACCGACGATATCGACCATCTGGGCAACCGCCGTATCCGTTCCGTCGGCGAGCTGCTGCAGAACCAGTTCCGTATCGGCTTCTCCCGTCTGGAGAGGGTGATCCGGGAGCGCATGACTTTGCAGGCGCAGGATCAGGAGCAGCTGACCCCCCATTCGCTCATCAATATCCGTCCCGTTGTGGCGGCGATCAAGGAATTTTTCGGTTCCTCCCCGTTATCCCAGTTCATGGATCAGACAAACCCTCTGGCAGAGCTGACCCACAAGCGCCGTCTGTCGGCATTGGGTCCCGGCGGTCTGTCCCGCGACAGGGCAAGCTTTGAGGTCCGTGACGTACATTATACCCACTATGGGCGCATGTGCCCTGTGGAAACCCCCGAAGGACCCAACATCGGTCTGATCTCCTATCTGGCGACCTTTGCCCGTATCAACGAATACGGCTTTATCGAAGCGCCCTTCCGCAAGGTGAATAAGAAGACCGGCGTGGTCACCGATGAAGTGACCTATATGACTGCCGACATGGAAGATGATTTCATCGTGGCGCAGGCCAACGAACCCCTGGACGAAAAGGGACGTTTTGCCCGCCCCAAGGTGGTCGGTCGTTACCGTGACGAATTTGTGGAGGTGGAAGCCTCCCGCGCGGATTACATGGATATCACCCCCCGCATGGTGGTCTCCGTCGCCACCGCCATGATCCCCTTCCTGGAGCATGACGATACCAACCGCGCCCTGATGGGCTCCAACCAGCAGAGACAGGCAGTGCCGCTGCTGAAGACCGAAAGCCCCATCATCGGCACCGGCATGGAATATAAGGCCGGCGTGGATTCCGGCGTGTGCGTGCTGGCAAAGCGCGGCGGCGTGGTCAAATCCGTCAGCGCCGATCTGGTGCGGGTTACCGCCGACAACGGCGACATTGACGATTACGAGATCATCAAGTTCATGCGCTCCAACCAGAGCACCTGTATCAATCAGGTGCCCGTGGTCTCCATCGGCGACCGCGTGGAGGAGGGGGACGTCATCGCCGACGGTCCCGGCATCAAGAACGGTGAGATCGCTTTGGGGCGCAACGCCCTGATCGGCTTTATGACCTGGGAAGGCTATAACTATGAGGACGCCGTGCTGCTCAATGAAAAAATGGTGCGGGACGATGTGTACACCTCCATTCATATTGAAGAGTACGAAATGGAAGCCCGGGACACCAAGCTGGGTCCCGAGGAGATCACCCGCGATATCCCCAATGTCAACGACGACCTGCTGAAGGACCTGGACGACCGGGGCATTATCCGTGTAGGCGCCGACGTCCGTGCCGGCGACATCTTGGTGGGCAAGGTCACCCCCAAGGGCGAGACCGAGCTGACCGCGGAAGAGCGGCTGCTCCGCGCCATTTTCGGTGAAAAGGCAAGAGAGGTGAGGGATACCTCCCTCCGGGTGCCCCACGGCGAATACGGCGTAGTGGTAGATGTGGACGTGTTCACCCGGGAAAACAGCCATGACGAGCTGTCCCCCGGCGTCAATAAAGTGGTGCGCTGCTACATCGCCCAGAAGAGAAAGATCTCCGTGGGCGACAAGATGGCAGGCCGTCACGGCAACAAGGGCGTTGTGTGCCGCATTATGCCGGAGGAGGAAATGCCCTTCCTGCCCGACGGCACCCCGCTGGATATCGTGCTGAACCCCCTGGGCGTGCCTTCCCGTATGAACATTGGTCAGGTGCTGGAGGTCCATCTGGGCATGGCTGCCAAGGCTCTCGGCTGGAAGATCATGACCCCCGTTTTTGACGGCGCCCAGGAATCCGATATCCGGGAATGCCTGAAAATGGTGGACATGAGCGAGGACGGCAAGTTCTGGCTCCGTGACGGCAGGACCGGCGAGTACTTTGACAATCCCATCACCGTGGGCTACATGTACTATTTGAAGCTCCACCATCTGGTAGACGATAAAATTCATGCCCGCAGCACGGGTCCCTACTCCCTGGTCACCCAGCAGCCTTTGGGCGGCAAGGCGCAGTTCGGCGGACAGCGCTTCGGCGAAATGGAAGTGTGGGCGCTGGAAGCATACGGCGCCGCCTACACCCTGCAGGAGATACTCACCGTCAAGTCCGACGATGTCGTGGGTCGTGTCAAGACCTACGAAGCCATCGTCAAGGGGCAGAACATTCCCACCCCCGGTATCCCGGAATCCTTCAAGGTGCTCATCAAGGAGCTGCAGTCCCTGGGTCTGGACGTCAATGTGCTGGATCAGAACGGCGATGTGGTCGATCTGCGGCAGAACTTCGACGATGACGATGATATGGGCTTCAACCGCAGCAGCGCCATGTTCGACGAAGAAAACGTGGCGGACGATCTGGACGGCTATTCCGTGGAGGACGCCGACGATCTGCTGATGGACGGCGTCCTGTCGGACGAGGACGAAGACGACTTTGACGATGATGAGGACGACGAGGACGATTTCATCATGGACGACGAAGACGACTTGGAATAATAGGAGGAGATATCAGTTATGGAATTTAACACCTTTGAATCGATCAAAATTGGTCTTGCTTCTCCTGAACAGATCCGGGAATGGTCCTACGGCGAGGTAAAAAAGCCGGAAACCATCAATTACCGCACCCTGAAGCCCGAGCGAGACGGCTTGTTCTGCGAGCGCATTTTTGGACCTACCAAGGACTGGGAGTGCCATTGCGGAAAATACAAGCGTATCCGCTTTAAGGGCAAGATCTGCGACCGCTGCGGCGTGGAGGTCACCCGCGCCAAGGTCAGACGCGAGCGTATGGGGCATATTGAGCTGGCAGCGCCAGTCTCCCATATCTGGTACTTTAAGGGTATCCCTTCCCGCATGGGCCTGATCCTTGACCTGTCTCCCCGTATTCTGGAAAAGGTGCTGTATTTTGCCCTCTATATCGTCACCGACCCCGGCGACGTGCGGGAGCTTTCCAAAATGCAGACCCTGACCGAGAAGGAATACCGGGACCTGAAAGAAAAATATGAAGACGATTTCCAGGCGGAGATGGGCGCGGAAGCCATTCAGAAGCTCTTAAAGGAGATCGACGTGGACAAGGTTTCCCAGGAATTGAAGGAGGAGCTGGAAACTGCCGCAGGGCAGAAGCGCGTCCGCATTTTGAAGCGCCTGGAAGTAGTGGAAGCCTTCCGCATATCCGGCAACCGCCCGGAGTGGATGATCCTGGACGCTGTTCCCGTCATTCCCCCGGATATCCGCCCCATGGTGCAGCTGGACGGCGGGCGCTTTGCCACCAGCGACCTGAACGACCTGTACCGCCGCGTCATCAACCGCAATAACCGCCTGAAGCGTTTGCTGGAGCTGGGCGCGCCGGATATCATTGTGAGAAACGAAAAGCGTATGCTGCAGGAGGCTGTGGACGCCCTGATCGACAACGGCCGCCGGGGCAGACCTGTGACAGGTCCCAACAACCGCCCGCTGAAATCCTTGTCCGACATGCTCAAGGGCAAGCAGGGGCGTTTCCGGCAGAACCTGCTGGGCAAGCGCGTGGACTATTCCGGCCGTTCCGTTATCGTGGTCGGTCCCGAGCTGAAAATGTACCAGTGCGGTCTGCCCAAGGAGATGGCGCTGGAGCTGTTCAAGCCCTTTGTGATGAAGCGCCTGGTGGAGACCGGCGCTGTTGGCAATATCAAGGCGGCGAGAAAGTCCGTCGAGCGTGTCAGACCCGAGGTCTGGGACGCTCTGGAAGTGGTCATCAAGGATCACCCCGTCCTGTTGAACCGCGCGCCTACCCTGCACCGTCTGGGTATCCAGGCATTTGAGCCTGTGCTGGTAGAGGGTCGCGCCATGAAGCTCCACCCGCTGGTGTGTACCGCTTATAACGCCGACTTTGACGGCGACCAGATGGCGGTCCATGTACCGCTGTCCGCGGAAGCGCAGGCGGAAGCCCGTTTCCTGATGCTGGCGGCAAACAACCTGCTGAAGCCCTCCGATGGCAAGCCCGTCACCGTGCCCACCCAGGATATGGTGCTCGGTTCTTACTACCTGACCCTGGAAAAGGACGGCGAACTGGGCGAGGGCAAGGTCTTCCGCAATATGGAAGAAGCCCTCATGGCTTACGACGCCAAATGTATCAGCCTGCAGGCAAAGATCAAGGTCCGCCGCACGGTGGAATTTCAGGGCAAGCCTTTGACCGGGATCATCGACACCACCATGGGTCGCCTGATCTTTAACCGCCCCATTCCCCAGGACCTGAACTATGTGGACCGTTCCACTCCCGAAGGCGCTCTGCAGCTGGAAGTAAACTTCCTGGTGGGCAAGAAGCAGCTGGGGCAGATCATTGAACGCTGCATCAAGTTCCACGGCACCGAGGAGACCGCCGAGGTGCTGGACGCCATCAAGGCGCAGGGTTATAAATATTCTACCATCAGCGGTATTACCGTGGCAGTGGCGGACGCCACCACGCCCCCGGAAAAGGCGGACTTTATCAAGGCTGCCGAAGCGGAGATCGACGAGATCACCGAAGAATACAATCAGGGTCTGCTGGCAGAGTCCGAGCGTTACAACGCCGTTCTGCGCACCTGGGAAAAGTGCACGGACGATGTTACCGCCGCCCTGCAGAAAGGTCTGGACCGTTATAACCCCATTTACATGATGGCGGATTCCGGCGCCCGAGGCAGCATGAGCCAGATCCGCCAGCTTGCCGGTATGCGCGGTCTGATCGCCAACACCTCCGGCAAAACCATCGAAATCCCCATTCGAGCCAACTACCGTGAGGGCTTGAACATTCTGGAATACTTCATTTCCTCCCGCGGCGCGCGCAAGGGCTTGACCGACACCGCTCTGCGTACCGCCGACTCCGGCTATCTGACCCGCCGCCTGGTGGACGTTTCCCAGGAGGTCATTATCCGGGAAGAGGACTGCGGCACCACCGAGGGTCTGGAGATCTTCGATATCACCGCAGGTCCCGAGTCCATCGAGCCTTTGAGCGAGCGTCTGGTAGGCAGATATCTGGTGGAGGATTTCTGCGATGAAAACGGCAATGTGCTGGTGTCCAAGGACAAGATGATGAACGATGACGACGCTTCCCTGATCGTGGGTCGCGGCGTGGAGCGGATCAAGATCCGCTCCGTGCTGAACTGCCGCGCCAAAAACGGCGTGTGCAAGAAGTGCTACGGCGCTTCCCTGGCAAACGGCAAGCCTGTCCAGGTGGGCGAAGCGGTGGGCATTATCGCGGCGCAGTCCATCGGCGAACCCGGTACTCAGCTGACCATGCGTACCTTCCATACCGGCGGCGTTGCCAGCGCGGAGGATATCACACAGGGTCTGCCCCGTATCGACGAGCTGTTTGAGGGTCGCCGTCCCAAGCACGTGGCGATCATCAATGAGATCGACGGCAAGGTGACCTTTGAGGAGATCAAGAAGAACCGCCATGTGGTGGTGACAAATGATGAAACCGGGGATTCCCGCTCTTATCTGATCCCCTTCGGTTCCCGTGTCACCGTCAAGGAAGGCGAATATATCAAGCGTGGCGCCCGCCTGACCGAGGGCTCCGTCAATCCCCATGACGTGCTGGCGATCAGCGGCACCGAAGAAGTGCAGAACTACCTGATCCAGGAAGTACAGCGCGTGTACCGTATGCAGGGCGTGGATATCAACGACAAGCATATCGAGATCATCGTCCGCCAGATGCTCCGCAAGGTGCGCGTGGACGATCCGGGCGACACCGACCTGCTGGTCAGCTCTCTCTCCGATAAGAACGAGGTGCTGAACGCCAACGAGGAGATCCGCCGCCGCATCGCGGCAGGGGAGACCGATTTGAAGGAAGCTACCTATACCCCCATTTTGCTGGGTATCACCAAGGCTTCTCTGGCGACCGACTCCTTCCTGTCCGCCGCTTCCTTCCAGGAAACCACCCGCGTGCTGACCGACGCCGCCATCAAGGGCAAGGTAGACACGCTGCTGGGTCTGAAGGAAAACGTCATTCTGGGCAAGCTTGTTCCCGCCGGCACCGGCATGAAGTGCTACAGCGAGGTGGAGATCGAGCCGGAGTACCGTCCTGAAGCGCAGGAGGAGGGAGAATATCCCGTCTCCGAGGACAGCTATGATTTTACCGAAGAAAGCGATCCCCAGCCTGAAATGGACTTCTAAGCCCTCCTTTTCAGAATAAAAACGGCACGCTTTCGGAAAAACGGCGGAGAATGCCGGATTTTCCTGAAAAAACGCTTGACAACAGAACCGTCTCAGTGGTATACTCTTAAACTGAGCGGCTCTGGGTAAATCCTGCTTTTTTGGCGGGATCACTCGCAAAGAAAAGCCGCACTCCGGGGAACCGGGGTGCGTTTTTCCGTTACCGCCCGTATATTATGGTGGGAAGACAGACAAGCTAGTTTTTGTGTGTCTGAACATACAAAAACCGCAGGTCCCTGCGGAATACTTGAGGAAGGAGGAACACTATGCCTACTTTTAACCAGCTCATTCGCAGCGGTCGCTCCGTTGCAGAGAAGAAGAGCAAGGCGCCTGCACTGCTGAAAGGTTGGAACTCCAAGAAGCGTACCGCTATCGATCAGGATTCTCCCCAGAAGCGCGGCGTGTGCACCACGGTCGGCACCAAGACCCCGAAGAAGCCCAACTCCGCTCTGCGTAAGTTTGCCAGAGTCCGGCTTTCCAACGGGATCGAGGTCAACGCCTATATCCCCGGTGTCAGCCACAACCTGCAGGAGCACAGCGTGGTGATGATCCGCGGCGGTCGTGTCCGTGACCTGCCCGGTGTGCGTTACCACATCATTCGCGGCACTCTGGACGCCCAGGGCGTTGCCAAGAGAATGCAGGCCCGCTCCAAGTACGGCGCGAAGCGTCCCAAGGCCGGCGCTAAGAGCTAAGCTTCCCAAAGAAGCAAATCTGTTTGGAAAGAGTTTTATGACTGCCCGGTTTCCCGGGAAAGGCATTTTATCGTATAGATTCCCATGGGGTCGCGATATTTGCCGATTGGTCAAAGCGAAAGCAGGGAGGCTGCTTTTGAAAAAGCGGTTTCGGCTTTCGAGTACCGATGATATCATTTTATGAAGGAGGGAAGATTATGCCAAGAAGAGGCAATGTGGCAAAGCGCGACGTTTTGCCCGATCCCATGTACAATTCCAAGCTCGTCACCCGTCTGGTGAACAATGTCATGCTGGACGGCAAAAAGGGCGTGGCGCAGAAGATCGTGTACGGCGCTTTCAGCATCGTGCAGGAGAAGACAGGGAAAGAACCCCTGGAGGTCTTCGAGCAGGCAATGGAAAATGTCATGCCCAGCCTGGAGTGTAAGTCCCGCCGTGTGGGCGGTTCTACCTACCAGGTGCCTATGGAGGTCCGTCCTGAGCGCCGCCAGACCCTGGGTCTGCGCTGGATGACTCAGTACGCGCGGCAGCGTTCCGAGCGCACCATGCAGGAACGTCTCGCCGGGGAGATCCTCGACGCGATGAACGGCGCAGGCGGCGCCGCGAAGAAGCGGGAAGACACACACAAGATGGCAGAGGCAAACCGTGCCTTCGCCCATTACAGATGGTAATTTTTGAGCAGCACAAGCATCTATTGTGTGTGCCGAAAGGAGGATAATCGCCATTATGGCAAGAGAAGTAGCACTGGAGCAAACCAGAAATATCGGCATCATGGCTCACATTGACGCCGGTAAGACTACGACCACCGAACGGATCCTGTTCTATACAGGCGTCAACTATAAGATCGGTGAAACTCACGACGGCTCTGCCACCATGGACTGGATGGCGCAGGAGCAGGAGCGTGGTATCACCATCACTTCTGCCGCGACCACCTGTTTCTGGCCTGACCATCAGGGTCGCCGGACAAGGATCAACATCATCGACACTCCCGGCCACGTGGACTTCACTGTGGAGGTGCAGCGCTCCCTGCGCGTTCTGGACGGTTCCGTAACCGTTTTCTGCGCGAAAGGCGGCGTTGAGCCCCAGTCTGAAACCGTGTGGCGCCAGGCGGACGAGTACAAGGTGCCCCGCATGGCGTACGTCAACAAGATGGACATTATGGGCGCGGACTTCTACCGTGTGGTGCAGATGATGAAGGACCGTCTGAAGTGCAACGCAGTCCCCATTCAGCTGCCCATCGGCGCCGAGGATACCTTCAAGGGCATCATCGACCTGGTGGAAATGAAGGCATATGTCTATTACGACGACCTGGGCAAGGATATCCGCTGTGAGGATATCCCCGCCGATATGCTGGAGAAGGCTCAGCAGTACCATGCCGAGATGATCGAGCATGTGGCGGAGCTGGACGATGATCTGATGGAGAAATACCTCGACGGTCAGGAGCTGACCATTGAGGAGATCAAGAACTGTATCCGCAAGTCCACCATCGCCAACCACATGGTGCCCGTGACCTGCGGTACTTCCTACAAGAACAAGGGTGTCCAGAAGCTTCTGGACGCTATCGTGGACTATATGCCCTCCCCTGTGGACGTTCCTCCCATCAAGGGCGTGAACCCCGACACCGAGGAAGAGGTCGTCCGCCATTCTTCCGATGAGGAGCCCTTTGCAGCGCTGGCATTTAAGATCGCCACCGACCCCTTTGTGGGCAAGCTGTGCTTCTTCCGTGTGTATTCCGGCTCTATCGCCGCCGGTTCTTCCGTGTACAACTCTGTGAAGGACAACAACGAGCGCATGGGCCGTATCGTGCAGATGCACGCCAACGATCGGAAGGATATCGACCATGTGTACGCCGGCGACATCGCCGCTGCCGTTGGTCTGAAGAATACCACCACCGGCGATACCCTGTGCGATGAAAAGCACCCGGTCATTCTGGAATCCATGGAATTCCCCGATCCTGTGATCCGCGTGGCAATCGAGCCCAAGACGAAGGCTGGTCAGGAGAAAATGGGCATCGCCCTTTCCAAGCTGGCTGAGGAAGACCCCACCTTTAAGGCATATACCGATGAGGAAACGGGTCAGACCATCATCGCCGGTATGGGCGAGCTCCATCTGGAGATCATTGTGGACCGTCTGCTCCGTGAATTCAAGGTGGAGGCAAATGTCGGCAAGCCCCAGGTCGCCTATAAGGAAACCATTCGCGGCAACGCCGATGTGGACACCAAGTATGCCCGTCAGTCCGGCGGTAAAGGTCAGTACGGTCACGTCAAGATCCGCATTGAGCCCAATCCCGGCAAGGGCTATGAATTTGTCAACGCCGTTGTGGGCGGCTCTATTCCCAAGGAATATATCCCCGCTGTCGATCAGGGCATTCAGGGCGCTATGCTCTCCGGTGTTCTGGCTGGCTACAACGTTGTGGACGTCAAGGTCACGCTGTATGACGGCTCTTATCATGAAGTTGACTCCTCTGAAATGGCGTTTAAGATCGCCGGCTCCATGGCATTCAAGGAAGCCATGCGTAAGGCGGACCCCGTTTTGATGGAGCCCATCATGAAGGTCACGGTCATCACTCCCGAGGAGTACATGGGCGACGTTATCGGCGACCTGAACTCCCGCCGCGGCATGATCCTTGGCATGGACGCCATTCCCGGCGCCCAGCAGGTCAATTCCGAAGTGCCCCTGTCCGACATGTTCGGTTATGCTACCGATATGCGCAGCAAGACCCAGGGCAGAGGACAGTACACTATGGAGCCTGCCCATTATGCTGAGGTTCCCAAGAACATTTCGGAGAAAATTATCTCCGAGCGCGGCAAAAAGTCCGAATAACCTGTAAATATGTCTTGATTTTTCCATATTTTGTTGGTAAAATGAAGCATAAGCAAGATCGGACAGATTATTTTCCGCTGGACGCTTTCAAAAAACTGATCTGAAGGCGTCTGAAAAACAAAAGGAGGAAATTTCCAATGGCAAAGGAAAAATTTGAAAGAACAAAACCGCACGTAAACATTGGTACCATCGGTCACGTTGACCACGGCAAGACCACCCTGACCGCGGCTATCACCAAGGTTCTGGCTATGAAGGGCGACGCTGATTTCATGGACTATGCCAACATCGACAAGGCTCCTGAGGAGCGCGAGCGCGGCATTACCATCAACACCGCTCACGTGGAGTATCAGACCGACGCCCGTCACTATGCCCATGTTGACTGCCCCGGTCACGCTGACTATGTGAAGAACATGATCACCGGCGCTGCTCAGATGGACGGCGGCATTTTGGTCGTGTCCGCTGCTGACGGTCCCATGCCCCAGACCCGTGAGCACATTCTGCTGGCCCGTCAGGTTGGCGTGCCCGCCATCGTTGTGTTCATGAACAAGGTCGATCAGGTTGACGACCCCGAACTGCTGGAGCTGGTCGAGATGGAAATTCGCGACCTGCTGAACGAGTACGAGTTCCCGGGCGACGACACCCCCATCATCAAGGGTTCCGCTCTGCAGGCTCTGGAGTCCTCTTCCACCGACCCCAACGACCCCGTTTATGCTCCCATTATCGAGCTGATGAACGCTGTTGACGAGTATATCCCCACTCCCGAGCGCAAGGCTGACCAGCCCTTCCTGATGCCCGTGGAAGACGTGTTCACCATCACCGGCCGCGGCACTGTTGCTACCGGTCGTGTGGAGCGTGGTATGCTGAAGATGTCCGAGGAAGTTGAGATCGTCGGTCTGGCTGACGAGACCACCAAGTCCGTTGTTACCGGCATCGAAATGTTCCGCAAGCTGCTGGATTACGCTGAGGCTGGCGACAACATCGGCGTTCTGCTGCGCGGCATTCAGAGAACCGATATCGAGCGTGGTCAGGTGCTGTGCAAGCCCGGCAGCATTCATCCCCACACCAAGTTCAAGGGTCAGGTCTATGTTCTGACCAAGGACGAAGGCGGACGTCATACTCCCTTCTTCAACAACTACCGTCCTCAGTTCTACTTCCGTACCACCGACGTTACCGGCGTTATCACTCTGCCCGAGGGCACTGAGATGTGTATGCCCGGCGATAACGTGGTGATGGACGTTGAGCTGATTACCCCCATCGCTATTGAGGAAGGTCTGCGCTTCGCTATCCGTGAAGGCGGACGTACCGTTGGTTCCGGCGTTGTTACCGCGATCAATGCCTAATTTTGATCTTGCTCGCAAAGCTCTCAGTGAAAGCTGAGAGCTTTGCTTTTTCTTTCCCCAAAATGCCAGAGAGAAAATTCAGGAGGGAGCAGCAGATGGCGCTTGAAATTTTGGAAGTCAGGCAGGAAAATTTCCGGGCGCTGCTGTAACAGGCGGAAACACTCAAAAGGAGGTCATTGTATGGATTTTGAACGGTTGGAAGCCCTGGCGCAAAAGTATATGGGACGCAGGAAATCCCATATCGAGCGGGAGATCGGTCATGCTTATTTCCACGGAAAACGCGCGGCAAACGGCGTGCTGGAGCTGCGGCGGAAAATTTTCCCGGAGGACGCTTCCCACGACGATATTTTGCGCTGCGCGGGGCTGTTCCACGATATCGGCAAGGGGATCGAGCCCCATGGGCGCACCGGGGCGGCGCTTGCCCGGGAGCTTCTCCGGGAAGAAATGACCGCCGATGAATGTAACGCTGTCTGCGAGCTGATCGCTGTCCACAACGACCGCCAGCCCCAAAGCGATATCCATTCTCCCTGGGCGAAGCTGCTGCAGGACGCCGACCTTTTGGACCATTTCGGCATTCAGGGAATCTGGCTGAGCTTCACCTATTATGCCTATATGGGGCAAAAAGGCATGGAGGAGCTTCCTGAATTTTACAAAACAGAGTGGGAAAATGCCGTTTCCCGGAATCGGGCGGCGCTGAATTTCGATTTTTCCAAAAAGATTTTTGAGGAGAAAATCGACTACGAGCGTTCTGTAATAGAGCGTTTGCGGCACGAGGGGGAGGGCTGGTATGTATAACACTCCGCCCCTGGAAACAGAGCGCCTGTTCCTGCGGCGTTTTACGGAAGCGGACGCTGCGCCGATGCTCCCGCTTTTGAGCGACCCGGAAGTCAATACCTTCCTGCCCTGGTTCCCTTTGGAAACTGTGGAGCAGGTCAGGAAATTTCTGGAAGAACGGTATTTCAGCCTGTATCGGCAGCCTGCGGGCTGTGGATATGCCATTTGCCGGAAAAGCGATGACCTTCCCATTGGGTATATGGGAATCTCGCCGGAATATCCCTACGATTTCGGGTATGGTCTGAACCGGGAATTCTGGGGAAAGGGCTTTGCCACGGAAGCGGGCAGGGCAGTGCTGGCGCAGGCAGAAGCAGCCGGGCTTCCTTTTCTGACAGCCACCCACGATGTCAAGAATCCCCGCAGCGGGGCGGTCATGCGCCGGCTGGGCTTGACGTACCGCTATTCTTATGTGGAGCAGTGGCAGCCGAAAAACGTCACCGTCACATTCCATATGTACCAGAAGAATTTCACAAAGCCTGCCGATTGGGTCTGCCGGGAGTATTGGGACAGGTATGAGCATTTTACAGAGCAGGGGCTGTAGGCTGGCTCTTGTACAAAAAGCCCGGAGCGGCAGCAGCCGTTCCGGGCTTCCTTGTCTATGGAAAGCCTGTTTATTCGGTTTTTCCGTCCGTCGCTTTTTTCAGATGTTCGTCCTCCACCGCCTGCTTTTTGTACTCATCAAAATAGCTGTTCCACGCCTCTTGATATTCCTCCCCGCCGGGGGTCAGCTCGCAGACCGCCCGAAAATCCTCCTTCAGCTTCTTCACGAATAGGGTAGAGTAGTATTCCTTTCGGAAGCTCTCGCTGGTGCCTGCCCAGTCCCAGTATTCCTCCTCGGTCATGCCCGCGCCTTGGGTAAACGCTTCAAAATCGCTGTAATTGACGGCGTTTTCAATGCCCTTGCGGTACTCCGCCAGCCACTGGGCAAACTGGTCGTCATCGTCCGGAATGCCCGCTTCCTCCGCCCGGTAGCAGAAAATTTCCCGCACCGCCAGATTATGCAGCGCCTGTTCGGAAACGTCCTCGCTGCCCGTTATAAGCTGCGCCCGCTTCGTGTACCGCTCCAAATCATCGGCGAGGATCGTGATGTGGTCGCCGGTGTAAACGGCACTGTTGTTTTGGCTTTGCTCCGTTTCGATTTTTCCCAGCTGGGCGAAAGCCCCGCTTTCCGTTTCCGGCGCTGCCAAACGGATCACAAACCCTGCGGCAATGAGGGTTGCCAGCAGTATTCCGCAAACGATCCAGCTAGCGCGCTTCTTTGCAGCCATGAAAACAGCCCCTTACTTAAAAATGATAAAAAGCTGTAAATAATGTATCAAATATTCAGCTTTTTGTCAAGAACCCGGCAAAGCGTGACAGGATTTTCAGAAAATCATTGACAGCGCGTCCGCTTTGTGATAGCATATCGACTAGACAACCGAATATCTCCTTATCAAGAGTGGCGGAGGGACAGGCCCGTTGAAGCCCGGCAACCTGCATAGCAAGGTGCTAATTCCTGCGGAAATCCCATTGGGATAGCTCCGAAAGATGAGGCAAACAGCGAGCCCTCGTTTTTCGAGAGGCTCGTTTTTTCTTGGAAAAAAGGGGATGCGGTATCCAATTTTCACACAGAAAGGAAGCTGCACAATGAAACTGTTTACTTCAGAATCCGTGACCGAGGGTCACCCCGACAAGCTCTGCGACCAGATTTCCGACGCCGTTCTCGACGCCATTCTGGAGCAGGACGAAAACGCCCATGTTGCCTGTGAGACCACCGCCACCACCGGGGTGATCCATGTGATGGGGGAGATCACCACCAACTGCTATGTGGATATTCCCACCATCGTCCGGGAGGTGGTAAAGGAGATCGGCTACGATGACCCAAAGTACGGCTTTGACGGCAACACCTGCGGCGTGCTGACCTCCATCGACAGCCAGTCCCCCGATATCGCGCTGGGGGTCAACGAGTCCCTGGAAGCGAAGAATGGGGAAAAGGACGAAAACAGCCGGATCGGCGCGGGGGACCAGGGCATGATGTTCGGCTATGCCTGCAATGAGACCGAGGAATATATGCCCCTTGCCATTTCCCTGTCCCATAAGCTGGCAAAGCAGCTGGCTGCCGTACGGAAGGACGGCACCCTGAATTATCTCCGTCCCGACGGCAAGACCCAGGTTACCGTGGAATACGACGGCAGCGAGATCAGGCGGGTGGATACCATCGTCATCTCCACCCAGCACGATGAGGACGTAAAGCTGGACAAGCTGAAAAAGGATTTGGTCAAGCACGTGATAAAGCCTGTCGTTCCTGCCGGGCTGGTGGATAAGGAGACGAAAATCTATATCAATCCCACCGGGCGTTTCGTGATAGGCGGTCCTGTGGGGGACAGCGGGCTCACCGGGCGGAAGATCATCGTGGACACCTACGGCGGCTTTGGCAGGCACGGCGGCGGCGCTTTCTCCGGGAAGGACCCCACCAAGGTGGACCGTTCCGCAGCCTATGCCGCCCGCTGGGTGGCAAAAAACATTGTGGCGGCAGGCTTAGCCGACCGCTGCGAGGTGGAGCTTGCCTATGCCATCGGCGTGGCGCGCCCCGTGTCCATTATGGTGGATTCCTTTGGCACCGGCAAGGTCAGCGATGAAAAGCTGGCGGAAGCGGTGCGGCAGGTCTTTGACCTGCGCCCCATGGCGATCATTAAAGAGTTAAATCTGCGCCATACAAAGTACCGCCCACTGGCAGCATACGGCCATATGGGCAGGGAAGACCTGAATGTGGCATGGGAAAAGCTTGACAAAGTACAATCACTTCTGGAAGCGGTAAAATAACAAAACGCAAAAGGGCAGCCGGGGAAAATCTCCGGCTGTTTTTTCCGCGAAATCCGAACCGGGACGAGGGTCGCCGCATAGCCTGAAAAGAGAGGTGAAGCAGAATGAACATAGTCTTATGCGTCCTGTGTGCGGTGCTGATGATCTTAGGCGTGACAGAGCTTGTACGGCTCCTGACGTTCTGGTGGAGCAAGCCCCTGACGGACACCCGGCTGTCCGTGGTGGTAGTTCCCGAAAGCCCGGAGGACTGCGAATACACCGTACGCATGGCGGCGGAGCGCCTGCGCTGGCTGGACGTGAAGGGCGGGCGGCTGATCTGCGTCAATCACAGCGGGGACCCGGAGATCGACCGTATCTGCCGGTACTTATTGCTGCAATATCCGTATTTAAGGCTTTCCAAACCGGAAGATTTGGTGTATCATTGTATGGAAGGAAATGTGACGGAGATCGTGGAAAGGACAGAATGACTTGGCGGAAAACAAGCTGCTGGAAATGACCGGCACTGTGGAACACGTGGTATACCACAACGATAAAAACCAATATACCGTGCTGGAAATGGCAGCCGGGGAAGAGCTTGTCACAGTGGTAGGCGCTTTTCCCTTTGTCAGCGAGGGGGAGGAGCTCCATGTGTACGGCACATGGAGCAGCCACCCCTCTTTCGGCGACCAGTTCAAGGCGGAGACCTTCGAGCGCGCCCGCCCTGCCACCACTGCCGCCATGCTGAAATACCTTTCCTCCGGCACGGTGAAGGGCGTGGGCGCCGCCACCGCCAGGAGGATCATCGAAACCTTCGGCGTGCAGGCGCTGAACGTCATTGAAAATGAGCCGGAGCGCCTTGCCCAGATCAAGGGCATCACCAGGGAAAAGGCGCAGGCGATCAGCAGCGAGCTGAAGCGGGTCTACGGCATTCGGGAGCTCATGGCGTTCCTGGGGTCTTTCGGCGTCCGCCCGGAGGAGACCGTGCTTGTCTGGAAGGAATACGGCGAGGGCGCGGTCAGCTGCATTCAGGAGGACCCCTACTGCCTTTGCGGCGAGGGACTGGATATCAGCTTCGATATCGCGGACACTATTGCGGAATCCATGGAAATGCCCCGGGACGATTCCGGGCGGGTGCAGGCGGGCGTTTTGTACGTCCTGCGGCACAATCTGGATAACGGGCACACCTGCCTGCCGGTGGAAAAGGTCTGTCAGGCGGCGGCCCAGCTGCTGGGGGTGGAGCTGGAAGCGGTACAGGACGCTGTCTATACCCTGTGTCAGGGCTTCCAGCTTGTCTGCGAAGAATTTCAGGGACGGGAGTTCCTCTTTTTGCAGAAACAGCACCAGTCCGAGCAATATATTGCCGCCAGAATGAAATCCATGCTGCAAGCGCCGCCGGACCCCGTAAAGGGGGCGGAGCTGCAGCTGCGGCTGATCGAGGAGACCAGGGGCATCCACTATGCGGACAAGCAGAAAGAAGCCATTCGCGCCGCTCTGGAGCAGGGCGTCCTGATCCTCACCGGCGGACCCGGCACAGGCAAGACCACCACCCTGAACGCCATCATCTATCTGCTGAAATGCGCCGGGGAACGGGTGTACCTTGCCGCCCCCACGGGCAGAGCCGCAAAGCGCATGAGCGAGCTGACCGGGGAGGAAGCGAAAACCATTCACCGTATGCTCCAGGTGGATTGGGACGAGCACGACAATCCCGTTTTCACCCGGAACGAGCGGAACCCGCTGGAATGCGACTGCCTTGTGATCGACGAGCTTTCCATGGTGGATTCCTATGTGTTTGAAAGCGTCCTGCGGGCGCTGCCCCTGTCCTGCCGCCTGATTTTGGTAGGGGACAGCGACCAGCTCCCCTCGGTGGGCGCGGGCAATGTGCTGGGAGATCTGATTGCCTCCGGGCTGTTCCCCACGGTGCAGCTCAAGGATATTTTCCGCCAGTCCATGGAAAGCCTCATCGTCTTGAACGCCCACCGCATCGTGGACGGCAAGCTGCCGGAGCTGCGCCGCCGAGACGGGGATTTCTTCTTCCTCCCGCAGCAGGAGCCGGCGGAAGCGGCAAAGCTCATCGTGTCCCTCTGCGCCGGGCGGCTGCCCAAAAGCTATGGCTATTCCCCGGTGACGGATATTCAGGTGCTGTGCCCCGGCAGAAAGGGGGAACTTGGCACGGTGGAGCTGAATAAGCAGCTTCGGGAAGCCATCAATCCCCCGGCAAAGGGCAAGCCGGAGGTGAAAATAAGCGGCGCCCTGTTCCGCCTGGGGGACAAGGTCATGCAGATACGAAACGATTACGACCTGCCCTGGACAAGAGACGACGGCACCTCCGGGGAAGGCGTTTTCAACGGCGACATGGGAGTCATCACCGAGATCGACAAGCCTGGCGGCGTGATGCACGTCCGCATTGACGACAAAGACGTACTGTACGATTTCGAACGGGCTGGAAACGAGCTGGAGCCCGCCTATGCCGTCACGGTACATAAGAGCCAGGGCAACGAGTTCACCGCCGTGGTGATCCCCGTCCTGCGCCCGCCCATGCAGCTCTGCTACCGCAATCTGCTGTATACCGGCGTGACCCGCGCCAAGCAGCTTTTGATTTTGGTGGGGCAGCAGGGCGTGGTGGAAGCCATGATAGAGAACGACAGGAAAACAAGAAGGTATACCGGCTTGGCACGCTTTTTGGAGAAGGGACCCGCGCTCTAACAACTAAAAACTAGTGACTAATAGCTAAAGCAAAACAGGCGGCGGCAAAATGCCGACCGCCTGTTTTGGGAGAGATCGAGATATTTTCCGCAGCCCCTGTGCAGGAAGCGAGAGGTATTGTCAGCGGGGCTTTTTCTCATTTTCCCGGAAAAAGTCCTCGTTGTCCGCGGTGTGCTTTCGGCGGACCGTAAAATAGCGGTTGATGCCAAAGATCACGGCGGCTGCCACAAGCAAGATGATAAGGAACGGTATCATAGCGTCCCCTCCTTTCCTGACTATCAGTATAAGCCGGAAAACAGGGAAAGTCTTTCAAAATTTTTCAATAATCTATAGCGATATTTCAGATTTCCGTTCTTTGCTTCGATATTCCGTGGGGCTGTGCCCAAAGGCTTTTCGGAAGCTCTCGCTGAAATAGCTCGCCCCGGAAAATCCCACCTCGTAGCAAATTTCCGTCACGGTCATGTCGGTGCCCCGCAGCAGCTCCAACCCCTTTCTCAGACGAAATTCGATGAGGTAGGCGACGGGGCTCAGGTTGCAGTAAGTCTCGAAAATATGGCAGCAGGTAGTCTTGCTGACGTTTCCGGCAGCGGCAATATCAGAAAGCGTCACCTTTTCGCGATAGTGCTTTTGCAGATAGGTGACCATGTCCTTCAGGGCGGTCAGGTGCTGGCTGCTCCTGTGCGGCATTTCGTCGGGCAAAGGAGCATTCTCGTACAGCTCTTTCCAAAGTGCGAAAAAGGCGCTTTGTGCCGTCAGCGCCGCCGTCTTTTCCTGCCGGTGCCCATAGATTTCCTGAAGCTGCCGGAGCACCCGTGCCGCCCAGGGGATTTCTTCGCGGAGCAGATAATAGGGAAAGCCCGGGTTTGACAAAATCGGCGCCACAAAGGTGCGCTCGATATAGGGCGAGCTGCAAAGCAGGGTGGGGTGGAGCAGCACGCAGAGATATTCGCAGTCCTCTTCGGGAGGGGAGAAATGACTGTGCAGCTGCCGGCTGTTAATGAAGATACCTTCCCCCGGTTTCAGGGAAAAGGTCTGTCCGTTTACGCTGTAGCGCATGCCGCCTGACAGGATCAGGGAAAACTCCACATCGTCATGCCAGTGGCTCAGCGCGGTGTGGTTCGGATACTGGGGCATTTTCCCGGTTTCCACCAGCATGGGGAAATCAGCGGTTTGATAGAAAAATATTTCCGAAAGATCATTTCTGCGATAAATTTCCACAGCGCTTCTTCCTTTCAAAATATTGTTATAGAATTTTGCTATATTGTTATAGAACGCTGCTGGTTCCCGGAAATATAATTATACTCGGGTTTTTCTCCCGGTCAAGAGCGGAAAAAATCTGCACAGGGAAGCTCGCAGAGAAAAGAAAGGGGTCATAAAAGTGAAATTTGGGTATCAACTGTCCAGCCTCGCGCCATATCTTCAAACGGAGAAGGAGCTTCGGGAAACACTTCAAAGGGTAGCTTCCATCGGTTACGAAATTGTCCAGCTTCAGGGGGCGTCCTACGAAATCCCCGATCCCGTCATAGCTGCGGCACTGCGGGATAACGGTCTGGAATGCGTGGCGCTCCAGGAGGATTTCCCGGTGGGGTTCCGGCGGGAGCCGGAGCGGGCGATTGAAAGGGCGGCAGCTTGCGGCTGCCGTTACCTCAGCTTTGCCAAATGGCCGGGATTTTTAACTTCCATAGAAGAGATCGAGAAGTATGCCGAAAGTCTTCTGACCGTGCAAAAGCAGGCGCGGGAGGCGGGGCTGACCGTCAGCTTTCACCCGATCGGACCGGACTTTCAGGCTTTGGAGGGCGTTCCGGTTTATGAGCGCCTTTTGAGCAGCCTGCCGCCGGAAACGCAGCTGACCTTTTGTGTGAGCAGCTCCTTTGGCAGCGGAGTAACTCCCTATCAGGTGCTGGAAAAGTTTTCCGGCAGGGTGGACCTGGTGCATTTTAAGGAGCGTGTTTTGCTGCCTGACGGACGGGCTCAGCTCAAGCCCCTGGGCGAGGGGGAAACAGATTGGGAATCTCTTGCGGCCGCCTGCAAAAAAGCGGGGACAGCCTATATTTTTGCCGAGCAGGAGCAGTGGGACAGGGACGCTTTCGATTGCGCCGCTGCCAGCTGCCGCTATCTTTCCGCCTTGGAATTGTAACGGTTTTCCCCGGAAATCTTCCACAGCTTTTGTTCTTACGATCTTTCAAGAAGGACGTGTTTTGCAATGGTTTCTTTGCTGTTAGCCATCATATATCTTGCCTTTATCAGCCTGGGGCTGCCGGATTCCCTGCTGGGCTCGGCGTGGCCTGCCATGCGGCTGGAGCTGGGCGCGCCCCTCTCCTACGCGGGGATCGTCTCCATGATCATCGCCGGCGGCACCATTGTTTCCAGCCTGCTTTCCGAAAAGGTTATTCGGAAGCTGGGCACAGGGCTTGTCACCGCCGTCAGCGTGGGCATGACGGCAGCGGCGCTCTTTGGCTTTTCCATTTCCAGTAAATTTTACCAGCTCTGCCTGTGGGCTGTCCCTTATGGGCTGGGCGCGGGGGCGGTGGACGCCGCGCTGAATAATTTTGTGGCGCTTCACTATTCCTCCCGGCACATGAGCTGGCTCCACGCCTTCTGGGGCGTGGGGGTGACGATCAGCCCGTATATCATGAGCGCCAGCCTGTCCCACCAGTTGGGCTGGCAGACAGGCTACCGCACGGTCTCCATTTTGCAGGCGGCGCTTACCGCCGTGCTGTTCCTTTCTCTCCCGCTCTGGAAGAAAAAATCCAGCCCTGCCGGGGAAGCGGAAGTCTTTTCGGAAGTCCCCCTGACCCGGGCGGTAAAAATTCCCGGCGTGCCCTTTGTGCTGCTGGCGTTTTTTGGGTTCTGTGCCCTGGAAAGCACCGCCGGGCTGTGGGCGAGCAGCTATCTGGTGGGCGCGCGGGGGATAGACCCCACGGTCGCCGCCCGGTTTACGGCGCTGTTCTACCTGGGGGAAACTGCCGGACGGTTCTTAAACGGCTTTATTGCAGACCGCTTCGGCGACAGGGCAATGATCCGGGCAGGCATTTTTGTCATGCTTGCCGGTGTGGTCCTGGTGGCGCTGCCGATAAATGCCCTTTCTCTTGCCGGGCTGCTGGTGATCGGGCTTGGCGCCGCCCCGGTGTATCCCTGCATTATCCATGCCACACCCACCAGCTTCGGCAGGGAAAATTCTCAGGCGCTGGTGGGCATTCAGATGGCAAGCGCTTATTGCGGCAGCACCCTGATGCCCCCTCTGTTCGGGCTTTTGGCGCAGCATATCAGCGTGGGGCTGTATCCATATTACCTGTTGCTGTTTGCCGTGCTGATGCTCTGTATGACAGAGCTGCTCAACCGCACTCTGGCTGCCGGAAGAAATCCAATATCTAACAGGGAATAGAAATCCACCGCCCCTTGCATTTACCGCGGAATTATGCTATACTATTCACATTATAGAATGGGCAGGTATAGCATCATGATTGGAAATGATCTCGCCATTGATCTTGGAACCTCAAAATTCAAGGTCTACCTGGACGGCAAGGGAATCGTTTTGAGCGAGCCCTCCATTATTGCCGTAGATAATTATACAGATGAAGTGATCGCCATTGGCTCAGAAGCCTACGATATGCTGGGGCGCACATCGGACAGGATCACCGTTGCCCGCCCGCTGAGCAACGGCGTGATCTCCGATTTGTCCATGGCGGAGCACCTCATCAGCTATTATTTGAAAAAAATCAGCAGCAGCAGGGTGTTCATGCCCCGGGTGGTGGTCAGCGTCCCCTGCGGGCTGACGGAGGTGGAAAAGCGCGCCGTTGTGGACGCCATCGGCGCGGCAGGGGTGCGCAAGGTATGCCTGATCGAAGAGCCTGTGGCTGCCGCCATTGGCGCTGGCGTGGACATTGCCGTGCCCCACGGCACCATGATCGTGGATATCGGGCAGGGCACCACCGACATGGCGGTCATTTCCTTAAACGGTATCGCTATTGCCAACTCCATTCATACCGCCGGCGATGATTTTAACGACGCCATCATCAAATACGTCCGCCGGAAGTTCAATCTGGTCATCGGCGACCGCATGGCGGAGGAAGCGAAAATTGCCATCGGCTGCGCCTATCCCCGGAAAAAGCTGCTCACCTTTACCTTGAAGGGCAGGAACGCCATGAACGGCTTGCCGGAATCCACAGTGATGAATTCCGATGAAATGATTGAGGCGCTCATCGAGCCGTCCATCGCCATTATCAAGACCGTTCAGGCAACGCTGGAGGAAACTCCCCCGGAGCTGCTGGCGGATATCTTTACCGACGGCATTTATCTCACCGGCGGTTCCGCCAATCTTTACGGCTTCTCCACGCTGCTTTCCAAGAAAACGAAAATTCCTGTAGTCACCTTTGAAAATCCCGAGGACTGCGTGGTGCTGGGCGCCGGAAAAGCCATCAAGTATATCGACAAGATAGACGGGCACACCCACGGCAAGATGAACCCGCTGGTGTCATATGGATAAATGGATAAAAAGGAATGTTCGACAAATCTAACCAAGGGGGAAAGCTGATGGAAGAACGCAGCGCAACAAACGGTCAACCGTTAGATCTGCAACGGCGGCTCGTCGCATACAAGACCTATGCTGCGTGGCAGGAAATTCCCCATGTGGCTTATTCCTATGAGCCGGACGCGACGGAGTTTTTCCAGCAGTTTTCCCGGTTGAAACAGGAGCTGCGGGAAAAGGGAGTTGCCTTGAGCCTGAATACGGTCCTGCTGAAAGCAATAGCTCTGGCTCTGAAAGAAGCTCCTGTTTTGAATTCCAGATTTGTTTATGCCCCCCCAGCAGCACAGCGGCGAGGTTTTCTCCAATGACGTCATCAATCTGGGGGTACCGTGGCTGTTGCCCGACGGGAAAATGATCACCCTGACTGTGTATGACGCCGGCAGGCAGAGCCTTGCGGAAATAGCCGGGCAGATCGACGGCATTCGTAGGAAAGTGGAACAAACGGATTTTAACTGTTTGTTTTTGGCAGCAGCTCGTCCCTCTGAAAGTTTTGATCCCGCGGGCGGGCTTTCTCCTGCCGATATTGAAAGCGGCACAGTGACCGTGTCCAACATCGGCGCCATTTGCAGAAGCCCCGGGAAGTTCAGCCTGTTGGAGATTTTGCCCCCTCAGGTGTTTGCGGTAGGCATTTCCGCCTTGCAGGAGAAGCCCGGCGTGTATGTGAATGAAGCGGGGGAAAAGACCATTGAGATTCGCAAGGTGCTACCCATGTGCCTGGCGTTTGACTACCGCGTATTGGATTTCAGCGATCTGTCGCCTTTCCTCAACCGTCTGGATCAGATTTTTCAAAACCCCGAAGAGATTTTTCATTGGTAAAATTAAAATAAAAAGAAGCGCAGGAAAACCTGCGCTTCTTTTATGCTCTTTTATCAGCCTTGAAACCCGTCCAGCAGCGTGTCGTCAATGCCGAATTTCACGGCGCAGTCCCGGAGCCCCTCCAAAATTTCTTCCCGGGAGTAGTCCGCCGCCAGAAGCTTTTCGTCCGAAAACTCATTGATGTACCGATAAAACGCCAGGGCAGCGGAAAAATCCTTCGCGTCGGAAAAATCCAGCTCCTCAAACAGCAGGTTTTCCGCCCGGTTGATTTCTCCCCGGTCGGCAAGGCTTTGCAGCTGCTCCGGCAGAGAGGGCGTTTTCCCTACGGAATGCATTTCCAGCAGCTGCGGGGCGGAGAGGGGGTCGGTGCCCAGCCCGGCAAGATGCGCCGCCATTTTTACCATGTCCCGGATCATTCTCAAAATGTAGTCTTCTGTGATCATTTTTCCCCAGCCTGATATTTCTGCACAATAAGGTTGGCGCATTTGTAGATGTCGCCGCCGCCCAGGGTGAGGATCAAATCTCCGCTTTTGGCATGATCCATCACATAATCGGCGATCTCCTCAAAGCTGTTGAACCACACGCTGCCGGGGATTTTCGCCGCCAGATCGCTGGTATGAATGTTGTAAGTGTTGCTTTCCCGCACGGCAAGGATCTCCGTCATCACCAGATGGTCCGGGATCGCCAGCGCCTTGGAAAATTCCTCCAGCAGATTGTAAGTACGGGAATAGGTGTGGGGCTGGAAGACCGCCCAGACCTCCCGGTAACCCATGCGCATGGCGGAGGAAAGCACGGCGGACAGCTCCGTGGGGTGGTGGGCGAAATCGTCCGCCACGGTGACGCCCCCAAATTTTCCCAGCACCTCAAACCGCCGGTGCACCCCGGTAAAATGCCCCAGCGCGGAGCAGATCGCTTCCGGGTCAACACCCGTGGAATGGGCAGCCGCGGCGGCGGCAATGGCGTTCATCATGTTGTGTTCCCCGGGGACCGCCAGATTTACCCTGCCCAGCCGTTCTCCCCGGAACATCAGGGTGAAATCCTCGCAGGCGGTGTCTTCCTCGTTCAGCTCGGCGGGGTAGTAGTCGTTTTTGTCGCTGCGCCCAAAGGTCACGATCTTCTGCCCGGAAAGCCCGGAAACGCTTTTCATGACCCGCTGGTCGTCGCCATTGACCACCAGCATTTGAGAGGTTTGAGTGGCAAACTGATGGAAGGATTTTACAATATTATCCACGGTTTTGAAGTAGTCCAGATGGTCGGCGTCGATATTCAGCAGCACGGAGACCGCGGGGTGCAGCTGCAAAAAGGTATCCACATATTCACAGGCTTCGCAGACGATACAGCCGCTTTTGCCCACCCTGCCGTTGCCGCCGATGAGCGGCAGCTTGCCGCCGATGATAGCGCTGGGGTCCTTGCCCGCCTCCATCAAAATTTGGGTCAGCATTCCCGTGGTGGTAGTTTTGCCGTGGGTGCCGGACACCGCAATGGAGAACGGGAATTTTTCCGTAAGGATACCCAGCATGACGGAACGCTCCAGCGTGGGAATGCCCTTTTCCCTGGCTGCTACCAGCTCGGGGTTGTCGCTTTTGCAGGCGGCGGTGTAGACCACCACCTCGGCGTCGCCGATGTTCTCCGCGCGGTGCCCCATGGAAACGGGAATGCCGTATCCGCGAATGCGCTCCAGCGTGTCGGATTCATTCATATCGGAGCCGGTGAGAATGTAGCCCTTGTGGTGGAGGATTTCCGCCATAGGGCACATTCCAGAGCCGCCAATACCCACAAAATGCAGCTTTTTCACAGTATCCAGCAGGTTTTGCTTTGTATCCATAAATCAGATTCCCCTCAGAGAAAATTCTTTTGATCTTCATTCGGTATCTATTATATTGCGAAACGCTCATAAAATAAATACCTTATTTGGAAAAAACGAAAATTTCTCTGACTTTTTTCCCGGGAACAAAACCGGAGCCGCCGCCATAAAATGAAATAGCCGCAGGAAAAGGCGGTTTTGTCAGTATTTCCAGCCGGAAAGGGTTTGATGATAGATGAGCGGTGTGTACGGCATTTTGGGTGGAGACAGGCGGCAGATATACCTTGCCCGTTCTATCGCGGCAGACGGCTACCCGGTCTGCATCAGCTGTCTGGGGCATGAGAAAGGGGCGGACGGGCTGGAACAGTCTTCACTGGAACAGCCTTCATTGGAACCTCCCTCGCCGTTGCCGCCTTCGCCGGAACAGCTTTCGCTGGAACAGGTCCCTCCTGAGGAGCTGCTTCGCCGCAGCGACCTTATCATTCTGCCTTTGCCCGTCACCCGTGACGGCAAGACCCTGAACACGCCCCTTTCCGCGTATACCGTTGCGCTGGACGACGGCTTTGCCGCCGAGTGCGCCGGGAAAGCCGTCTATGGCGGCATGATGGAAAAGCTTCTCCAAACCTCCCCCCTGTGGGGCGGCATCAGCACCTACGATTATTACGCCAGAGAAGAGCTGATGGTGGGCAACGCCTTTTTGACGGCGGAGGGCGCCCTGGGCGTGGCAATCCAGGAATATGAGGGCGCAATAAACGGCGCCCACTGTCTCGTGACGGGCTTTGGCAGGATCGGCAAAGCGCTGTGCATGGGCTTAAAGGGGCTGGGCGCAAAGGTGGACTGCTGCGCCAGGAAATCCGAGGACCTGACCGCGATCCGCGCCATCGGCTGCGCGCCGCTGAAATATGAAGAGATCCACGGCGCGTATGATGTGATATTCAACACCGTCCCTGCCAGGGTGCTCACCGCCCAGATACTTTCCCGCCAGCGCCCGGATACGTTGCTGATCGAGCTTGCCTCCCAGCCCGGCGGCATGGATCTGGAGGCGGCGCAGCGGCTGAAGCTCCGGGTGAAAAACGCCCCGTCCATTCCCGGCAGAATGTCCCCCAGAGCGGCGGGAGAGCTGATTAAGGAAACAATTTACAATATGATATCCGGCTTATGAAAGGATGATACCCATGGAAAGGATCGAACGGGGCAGGGTGGGGTTTGCCATGTGCGGCTCCTTCTGCACGCTGCGAAAGTCAATGGAGCAGATGGCAGAACTTCAAAAAGAGTATGACCTGCTGCCCATTATGTCTCAGAACGCCTATGAAACGGATACCCGGTTCGGCAGGGCGGTGGATTTCATCGCGGAAGCGGAGCAGATCACCGGGCGTTCGGTGCTGCACACCATTGTGGAGACCGAGCCAATCGGACCCAAGGGCATGGTGGACGCCATGGTGGTGTGCCCCTGCACCGGGAACACTCTCTCAAAAATCGCCGGGGGCATCACCGACACCCCGGTGACCATGGCGGTGAAATCCACCCTGCGCATCGGCATTCCCGTGCTGCTGTGCGTGGCAAGCAATGATTCGCTGGGCGCTTCCGGCGCGAACATTGCCCGGCTGATGAACACGAAAAATATTTTCTTTGTCCCCATGAGTCAGGACGACCCGGTAAAAAAGCCCTTTTCCCTTGTCGCCGATTTTTCCCTCCTCCGGGAAAGCCTGGAAGCGGCTCTGGAAAAGCGCCAGCTTCAGCCCGTCTTTCGCTGATCCTTTTTGCTCCGATACAGAAAACCCGCCGCGATGGGCGCCAGCTCCCGGCGGGCTTTTTGATGGAAATTTTCCCTGCCCCGGCTTTACAAATTTTCGATTTTCATGTATGATGGAAGCCGGAAATGAAACGGAAAGGTAGGGTACCATGCTATATTGTGAAAAGTGCCGCTCTGTGTGTCCCGATTCCACACCCAAATGCCCCAACTGCAAAAACAGCAGGCTGCGGGTAGCGGAGGGAGAGGACATGGTGCTGCTCCATCGGGCGGACCAGTACACCGCCCAGCGTCTGGCGGAGCAATTCGACGCGGCGGGAATAGTTTACGAATTAAAGCCCTTTGCTTCTCGCACCAGCTCCTACCTTTACGACAGCGAGGTCATGCCCACCGACAAGAAGATTTTCGTGCGTTACAGCGATTTACAGGCGGCGGAGGAATTTTCCGCCCGCATGAAGAAAGAGCTGGAACAGGAGCAGGAGCAGGCGGAGGACGAGTTTGAAGAGCTCCCCCGGAAAAAGCGGATTTTGGTGCAGGTGCTGTCCCTGCTGGCGTTTTTCACGCTGATCATTCTCGCCGTGCTGGGGGCGGACGCGCTGGGCGGCTGGCTGCGGAGCCTGATTTCCTAGCCGGAGATGTTCCGTTCGGCTGATGTTGTGCATGACAGCGGTTTTCCGCTGAAACGATAAAGTCAAAGGAAAAGGAAGGATCACTATGGCAGATTACAAATTGGACACGCTATGCATTCACGCGGGCTATCACCCCGGGAACGGGGAACCCCGCGTTGCCCCCATTGTGCAGAGCACGACCTATACCTATGAAAGCTCTCAGGAGATGGGGGACCTGTTCGACCTGCAGAAGGACGGCTTTTTCTATACCCGCCTGGGCAACCCCACCAACGACGTGGTGGAGAAAAAGATCGCCGCGCTGGAGGGCGGCGTAGGCGCGCTGCTTACCTCCTCCGGGCAGGCTGCTTCCCTGATGGCGGTGCTGAATATCTGCACCGCCGGGGACCACGTGGTCAGCTCCAGCGCCATTTACGGCGGCACCTTTAATTTGTTCTACAAGACCATGAAGGAAATGGGCATTGAAGCCACCTTTGTTTCCCCCACCAGCACGGTGGAGGAGATCCAGGCAGCCATGCGGGAAAACACCCGCTGCGTCTTTGCCGAGACCCTGGCGAACCCCTCCCTGGCGGTGGCGGATATCGAAGCCTTTGCCACAGCAGCCCATTCCCAGGGCGTACCCCTCATCGTAGACAATACGTTCCCTACGCCCATGAACTGCCGTCCCTTTGATTTTGGGGCGGATATCGTGGTGCATTCCACCACCAAGTACATGGACGGTCACGCGGTGCAGCTGGGCGGCGTCATCGTGGATTCCGGGCGGTTCCACTGGGACAACGGCAAATTCCCCGCTTTGACCAAGCCCGACGAATCCTACCACGGCGTGATCTATACCAGGCAGTTCGGCGCCGCCGCCTATATTGCCAAGGCGCGCTGCCACCTGATGCGGGACATCGGCGCGCAGGCTGCCCCCATGAATGCTTTCCTGCTGAACCTGGGACTGGAAACGCTGGCGCTGCGCATGGAGCGTCACTGCCAAAACGCCCAGGCGGTGGCGGAATATCTGGAAGCCCACCCCGACGTGGCATGGGTCAATTATCCCGGTCTGCAAAGCAGCCCGGATTACGAGCTTGCCAGAAAATATATGCCCCACGGCACCTGCGGCGTGGTCTCCTTTGGGCTGAAGAGCGGCAGGGAAGGGGCTGCCAAGTTTATGGACAGCCTGAAAATGGCTTCCGTGGTGACCCATGTGGCAGACCTGCGCACCTGCGTCCTGCACCCTGCCAGCACCACCCACCGCCAGATGAACGACCAGCAGCTCAGGGAAGCCGGCGTCCCCGCCGACCTGCTCCGCCTTTCCGTGGGCATTGAGAATATCGAGGATATCAAAGCCGATCTGGAGCAGGCAATCGCCGCCGCAAAATAAATCCGTTCCTGCACAAATCCTACACAAAAAGGAACCCGCCCGGTACTTGACCGGGCGGGTTTTGCTATGCTTATCCCTGGGGCGGAACCCCCTCCTGAGAAGGAAGTTCTGGCTGGGGGAACGCCTGCTGGGGCTGGGCAGGGGCAGGAGCCTGTACCGGCTGGACCTCCTGCACAGGCTGGGGAGTAGGCTCCGCGACCAGCGGGAATTGAACCACGGTGGTAAACACATCGCCGTCCGTGTGTACGGTGAACTGCCCGCCGCAGGCTTCCGTAAAGCTTTTGGCAATGGACAGCCCCAGCCCACTGCCCTCGGTGGTGCGGTTCTGGTCGCCGCGGACGAACCTTGCCGTCAAGTCCTCGCCGTTCATGGTGATCTCGTTTTTGGAAATGTTCCGTATGGTGACCACAGCCTTGCCGTTTTGGGCGGTCAGCTGCAAATAGACCCGGGAGCCCTCCAGGGAATATTGGGTGCAGTTACGCAGCAGGTTCTGGAACACCCGGTACAGCCGCTGCCCATCGGCATGGACCATCAGCGGCGTATCCGGGATATCCACCCGCCACACCAACGGGGAAGCCCGCAGCAGCTCTTCCATTTCCCCAAAGGTCTGCTTCAGCAGCTTCCCGATATCCAGATCCTCCAGATCCAGGGAAATGTTGCCCGTGGCAGCCTTCGACACCTCGAATACGTCCTGCACGATGGCGCTGAGGCGGTCGGCTTTTCGGGAAATGGTGGCGACGTAGTCCATGACCAGCGGCGGCAGGTCAGGCTCCTTTTTGATGAGCTCGATATAGCTGATGATGGAGGTCAGCGGCGTTTTGATATCGTGGGACACATTGGTGATAAGCTCCACCTTGGTGCGGTCCGCCTTGATCCCTTCCTCCACAGCCTTCTGAATGCCGATACGGATCATATTTAGCTGCATGGCGCAGTCGTACAGGTTGGAAGCCGGGGGCACATGGTTCACCGCGTCCAGATTGCCGCCGTACATTTCGGCAATCTGCGCCATCAGGATATTCCAGTCCCGCAGGTCCTGCTTCAAGGCAAAAACGTACCACAAAATGGTGCCCACTACCCCCACTGCCGCAAACACGATAGTTCCCAGCAGCAGGGTGTCCCGAATGTAGTGCCCCCAGGGCAGGGTCTCATTCAAAAAGAAAAACGCAAGCCCGGAAAGCGCCAGCACCCCGGCGATCACTCCCAGACAGGAGTACAGCCGCCGCAGGCTTCTTTGCTGGAAGGTGGACATTTCCCGGTAGCTGTTCAGCGCTTTCAAAATGGAATGAATGATGTTGTGCCGGAAAATGTGCTTGTTGTGCCCCACGTCCAGGCAGAGGAAATAGAGGAGGATCACCACAACGCAGAGGGAAAGTATGCTGGAGATCATTCCTGTGCCGCTGCCCAGCGCCAGACAGGAAAACAGCACCAGAAACAGGAAAATCAGCTTTGCCTCGATCCAGATTTTGGAAAGCCCCCGGGCAATGGCAGCCTCCACGTACCGCCTGTCCTGACGGAAGGCGAACACGGGAACGAGCACCGCCACGCACAGCGCGAGTATGCTGATCAGCTGCACCGTGAAGCCGTACACCAGCTGTTCGCGCTGCTGCGAAAGGGTGGTGGAGCTTCCCAGCTCCACGCCCTCATAGGAAGCGGCGGAAAGGCTGGCGAAAAAGTCCGCGATCCTTCCCTGCCAGTCGGGGTTCACCGCCACGATGACCAGCAGCAGCGCTCCCGTGGCAATGCCGCACAGCATTGCCATCAGGCAGACCCAGGAAACCAGCCCCTTAAAGACACTAGTGTTTTTCGATTTTGTAGCCAATGCCCCACACCACCTTCAAGTATTCCGGCTCGCTCGGATTGATCTCAATTTTCTCCCGGATCCGCCGGATATGCACCATCACGGTGTTTTCCGTGGAGTAGGCAGATTCGTTCCATATCTTGCTGTAGATTTCCTCCGCCGGGAAAATGCGCCCGGGGTTCCTCATCAACAGCTCCACGATCTTTGTCTCCGTGGCGGTGAGCTTCACCGGCTCGCCGTCGGCATACAGCACGTGCTCGTCCAGATTGAACGTGAGCCGCCCGTTGACGATGGTGTTTTCCCCGCTGGAATTGATGTCGCCCAGGCTGGTGTACCGCCGCAGCTGGGATTTTACCCGCGCCGTCAGCTCCATGGGGTTGAAGGGCTTCGTCACATAGTCGTCCGCGCCCATGGAAAGCCCGATCACCTTGTCGCTGTTTTCACTTTTTGCGGAAAGCACGATAATGGGCAGGTTCTTCCGCTCCCGGATCTTCATGATGGCGGAAAGCCCGTCCAGCTTGGGCATCATCACGTCAATGATGATGAGATGGATGTCCTTCGTCATGGCAAGGTCCAGCGCCTCCAGCCCGTCGTAAGCCTTGAAAACAGTGTAGCCCTCGCTTTCCAGGTTCAGCGCGATCGCCCGCACGATCTCCCTGTCGTCGTCCACCACCAGTATGTTTTTACCGCCTGTCTGATCCATAGCTATGACCACTTTCCTTTCTGAATTATGAAACCGCACAGATTTTTGTACCGTTATTATAGGATCGCTTCCTTAAAAGTCTGCAAATGGATTCTTACAAAAATCATACAGTATTTCCAAGCTTTGCGCAATGCCCTGGTGATATTTTCTTTTACAGGCGCATAAAATGGGACAACACAGAGCGGAAAAGGGGAGAAAGGGTAATGAAGGAGTTTTGGAAACTGATAAAACGGCGGCGCGGCGTGCTTTTTTCCACCTTGGCGATCCTGCTCATCTGCGGCGTCGTCACCCTGACGGCGGCAGGAAACGGTGGCGCGCTGTTCACCGGCGCGGAGATCACCAATTGGGGCTTGAGCTTTCAGGAGGAGGGGAAGCCCCCCGTCGGGAACGCTTCCTCCGATTACCTTTCCCAGTTCGACGCCCTCTACTGCCGGGATACCGCCGAAAAGAAGCTGTACCTCACCTTTGACGCAGGCTTTGAAAACGGCAATACGGAAGCCATTTTAGACGCTTTGAAGAAGCACGGCGTAAAGGCGGTCTTCTTCCTCGTGGGCAATTATTTTGAGACCCAGCCGGAGCTGGTCAAGCGCATGGTGGCAGAGGGGCACACCGTGGGCAACCACACCTACAGCCACCCGGATATGTCCGCCATCTCCGAGGAAGCCAGCTTCCAGAACGAGCTGGAAAAGAACGCCGCCCTTTACCGGGAGATCATTGGGCAGGAAATGCCGAAGCTCTACCGCCCGCCCCAGGGAAAATACTGTGAAAGCAATCTGAGAATGGCAAAGAAGCTCGGCTATCATACGGTGTTCTGGAGCCTGGCCTATGTGGACTGGTACGAAAACGACCAGCCCACCAAGGCGGAAGCCTTTGAAAAGCTGCTGCCCCGTGTCCACCCCGGCGCCGTGGTCCTGCTGCACAGCACCTCCAAAACAAACGGCGAAATTCTCGACGAACTTCTCACAGAATGGGAAAAGCTGGGCTATACCTATGGCGACCTTGCCGCCGAACTTTTGGGCACTGGGTCAGGAAATTCGGCTTCGGCGCCCGGGTCCTTTGATTGGCAGCAGATCCACGGCTGACTGCTCCGTTCCTGCAAAATCATACGCTCTTCTGAAAATGAAAGAATAAATTCAAATAATAATTCCCAGGGAGAAATATCTTCCTGGGAATTTTTTGTAAAATGGGAAAAGCTATGAAAGCGGACTTACTGCCGGACCCGCTCCGGCGTTTCCATTCAAAGAAAGGGAAGTGAAAAGTATGGAAGGTATCGTACAGGCTCTGGTCGGCTTTTTCAGTGAGACCATTCCCGCGGAGCTCACGGTATTTCTGCTGTCGCTCATGCCCATCATCGAGCTGCGCGGCGGGATACTGGCGGCAAAGCTGTTGCATTTAGACATGCTGCGGGCATTTTCTATCTGCCTTGTGGGCACCCTGCTGCCCACGCCCTTTATCCTGCTGTTCATCAATAAGATTTTCGACTGGATGCGGAACACCCGGTTCGTAAAGCTGGTGGACAGGCTGGAAGCCAAGGGCAGGAGCAAGTTCGACAAGATCAACCGCTACAAAACCGTGGGGCTGATGATTTTCGTGGCAATCCCCCTGCCGGGTACCGGGGCGTGGACAGGCTCCCTGGCGGCGGCGCTGATGAAGATGGATTTCAAATCCGCTATGCTGTCCGTGGCGCTGGGCACGCTGATCGCGGATATCATCATGTGCGTGCTGTCCTATGGCGTGCTGGGGCTGGTGATTTCGTGATGAAGCGGTATCGCGTTGCCGTTGTGGGCGGCGGCGCTGCCGGGCTTCTGGCGGCGGTCACGGCAGCCCGCGCCCTGAAAAAGCAAAATATCCCCGGCGGCGTGGTGCTGCTGGAGGGCAACCCCCGCCCGGGAAAAAAGCTTCTCGCCACGGGGAACGGGCGCTGCAACCTGACGAACCTCCACATTTCCCCGGAGCATTACCACGGCGATGTGGAAGCGGCGGCGCCCCTGCTGGGGTCATATCCCGCGAGGCGTATTCTGGCGAAATTTGAGGAGCTTGGGCTTCTCTGCCGCGCGGACAGCGAGGGCAGGGTGTACCCCAACAGCCTGCAGGCTGCGGCGGTGCTGCAAACCCTGTGGAGCGCCTGCGAGGAAGCCGGCGTGGAGCTGCGCTGGGGATTTGCCGTGTCCCAAATAGAAAAGGAAGCGGATCATTTCCAATTGACCGATACCGGCGGGGAAACTATTTCAGCCGGCCGCTGCATTCTGGCAAGCGGCGGCAGGGCTTCTCCCAGGCATTCCTGCCAAAGCTCCGGCTATGAGCTGGCAAAAGCCCTGGGGCATTCCGTCACGCCCCTGATCCCGGCGCTGACGCCCCTGAAAACCTCCGCGAAGCTGTGCAAAGCCCTCAAGGGCATTCGCTGCAAGGCGCGGGTCTCCCTGTGGGAAGAGGGAAAGAAGCTGGGAGAGGAAAGCGGCGAGGTCATCTTTGGAGACGGTCAGATTTCCGGCATCTGCGTGTTCGACCTTTCCTCCCTCCTGACAGCAGCTCCGGCGGAGCTTCGGCTGGACCTGCTGGAGCAGTGGAGCGGGGAAAAGCTTTTCGCCTATTGGAACGCGCTGCAGCAGAACCGCCCGGCTCTGCCCGCCGCCCAGCTTTTTTCCGGGCTGCTCCATCTGCGGGTGGGGCAGGAGCTGACAAAGCTTGCGGGCTTGCCAGGAGATAAAAAAATCTCAGAGCTGCACCGGCAGGATTTTCAAAAGGCTCTGGAAACGGCGAAAAATCTGCGGCTTCCCGTCACCGGGCTGGGCAGCTGGGAAAGCGCCCAGGTCACCTCCGGCGGCGTGCCGCTGTCGGAGCTTGACACAGGGACCATGGAATCCAAACGCTGCTCCGGGCTGCATCTTGCCGGGGAGCTTCTGAACATAAACGGAGACTGCGGCGGCTATAACCTGCATTGGGCATGGCTCACCGCCATGGCGGCAGGGGAAAGCGCCGCGCGATAAAAAAGGAACGGGGTGGGGGAATGCTGAAAATTTCCGGGCTGTCTCTGCCGCTGGATTTTACAGGCGGCGACCTGAAACGGGCTGCCGCCAAAAAGCTGCGCCTGCCCGAAAACGCGCTTCACGAGCTGTGCCTGACCAAAAAATCGGTGGACGCACGGAAGCGGGACAATATCCGCTTTGTCTGCGCCGTGGAAACCGCTGTTGACGGAAGCGAGCAGAAGCTGCTCGCCCGGCTGCGGGACCCCCACGTCCAGCCCGCGAAGCCCTACCACTATGAGCTGCCCAAAGCCCGACCCCTTGCCCAGCGCCCGGTAGTGATCGGCTTTGGTCCGGCGGGGCTGTTTGCCGCCCTGGTCTTAGCCCAGTGCGGGCAGCGCCCTATCGTGGTGGAGCGCGGGCAGCCTGTGGAGGAGCGGGAAAAGACCGTCCGTGCTTTCTGGAACGAGGGGGACTTGGACGGCGACTCCAACGTCCAGTTCGGCGAGGGCGGGGCAGGGGCGTTTTCCGACGGCAAGCTCACCACCGGCACAGGCGACCCCCGCATTCGCAAGGTGCTGGAGGAGCTGGCAGCTGCCGGCGCGCCGGAGGAGATACTCTGGGAAGCAAAGCCCCACATCGGCACGGACAAGCTGCCCGCCACGGTAAAAGCCATTCGGGAAAAAATCCTGTCTTTGGGCGGCGAGGTGCGCTTCTCCACAAAGGTCACGGGCTTTTCTATCAAAAACGGCAGTTTGCAGGGCGTGACCGTGCAGAGCCGGAACGGCACGGAGGAAGCGATCCCCTGCGACAAAGCGATCCTGGCGGTAGGGCACAGCGCCCGGGATATTTTTGAAAAATTATGTAAACTTGAAATCCCTATGGCTCCCAAGCCCTTTTCCGTTGGGGCGCGGATCGAGCACCCCGCCGCCCTGATCGACAAGGCGCAGTACGGCAGCTTTGCCGGGCACCCGGCGCTGGGGGCGGCGGACTACAAGCTTTCCTGCCATTTGCCCGGCGGGCGGGGCGTGTACACGTTTTGCATGTGCCCCGGCGGCACGGTGACGGGCGCGGTTTCCGAGCCGGGCGGTATCGTCACCAACGGCATGAGCCAGTGGGCGCGGGACGGCAAAAACAGCAACGCGGCATTGCTTGTGGGTGTGAGCCCGGAGGATTTCGGGCAGCCGGGCGTCCTCGCTGGGGTGGAGTTCCAGCGCCGTATCGAGCGGGCGGCGTTCCGCCAGACCGATCAGACTTACTTTGCCCCTGCCCAGCGGGTAGCGGATTTTCTGGCGGGCACACCCTCCAAAAGCTTTTCTGTGGTGCAGCCTACCTATCAGCCGGGGGTCGTTCCCGCTGATTTGACGGCTTGCCTGCCGCCCTTTGTGACGGAAGCCATGAAGCAGGCGCTTCCCATTCTGGGCAGGCAGCTTCGCGGCTTTGACGACGGCGACGCAGTGCTTACCGCCCCGGAGACCCGCAGTTCCTCTCCCGTCCGCATTCTTCGGGACGAAAGGCTCCAGTCCCCGTTGGCGGCGGGCTTGTATCCCTGCGGCGAGGGCGCGGGCTACGCGGGGGGAATCGTCTCCGCCGCCGTGGACGGTATCCGCTGCGCGGAAGCGCTGCTCAGCAATTGATAAACAACGGATAAAACAAAAAGCCGGACAGGGAAACCTGTCCGGCTTTTGTCACGCTCCTCCGCGTTGTTGCTTATGGTTGTATTTTGTCGGTTTATCTGATATAATGTATATGCGTCGCAAGGCGCAGGGAGTTCTGCCTAAAACGGTAGGCGGTTTTGACCTTCTGCGGAGGGTCTGCACCCTCTGATTACATAGAAATCTCGAAAGGGAAATCTTGTGAAAAGGAGGGCAGCTTGTGAGTGACTTTGAACTGCTTTCCATTGTTCTGATGGTTCTTGGAATCACTGTAACTTTGGTCATTGCTTTAATCAGAGAAACGAAAAAGTAACCGCCCCCGACCAAAGGCTGCGGTTACTTTCTCGTAAAGTAATCTAATCCGGGTCAACCGTCTATCGGCAGAACTCACCTGTCAGCTCAGACAGCGCTGGGCGTGTGCCACCGGCACACAGCGCCTCTCTTTCTGTTTTTATTATAGCTGTTTGGCGCGTCAATGTCAAGCCTTTTGAAAGTATTTACTGCCGAATTTTCCCCATCAAATACCGCCCGGTGGCATGAAGCAGTCCCAGCGCGTCCCGGTGCAGGGGGCGGGGGAACTTTTGCAGGAAATAGTCCGCTTCAAAGGTGAAGTCCCCCTGATAGCCGATGTCCGACAGCGCGGCGGTCAGGGCAGCAAAGTCGATTTTCTCCGTGAAGGGCAGGGTGTGGCTGTCCTCCCGCAGATTGTTGTCGTGGACGTGCAGCGCCTGCAAACGCTTTGCGCCCATGGTGCGGATATACCCGCCCAGGTCCTCGTCGGTCAGGGCGGTGTGCCCCACGTCGAGACAGCCCACGATCCACGGGCTGCCGATCTCGTCCAGATACTCGCAGAATTCCTGAGGGCGGGAACAGGTGCTGTCGATAATGCGCCCGCCTTCCCGGTTGTACTGCCACATATTTTCACAGGCGACCTTGATGTGAAATTCCTGACAGTAGGGAACCAGGCGGCTGTAAAATTCCAGATTCATTTCCTTCGGCTCCGCTGCGTGGGTGCGGTAGGAAAGATGGTGCTTGGGGTGCACCACGATGATTTTTGCCCCCACAATGGAAGCCGCTTCCATGGCGCGTACGATGTACTGGAACCGCCGCTCGTCCTGCTCCGCGTCCCCAACGCTGGACGCGAAAGGCGCGTGGGACTGGTTGCACACGATCCCGCATTCCTCCGCCACCGCCCGCAGCTTTTTCGCGTACTGCCGGAAATTCGGCGTGTTCATTTCATAGCCCGGCTGGTCGAACATGGAAAACAGGCTCAGGTCGAAAGCGTCGAACCCCGCTTCCGCCAGCATTCGTATGGCGGCTTCGTCCCCGTACACCGCCCCTAAAAATTCTGTCTCTGTAGATAACAGCATGGAAATCCCCCCTTAAATCAGCTTCAGTATAGGCGCATTTTCCGGCGCTGTCAACTATTTCCCGGCGCGGATTTTCCCTGCACAGCATTCCTTTCAAAATCAGTTGAAAAGAATCGAAATTTCTGCTATAATGCATTTGCGTCGAAAGACGCGGGAGGCGCTGGTCTCCAGTGGAGACCGTTCAGCGCTGTCCGACCCGAAAGGGGAGTCCTGCCTAAAACGGTAGGCGGTTGATCCTCCTTAGGAGGGTCTGAACCCTCCTATTAACATACAGTTCTTTTTTGAGAATTTGTAGAGGAGGGAACAGCTTATGAGTGCTTACGAGGCTTTAGTAGTGATGCTGATGGTGTTAACTGTCACTGTTACTTTGCTGATTGCTTTGATCAATAACACAAAGAAGTAACCGCCCCTCACCCAAGGAAAACGGTTACTTCTTTGTAAGCGATTTATTTGGGTCAACCGTCTATCGGCAGACTCCTTCTGTTTTTAGTATACTCGATTCTCCCCTCGGTGTCAACCATTTTTATCTTCGGGTAGGAATCGCACAGCGTCCCTTTTCTATTTTCAGTATACTCGATTCTCCCCGCGCCGTCAACTATTTCCCGGCTTGGTTTCGCGCTATCCGGCAGAAAACCGCAAAAAGGTCTTGCATTCGGCAAGGGAGCCTCCTATAATTAAAACAGAACTTATCGGTGTTACAGAAAAATTGCTTAAAGGAGGTTCCCTCTATGAAACTGCACCGTAAACTTATCTCTTTGCTGTTAACTGCCGCGCTGCTGCTGGGAACGCTGGCGCTGCCCGCTTCCGCAGCCGGAACGCCCTTTACCGACGTGCCGGAAAATATCTGGTATCAGGACGCGGTGACATATGTATATGAGCACGGTCTGTTCAACGGCACCGGCGACGGCAGCACCTTTTCCCCCAACGCGCCTATGACAAGGGGCATGTTCGTGCAGGTGCTTTCCAATAAAACCTCCAATTTTGACAAATCCACCTGGACGGGGAAAAGCAGCTTTTCCGATGTGAGCAAGGATAAATGGTACGCCCCCGCTGTGGAATGGGCTTACCGGGCGGAGCTGATCTCCGGCGTGGGCGATGGGAAATTCGCCCCGGAAAAGAACGTGACAAGAGAGCAGATGGCGGTTATCATGTACAACTACGCCAAGAAAACGGGCAACGACGCCAGCTTTGACAGCGATATCCTTTCCCAGTTCCCCGATGGCGGCTCTGTTTCCAGCTGGGCGAAGGAAGCCATGCAGTGGGCGGTGACCCACAAGGTGGTGAACGGCAGCAACGGGAAGCTGAACCCCCAAAATAACGCCCAGCGCTGCGAGGTAGCCCAGGTGGCGGTGAACGCCGACCCTGTTCTGGAAAACACCACTGTGGAAGCCGACCCCAATTTTGACCCCACCTTTGTTGACCCCACCCCCGACGATTTGCCCGAGGGGGCTTTGACTTATCAGGAATTTGTGGATATGTTTCCAAACATGAAAGTTCACGAGGAAGGATACTATATCTACATGTGCGCAAATGGAGATCCAAGGGACATTTCAAAAATTCAAGCACTTAGAGCTACAGGGATATCAACTCTTCGTTCTTATGCTCTTACTCACATAGAAACGTTAAAAAAGTACTATACAGTTGATATTACACAGGCAGAGTCATTGCTTTTAGCTTATTGTTTAGGTCCTTGGAATGATGTCAATATTCTTTTTTTAACCTATTATCCCGGGCGTAGCGACCATCGTATTGAAGGAAGCATTTATTGGTATACAGGAATGTGATTGGACAGTGTTCGTTAAGAGCCTATTACGTCCCAAAGAGAAGCAATGCTGTTGGAGTGGGAAGCAACTGTAGTTTCCAAATCACTTAGCCTTTTTTCCAATTTTCCCAAAGCCTGCTCTACATTGACCCAACCATCCTTATTTGTAAGCGGCGGGCAAGCTCCGGTTGAAGCAATGCTTAATATCCCTCGAACGGAAAAGCTACTTTGAGCCGTGGTAAGATTTTTTAACCAGATTCCTTTTTGGGCTTCTAAGCTAATTCCACCAGTTTTTGCTTGCAGCCCTATGCCCTTCTCAGATATTACTTTCAACAATACGGTCGGCGTACCACTTCCGTCATCACCTGGTTCTTGTCCCATAGTACCCAATACAGGCTTTTCTTCTGTATCGGTATCTTCATACCAGATCATCTCTGGAGACTCAATTTTAGGCGAATAGATATTGGTACCTGTGATAAAAGTGCCATTTTGTGCGCCATTGGTCAGGGTAATGTTGCCCTTCATGGTAATATTGCCGTTAGAATCAATATGCAGGGTGGTAGTTCCGGCAGGGTTTTTGATGGTAAGCCCGTGAAGATCGAGATAGTCAGCGGCAAATTTATAGGTATTCGGCACCATCATTTCCTCACCGTTTTGATCCAGATATTTTGCAGCTCGAATCGTCCCTTTGAAGAACGCATCGCCGGTTTCTATGTCCGCATAGAAGCTGGCGTTTTCTTTTTTGATTTCCACGCCGTTTTCTGTTTTGGTATAAATCGGCTCTTTTCCCATGGCAATGCCGATGTCCGGGTTTAAGGAAAGCTGGTTTCCATGGGCGTAAATGTTAAAGTCCGCATTGTGCAGCTTTGCCCCATTCTCGTCCACCTGGAACAGCACGGTTTTGTTGTCCTCGGTCTTTGCCTGTATCATCAGCTTTTTGCTTGCCAGCAAAGTACCAACAATGTTGGGGGCCACAACGCCGAAGCAGTCTCCCCTGGTTTCGTCCTTGAAACGCCCAATCGCCATTTTCACCGTTTCAAAGCCATCGGCTGTGAACACAATGTTGTTGTTGAGCATGGCGATCTGGTCGTCCTCGTAGCCCTCGGCGTGGTTTTGCTCATTTTTCCATTTCCGCAGCTTTAAGCCCCCAAAGTATTTTCCGCCTGTTCCTTGCTTTTTTCTCCCCAAAATGATAAAATAAGTTTTTAATTGGGAAAGAATGTGGGAAAGGGGGAAAAGAACATGGATTTGAAGCTGTGGCAGGTGGCGCCGCTGGATAAGGAGCGGGCGGCTCAGCTGGCGGAGCGGTACTCCCTGCCCTTTTTCCTCGCCATGCTGCTGGAGATACGCGGCTACCGCACAGAGCAGCAGGTGCAGGCGCTTTTGGGCGGCGGGGAAGAGCTTTCCGACCCCTTTCTGATGAAAGATATGGACAAAGCGGTGGAGCGCATTCGCCGCGCCGTTGACAATTTTGAAAAAATCGCCGTGTACGGGGATTACGATGCCGACGGCGTTACCGCCACCTCCATGCTTTTCACCTATCTGGAAGCCGTGGGCGCGGACGTTCTCTATTATATTCCCCAGCGGGAGGGGGAAGGCTATGGCATGAACCGCCACGCCGTGGAACTGCTCCACGAGCAGGGGGTCAAGCTGATCGTCACCGTGGATAACGGCATTTCCTCCGTGGAGGAGGTGGCGCTGGCGAACAGCCTGCAAATGGACGTGGTGGTGACGGACCACCACCGCCCCCAGAAGACCCTGCCGGAAGCCGTTGCCGTGGTGGACGCTTACCAGCCCGGGGACAACAGCCCCTACAAGGACTTTTCCGGCGCGGGTGTGGCGCTGAAGCTGCTCATCGCGTTGGAAGACGGCAACGTGGAGGGCATTTTGACAGAATACGCCGATCTGGCGACCATCGGCACGGTGGGGGACGCTGTGCCCGTCACCGGGGAAAACCGGCTGATCGTCCGGGTGGGGCTGCAAAGCCTGTCCCGCAGCGGCAGACCCGGCGTTTCCGCCCTGATGGAGCGCAGCGGCGCTTCGGAACGGGAGCTTACCGCCACCGGGCTTTCCTTCACGCTGATCCCCAGGATCAACGCCACCGGCAGAATGGGAGCCCCGGAGCGGGCGGTGAAGCTGCTCTGCTGTGAATATGAGGAGGAAGCGGACGCCCTCGCCGAGGAGATTTGCGCCGACAACGACCGCCGCCGTCAGGAGGAAGCCCTTATTTCTCAGGAAGCGGTGGCAAAAATAGAAGCCGACCCCGCCCTGCGGTACAGCCGGGTGATCGTGGTCAGCGGCAAGGGCTGGCACCACGGTGTGCTGGGCATTGTGGCGGCGCGTATCACCGACCGTTTCGGCAAGCCCTCCTTTGTCCTTTCCGAGGACGGGGACAGCGCCAGGGGCAGCGGGCGCAGCGTGGAGGGCTTTTCGCTGTTTGACGCCATCAGCGCCTGCGGGGACTGCCTGGAACGCTTCGGCGGGCACCCCATGGCGGCTGGCGTCATGCTGCGAACCGAGCAAATCGACGATTTCCGCAGGAAAATCAACGCATACGCAGCAAGGGTATGCCCGGAAATGCCCGCCCCGGTGCTGAAGCTGGATTGCCGCCTGAACCCGGCGTCCTTAAACGCCGATATGCCCCGGGCAATGCAGCGGCTGGAACCCTTCGGCGGCGGCAATCCCCAGCCCCTGTTCGGGCTGTTCGGCATGGAACTGCGGGAGATCGTCCCCGTGGGGAAAGGGGAGCACCTGCGGCTGATCTGCCAGAAAAACGGTTCCTTTCTCACCTGTATGCGGTTCCGCACCCGCCCGGAGGATTTCCCGTTCCATATCGGTGACAGGCTGGATCTGGCGGTGTCTCTGGATTTGCGGGAGTTCCGGGGCGACGTACATTTGACGGTCAATGTCCGGGATATCCGGCTGTCCGATCTGGAGGACGCCGAGGTCCTGCACGCTTACCGGGTGTATGAGAAATTCCGCCGGCGGGAACCACTGAGCGGGGAGGAGCGGGCGCTGCTTGCCCCCGACCGCAGGGCGCTGGCGGCGCTGTACCGGCGGCTCAGCTCCCTGCACGGCGCTTCCTTTGGGCTGAGAGCCTTATCCCTTTCCCTGCGGGAGCAGGGCTTTAATCTGGGCAAGCTGCTGCTCAGCCTGGATATGCTGGAGGAGCGGGGGCTTGTGCAGTGCAGCGCGCAGGGCGAAATGATGACAGCGCTGCTGCAAAAAACAGAGGGGAAAGTGGATATGTTCGCGTCCCCGGTCTACATAGAATTGCAAGCGCTGGCTGAATAGGCGCGTTTATCGCGTTTAGGATAGAACAGGCGGAAAACAGGAGAGGTGTATCCCATGGAACTGGCGGTGCAGATCAGCACCTATGAGGAGCTGCAAAAAATCATCGCTGAAAGTGAAAAAGAATACGATAAGGAGCGCATCGACAGGGCGTACCGCTGTGCGGAGGAAAAACACAGCACCCAGAAGCGCAGCTCCGGCGAGCCCTATATTATCCACCCGCTGTCCGTGGCGGCCATTCTGGTTGGGCTGGGCATGGACACGGATTCCGTCATGGCAGGTCTGCTCCATGACGTGGTGGAGGACACCGACTGCACGCTGGAAGACCTGACGAAAGAATTTGGCACGGAGGTCGCCCAGCTGGTGGACGGCGTTACCAAGCTGGGTCAGATTCCCTATTCCTCCCGGGAGGAGCAGCAGGCGGAGAACCTGCGGAAAATGCTGATGGCAATGGCGGAGGATATCCGGGTCATCATCATCAAATTTGCGGACAGAATGCACAATTTGACTACACTGGAGTACATGACGCCCCAAAAGCAGCGGGACAAGGCGCTGGAATGCGTGGAGGTGTACGCCCCCATCGCGCACCGTCTGGGTATCCGCCGGGTCAAGGAATTTATGGAGGACATTTCCCTGCAGTATCTTGACCCCACCGCCTACCACGAGATTGAAAAGGATTTGGAAGCCCGCAGCGACAGCCGGAAGCAGTTCATCGAGGACACCAAGGCGCAGATCAGGGAGCGTATCCAGCCTTCCATTCCCAATGTGTACATTGAGGGCAGGGTAAAGAGCGTTTACGGTATTTATCGGAAAATGTTCATTCAGGGCAAAAGCTTTGAAGAAATTTACGATGTTTTCGCCGTCCGCGTCATTGTGGACACCATCGAGGACTGCTACAACGTGCTGGGCATTATCCACGATATGTTCCAGCCCCTGCCCAATCGGTTCAAGGACTATATTTCCACCCCAAAGCCCAATATGTACCGCTCCCTGCACACCACGGTCATCAATAAAGCCGGCGTGCCTTTTGAGGTGCAGATACGCACCTGGGAAATGCACCACACCGCGGAATACGGCATTGCCGCCCACTGGAAGTATAAGCTGGGAATGTCCGCCAAGGAGTCGGAAAACAGCATTCTGGACGACCGCCTTACCTGGATCCGCCAAATGCTGGAAAACCAGGCGGAAAGCGAGGACGTCACCGATCTGGTGCACTCCATCAAGAGCGACCTCATGCCCGAGGAGGTGTTTGTCTTCACGCCGAAGGGCGATGTGGTGAACCTGCCCATGGGTTCTACCGTTATCGACTTTGCCTACGCCATTCACAGCGCCGTGGGCAACCGCATGGTGGGGGCGAAGGTGGATAAGCGCATCGTGCCGCTGGATTATAAGGTCAAAACCGGGGAGATCATCGAGATACTCACCACCAAGGAAGCAGGAAAGGGACCTAACCGGGACTGGCTCACCATCGTGCGCACCAGCGAGGCCCGGAACAAGATTCGCGCGTGGTTCAAAAAGGAAAAGCGGGACGACAACATCATTGAGGGCAAAGCGGAGCTGGAACGGGAGTTCCGCCGCAGCGGGATCACCATGGCGCCGGGGCTGATGGATTATATGCTGGACAGCATTGGCAGGCGCTACAGCTGTGTCACCGCCGATGATTTCTATGCCGCTATCGGCTACGGCGGCATTCAGCTCTGGAAGGTGCTGCCCCGTATTCGGGAGGAATACCAGCGCCTGACGAAAACCGCCGAGCCGGAGGCTCTGCCCCGGCAGGTGCCCCCGGCAGAACCGAAGCAGAAGGTTGCAAGCGGCGTTTTGATCGACGGCATGGACAACTGCCTGATCAAATTCTCCCGCTGCTGCAACCCCCTGCCCGGGGACGAGATCGTCGGCTTCATCACCCGGGGCTTCGGCGTGTCCATTCACAAGCGCTCCTGTACCAACGTCCCCCAGGACCTCACTCTCTGCCCGGAGCCGGAGCGCTGGGTCAGCGCCCATTGGGAGGGGGATATCAAGGACGATTTCAAGTCCACCCTCCACATCATTGCCATTGACCGCGGCGGTCTGCTGGCAGACGTGACCCAGCAGCTTTCCAATATGCATATTTTCATTCATTCCCTCAATTCCCGGCAGGAGCGCAACAGCGAAAACGCCTTTATTTCCGCCACGATCTCCATTAACGGCCTCCCGCAGCTGCAAAGCATTATCGAGCGGCTGATGAAGATCCCCGGTGTCATTTCCATCGACCGCTCCTGACCCGGACAGTCAGAGATCAGTTTTTCACCGGCAAGGAGAGTTTTTATGGAGACAACGGTTGAAATCAAGAGTGAGCGCATTTCCCCGGAGGAATATATTGACTTTTTGAAGCGCACCGATCTGGGGGCGCAGTACCCCAGGGAGAGATTCCGGGAACGGATCGAAAAGCTGGTAAAAAATGTTTCCATCAGCCTTGCCGCCCGAAACAGGGAAGGTCTGCTGGTGGGCGTGCTCTTTGGCTTGACGGACTTTTCCTACTGGCTGTATGTGACGGATCTGGGCGTCGACAGGGCGTACGAGGGTCGCGGGATCGGGACAAGGCTGATGCGGACGGCTCATGAGATGGCAGGCGGCGAAAAGGATATCGCCGTATATCTCATCGCAAATGAAAACGCCGTGCCATTTTACGAGAAGCTGGGCATGAAAAAGGCGGAGGACGTCATGCAGTACAACCACATTGAATGGACGGAATTTGTGATATCATAGACACTGGATTCTGGATTCTAGATGCTGGAAAGGGCAAAAAATCCGTTTGAAAAAATTTCTACAGCGAAATTGAAAAAGGAGGGCGGCATATGCTGCTGACGATCGCGGGGCACTCGTTCCGCTATGAATGTGAAAACCTTTGCCGCCTGTTTTTTCCCTACAGCCCGGTGCGAGTGGCGCCGGGGGAACAGCCGGAAGCAAGTGAGCCCTGGACCCAAACCGTCATAACTGCCGCCGGGGAAGCATATGAATATCGGGTTACGGTGTCCGACGGGCAAAAGCAGCTCACCCGCGCTGATTTTCAGAAAACCCTTACGGAATACGGCTTGACCGACCTGCTCTACACCGCCTTTGTAGAGCTGACAGGCTATACCCCCGCCTGGGGAATGCTGACGGGCATTCACCCGGTAAAGCTCCTGCGCCAGTATTGCGAGGAGCTGGGGGAGACGGCAGGTGTGGAAAAATTCCGCAGCCACGGGCACGTCAGCGGGAAAAAAGCCGACCTTGCCCTCCGGGTGCTGCGGGCGCAGACCCCGGCGGTAAAGGCACTTTCGGAAAACGATTTCAGTTTATACGTGTCCATTCCCTTTTGCCCCACCCGCTGTTCCTACTGTTCTTTCGTGTCCCAAAGCGTGGAGCAGTCCAAAAAGCTGATCGAGCCCTATTTTGAGCTGCTGCTGAAGGAGCTGGAAAAGACGGCGCAGGTCACAAAAGCGCTGGGGCTGACCCTTTGCACCGCCTACATTGGCGGCGGCACGCCCACCACGCTGTCCGCTTCCCAGCTTTCCCGGCTTTGCGAAAAGATTCAGGAGCAGTTTGATTTTTCCCGCTGCACGGAGTTTACCGTGGAAGCCGGCAGACCCGATACCATCGACCGGGAAAAGCTTTCCGCCCTGCTCGCTTCCGGCGTGACGCGCATCAGCATCAACCCCCAGTCCCTGTCCGATCAGGTGCTGGAAAATATCGGGCGGCGGCACACCGTTCAGGACGTGCTGGACGCCTTTGCGCTGGCAAAGGAAATGGGCTTCCGGGAAATCAACGCTGACCTGATCGTCGGTCTGCCCGGCGACGATCTGCAGGGTTTTCAGAAGACGCTGGACGGCGTGATCTCTCTGGGCGCCGCCAATGTCACCGTCCATTCGCTGGCGCTGAAGCGTTCCGCCCGGCTGGTCTCTGAGGGCGGCGACCTTTCCCTGCACAGAAAAGGCGAGGAGACCGCCGCCATGGTGGACTATTCCGTCCGCCGCCTGACGGAGGAAGGCTTCGAGCCATACTATTTATACCGCCAGACCAGAATGGCGGGCAATCAGGAAAACACCGGCTGGGCAAAGCCAGGCAACCTCTGCCGGTACAATATCTACACCATGGACGAATCCAGCTCTGTCATCGCCTGCGGCGCCGGCGGCGTCACAAAGCTCAGGGACCCCTACAGTGACAGGCTGGAGCGCATTTTCAATTTCAAATACCCTTATGAATATATTTCCCGCAATGGGGAAATTCTTAGCAGAAAGGAGGGCGTCACAGACCTGTATGAGCAATTTCGCAAGCGGCTACATGAAGTACATCAATCATCTGGAGCAGATCAATGACGGCGCGGTAAGCTGCCCGCAGAAGATGATCGACGAGGTGGAGGGCGCCTATCAGGAAAGCCTGCGCAATATTGCCCGGAATATCCGGGAGCAGCACGCCGGTGTGCGGGTCGTCATGCTGGCGGGTCCCAGCAGCAGCGGCAAGACCACCACCGCCCATCTGCTGCAGGCCTATCTGTCGGAGTTCGGCGGGCGGGCGCATATCATTTCCCTGGACGATTTTTACCGGGGAAGGGGGCTTGCGCCCATTCTGCCCAATGGAAATTACGATTATGAATCCATCGAAGCGCTGGACGTGGAGCGGGTGAAAAGCTGCCTGAAGGCGGTGACCTCCACCGGGAAATTCAGCGTGCCGAGGTACAATTTCTCTCTGGGCAGACCAGAGGAGGAAGAGCGCGGCTATGAGATCGGCGAACACGATCTGGTGATCGTTGAGGGCATTCACGGCTTGAACCCCGTTTTCACCGGGGAACTGCCGGAGGACGCCTGCGTCAAGCTGTATGTCAGCGTGAAGCAGCAGATCAAGGACGCCAACGGGGAAGTGATCTCTCCCATGGACCTGCGTCTGGTGCGCCGGATCGTCCGGGATATCCAGTTCCGCAATACTGCGGCGGAGCACACCCTCTCCATGTGGGAGGAGGTGGTGTCCGGCGAGGACAAATATATCCGCCCCTACCGCATCAGCGCCGACTACACCGTCAATTCCATTCATATCTATGAGCCCTGCGTCCTGCGCACGGTGGCGATTCCCCTCCTGCGCAGCATCGCCGCGGACAGTCTCTATTACCGCAAAGCCCGGGACCTGGAGTCCCGCCTGATGCGGTTCGAGCCCATCGACCCCGCGCTGGTGCCGGAAACGTCCATGCTCCGGGAATTTTTGGGGAATTAGTTGTTAGCCCGGCGTACCGCCGGAGGCAAGACGAGAAGACAGCGGGTACTTTTCGCAAATACGTGTCCCGACCGGAAGATGTATAGATAAATTGTAGTTTAGCAGTTGCCGGAGAAACCGTTTTCCAAAGCTCCTGCTTTCGCACATTTAGATCCCTGCCTTTTCGATCATGCTGCCGTGTGCGATTTTTTTCTTTCTTCGGTGGGGGACTTCGGTCTCGCCTTTGGCTCGGTCAGCGCTGAACGGTCTCCACCGGAGACCAGCGCCCCCTCCTCCCCCCCTCTGAGAAAGGGCAAATAGCCTGCGGTTTTCCCATCGGGAGTAAATAATTGCTCATTGCTCATTTCTCATTGCCCATTTCATGCGTACTAAACTATCATTTACCGTCCTTATCTTATCTAGTATCCAGCATCTAGCGTCCAGCATCTAAAATGCGGTTCCGTAAGAGAAATGTAAACCATTTGAAAGGGATTTCCCTCTTTACTTTCCTGAAAATGGTTGTTATAATGAAAACACAGAGATGAAAAGCTCTGAATTTTTGGAAAATCAAGAAGGAGGAATACCAACATGGGAATTCTGGATGATGTGGTCATAAACGCAAAGTCTGCTGCGGAGGCTGTGGGCAAAAGAGCCGGTCAGTTCGTAGACGCGTCCAAGCTGCGTATCAATGTCGCGGAGCTGAACGCTGAGATCAGCAAGCGTTATGAGGCGCTGGGAGAGTATGTTTACGAATCCTGCCGCGCCAAGCTGGCGGATGACGCGGAAGCAGTGGGCAAGATCGCCGAGATCGACGAGCTGAAGAACCAGCATGCCGCTGTCAACAAGGAGCTGAACGACAAGCAGAACAAGGTCGTCTGCCCCAACTGCGGGAAGCGCAGCCCCAATACCGTGCAGTTCTGCAGCAACTGCGGCACAAAGCTTGTCATTGACCAGCCCGCCGCGGAGGAGCCCAAGACCACGGATACCAACGACGAACAGTAATAGGATCGCCAAAAAGAGCCGGCTGGCAAAAGCCGGTTCTTTTTTTGCGCCCATTTCCGCCCCCCGCCGGGGAATCCCCGCCCCATGTTCCACATAAGAATGGAAAAGCGGCTTTTGCCCTGTTATCCGCTATCGCTCTTTCTGCGGCTTGGATACGAAAAGGATATCTCCATACCGGCAAGCATGCCAAGCGCGAAATATCCGGGCAAAGCCTGAAAAAGCCTTGCGGCGCGAATTGGCAGCCGCAAAGTTCTGATGAGGAATGATGGATTTGAAACAGAGGCGCAAAGGGCTTCGGCAGAATTTTCTCCACGGCGCGTTGATTCTCACCGCCGGTATGGCGGTCGTAAAGGTGATCGGGGCGCTGTTCAAGATTCCCCTGAAATACGCTATTGGGGAATACGGCATGGGGCTGTTCAACGTGGCGTACAATTTTTACGGACCTGTTTTCAGCCTGGCGACTGCCGGCTTCCCTGTGGCGGTGTCCCGCATGGTGTCGGAAAACCGCTCACTGGGAAGATGGAACGATGTGCGGCAGGTCAAAAGGGTGTCGCTTCCCTTATTCCTGACCCTGGGCGGCGCGGGAATGCTCCTCCTTACCGCGTTCGCGCCCTTTTACTGCACCCATATCATCGGCACGCCCTATGCCCTGGCTCCCGTGCTGGCGCTGGCGCCTGCCATTCTTTTTGCCTGTCTGGGTTCCGTCTACCGGGGCTATTATGAGGGCTTGCAGAACATGATCCCCACCGCCGCCTCGGAGGTGGTGGAAGCGGTCGTCAAGCTGCTGCTGGGGCTTTCCGCCGGGCGCTGGGTGGTTTCCCGCTGCACGGAGGAATATGTCCGGGCGGGCACGGTGTTTTCCATTTTGCCCCGATCTGCCGACGACGCCATGTTCCTGACCTTGTCCTTCGGCGCGGCAGCCGCCGTATTGGGCGTGACCTTTGGCTCGCTCATGGCCCTGTGCTATCTGGCGGTCCGCCACAGGCGCGTGGGCGATGGGATCGACCCCTGCCTGTACCGGCTTTCGCCAGCCCCGGCAGGCAGGAAGCGGACGGCGAAACGCCTGCTTTCCATTACCCTGCCCATAGCCCTTGGTTCCATTGCCACCAACGTGACCGGGCTGATCGACGCCACCTTTTTGCAGAGCCGCCTTGCCGGGATCTTGCAGCAGTTCCCCGACAGGCTGCTGTCCTGCTTTTCCGGCATGATCCCCCAGGTCTATCTGGAGCACCCGGAAACCGTGCCGACTTATCTTTACGGCTGCTATACGCTGGCAATGACCGTGTACCTTCTCGTCCCGGCGCTGACACAGGCGATCGGCATCAGCGCTTTGCCCACGGTGACGGAAGCGTGGGCAAGGGGAGAGAAAAAGGAAATCGGCAGCCGCATTTGCTCTGTCAGCCGTATCACGGCGCTGTTCTGCTTCCCGGCAGGTCTTGGCATTGCCGCCTTGGCGGAGCCTATCGTCCGGGTGCTGTACGGGGACGACAGCTCCGCTCCGATCATTGCCGGGGTGCTGGTGCTGCTGGGGGTCGCGTCCCTTGCCGCAGCCATGTGCGCCCCCTTATCCAGTATGCTGCAGGCGGTAGGGCGGGCGGACCTGCCCGTAAAGCTTCTTCTCTGCGCCATGACGGTAAAGCTCCTGACAAACTGGCTCCTCTGCGGCATTCCAGAGCTGAATATCTACGGCGCCGCCATCGGCACCTTTGTCTGCTACCTGTTCCTGGCGGTTTCCCAGTTCCTTTGCCTGCGGAAGGTCAGCGGCGTACCGCTTTCCGCGAAAAAGCTGTTCCTCCAGCCGTTCCTTTGCGCCCTTCTATGCGGGGTTTCCGCCAGGACCGCTTTTTTCTTCCTGCGTCCTTTTTTGCCCGCCGGGAGTTTTGGGGAAGCTGCCGCGCTGGGAATTTCCGTCCTTTGCGGCGCCGGGATTTACTTCCTCGGCGTCCTGATTTGGGGCGGAGAAGGAGTAGCAGAAATAAAAATCCTGATAAAACCACAAAAAATTCGCAAAAACACTTGAAAAATGGGAAAGGATATGATATGATTGCAAGCGTTACGAACTTTCGGCGCTTTTTGCCGGGCAAGTATCAAGAATTGCGGCTGGTATCACTGAGAGTGGAAAGAGAGTTTCTGCCGCACAATAAACTGGAGGTTGTCCAAAATGAACAAGTCTGAATTGATCGCAGAAGTTGCCGCTAAGGCAGAAATCACCAAGAAGGATGCCGACGCTGCTGTTGGCGCAGTTATCGAGGCTATTACCAACGCTCTGAAGAAGGGCGATAAGGTTCAGCTGGTTGGCTTTGGTACTTTTGAGGTTCGCGCTCGCGGCGCCCGTACCGGCCGTGATCCCCGCACCAATAAGGAAATCCAGATCCCTGCTTCCAAGGCTCCTGCCTTTAAGGCTGGCAAGGCTCTGAAGGAGACTGTAAACAAGTAAGTTTCGCAGCAACAGAAAGGCTTGGGATTCTTTCCCAGGCCTTTTTTCGTGGAGCCAGCGTGTACTGGTCGTGACCGGGCGACCCGACCGCGGCAATTCACAAGAGGAAAATCTTTTTGTGGAGCCAGCGTGTACTGGTCGTGACCGGGCGACCCGACCGCGGCAATTTACAAGAGGAAAATCTTTTTGTGGAGCCAGCGTGTACTGGTCGTGACCGGGCGACCCGACCGCGGCAATTCACAAGAG
>CALFFN010000003.1 GCA_937958185.1 uncultured Neglectibacter sp. | reverse complement strand
CTGAATGAGCGGATGATCCATGACAAAAATATTCTTGTTTTCCTGCATCTTCTATTCCTCCTGTTTTTTGCCGCCCGGATATGTGGTCGCCGGTACGGGAGATTCCTGATTATAGCCTGCCTTCTTCAATTTGGGCGATCTGGTCTATGCGCCGTTGATGGCGACCGCCGTCGAAGCCCGTATGCAAAAAGATATCCAGTATTTGCAGGGCGGTATCACGGTCTACGACCTTACCACCCATACAAAGAATGTTTGCATTGTTGTGCCGGCGGGTCATTTCCGCACAAAAGGCATTAGTACACAATGCCGCCCGAATGCCCTTTACCTTATTTGCCGCCATGGAAATACCGATCCCTGTAGAGCAGATCAGCACTCCAAAGTCAGCCCTTTTCTCCTGTACCGCTCTTGCGGCTTTTGCGGCAAGAGGCGCGTAATCTACCGATTCCGTGCTGAAAGCACCAAAATCCTCATATTCGATTCCATGAGCCTCCAAATATTCCCGAACGGCTTCTTTCAGTTCAAACCCGCCGTGGTCACAGCCGATAGCAATTTTCATACCGAACACTCCCCTTTTCCCTGCTTCTTTTTCAACTCCCGCTCTGCCTGCGGCAGCCGCAAATAAGACGGCACCAGCGCCTGAGCGGTCACGCTCTTTTCTGCCTTTGCGTATTCCAGCGCCAGAAGCGCTACGGAGGACGCTCTCTGAAAGCGCAGTTCTACAGGCGCAAGCCGGGCGCCCCACGTCTCAAACACTTCATGGCACAAGGCGGCTCCATCGCCAAATAGAATGAGCCTTTCCCCGTAAGCTTTGCATTCTTCGGAAAGCTCCGTAATGGTCAGCGCCCTGTCAGGCGTCAGGCGGCAGAGCTTTTCATTTGTCACCTGGAACAGCGCGTTATAGACCTGCCCGCAGCGGGCGTCCATCACGGCGCAGATAATACAGCCCTCATAATACCGTCCCGGCATGGCGATGGCTTCCAAAGTGGAAATCCCGCAGCAGGGCGTTTCATTGGGCATTGCCAGACCTTTGATACAGGATACGCCGATCCGCACGCCGGTAAAGGAACCGGGACCGTTTGTGACAGCCATCACGTCAAAATCAGCACAGGCTTTTCCCAGGGAGCGCAGCAGCTGTTCCACCATGGGCAGCAGGGTCTGGCTGTGGGTCTGCTTTGTATTGACAAAGCTCTCTCCCAGCAGCCTGCCATCTTCCAAAATGGCGGCGGAGGCAGCGGAAGCCGAAGATTCTATCGCTAAAACCAACATGCTACAGTTCCCCCTCCCAGCCATCAATGGTAATCACTCTCTCAGTATCCGTTTCTCCCGGTCGAATGTCAATGTGTATGGCGTCTTCCGGCAGGGCGGCTTCCACGTTCTCGCTCCATTCTATCACCAACACGCAGTCCGTGTCCAGATAATCGAAAAACCCGGTAGAGTACAGATCGTCCCAGCCTGTGATACGGTACATGTCAAAATGCTCCACTGTCAGTCTGCCGGGATATTCGTTTACCAGCGCAAAGGTGGGGCTGCTGACCACATTTCCCCCGTCCAGCCCTTCTACCAGCCCGGCGGTAAACGCGGTTTTCCCCATGCCCATTCCCCCGGTGAACGCCAACACTTCCCCGCCTTTCAGCTGTTGTGCCAGCCTGGCGGCAAGCGCCGCCGTTTCCGCGGCAGACGAGGTCACAAATTTACGGTCCATCAGAACAGCCCGTGGATCACGGCGTTGTCGTCCACGTCGATCTTCTCTGCCGCGGGAACCTTCGGCAGACCGGGCATGGTCATAATATCTCCGGCGTACGCCACCACGAAACCGGCGCCGCTGGAAAGCTTCAAATCGCGGACAGTGATCTGGAACCCGCTGGGTCTGCCCAGCAGAGCGGCGTCATCAGACAGGGAATACTGGGTCTTTGCAATACACACGGGCATTTTGTCGCCGCCAAGCTCTCTGATCTCTTTCAGGGATTTCTGAGCCTGCTTTGTAAAGAGAACGCCGTCCGCGCCGTAAATTTTCCTGGCAATGGTCTCGATTTTTTCCTCAATGGAGCAGGAATCGGGATAAATAGGCGCGAAATGCGTTTTGCCCTCATTTTCGTCGATCACCCGGCAGATGGTCTCCGCCAGCTCTTTGCCGCCCTCGCCGCCCTTGCCGAACACCTCGGACAGCGCATAGGACACGCCCAGCTCCTTGCAGCAATCGTCAATGACCTGAAGCTCCGCGTCGGTGTCCGTATGGAAGCGGTTGATCGCCACCACGACAGGTACGCCGAATTTCTGCATATTTTCCACATGGGCTTTCAGGTTCACAGAGCCTTTTTTCAGCGCTTCTACATTTTCAGCAGCCAGCTCGGCTTTGGCAACGCCGCCGTTATATTTCAGTGCCCGGACTGTAGCGACTACCACTACGCAGGAAGGCGCAAGCCCAGCCATGCGGCATTTGATATCCATGAATTTTTCCGCGCCCAGATCGGAGCCGAAGCCGGCTTCCGTAATGCAGTAGTCTGCCAGCTTCAGCGCCAGCCGGGTAGCCCTGACAGAGTTGCAGCCATGGGCGATGTTGGCGAAAGGTCCGCCGTGCATGATGGCAGGCGTCCCTTCGATAGTCTGTACCAGATTGGGGTTCACCGCGTCCCGCAGCAGAGCCGCCATGGCGCCCTCCGCCTTGATATCTCTGGCGTAGACAGGCGTCCCGCTGTAGGTATAGGCGATGAGGATATTGCCCAGCCGCTCCTTCAGATCGTTCATATCCTTTGCCAGGCAGAGGATCGCCATGACTTCGGAAGCCACGGTGATGATAAAGCCGTCCTCCCTGGGAACGCCGTTGATCTTCCCGCCCAGACCGACCACGATGTTCCGCAGCGCCCGGTCGTTCATATCGAGACAGCGCTTGATGAGAATGCGCCGGGGGTCGATTCCCAGCACATTTCCCTGCTGCATATGGTTGTCCAGCATGGCGCAGCAGAGGTTGTTGGCAGATGTAATGGCGTGCATATCCCCGGTAAAATGGAGATTGATGTCCTCCATGGGCAAGACCTGGGCATATCCGCCGCCGGCGGCGCCGCCCTTTACGCCGAACACAGGTCCGAGAGAGGGTTCCCGCAGAGCGATGATGGCGTTTTTCCCGATTTTTGCCATGGCCTCTCCAAGCCCGGCGGTGGTGGTGGTCTTTCCCTCCCCGGCAGGAGTGGGATTGATGGCGGTGACAAGGATCAGCTTGCCGTCAGGATTTGTTTCCAAACGGGCAAAAGCGCTTTCATTGATTTTTGCCTTGTATCTTCCGTACAGCTCCAGTTCTTCCTCCCGGATCCCCAGCTCCGCCGCAATATCGGCGACAGGTCTCAGCTTTGTCCCCTGTGCGATTTCAATATCCGACAGCATACTAATCCCTCCATGTCTTTTTGACCGAACCAAATTAACGCGGATTTCTGTTTCCTTTTATGAATTATAAAGTATCTTGCCGGAATAGTAAAGACTAAGGGTGAAAAAACTTGCCGAGGATTTTTTTTTGTGCTATACTCTGGGTCATAAGAAGTCATTTTGAAACACAAAGGTACAAATTTATGATAAAAAGAGGCTTTAAGGGATTTATCAACTATGTAAAGCGGGCGGATATCATTCTCTGGCTGCTGCTGGCGGCGATTTCCGTTTACAGCTTAGTTTTGCTGAAAAGCGTTTCCCGGGCGACGGAAGCGAATTATTTCCGCACACAGCTGCTGGCGATCGCCCTGGGTGTGACCGGCGCGGTGATTGTATCGTTTATCGATTACATGGAAATCGCCAATTTCTGGTATCTCATTGCGGGATTTTCCATTTTCCTGATGATTTATACCATGCTGTTCGGCGAAGAAGTTACCGGCGGCGGTGGTGTAGCGGCAAAGGCGTGGATCAATATTGGTGGAAGGACCTTTCAGTCCTCCGAGCTGGTAAAGATCGCTTTTATCATTACCTATGCCAAACATCTGGATACTGTGCAAAAACGTGGAAAAACAGACGAATTGATCCAGGTCGTCTTTCTGGCTCTCCATGCCCTTGTTCCCATTCTGCTCTGCGAATTACAGGGCGACACTGGCGCGTCGGTGGTGTTTTTCTTCATTTTCCTTGCAATGAGCCTTGCCGCCGATATCAAGCTGCGGTATTTCGCGGTGCTGGGGGTGCTGGTGCTGGGAGCGGTGCCGATTTTGTGGAAATTTGTGCTGCGGGACTATCAAAAGAACCGTTTTATCGCCGTGTTCAATTTGGAAGACCCCTCCGTACAGCTAAACGACGGCTATCAGCAGTACCAGGGGCGCATTTCCATCGGCAGCGGCGGGCTGAAGGGACAGGGGCTGTTTGAGGGCAGCCGGGTGGCAAGCAACAGCGTTCCCTTTCAGCAAAGCGATTACATTTTCTCCGTGGCGGGAGAAGAATTGGGCTTCTGGGGCTGTGTGCTCATCATCGGGCTGTTGCTGCTCTTTATGCTGAAGGTGCTCCATGTAGCCCATTCCGCTCGAGATGATCTGGGAAAGTATATCTGCTTCGGCTTTTTCGGCATGATCGCGCTCCAGACCGTTTCCAACATCGGAATGTGCCTTGCCATTCTTCCCGCCATGGGCGTAACGCTGCCGTTTTTCAGCGCCGGAGGTTCTTCCGCCGCCTGTTTGTACCTGGGCTTCGGACTGGTGCAAAGTGTGTATATGCGCAGAAAGGAAAGCGACGGCTTCCGCTTGAAGCGCAGCACCCCCCTGCGGTTTTCTTACAAGCAGATGAAAAACATCTAAAAGAAAATACACATGAAAAACCGGGCAGTTCTCCTGCCCGGTTTTTTTGCGAATGTTTACTGCTCTGAGAAAGTGAACTTCCCATTTTCAAAAGCGCATCTGTAACGCTTTCCGGCGCTGATTTCACCTTCCAGCATTTTTTCGGAAACGCTGTCCTCAATTTCGTTCTGGATCACTCGCCGCAGGGGTCTGGCGCCGTAAATGGGATCGTACCCCTTATCGGCAACGGTGGAGATAGCTTCCGGCGTAAACTCCATCTCAATTTCCATGTCCCGGAGCTTTCCCTGCAATCCGGCAAGCATTTTTCCTGCGATTGCCAGGGTGTTTTCCTTTGTCAGCTTATGGAACACGATGATATCGTCCACACGGTTCAAGAACTCCGGCTTGAAAAGGTTCTTCAGCTCGTTCATCACCAGCTCTTTTGTCTTTTCAAAGTCGCTGCCCTCAGTCTCTGCTTCGTGGGAGAAGCCCAGATTTTTCTGCTTTTCCGTAATCAACCGGGCGCCTACGTTGGAGGTCATGATGATGACCGTATTTTTGAAATCCACCGTTTTTCCCTGAGAGTCAGTCACCCGGCCGTCTTCCAGAATTTGCAGCAGGATATTGAACACATCGGGGTGGGCTTTTTCGATCTCATCAAACAGGACGACGGAATAGGGCTTCCGCCGGACCGCCTCTGTCAACTGTCCGCCTTCCTCAAAGCCCACATAGCCGGGAGGAGACCCCACCAGCCGGGACGCTGTGTGCTTTTCCATATACTCCGACATATCGAAGCGCACCATTGCCTTTTCATCGCCGAACATGGCTTCCGCCAATGCCTTGCAAAGCTCGGTTTTTCCTACGCCGGTAGGTCCAAGGAAAATGAACGAGCCGATCGGGCGGTTTTTGTCCTTCAAACCCACGCGCCCGCGGCGGATCGCTTTGGAAATAGCGGAAACTGCTTCCTCCTGCCCGATGACCCGTTGGTGCAGGGTGCTTTCCAGACGGAGCAGCCGCTGGCTTTCTTCTTCCGTCAGCTGTGTGACGGGCACGCCCGTCCACATGGAAACGATATCGGCGATATCGTTGGGCGTAACCACCGTATTGCTGCGTTCATTTTTGGCAGCCCATTCGTCCTTGGCACGCTCCAGCTTTTCCTGCATTTCCTTTTGCCTGTCGCGCAGCGCCGCCGCCTGTTCAAAGTCCTGAGAGTTTACCGCCGCTGCCTTTTCCGCTTCAATATCCTTGATCTGCTTTTCCATATCCTGCAAATCTTCCGGGGCGGTAAAGGTCCGCAGACGCACCCGGGAAGCGGCTTCATCAATCAAGTCGATGGCTTTGTCCGGCAGATAGCGGTCGGAAATATAGCGGGAGGAAAGACGCACCGCAGCTTCGATGGATTCTTCGGTGATCTGCACCTTGTGATGGGCTTCATAGCGATCCTTCAAGCCCTTCAAGATGTCGATTGCTTCTTCCTCGCTGGGCTCGCCTACGGAAACAGGCTGGAACCTGCGCTCCAATGCCGCGTCCTTTTCAATGTGCTTGCGGTATTCGTTGATGGTGGTTGCGCCGATCACCTGGAAATCCCCACGGGCAAGCGCGGGCTTCAAAATGTTTGCCGCGTCGGTAGAGCCCTCCGCCGAGCCTGCGCCGATGATGGTATGAAGCTCGTCGATAAAAAGAATGATATTGCCGTCCTTCTTCACTTCGTCAATGGCATTTTTGATCCGTTCCTCAAAGTCTCCGCGGTATTTTGTACCGGCGACCATGCCGGTCAGGTCCAGAGAAATCAGCCGCTTCCCTTTCAGAGTTTCCGGCACGTCTCCCGCGTGGATTTTCAGCGCCAAACCCTCTGCCACGGCGGTCTTGCCTACGCCGGGCTCGCCGATCAGCACAGGGTTGTTTTTTGTGCGGCGGGAAAGGATCTGCACCACGCGCTGGATCTCCTGCTCCCTGCCGATGACGGGGTCTATCTTCCCCTGCGCTGCCAGCTGGGTCAAATCCCGACCAAACTGCTCCAGCGCCTTGCCGCTCTTTTGTTCCTCCCCGCCTTCGCCCATAATCGGTTCTTCAGCGGACGGGAAAGCCGTCTGGTTCAACAGGGTGGACAGCTCTGACGTGATCCTGGCGGAATCTACGCCCAAAGTGCGCAGAAAACGCATTCCGTAACAGCTGTCATCTTCCAGCACAGCAATCAGCAAATGCTCCGTGCCCACATAGGAATTGTGCAGCCTTGCTCCTGCCATTATTGCAATCTGCAAAATTTGTTTTGTACGCGGGGTAAACGCGTCGGGGGGCAGGGCGGTTCGGGCACCTGTGCCCACGCGCTCCCGGATCAGCTTTTCATAAGCTTCCGCAGACACCCCCAGCTTATTCATCACAGTAAAGGCAACGCCGGTCCCTTCTTTCAGCAGCCCTAAAACAATGTGCTCGCTGCCGATATAGTCGTGTCCCATCTCCTCCGCAGAGGTGATCGCCAGATTCAGCGCCTTGTTGGCCTTTTCTGTAAAACCGTTGAATTGAAACATAGAAATCTCACTCCTTTAATTGCCTGTTTTTGTATGCCCAGATTATTCTGTACAGCTAAGCTTCCGTAATATTCGCGCAGATCTTCCGGGTCTGTTCTGCCCGAAGAATATCGCGCTCCCCGGCGTCTATGGGCTTTTGGACAGAAGCCGCCAGAGTAGCCGGCTGCATTCTGACAAACAGCCCATTCAGTTCTTCCATGCCGACGCCCTTCAATAGCCCCACGGAAATACCTAAACGAATATAGGAAAGCAATTCCATAAATTCACCGCTGGAAAGCATTTTCGCGCTTTTCAGCACGCCTGCCGCCCGCTCTATTTTATCTTGCAGTACAATATTGGAAGCCCATTCCTCTCTGGTCTTACGCTCCTGCTCTATCAACTGGGCAGCGATAGCGCCAAGGTTGTCGATCGCTTCCGTCTCGCTGAGCCCCAAAGTGATCTGATTGGAAAGCTGGTACATTCCGCCTACGATCTGGCTCCCTTCGCCATAGCTGCCCCGCAGGGTCAGCCCCAGCTTGGAGAGATTTGCCGCGATCCGGGACATGGCGCCGCTCTCTGTCAAAGCGGGCAGGTGTAACATGACGGAAGCCCGCATTCCCGTGCCCAAATTGGTGGGGCACTGGGTCAGGTATCCAAACTCGGGATCAAAAGCAAATTGCAGCGTTTCTCCCAGCAGCGTATCCAATCTGTCGGCAGCTTCAGCCGCTTCCTTCAGAAGAAGTCCCTCCTTCATCACCTGGATACGCAGATGGTCTTCTTCGTTTATCATAATGGAAATACTTTCGTCCTCGGAAAGCAGCAGTGCCTTATTTCTTCGGTCGGAAATAAACTCCGGGCTGACGATATGGCGCTCCACCAGAGATACTGCCTCCTCGTCCGTAAGCTTTTCCAGTGGCACAAAGGAAAACTGTGAGGCGATGGCGCTGTTGCCGGAAATTAGAGCGTCGCGGATCTTTGCTTCGATCTCCTGCTTCTGCTCCACAGTAGCCCTGTTGGGAAAAGGATATTGCCGCAGGTTCCTTGCCAATCTCACACGGGTGCTGTACACCACGTCGCTGCAATTTCCTGCCTTTTCATACCATTTCAGTGCTTCAGCCATTATTTTCCATCTCCTTTATCTCATCTCTCAAAACTGCCGCCTGCTCGAACTCCTGCGCTTCTATGGCTTTTTGCAGCAGGCGCTTTTTCTCTTCCAGCGCAGGCTTCTGCACAGCGACCATCTGATGGCTGTTGTCCTGAATGCGCAGGGCGGAGCTGCCGGGGCTTTTCCCCTTATGGCGGGCAGTGCCATGGATGCGCTGGATCAAGGGCAGCAGTTGGCGGCGAAAGGTGGTATAGCATTCCGCACAGCCCAGATTGCCGGTTTTGGCAATTTCCGCAAAGGTGGAGCCGCATTTTTTACAGGCCAGCACATTTTCTTCCGGGTGACCTTTTCCGAGAAGACCGCCCAGCATATTGCCAAAGCCCAGGCTCCAGCTGTCAAAAAAACTGCCGTAGCCCTTTTCCTTCGCGCAGTCGCCGCATAGATGGTATTCCGTCAGCTTGCCATTGACGATGGTTTTGATATGGGTGGTTGCCGTTTTCTTTCCACAGGATTGACAAATCATAAAACATTCCTCCTTGATTTAGGTTCTGACTGTGATCAGCATATTTTTATAAATGGACGCGCGCACTTCATTGCGCAGCTCCTTGGGAACGGCAGAAAGTGTTTTTTCCGAAACAGCGGACTGAATAAGCTCTGCCACTGTTTCGCTGAGTACACCGCTTTGCAGCATGTTTTCCGTCATGGCGCGGGCAGTTCCCGCATCTAAGGTATTGCCGATGGCATTGATGATATGCATGATCATATCCGGGCGGGAAATCTGCAGCCGGGTGATACGGATATAGCCGCCCCCGCCTCGCCTGCTCTCCACCAGATAGCCCTGCTCCGGCGTAAAGCGGGAGGTCAGGACATAATTGATCTGGCTGGGGACACAGCCCAGAAAGCCTGCCAACTCGTTTCGCTGTATCTCCGCCGTGCCGTCTGCTTCGTTGAGCAATTGCAAAATATAGTTTGCTACACTATCACTGATTCTCATAGAAAAGCTCCTTAATTTTTGTCTTTGACTTTCTTTGACTTTTATTATAGACTTCCTCGGAAAAAAATCAAGGTCAAATAAAGTCAAACCAAGCTATTCTCCTCCTGTCATCTTCGAAATGCTCTTTTTTTCTTTTATTTGCTCATTTTTTCTTTCATTTTCATTTCCTGTCACACTTTTTTCATTGTGCCATAAGATAGGAGTGTAAATGAAAGGAGGCGCTCTTCCATGTGTGGTTGTGGTAACGGAGGTTGCTCTTGGATCATCATCATCATCCTGATCCTTCTCTGCTGCGGTGGCTGTGGCACTTTTGCCAATAACGGCTGTGGCAACAACGACTGCGGCAATGGCTGCGGCTGCTGCTAAAGCGCAAAACGCCATTTTTGAACAGTCAGCTTGCACAAAAAAGGGACGCTGGTTTTCCAGCGTCCCTTTTCCCTATGCCCTGAAATTTTCCGAAAAGCTCAATCTGCCGCAGCTGCGCTCAAAGCCTCTTCCAGTGCCAGCGCCAGCTGCGCCGGGCAGGAGGTGCTCTTTGTACCGCAGCGAATGTCTTTGCAGCGCTTGATGTACTCCGACACCTTCATACCCTGTGCCAGCGCGGCGACGCCCTGGGTGTTGCCGCTGCAGCCGCCGGTAAATTTGACAGATTTGATGGTATCTCCTTCTACCACGATGTCGATTTGCCTGGAACAGACGCCCTGCGGCGTGTAATGGATTTCCATAGATTTTCCCCTTTCCAATCTTTCCTTATATTCTTAAACTTATCAAATCGGCGCACCTTTGTCAAGCAGATTTTATTATTCCCCTACTGGACGTTCCGCCAGATATTCCGACTGGAATCTCCGGGAGGAAAGGTTGAAAAGCAGGATAGATAAGAGCGCCAGCACCAGCGACAATATTATCAAAAACAGTGCCGTTATGCGGAAAACGCCGGTAAACTGCACCAGATATAAAATCAGGAACGGCAGGATCAAATAGCCCATGGTCTGCAAAGCTTCCCCTACGCTGTACACTCTGGACAGCACCAGGCTGACAAAGGTAACGGAGAACATGGACAGTACCGGCATCAGCACAACAACCGTGACCAGCCACTCCAGATTGAAAAAGTACGGCGCGGACAGCAGCAGGTCCACAATAGATATGGTGATGGAAAACAAAACGAAGGAGATCAGGGAAATCGCCACAGAGATCAGCGAGCAGGCGGTAATTTTTGCGCTGAACACGGATTTCGCGCTCATAGAAGACAAAAACAGCGTTTCTAACGTACTGTTTTCTTTTTCCCCAACAAAAACACAGGCGGCGGACGCTACAGAACAGACGATCGGCACCATGAGGAACAGTAAAGGGCACAGCAGCGTGGTAAACGCGTCCATCCAAAATTGGCTGTCCCCTGCCCTGTCATTTCCGAGAATTGCCCGCAAAGCTGCTGGAATCTGGCTGCCGGGCGACGCGGGAAACAAGCTGATCGCCACAAAGTAGACCAGCGGTACAATCACTATCAGAATCACGGGCAAAACCATCAAAAGCGCCCGGATCCCTTTGCGCCCCCAAATGGCGCTGATATCTTTTCCCACTAAAACGGATTCCGCCGAGGAAAAAAGCTTACGCTTCCGGGTCGTAGGAACCGTCTGTCTCGTACTCCGGCTGTTCTCCTGCCGCTGGCGCTGAGAAGCCTGCGTACTCGGCTTCCTCTGTGACCTCTGTCTGCTCCTCGTACTCGTCGTCTTCGTCTCCCTGCTCATCTATTTCACCTGCCCTTTGTATTCCCCCTGCCAGATATGCCTCATAGACCTCTTCCAGCGTGGGTTTGATAAGCCTTGCTTCGTACAGTTTTGTGCCGTTTGACACCGCCTGAGCGATAATTTTCGGCAGTTCCTCCTCCGATGGTATCTCCTTTTCCCACACGCCGTCCACAAAGCGGAAGCCCTTGGGCGCCGTTTCTTCTTCACCCAGCCGCAGCACCGCCCGGTAACGGACGCCTGCATTTTTCCGCAGAGTTTCCAAACTGCCCCTTGCCATCAATGCGCCTTCCTGAAGCAGGGCAAATTCATCGCCCAGGCGCTGGGCAAAATCCATATCCTCCGTACAGACCAGCGTGGTAACGCCTTCCTGGTCTCTCAGGTAGGCAAGCAGTGCCTGAATGCTGCCGACTGCCTCCGTATCAAGCCCATCTGCCGGTTCGTCCAGCAGAAGCACCCTTGGGCTGTGCATCAACGCCCGGGCAACAGAGGCCCGCCGCAGCACGTCGGTAGGCAAATCCGCCACCAGCTCATCCCGCCCTTCCCAAATTTCCAGACGGTGCATCAAAAAGGACATCCTGTCTATCGCGTCGTTTTCCTCTACCCCGTTGATTTCTGCAAAAAAGCGGAAATTTTCGGTCAAAGTCATTTTCTGGTATAAATGAGCTGTATCCAGAACCGTCCCCATCACGGCGTGCAGCTTTGCCGCTTCAAAAAAGGGGGAAAATCCCAGAATGGAAGCTTCTCCCGCGGTAGGGCGGCACAACCCGGACAACAGCCGGATCAAAGTGGTTTTCCCGGCGCCCTTCTTTCCAACACAGGAAAGGATATCTCCCTCCTGAACCTGAAAGGTCACCCCACGCAGTACAGACCTTCTGCCGTAATCTTTTGAAAGGTCATAGGCAAGAACCGCGTCCATAAGGATATCCTCCTCTCCTTTTTTCAAAAAATCTCAGCGGCGCACCTCAGACGTGCCCTGCTCTACCAGATAGGTGGCTTCCAAATCCGCCAAATGAAGCTTTACCGCCAAGGGGTAACGGTCAAAAGCGGCGCTGCTTGCAAAGCTGCCACCCTTTACAGCGTCATCAAAGCCGCCCATATGCCAGCGGATCGCCATGGCTTCCGCCGGCTTTAGCCGAACGAACCGTTCGATCAGATAAACGGATTTTTCACCGTGACCATATGGGAAAGCGTCTTCAATGGAGTAATAGGGCTTTTTCTCCCATGCGCCGGTCTCGTCATTCTTCACATTGCGGGTGGAGACCTTGTAAAACTGCGCCTTGCAGACGTCGTGAAGCAGCCCGCACAGGGCAAAGCTTTCCTCGCTGTCCCCTTCGTCAAAATATTTCTGCCGCAGCACCTGGTACACATTGATGCTGTGGCGCACCAGACCATGCTCGCAGGCGCAATGATATTTTGTACTGGCAGGGGCGGTAAAAAAATCTGTAGTTGACAGCCAAGCAAGCAGCCTGTCCGCGCCCTCTCTGGAAACATTTTCCTGAAAAATCCGATTAAATTCCTCTTGATAAGAATTTCCCGCAGTTGTTTCCACTGGTAATCCCATTCCTTTCCTGCCGCATTTTCCCTGTACATATTTGCCTGTGATCGTCCCGCAAGGAAGCAGCTCCATATCTCAAAGCTACTTCCGAACGACAGCTTGAAGACATTATAGCACTTACGCTTAGTTTTTTCAAATTTTACAAAAAAGAGAGGAAGCCCAGGCAACCTCTCAAGCAGCTCATACCGAACGGAAGCCTTTGCCGATAATTTCGCTGGTATTTGTAATGAACATAAAGGAATGGGGGTCGATCTCTTTCAGCTTTTGGCGGAGCTTTACCGCTTCTCCGCGCTTGCAGGCGGTGAGGACCACCTTGCAGTCCGAGTGGGAATACGCCCCCTGTGCGTCAAGGACCGTAGAACTTCGGTTCAGCGTGTGAATGATATAGTCGCAGAGTTCCTCCGGCTTGGAGGTGACGATAGAGAAAAACTTGCAGAGATTGATGCTTTCGATGACAGAATCCACAACAAACGCTTTTAAGAATAAACCCAGCAGGGAAAAAAGCCCGGTTTTCATGCCGAAAATGAAGCAGGAGGAAACGGCGATCAGGCTGTCGCTGACAAAAAGCGCTTTGCCGATATCGGTCAGGGTCGTGTATTTTTTCAAAATCATGGCAACCACGTCAGTGCCGCCGCTGGAAGCGTTGCAGTTAAAGAGCAGCGCAGAGCCTACGGCAGGCAGCATAATGGCAAAGCAAAGCTCTAACAGGGGCTGGTCCGTAAAGGGCGCCGTCATCGGGACGAATTTTTCCAGCAGCCACGTTTCAAAGGAAAACATCAGGCTGCAATATGTGGTCAGCACGCCGAATTCCCGCCCGATAAAGAGAAAGCCGACAATCAGCAGCAAAACGTTGATAATGGACATCATGGTCGCCGGCGACAAAAAGGGAATGACATTGCCAAGGATAATAGAAATGCCGCTGACGCCCCCGGTGGTAAAATGGTTGGGAAATTTGAAAAAATAAACTCCGACGGACAGGAGCAAAACTCCCAAATTCACGATCCCAAAGGTTTTCAGGTTTGGCATACCCAGCCGGGAAAGCAAATTCCGCCCTTTTTGTTCATTCTCCATGACCGACACCTCGAAAATTCTGCTGTTTTGCACTTCACGATTCAGTTTGCTCCGATTTTTTCTCAAAAACCTCACCGATTTTACCACAGTATTCCCCATTTTACAACTGTTTTTCAAAAAGAAGACAGAAAACCGGCACAGCTTTCACTGCGCCGGTCAGTATTCTTACAGTTTATCGAATGAGCTCTTCCAGGAAGCGGACAGCCGCGCCGATGTCTCCTTCGGGGTCGTCCCCCACCTCACGTTCGATGGTCAGGAAGCCCTGGAAGCCGATCTCATGCAGCGCTTTCAGGTAGTTGGGGAAATCCACGTCTCCCTCGCCCAAAGGCAGCTCGATAAAGGAAGTGTCCGCCAGCATATCGGATTCCACCATACCGTACAGGATTTCCGGGTCACGGTAGTAGAGGCGGCGGCCGTCCTTGGCATGGCTGTGGACGATATAATCTTTCAACGTGTACACTGCCTGGACCGGGTCGTCTCCCGTCACCATGACAAAGTTTGCAGGGTCAAGGTTTACGGCGACGCCGGTAGAATGCAGCCCGTCCAAAAAGCCTTTCAGAGTAGCCGCCTTTTCGGGACCTGTCTCAATGGCAAAATGTGCCTGCATGGAATCGGCATATTCCGCCAGCTTGCCGCAGGCGTCCTGCATAACGGCATATCTGGGGTGCTCTTTATCTTCCGGCACAACGCCGATATGGGTGGTGACCACATCAGTTTCCAAATCCTTTGCCAAGTCCAGAATGCGCTTGGACTTTTCGATCAGCTCCGGGTTCAGGTCTGGCTTCACAAAGCCCTGACCCAAATCGCCGCACAATGCAGAAATGACCAGACCGTGGTCCTTGACAGCTTTCAAAAATTCTTTTCGCTTTTCCGCGCTCATCTGCTCCGGGGACATTTCGCCGCGCGTGGCATAGACCTGAATGCCTTTTGCGCCCAGCGCCTGCGCTTTGTCCAAAGCAGCCGGGAACTCAGTGCGGAAGGAATCCAGCATAACGCCGATAGAAAATGGATACATCAGAAAAACTCCTCTCTTTTATAAGACGATTTCTTTGTGCTGCTCGGCAGAATCGTAAATCGCCTGCATCATTTCGGCAGTGACGATCACGGTATCAATATGAGAAGGCAGCTTTTCCCCGGTCCTGATGCAGCGGAGGAAAGCGTCAATCTCGTTCTGAAAATGGTCGCGCGTGGGGAATTGGGGCGTGTACTGCACCAGTGCACCGTTCTCCGTGGTATACAGAGTGAAATCGGCGCCGTAGCGCAGGCGGATTCCCGCTTTATCTCCCATAAAATCAATATACCGATCCTCTTCGCCGATATTCTGCGCCCACGCGCCGTTTACGGTGATAACGGGACCTGCCGTGCGGATCATTGCGGTAACGGAATCGTCCACGTCATAGGTGCCGTCATACTTCGGCGGTCCTGCCCACATATCGGTGTAGACATAGTTTTTCATGTCCTTACCAAGCTTGCAGAAGGTCTCGCCGGTCACGGTCTTCACCTTCGGGTCGCCGCAGCAGTACATAACGATATCCAGATAGTGTACGCCCCAGTCGATCAATGCGCCGCCGCCGGCAATCGCCTTGGTGGTAAACGCGCCGCCCAGCCCGGGAATGGACCGATGCGCCCGGAAGCTGACATAGACGTGATGGATATTTCCCAGCCTTCCCTCGTCAATGTACTGCTTGATACGGTTCACGCTGTCGTTAAAGCGATTGACAACGCCGATATTCAGCACCTTGCCCGACTCATGCTGAGCTTTTTGCATTTCCAGCGCTTCCGAATATATCCGGGCGGCGGGCTTTTCGCAGAGGACATTTTTCCCCGCGCGCAAAGCGTCGATGGCGATTTGCGCATGGACATTGTTGGGGGTGCAGACGGAAACCGCCTCTATCTCAGGGTCGTTCAAAACATCGTGGTAATCTGCCACGGCTGTGCCGCAGTGATACTTATCCACGGCAGCCTGCGCCCTTTCAGGAATAATGTCGCAGAAATATTTGATCTCCGCTTCGGGGTTATTCCTGTAAGAGGGAATGTGCGCGGCGTTTGCGATCGTGCCGCAGCCGATAATACCGACCTTTATCATACCGAACTCCTCCTTTTACAGCGCATTTCCACGCTGGCTTGACCGACACCATATCAGTCTATGGCGATTATACCCTATCCCTTCCCCTTTTGCAAACGAATTTTCCAAAAATACTGACAGATTTTCCCCTGTTCCTTACTGCATATTTCACAAGAAAAATTCTTCTCTTTTTTCAGGAGACGGCATTTCCCGCAAAACACTTGACAAACACAGGGATAAAACAGTATCTTTGGTATGAAACACCACTATTTCAGGAGGGTCTGCCATGAACGAAACGATTCAAATGATGATGGAGCGGAAATCTATCCGGGCTTTCGAGGAAAAAGAAATTCCTGCCGATGTGAAAGAAGCCATTCTGCAAGCGGCGATGCGGGCGCCTACCGCCGGAAATCTGATGCTTTATTCCATTTTGGATATTACCGACCAGAAGCTCAAGGATACATTGGCGGTGACCTGCGACCATCAGCCCTTTATTGCCACCGCGCCGATGGTGCTGGTCTTTCTGGCGGATTACCGCCGCTGGTATCGAAAATTCCAGGAAGCAGGCTGCACGCCTCCCGCTCCCCGGCTGAGCGATTTCATGCTTTCCATGAACGACGCCATGATCGCCGCCCACGCCGCCTGCATGGCTGCGGAAAGCCTGGGCATTGGCTCCTGCTATATCGGCGATATCATTGAGCAATGGGAGACCCATCAGGAAATTTTCCATCTGCCCAAATATGTCGCCCCTGTTTCCATGCTGGTATTGGGCTACCCCACCGAGCAGCAGAAAGAACGCCCGCTGGTGCCCCGTTTCCCAAAGGAAACCATCGTCTTTGAAAACCAGTACCGTGATTTGAATGCTCAGGAAATGCAGGATTTCTGCAAGGACGACCGGGCAAAGCGTATCTGCGAAAACAAGTACACCTCTGATTTTGCTCTGGAAATGGAGCGGTCGGCAAAGGAAATCCTGAAAAACTGGACAGGCGAAGAAAAATAAGACAGAAAACGCAAAAAGCCGGAGCGTCCCCCAAAGGAATGCTCCGGTTTCTTGTATACAATGTGACCAGACCTGTAAGCCGAGTTCTGTCTGGAACAGTCATCTATCTTGACCTGCCGTTGCCGACAGGTTCACGCCACCTCCTCGGAACGCGCAGGGCTACGCTTCATGTTCCTCCACGGTGTTGCTCCGAATAGGGTTTACAGGGTCATGCAGTCTCCTGCATGCCGGTGAGCTCTTACCTCGCCTTTCCACCCTTACCGAAAAATCGGCGGTATCTCTCTGTTGCACTATCCCTGGGGTCGCCCCCGGCGGCGGTTAGCCGTTATTCTTGCCCTGAGGAGCTCGGACTTTCCTCAGATACGCGCTTTCGCGCTGTATCCGCAACTGTTCAGCCTGCTCACAATGGCACCATTCTAAAGTTTTCATCTCAATTTGTCAAGTCATTTTCTCCACAACATGATAAAATTGAACCGTCCTATTCATATGCCTTCATACAGTCAGGATAAATATAGTGATATGTATTTTTTGTAGAGTATGAATTTCTGGAAGAAGCCTGTTCATAATCCGCATGATTGAATAATTTTGCTTCTCTCAGCCGCCGATACAGCAATCCCGGCTTACAAGCAGTGTCAACATGGTGATACTGCAACAAATAGGTCGAAAACGTCATGCTGTCCACATAGTTGAGGTCATGAACCGCTCCGGCTAGCTTCAGGCTAATATTTCCTCCCCGCATCCATCCGCTATCCGAACCGACCTTCACCTGATACCACAGTTCCTTGCTTTGAGCGTTCCTCTGTACGCCAATCACTTGAAGCGCCGAACCCCGCTTAACGGTAGATTTTACTTTACCGTTTTTCGATGGCGTTGCAAACAAATCGGCATTTTTTACATTCAAGACAGCCGGGCAGGAATGTGCTGCGTTCAAATTGTCGGGAGGGACAACCGCGTTTAAGATACTGGTAAACAGAGAATTGCTGGTTGGATCGTTAATATATCCGGGACCCAGATTATATGTAAAAGATACCAGTGCGTCGTATTGGCTCTGGCTCATTCGCAGATTATATTTCTCTCTGAAATTGTTAACAGCGCTTCCATAATTCTTTTTGATTTGCTGAACCAGCAGTGCCTTTGCTTCTCTCGGCGTCATATAATTGTAAAAGCTCTCATTGGTGTTTACCACAAAGCCATATCCAACAGTTGGATTTTTCGGCGCTGCGGCATCATCGCAAACCACAGGAACATAGGATTCGTATTCCATGATTAAACCAATCATTGCATCGCTGATATCACGCGACGATTCGGTAGTTATGTGAAATGCTTCCGATGTATGAACTGCAAATTCAAAGGTAAGGTGGCTGCTTCCTGCGGATACTTTGGCACGGTATTCCCCCGGCTTCAAAGACTTTATCGGACACTGGAACACCCGCGTTTCGTGTTCTCCGTAGTGTTCTGCTGTGGAGGTGAAACTATTCTGGCTGAGAACCTGTTGCCCATAACTGTTTTCCACGACAAAGGAAACATTACGCTTGTCTTTATCAGTGATGGCGATAATTTTTGCTTCCGAATCCGCTGTTATTCGATTGGGCTCCGTATAAGCGAATCTGATAGGCTCAGGATTTTGTACGTTCACGGTACATTCGGTCAAAGCATTCCCACTGTAATCTGAGCAGCGAACCACAGCGGTTCCCGGAGATTTTCCATAGAGAAAACAACTTTCATCGCCTTCACCGTACCGCATCACCGAAACTGTCACAATGCTTGTATCGCTGCTGCTCCACCGCAGAGAGGTTTGTGGTTCAGAAATGCCGTCTAAACGGAACGATTGATACTGAGCTATCGTGGCGGAGAAAGCCGACAATTTAATCTGTTTTGCAGGATTTGTATTGGGAACATATTCTTCTATGTAATCTTTATGAACATATCCCTGTAACCCCTCCTGCGTGCTCACGTGAATCCACGGCGCATGAGCATTGTCAATACAATTCAGTAAAGTGTTTTTAGACAACACCACCAAAACAGGAGAATTTATATCAGGACCACTACGCAAGTTCAGTCCGGACGCAGTAACGACCATCTGCCGCTTATCGTCAGGATTGGAAAAATCCGAAAATGCAACGGCTCCGCTGGCTTCCACAATATCTGAATACGCCCAGTGCTTTTTTGATATATCTGTAAAATATTTCCCGGTACGATTTTCCGCAAAGCCATTTCCAGTACGCCCCAAAGCACGATTCAGGATCGTTACCGTTTCCGCTCTGGTAATGGGGTCGTTAGGGCGAAACGTTCCATCGGGATACCCTTTGATCCACCCGTAAAAATTAGCAGCCGCAATGGATTTGCGCGCCCAATGCTTTTCTGAAACATCAGAGAAACCGACATCAGCATCGATTGATGAAGTACAAGCTGCTAATGCGGTTACCAGCTCTGCTCGTGTGATAAAGCTATTTGGTCTAAATGTGCCGTTCCCATATCCGCGAAATATGCCAATTTGTGCCAAAGCATTAACAGCTTGTCCATACCAACTGCTGATGGGAACGTCTGAAAATATCGTTTCTGTAACAACACTTTGTTCAAGTAAAAGATTATATAACATTTGGGCAGTTTCCGCCCTGGTTATTCGCTTATCGGGACCAAATTTATTGTTTCCGATGCCCGAAACATATGGAGCGTGACTTTGTACCTGAAACAGCTTTTCCATTCCGCTGTCGGAAGTTGAAGCGGCATATGCGGGAATCGAAAAGAAAAATATCGCTGTCAGCAAGAAGCAAACAATTTTTACGACTTTGGTTTTCATATTGTTTCCTCAATAATTTTTCTCCGAAAGCAGGCGGTTCTTTTCCTCCCACAGCTTTTGGGAAAGATCCACATAATAGGTGTGGGGGTTCTCGAACCGGGTCACTTCTTCCCACAAGGTGTCCACCTGCGCCATGCAGTAGGCCTTGACAGCTTTCAGCGCCCTGGGCGTGTACAGGCATTCGCCGTTTTTGAAAATCTGGTTCATCAGCGGCACCGCATGGAAATTTTCCACGGTTTTGCGCTTCCACGTGTGGTTGGGGTCAAAAATGGTGTAGGGCTTCTCATCGTCGATCTCTTCCCCATGCAGGGTGATAACGTCGGCGATCGCCTTATCCGTCTCTCTGTCGAATAAGCGCCAGACGCTCTTGAAGCAGGGCGTGGTGATTTTTGCCACGTTTTCGCTGATTTTGATCTTCGGCACCAGTGTGCCGTCCTTCTTCTCTACTGCCACCAGCTTGTATACGCCGCCGAAAACAGGCTCGGAAGACGAGGTTATCATTCTCTCGCCCACGCCGAAGGAATCCACCTTTGCCCCCTGCATTAGCATATCCCGAATGATATACTCGTCCAGAGAGTTGGACGCGCAGATCTGGCAGTCCTCAAACCCGGCGTCGTCCAGCATTTTTCTGGCTTTCCGGGACAGATAAGTGATGTCTCCGCTGTCAATGCGAATGCCTGCCGGACGAAATCCCTGAGGAACCAAGACCTCATTGAAGACCTTGATGGCATTGGGAACGCCGGATTTCAGCACATTGTAGGTATCCACCAGCAGCACGCAGTTCGTGGGATATGCCTCCGCGTATGCCTTAAACGCCTCATATTCCGTATCAAAAAGCTGTACCCAGCTGTGCGCCATGGTCCCCAGAGCAGGCACGCCGAACATCTGGTCGCTGATAGTACAGGCCGTGCCCACACAGCCGCCGATATAAGCGGCCCTTGCGCCGTAAACAGCGCCGTCAAAGCCCTGCGCCCGCCGGGAACCGAACTCCATCACCCCGCGGCCCTGCGCCGCGCGGACGATACGGTTCGCTTTCGTCGCGATCAGGCTCTGGTGATTGATACAGAGCAGCACCATGGTTTCGATAAACTGCGCCTGAATTGCCGGTCCGCGGACGGTGACGACCGGCTCGCCGGGGAAAATCGGCGTACCCTCGGAAACAGCCCACACATCGCAGGAAAATTTGAAATCCCGCAGATATGCCAGAAAATCCTCGCTGAAAATATTTTTGGAGCGCAGGAAATCAATATCCTCCTCAGAGAAGGAAAGGTTTTTCAAATACTCCACCAGCTGCTCCACGCCTGCCATGATAGCAAAGCCGCCGTTATCCGGCACCTTGCGGAAAAACATATCAAAATAGCAAATAGTATCCCGAAAACCGTTGGCGAAATAACCGTTTGCCATGGTGATCTCATAGAAATCCGTTAACATGGTAAGGTTACTGTCCTTATCGTAAAAGTTTTTGCTCAATTCGATCTCCCTGCCTTTCAGAGTCAAAACATTTTTTTCATTATACCAGTTTCTGCGGAAAAGTACAGCAATTTTTTCCCGATTTTTGGAAACTGACCGGCAAAAAAATCGCCACGAAGGAAATCTGTTGATTTTCTCCGGGATTTCTTCTATAATTGATGTGTCATCACATGATTCGGGACAGGAGGAAAGCGCCATGCGACCGCGAAACAAACCCTTGGGCGATAAAAACCTGATCGGTTCCAGAGTGGAAACAGCACGAAAAAGCCAGGGAATGAAGCAAAAAGAGCTGCTTGCCCAGCTGCAGGTGCGCGGGGTAGATTTGAACGCCTCGGGGCTTTCCAAGCTGGAAGGGCAGATCCGTTTTGTCACGGATTTTGAGCTGCTGGCGCTTTCTGAAATTTTGAATGTTCCTGTTGTCTGGCTCCTTACAGGAAAAGGATCCTGAGCGTTTTGAAACATCTTTACCATCGGTTTTCCGATGGTTTTTCTTTTGCAAAAAACTTTTCGCGCTGAAAATCCGGCAAAAAACAGTTCATACTACTGAGTAGAATTTCAGCGAGGCGAGGTGGTATTGATGAAGCATCTGCTGCAGGGCAGGGAGTTACGGCGAATCTTTCCGCTGCTCCTGTTTTGGGCTGGTTACACGCTGTTGTTTCTGGTTTGGAAAAGCACCTTTTTCTTCACTCTCCCCTTTTTGCTGGGTCTGCTGGTCGCCGCCGCGGTGCAGCCTGTCATTCGTTTTTTTGACAATAAGCTGCACTGGAACCACACACTGTCCACTTCTATCGTGACTGTTCTCACTTTTCTTCTGCTGAGCGCCGCCACCGTGTTTCTCTGTGTCATTGCCATTCAGGAGATCACCAGCTTTCTGGTACGGGCTTCGGAAAACGGGTTTGCGGAGTTTTCCCAGCCGGTATCGGAGTTCTTCCGAAAAATAGAAACCTACCTGCAAAAATTTCATTTAGAGTTCTGGGGGCAGAGCCAGGAGCAGCTTTTGGAACGGCTGCAAAACAGCATGGAATTCATCTTAGGCGCTCTCGGCGTTGTGCTGGAAATCCTGTCTTCCCTGCCTACCATTGTCATTCTGCTTATCGTGATGATGGTGTCAGCCTTTTTTATTGCCAGGGATATGGATAAATTGAAGGACTGGCTGAAAAACCTGCTCAGCTCCCACGCCGCCTCACAAATAAAGGAAGCAATGCACAGCTCTGGAGGCGTGGGACAGAAATACCTGTTTTCTTATCTTTTCCTCTATTTTATCACCTTTTGCGAAACCTATGTCATTTTGAATATTTTATCGGTTTCCTACCCGCTGGCGATTTCCCTTGGCACGGCGGTAGCAGATGTTCTCCCGGTACTGGGTCCGGGCTTTATATTCGTTCCGCTGACGGTTTACCATCTTCTGATCGGCGAATACGCAAAAGTGGTGGGACTGCTGATCGGCTGGGCAATTGTCAGCCTGATCCGGCAGATATTAGAGCCGAAGCTGATTTCCTCCACCATCAAGATCCACCCTCTTGCCATGCTGGCGGCGGTATATTTTTCCCTGGTGGGAAAAAGCTTTTGGATTTTCCTGTACATTTTAGGATTTTTCACGTTATATTCTGTGTTCCGGGAAACCGGGGCGCTGCCGAAATTTTCCGAAATAAAAAAGGACCCAGCGGAAGATACCTCCGCCGAATCCAACCAATAAACAAACGCGCCTTTTATGCCCTTTCGGAGAGCAGCTTTTCCGACGCCGCCAGCCGAACACAGATACAAAGCAGGTGCATTGCCTGTGCCAGCTTTTCCTTTGGCGGGAAGGTGGGAGCGATACGGATATTGCTGTCGTTGGGGTCACTGCCGTATGGGAAAGTCGCCCCGGCGTCGGTCAGGACCACGCCGGCTTCCCTGCACAGATTGACCACCCGTTTGGCACAGCCGTTCATCACGTCCAAATTCACAAAATAGCCGCCGTTGGGCTTGCTCCATTTGGCGATCCCCAAATCTCCCAGCTCCTCCTGTAAAGCATTCTGCACCAGCTGAAATTTCGGCTCCAAAATTTCCCGATGACCCTGCATCAGCTTATGGACGCCCTCGATATCATGCAAGAACAGGACGTGGCGGAGCTGGTTCAGCTTATCAGGTCCGATGGTCTGGACAGTGATGCGCTTTTTGATCTCCGCAATGCTTTTTTCGCTGCCCGCCAAAGCGGAAACACCGGCGCCGGGGAAAGAAATTTTAGAGGTAGAGGCAAAGAACAGCACGTGATCCTCCGTTCCCTGCTTCAGGCATTCCTCATAGAGGTTCAATAAGGTGTCCGGCGTATCGGTCAGATCGTGAACGCAGTAGGCGTTGTCCCACATGATGCGGAAATCCTTTGCGGCAGGACGCAGCGCTGCGAACCGCCGTACCGTTTCATCAGAGTAGGTGATGCCGGTAGGGTTGGAATACTTTGGCACGCACCAGCAGCCTTTTACGGTGGGGTCTTTGTTGACCAGCTCTTCCAGAATGTCCATATCAGGTCCCGTTTTCAGCATGGGAATAGGGATCATTTCAAAACCAAAATACTCCGTTACGGCAAAATGGCGGTCATAGCCCGGCACAGGACAGAGGAATTTTATCTTTTCCTGCTTGCACCACGGCTCGCAGCCGCCAAAGCCATGGGTATAGCCCTGAGAAATGCAGTCAAACATCATTTGCAGGCTGGAATTGTTTCCCAGCACGATCTGGTCGGCGGGAACCCCAATCATATCGCTGAAAATCGCCCGCATTTTCGGAAGACCGTTCCACACGCCGTAGTTCCGGCAATCATCGCCCTTGGAATTGGCAAATTCACTGCGGGCATGGAGGGCTTCCAAAACGCCCAATGCCAGATCGAGCTGCTCGGCGCATGGCATACCCCGCGCCATTGTCAGTTCCAGCTTTTGACTTTTGAAATCCTCATACTCTCGAATTGCGTCCTGATTGATCCTGCGTATCTCATCATTGGTCATTGCCGTCAGCTTCATCAGAGCATCTCCTTCTCCATTGTCAGGCTTTGAATCAAAAAATCTCTGCGATTTTCATTTTTGCAGTGCAACGTTGTCTATTTTAATATACTCCGCTTAAAAATGCAAGTCAATTTATAAAATCTTGCAAATTTTACGTTTTGCATGATTCAGGATAAACTTTTTCACTTTTTCTGTGCACCCCTCTGAAACCTCGAAAAAAATTGCAGTTTTCTCCACTGTATGCTATAATGTACCTATCTTTTCAAAAAAGGAGTACAGAAAGCATGGGCGGATTTTTTGGTGTAGCTTCCAAGGAAGATTGCATGTTTGATTTGTTCTTCGGAACGGATTACCATTCCCATTTGGGCACTAGGCGCGCCGGAATGGCAGTTTATGACGAAGAAAAGGGATTTGACAGAGCGATCCACAACATTGAAAACTCTCCGTTTCGCACAAAGTTTGACAAGGACGTTTCCGCCATGCACGGACGGACAGGCATCGGCTGCATTTCCGATTATGAGCCGCAGCCGCTGATCGTGCGTTCTCATCACGGCACCTATGCCATTGTCACCGTGGGGAAGATCAACAATACCGATAAGATCGTCCAGAAGCTTTTTGACAGCGGATATTCCCATTTCCTGGAAATGAGCGGCGGAGAAGTCAACGCAACAGAGCTGGTAGCGGCGCTCATCAATCAGCGGGGCAATCTGATCGAGGGCATTCAGTACGCCCAGCAGACCATCGACGGCTCCATGACCATGCTGCTTCTGACCCCCCAGGGAATCTACGCCGCCAGAGACAGGCTGGGGCGCACCCCTGTCGCCGTGGGCAAGAAAGACAACGCCCGCTGCGTCGCATTTGAAAGCTTTGCCTATTTGAATCTGGGGTATACCGAGGAGCGGGAATTAGGTCCCGGTGAGATCGCCGTCATTACGCCGGAAAGCGTGGTCACGCTGGTGCAGCCCGGAAAGGAAATGAAAATCTGCACTTTTTTGTGGGTCTATTACGGTTACCCCTCCTCCTCCTATGAGGGAGTCAGCGTAGAACAAATGCGGTACCAGTGCGGCGCAATGCTCGCCAGACGGGACAACGCGCACCCTGATATCGTGGCAGGCGTTCCCGATTCCGGCACCGCCCACGCGGTAGGTTACGCCAACGAATCCGGCATTCCTTTCTCCCGCCCCCTGATCAAGTATACGCCGACGTGGCCCCGTTCTTTCATGCCGACCATGCAGAGCAGCCGGAATCTCATCGCAAAAATGAAGCTCATTCCCGTGCACGATTTGATTCGCCACCGCAGCCTGCTGCTGATTGACGACTCCATCGTCCGGGGCACACAGCTGCGGGAAACCACGGATTTCCTCTATCAGCACGGTGCAAAAGAGGTTCATGTCCGCCCGGCGTGTCCGCCGCTGCTTTATGGCTGTAAATATTTGAATTTCTCCCGCTCCACTTCCCTGACCGAGCTTGCCACCCGCCGTGCTATCCAGGAAATGGAGGGCACCGCCGAACCGAAGGACATCGAAAAATATGCTGACCCGGAAACGCCGGAATACCAGAAGATGATAGATATTATCGGAAAAAACGGGCATTTCTCCTCTTTGCGGTACCACCGCCTGGACGACCTGATGGATTCCGTGGGCATCGACAAATGTAAGCTGTGCACCTACTGCTGGAACGGAAAAGAATGATACATACCGAAAACGGTGAAAAAGGGGCTGTTGCAAAACGCAACAGTCCCTTTTCTCGCGGCACGATCAATGCGTGGGAACTTCCCCTCGCTCTTCATAGGGTTTAAAAAGCTCCAGCACATCCTGGAACGATCTGTAATCGGCGCCGTTTCCCGGCGCGTACATTCCGGTATTATTCACCCAATTCCGATAGGTGTCTAAGGAATCCAGGTATTCCTGAGCGCGCTCCGGGTCAGCCTTGTCTTCCTCAAAGGGCAGGGTGAACAGCGCATGAGGGTTGGGAAAATCCTCAAAATAATCTATGGTGCCGTCCTCCTTCATTTTCAGAGCATCCTCAGCTATAGCATGGACGGTGCCAAACTGTTCCGTTTCAAAAGGACTGTCGTAAACGGCAAGATAGACCGTACGATCGCCGAAAACTTCAAGGTTCGTGCAATCAATCACTCTGTAGCAGATGCCGTCCATCACCATCAAACAGCCTGACTGTCCCATGGTGGCGGAATTCACTACATCGGTAGGTATCCCGGAAATCAGGAGCTCACACTTATAGTCATCAGACAGCCTTTCCAGATCATATTCCACTCGCTCAATAGAGTCCGGGATAGCCGTGCCGTCCGCCCGGCGGAAGGACAGTATCACATAGCTGTGCCCTGTTTTCAGAGAAACGGGAATCTTGTCAGAATCCTCCACGGTGGCAATCGCCATCGGTCGTACAATATAATCGCCGACCCTTTCCTCCTGATCCATTTCAATGACGCTTCCCTTTTCAAAGGCTGCGGAAATCTTCCCCCAGCCAAGCGCATCGGCTGCTTCCCTTGCGGACAGCAGAGATTTCACCGCTCCCGCTCCAACTGTAAGAGACAACAGGAGAACGCAGACTGCCGCCGCAATGACCATGCGCCTTATGTGCCAGGGCTTTTGGGGCGCCTGTGCGGTGCGTTCCAGCCTTTGCCGCATTCGGCCTTTTGCTTCCGAGGAAAACTTCAATTCGTCCAGAGCTGTGCAATATTCCAGCTCCTGTGCCATTCTGTGTTCCATTCTATCATTTTCATGCCTGTTGCTCATTCGTTTCGCCCCCTAAAATTTTGTCATAAAGCTGTTTCCTGCCCCTGCTCAAATGGGCGGACACCGCAGCTTCGCTTCTGTGCAGCAGCTTCGCGATCTCTCTGATGGAATAGCCCTCGTAATAGAAAAGATATACCGCCTCTCTGTATTTCTGCGGAAGAGCCATCACCGCGTCCAGGGTATCCGAGGTCGGTGCGGGCGGCGCGGCAGTCTTCGCCAGGCTGTCAAGAGCGACAGCTTTCCTGCGGAAAGCACGCAGCTCGTCCTTGCAGGCGTTGATTGCCGTACGTACGATCCATGCCTTTTCGTGCTCCGGGCTGTCGAAGCTTTTCCCGGACGCCAGCAGCTTGAGAAACACCGTCTGGCAGATATCCTCCGCGTCCTGTGTGGATTTCAGATAGGTGAAGCTCAGCCGCAGTATCATATCGGAATAGGCTTCCACCAACCGCTCCGTCTCTGCCTCATCGATTGCTTTCGTCCTGACCACCTTCCTTCCGACTGTATCTTTCAAAAGCGCTTTCACCTGTAATACGAATGAGCCTGCCGATTCCTGACAAATTTTTGTAAAAAAGCAAAGGGTCCCAAAATCTGGAAGCCCTTTGCCCTTTTACAGCTAATTCTCAAGTTCTAACGATTAAAATTCTACAGCCCCGGGAGTTCTGGGGAACAGCGCCACGTCCCGAATGTTTTCAATGCCGGTCAGGTACATGACAAGCCGCTCAAAGCCGATGCCAAAGCCGGAATGCTTCGTGCCGCCGTACTTCCGCAGCTCCAGGTACCACCAGTAGTCCTCCTCTTTCATGCCCAGCTCGTGAATGCGGTCCAGCAGCACATCGTACCGCTCCTCCCGCTGGCTGGCTCCTACCAGCTCACCGATGCCGGGAACCAGCAGATCGGTGGCGGCAACCGTTTTTCCATCGTCATTCAGGCGCATATAGAAGGACTTGATCTCCTTGGGATAATCCGTGACAAACACCGGCTTGCCGAAATGCTTTTCGGTGAGATAACGCTCGTGCTCTGTGGCAATGTCCGCGCCCCAGGAGACCTTAAACTCAAATTCATCGTTGTGCTGTTCCAAAATTTTGATAGCGTCCGTATAGGAGACCCGGACAAAATCGGAATCAGCCACGTGCCGCAGCCGCTCGACCAAGCCCTTATCCACAAAGGTGTTGCAGAATTCCATATCCTGCGGGCAGACCTCCATGACATAACGGATCACATACTTGATGGCAGCTTCGATCACGTCCATATCGTCATTCAAATCCGCAAAGGCGATCTCCGGCTCGATCTGCCAGAACTCTGCCGCGTGGCGGGTGGTGTTGGAGTTTTCCGCGCGGAAGGTGGGACCAAAGGTGTACACCTTGCCAAACGCCTGCGCCATACATTCCACTTCCAGCTGCCCGGAAACTGTCAGTGAAGTCTTTTTTCCGAAGAAATCCTGCTTATAGTCCACTGCCCCGTCTTCGGTTTTCGGCACATTTTCCAAGTCAAGGGTGGTCACCTGGAACATCTCGCCCGCTCCCTCGCAGTCGCTTGCGGTGAAAATGGGCGTGTGGCAGTAGACAAAGCCGTTTTCCTGAAAGAATTTATGGATCCCCATGGCAGCCGCGGAACGAATGCGGAACGCCGCGCTGTACAGGTTGGTGCGGGGGCGCAGATGAGCGATCGTGCGCAGATATTCCACAGAGTGGCGCTTTTTCTGCAGGGGGTATTCCGGCGTGGAAGCGCCCTCGATCTCTATTTTCTCCGCGTGAATTTCAAAGGGCTGCTTTGCTTCCGGGGTGGCAAGCAGGGTGCCTGTCACAATGAGCGCCGCCCCTACGTTTTGGGAAGCGATCTCCTTGAAATTGTCGATTTTCCCGTCCTCAAAAACTACCTGGACGCCCTTGAAGGAAGAACCATCGTTCAGGTCGATAAAGCCCAAAGCCTTGGAATCACGAATGGAGCGCGCCCAGCCGCAGACGGTGACCGTTTTCCCGGCATAGCTGTCCAAATCCTGATAAAATGCAGAAATTACCTGATGTTTCATACTGCTTTCTCCTTACTTCAAATTGATTTTCCAATCGTTGTCGGTATCATAATATAATTCGCTGAGGGAATCCTCAAAAAAGACCTCTATCGTTTCCTTCATGCCGGAAGAAAGATTCATACCGGGCAGGCTGTCCCGCTCTGCCCAGAATACCTCCCCTTCCTCGGAAGACTTCAGCTCCCCGGAATAATCGCTGCATTTATAAAGAAACACGATATAGCGGGAACCGTCCTCCTGCATCCAGTCTTTCACGCCGCAGAGCTTTGGCTCATGCAGTGTCAGCCCTGTTTCCTCGAAGACCTCCCGAATGACAGAATCCGTGATGGATTCTCCCGGCTCTATATGCCCGCCTGGAAAGGCAATGCCGGACCAGCCGTGCGCTGCGGGGCGGTTCTGCACCAGCACCTGGCTGCCGCTGCACACCATGCACAGGTTGCCTAATTCAGCTTTCACTTCTCTGGACATTTTCCGGCTTCTCCTTTCCAACGCTTTCGTGTATCCCTTATTATATTGCAAACCGTCCCGCTTTGCAAGAAAAAAGAAAAGAACGGGAAATGCGTTCTTCTGTCCCACAAAAAGACTGAAAACGAAAAAGAGTTTATGGCATGAAAGAAACCTTTGTCCTCACCCGAAAAAAGTTGGTAGTGCAGCGGAGGCGTAATGCCTGTGCTTGCAAAGGCAACGAATTTGCGAAAAAGAAGCCTTTCCAAAGGAAAGGCTTCTTTCAGGAAAGTCCGCAAAGCGGACTTTTTGCGACATGGCGGAGAGGATGCGACTCGAACGCACAATGCCTTGCGGCACACCACATTTCCAATGTGGCTCCTTACCATTAGAATACCTCTCCATATCCTTACGGCTTTCCTATTATATCCAATATGCGGTGAAAAATCAAGCACTTTTTCCAAAAAAATTCCTTTTGGAAAAAAGAGAGAAAAAATATAGCTTTTTCCAAAAAATCATTTGAATGTTCTGTGAAAATTTGATATAATGTCCACAAAGTTGCAATTTCATCTGTTCTTTTCTCCTTTTCAGGGCATGGGGTGCTTTTACCCGCCAGAAATGAAAGAAATCCGTCTGTTTTCAAAAGCAGATTTGTTGGAGGGATTTGCTTGAATAAAAAGACCGCTGCCAATGCTGCGGCAGTTATCGAAATCGGGACAAACAATGTACGAATGCGCGTTTCCCAGCTTTCCAAGGGGACTGTTTCCCTGCTGGATTCGCTGGAATATCCCCTGCGGTTGGGCTATGATGTATTTGAAACGGGAACGGTCAGCTTCGACAGCCTGCGGGAGCTTTCCTCCGTGCTGAGAAAATTCTCTTCCGCGCTGTTGACCTACAATATCCAAAAGCCCAAGGTCATTTCCTGTACCGCGCTGCGGGACGCGAAAAACCGTTCGCTGGTGATAGACCAGCTCCGGGTCCGCAATGATCTTGACGTAACGGTGCTGGACGACAGTCAGGAAAAGGCGTACATTTATTCTGAAATCGCCACAAAGCTGAAGGACGCGGACTGCCTGAAAACCGGCAATTCCGTGATTGCCTACGTAGGCTCCGGCAGTATCGGCATTGCCGTGTACGACGGCGCAAAAATCCTCTATTTCCAGAATATCTCCATCGGCGCGCTGAAGCTTTATGAGGTGCTGCACCGAATGCGGAACGTTGCCCGGGATTTCCACACAGTAGTGGAAGAATATCTGGATACTGTCCTGAACCGCATTGCTATTTCTGAATTCCCCATTCAAAATCTGATCCTTACCGGCTCACAGATCGATCTGGTCGCCCGGCTCTGCGGTGCAAAATGTGAGAAAAACTATTATCAGTTCGGTACGGAGCGGCTTTCTGAATTGTACGGCTCCCTGCGTTCCCTGACCCCGGAAGCGATTGGTACACGCTACGGCATCAAGGAGCAGGACGCCGCTATTCTCTACACGGCGCTTGCCATTTACCAGGCAATGCTTCGGTTCTCTCCAAACACGAAGACGGTCTGCGCCCCCACAGCCGACATTTCCGAAGCGGTGATCCGCTGTATGCTTTCTTCAAAGGCGGATACGGAACGGATCGCCTATTTCCGAAAAAGCGCTCTGGCATGCGCAAGAACTACCGCCCAGCGCTTTGGCTGCGATTTGAAGCATTCCCAATATATCCGGGATTGCAGCTGCCACATTTTCGACAAGCTGAAGCATATTCACGGCTTGGATCCCTCCAAGCGACTGATTTTGGAGCTTGCCTCCATTCTGCACAGCTGCGGGAGCTTTGTCAGCGTCCGCCAGCATAACCAGTGCACCTTCAATTTGATTCAGGATATGGACCTGTTCGGGCTGAGCAAAGCGGAGGCTTTGGAGGTGGCGTTTGTAACGGGAAGTATTTCCGACCGCCTCTCCATAGAAGAAAACCCGGAATTTGCCCGGCTGAGCAATAAGGAAAAGCTGGTAGTTTCCAAATTGGCGGCGATTTTCCGCATTGCCAACGCTCTGGATAAATCTCATCGGGAAAAGCTGCAAAATTTGAAGGTTTCCATTGAGGAGGACCGGGTGCTGTTCAAGGCGGCTGTTTCCAGCGACACCCTGCTGGAGCAGTGGGCGTTTGCGGAATCCGCGCAGTTTTTCAAGGACGTGTTCGGTCTTTCCCCCGAGCTTTCCATCAAATTTGAATTGTAAGAGGTGATTCTCATGGCAGAGAAAAAAATGCCCTATTATAACCGTGAACTGAGCTGGATGGACTTTAACGCCCGCGTGCTGGAGGAAGCCACGAAAAAGGAAAACCCTTTGATGGAGCGGCTGCGCTTTCTGGCAATTACCGGCTCAAATCTTGATGAATTTTTCATGGTGCGCGTTGCCGGAGTAAAGGCTCAGGTAAGCGCGAACCACAAACCCAAGGAGAGCTTTGACCTTTCCCCTGCCGAGCTGTTGCAGGAGCTGGAAGAAAAGACACATAAATTTATGGAGAAGCAGTATTCCTGCCTGCACCGCTCCATTGTTCCGGCGCTGCGCCAGCAGGGGATCCGTTTTCTGACCTGTGAGGAAATGAACCCCGAGCAGCTTTCTTATCTTTCCGAATATTTCAACCGGGTGCTGTTCCCCGTTCTCACCCCTTTGGCGGTAGACGGCAGCCGTCCGTTCCCTCTGCTTGCCAACAAATCGCTGAATATTGCCGTCTACCTGAAAAGTAAGGAGCACAAGGAAGACGAAAAGTTCTTTGCCATCGTGCAGGTGCCCTCCATTCTTCCCCGTTTTCTGGAGCTGCCCTCTCAGGACGGCAGGGTATTCACCCTGCTGGAAGACGTCATCACCTATAAGCTGGCAGATTTATTTGAGCTTCATGAGATCAAGGCTTCCTGCCCCTTCCGCATTACCAGAGACTCCGATCTGGAAATCGACGAAGAAGCGGAAGATTTCATGAGCGAGGTAAAAAAATCCATCAAACGGCGGAAACGCGGTCGTCCTGTGCGGTTGGAGCTGCTGCAGAAATGCGACAAAAACATTCGCAGCTTCCTCATTGATATGCTGAAAATCAAGAAGAATGAGATTTATCAGCTACCCGGTCCCCTTGATTTGACTTTCTTCTCCAAATTTGCAGGAGTGGACGGGTTTGAGAATCTCTGCTTCCAGCCCATTCGCCCGGTAGCGCCTGCGGATTTCTGGGGCTACGACGACATTTTTGAAGCCATTCGGGAAAAGGACAGAATGGTGCACCACCCCTACGAAAGCTTCGACTGCGTGGTACAGTTTATCGAGCGCGCCGCACAGGACGAAAATGTACTCGCCATCAAGCAGACGTTGTACCGTGTCAGTGGAAATTCGCCCATTGTTGCGGCGCTGATCAAAGCGGCGGAAAACGGGAAGCAGGTCACGGTGCTGGTAGAGCTGAAGGCCCGTTTTGATGAGGAGAATAATATCAACTGGGCAACCAAGCTGGAAAAAGCCGGGTGCCATGTCATTTACGGTCTCCACGGCTTAAAGACCCATTGCAAAATTGCGCTGGTGGTACGGCAGGAAGAGGACGGCATTCGGCGTTATCTCCATCTGGGCACCGGCAACTACAACGACTCTACCGCCAAAATCTACACCGATCTGGGAATGTTCACCTGCAACGATCAATATGGCGCAGACGCGTCTTCCCTGTTCAACGTGATCACCGGGTATTCCCGCCCGCCGGAGTACAGCCACTTTGTGGTCGCCCCTCACGGAATGCGGAATTTCTTTGTCCGCATGATAAAGGCGGAGACCGTCAACGCCCGGCAGGGGCTGCCCTGCGGCATCACCGCAAAGGTCAACTCCCTGGTGGACCCGGAAATTATCGGCTTGCTGTATGAGGCGTCCCAGGCAGGCGTACCCGTCAAGCTGGTGGTGCGCGGCATTTGCTGCCTGATCCCCGGCTTGGAGGGAATCAGCGAAAATATCAGCGTAATCAGCATTGTAGGGCAGCTTTTGGAGCACAGCCGTATTTTTCGGTTTGAAAACGCCGGAATGCCAAAAATTTATTTGGGCAGCGCCGACTGGATGCCCCGTAATCTGGACAGGCGTATCGAGCTTGTGTTCCCGGTGGAGGACCCCGATTTGAAAGAACGGGCTTTCGGCATTTTGGAGACCCTCCTGAACGATAATACCAATGCCAGGAGCATGTCTTCCGACACCAGCTACCACCATGTCAACCGGCGCGGCAGACCTGCGTTCAGCAGCCAGCTGGCATTCTATCAGCAGGCAAAGGCACGGCTTGCGGAATTAAAGCCGGAAATCAACGATAGCCCGCTGATCCCCATTCATTCTGCGGAGGAAACGGATACCCGGTAACAGGTATTCTGTTCTGCGATATTTTTCAAAATCAGGAAGGAGCAAACAGTATGAAAAGAGTAGGTATTCTCACCAGTGGCGGAGATTGTCAAGGTCTGAACGCTGCGATCCGCGGCGTCGCCAAGGGACTGTATGAGGAGTTCGGCGACAATGTGGAAATCTACGGCATCAAGGACGGCTACAAGGGGCTGATTTTCGGCGAGTACACGCTGATGAAGGAGTCGGACTTCTCCGGCATTCTCACTTTGGGCGGCACCCTGCTGGGCACTTCCCGCCAGCCCTTTAAGACCATGCGGGTCATCGACGAAACCAGTGTTGACAAAGTCAAGTCCATGAAAGACAACTACAAGAAAATGAAGCTGGACTGTCTGGTGATCCTGGGCGGAAACGGCACCCAAAAAACCGCCAACCTGCTGCGGGAGGAAGGGTTGAACGTCATTCACCTGCCCAAAACCATCGACAACGACATCTGGGGCACGGATATCACCTTTGGCTTTCACAGCGCTGTGGAGATCGCCACCAATGTCATCGACTGCATTCACACCACCGCCACCTCTCACGGGCGCATCTTTATCGTGGAGGTTATGGGACACAAGGTAGGCTGGCTGACGCTGTCTGCCGGTATTGCCGGCGGCGCAGACGTGATCCTGCTGCCCGAAATCCCCTATGACATCAATAAAATCGCCAAAACCCTGAACAACCGCATTGAAAAGGGAAAGAAGTTCTCCATTTTGGCAGTTGCCGAAGGCGCTATCTCCAAGGAAGAAGCTGCCCTGTCCAAAAAAGAGTTCAAAAAAGCCAGAGCCGATTTCAAGCACCCCTCTATCGTTTACCGCATTGCAGAGGAATTGCAGGAGAAAATCGACAACGAAATTCGCGTGTGCGTTCCCGGTCATTTCCAGCGCGGCGGCAGCCCCTGTGCTTATGACCGCGTGCTGTGTACCCGGCTGGGCGCTACGGCGGCGCGCTTCATCAAAGAAAAACGCTTCGGCGTCATGGTGGGCGTTGTAAACGGGGAAACCGTTCCCGTTCCGCTGCAGGACGTTGCCGGCAAGCTGAAGGCTGTTCCTGTGGATTGCAGTGAAATTCAGGCAGCACGGCAGATCGGCATCAGCTTCGGCGATTGAGAAACGCACTCCCAATAAAAGACAAAGTATCAGGAGGATACATCATGAAATTTTCAGTAAGTATCTACAGCTTTTTCAAGGCGATCCGCAAGGGTGAGCTGACCCCGATGGAGTGTATCGCCAAGGCAAAGGAGCTGGGCTTTGATGCTATCGAAGTCGTAGACTTTGTAAACGTGGACTGTCCCCCGGAGGAAATGCCCCAGCGCGCAAAGGAAATCCGGGCACAAGCCGACAAATACGGTCTGGAAATCTCCTCTGTGGCGATCGGCGCGGATTTCCTGAACGGTTCCGACGGCGACACCGCAAAGGAAGTAGAACGCGTGAAGCGCTACGTGGATTTCACAGCAGCTTTGGGCGCGCCCAGAATGCGCCATGACGTTACCCAGGGCTTTTTGAAGGATTCCGGCAAAAGCGGCAGCTATGACAGCGTGATCCCCGCTTTAGTCGCGCCCATTCGAGAGGTCGCGGAATACGCCGCCGCCAAAGGTGTGATGACCATGACGGAGAACCACGGCTTTTTCTCTCAGGATTCCGAGCGTGTGGAAAAGCTTTACAACGAGGTAAATCACCCGAACTTTGCCCTGCTCTGCGATATGGGCAATTTTATGTGCGCCGATGAAGACCCCGCTATGGCTGTAGCACGGGTCGCACCGTATGTAAAATACGTCCATGCCAAGGATTTTGTTTGGAAGAGCTTTTATGACGCCGACCCTGGCGAAGGCTCCTTCCGCACCAGAGCAGGCAACTTCCTGCGGGGCACTATCATTGGACACGGCAACGTGCCCGTGAAGCAGTGCTTACACACCTTAAAGGCTGCCGGATATGACGACACCATCGCCATTGAGTTTGAAGGCATGGAAGAGCCTGTGGAGGCGCTGCGCATTGGGCTTGCTAATTTGAAGCGCTACTGGGACGAAGCGTAATTTTCCACACATATTTTAAGGAAGAAGGCAGCTACAGCTTATGTCTTTACAGGAGACCTTTCTCGATTTAGTTTCATACAGCACAGGTTCAGATGAAACCACTCATACCACCCCCAGCACCCCCGGGCAGAAGGCTTTAGGTGCGCACATTGTAGAGCGCATGAAAGCCATCGGCATGGAAGACGCTTATATGGACGACATGGGCTATGTGTACGGCACCATTCCCGCCACGGAACCCCGAAAAAACACCATTGGTTTCATCGCCCATATGGATACCTACGGAGGGGTCAGCGGAGAAAATATCCGCCCGCAGATCGTCAAAAACTATGACGGCGAAGTGATTCCTCTGGGCAGCAGCGGTTTGACCCTTTCCCCTGCCGAATTTCCCGCTCTGGAAAAGCATATAGGAAAAACGCTTATCACCACCGACGGCACTACTCTGCTGGGTGGAGACGATAAGGCGGGGATTGCGGAGATTTTATGTGCCGCGGAGGAAATCATTCGGGAAAAGAAACCCCACGGTACCGTAAAATTGGGCTTTACCCCCGATGAGGAAATCGGAGAGGGCGCCGATCATTTCGACGTTGCAGGATTTGGCTGCGACTATGCCTACACGATAGACGGCGGTGCGTTGGGCGGTCTGGATTATGAAAACTTCAATGCCGCGTCCGCTGTGGTCGAGTTTTCGGGCAAAAGCACCCACACCGGGGGCGCGAAAGGAAAAATGATAAATGCCTCTTCCATTGCGCTGGAGTATTGTGCCCTGCTGCCCAAAAATGCCGTGCCGGAATGCACGGAGGGATATGAGGGATTTTTCCATCTGGACAGCATGCAGGGCGAGGTAGAGCATGCTGTGCTGAAATTCCTGATTCGTGACCACGACAAGGAATGTTTTCAGGACAAAAAGGATCTGATGGAGCAGGCTGCTGCCTATTTGAATGTAAAATATCCTTCTCACCCGGTATCTATCTCTATCCACGATTCCTACTATAATATGAAAGAGCAGATCGCGCCTCACATGGAGATCATTGAATCCATGGAAAAAGCCATGCGTGAAAACGGCGTGGAGCCATACAGCACGGCGGTGCGCGGCGGCACGGACGGAGCTACCCTGTCTTTCATGGGTCTCCCCTGCCCCAATATCTGCACTGGCGGAGGAAATGCCCACAGCAAGCAGGAATATGTGGTGCTGGAGGACATGGAAATAATCAAAAATATTATCAAAACCGCGGTCTGCCAGGCAGAATAAGCGGAGAAAGGAAACTGTATGCTGCGTTTTGGCACAGTCGGCTCCGGCTGGATCACTGATGAATACATTCACGGCGCAAAGGACAGCGGGTTATGGGAGCTGACTGCCGTCTATTCCCGCACTGAAGCGCGGGGAAGGGAATATGCCGCAAAGCATGGAGCGAAATCCGTTTTCACAGACCTTGCGGAAATGGCGTCTTCCCCCGAGCTTGACGCTGTGTATGTGGCAAGCCCAAACGCGTTCCACTATGAGCAATGCAAGCTTTTTTTGCAGCACGGGAAGCACGTAATCTGTGAAAAGCCCTTGTGCGCCCAGGCGGAAAAAGTGCGGGAGCTGCAGAAAATTGCCGAGGAGCGCCGTGTGATTTTTCTGGAAGCCATTATGTTTCTCCATCTCCCCCAAAGAAAAATCCTGGAAGACGCATTGAAAACGATTGGCCCTATTTCCCTTGTCAAGCTGGATTTCTGCCAGCGTTCTTCCAAGCTGGACTCCTATCTTTCCGGCGAGCTGCCCAATATTTTCAATCCGGCGCTGGAAACAGGGGCTTTGATGGACTTGGGCGTTTACTGTGTTTATCCCGCTTTGGCGCTGTTTGGAAAGCCGGAAAGCGTCCACGCCGATATGCTGCCCACCCGCAGCGGACTGGACGGCAGCGGTATCGTTACCCTGCGTTATCCAGATAAGCTGGTAACGCTGACCTATTCCAAGCTGGGGCAGGCTGGCGCAAACAGTGATTTCCAGGGCATGGAGGGCACTGTGCGGGTGGATTCCATTTCCAGGCTGGCGGGAATTTCCCTCTGGCACAAGGACAAGACCGTGGAAAGCCTGTACGGCGACACGGACGAAAAATTCCAGCTCATGGGCTGGGAAGCAAAGGATCTCTACCGCTATATTACCGAGCCGGAAGCTTCCCGCGCTGAGTATCAGCGGTGCATGGAACTGAGCGTCATGGTCTCCGAGTACATGGAAGAACTGCGCAGGCAGATGGACATTCATTTCCCCAGCGACACTGATTAAGTTTCTTTTCTTTCCAAATAAAAGAGCCCTTCAGGAAATTACGCCTGAAGGGCTTTTTCTTATTGCCGCCGCATTTTAGCCGTCGCAAAGTCTGTATTTTTTGAAAATAACATTTTACTGGTTTTGATCCCGGGTTCACTCCACAAAAATAAAATCCTGTATCTTTCCGAAAATCTTTTCGCCGATCCCGCTGACCTCCATCACTTCTTCAATCTCCTGAAAATCGCCGTATTCCCCGCGATATTTTAGGATACGCTCCGCCAACACAGGTCCAATACCGGGCAGCTTTTCCAGCTCCTCTTTGCCGGCATGGTTCAGGTCTATGCTCTTTTCCACCAGAATTTCCTGTATCCCGCCGGTCTCTGATTCCAAAAGCCCTTCAGGCTCGGAAGTAGACGCTGCTTCAACGGCGGAAGAAGCCGCTGTTTCTCCGCGGCTTTCAGTCTCCAAAGCACTGGACACCACATAAATGTTCATGGGCTGGTCGGAGTAAAATCCCACCATTGCCATAGCTGCCAGAACAAAGGCAATCAATACCAGCAGAACATAGATTTTATTGGCTTCCTTTTCCAGAGAAGTTTTTTCTGAATGCCCCATGACAAGCGATCCCCTTTTTGCTTCATTTAGGAAGGCTTCCGCAATTTGCGCAGGAACTCTGTAAAATAGTCGGGCAGCGGCGCTTCAAATTCCAAATACTCTCCTGTGCGGGGGTGAACAAAACCAATCAATCCGGCATGGAGACACTGCCCATGGAGAAAGGAGATCACTTTTTTCGGTCCATATACCGGGTCGCCTGCCACGGGGTGCCCAATGGACGCCATATGCACCCGAATCTGGTGGGTCCTCCCCGTTTCCAGCCGGAGCTTCAACTGGGTAAAGCCGTCGAAACGCTCCACCACCTCATAATGGGTGACGGCGTTCCTGGCGGAAGGAGAATCCAGCAGAACTGCCATTTTCTTCCGTTCTACCGGGTGGCGGCCAATGGGCTTATCCACTTTGCCGGAGTTCTCCTTTACATTGCCATACACCACGGCGCTGTATTCCCTGGTAAAGCTATGCGCTTGAATCTGTTCAGCCAGACGCACATGGGAAAAATCGTTTTTTGCCACAATAAGCAGTCCGCTGGTATCCTTGTCGATACGGTGGACAATGCCCGGGCGGGCAACGCCGTTAATGCCGGAAAGAGAATCGCCGCAATGATACAGCAGAGCGTTCACCAGCGTTTTATCTGGATTCCCGGGAGCCGGGTGCACTACCATGCCCTTTGGCTTATTGACCACCAGCAAATCTTCATCTTCATAGACGATTTCAAGCGGTATCTGTTCCGGCGCAATATCCAGCGGGCGCACCTCCGGCAAAACGACCTCTACCTTGTCTCCGGGAGACAGCTTGGCGCTTTTTGACAACACCTTTCCCTCACAGGTCACCATGCCGCCGGCAATCAGATTCTGCACGGCAGAACGGGTCATATCCTCCATACAATCTGAAAGCCATTTGTCCAGCCGCACTCCGGCTGTTTCCACAAGAAAGGTCAGTTCCTCATTCATTCCTGCTTCTCCAGGGCTTCCGGCACGTCCGTTTCCGTTCGTTTCTCCCTGACGGAAATCAGGACAACGTGTATGATGAACAGCACCGTTCCCATTGTGACGCAGCAGTCGGCAAAATTAAAAATGTAATCGAAAAACAGGACGTGAATGTAATCCACAACGAAGCCGTAAAAAATGCGATCCAGCAGGTTGCCGATCCCCCCCGCGATCAAAAGCGTCGACGCGGTATAGCTGAAAAAGGTATGGCTGCGGTAGCGGAACAGCAGCACCACGATCACGAGAAAAGCCGCCAAGGTAATAAGGATCAGGAGCCACATCATATTTTGGAACAGCCCAAAGGCTGCCCCGGTATTTTCGATATATGCCAGCTCCAACAGCCCATCAATAACTGTCACCGAGCCTGCGGGCTTCAAATCCCGCAGCACAAAATATTTGAGGATCTGGTCCGCTGCCAACAGCACGGCTGCGACTGCCAGACATATTCCGGCATACAAATTGTGATGGGCTTTCTTTTTCTGTTCCAAGAGATGTCCTTCCTTTTTTCCAATTTTGAGAGCTTTATGAAAACAGGCGCAAATTCTGGAAATTTGCGCCTGAAAGCTTACTTCTTACGCTTTTTCTTACCTAAATCCACATCTTCGCCAAATTCAAGATGACTAAAGTGGCTTTCTTTTTCCTGCTTTAGTGTTTCAGGAATGTTGCTATAGGTTTTCAGATCAATACCCACATCGGAGAGATCATCGTCCATAAAATCCTCGTCTTCCTCAGGAAACTGCTGTTCGGCGGAATAATCCACCTTATCGTGCAGGGAAGGCTTCCTCATGGGTTTTTTCTCTCCTCTGGGAGGGAGCGGCTGGGGCTTGCGCTGAGGTCGATCCTCCGCCATTTCCACCATGATGGGCTGACGAACCGGCTCCGGGCGGGTCGGCTCGGGCTGACGGACAGGCTCCGGCTGGCGAACCGGCGCTTCCATCGTCTTTGGCTGCGCGGCTACCGGCTCTGCGGGAGCAGACGCAGGCTCGACAGCTTTGGGCTCTTCCGCGACAGGTTCCTGCTCCGTGTGAGAAGCAGGCGCATCGTCTTCTCTGTCTTTCTGACGGAAATTCGGGATATGGTTGATATCCTCCAAATGCTTCTTATACATTTCCAAAAGGGAGTTGCGGAAAGCGGAAACCTGGCGTTTCATCTCTTCCAGCTCCTCTTTCTTTTCTTCGGTCTGTATCGTATATTCCTTTGCCGCCCTGACAGCTTCTGTCTTGGCGTTTTCCGTGATCTGACGGGCGCTGTCCCTTGCGTCCTGCAAGATGACCTCCGCCTTATCCTTGGCTTCCCGTACAGAATCCTTTGCCAGCTTTTGAGCGCTGAGGAGCACGTCCTTAATGCCGTCCTCGTCTTCCCGGTAGGACTCTACCTTTTTGGCAAGGATCGCCAGCTTTTCCTGAATCTCTGCATTTTTCGCGGAAAGCTCGGAATTTTGCACAGTCAGCTCCTGCGCGTGCTTCAAAGCGTTGTTGCGTTCGGTTTCCAGCTGCTGGAAAGAAGCGGCGACCTCGTCGATAAAATTATCCACGTCCTCCGGCTTATAGCCGGAAAAGCCCGCCTTTCCAAAGCTTACCTCATTGATTTCTTTTACGGTCAACATTCGGAAGTATCCCCCTTATTTGTATTTCCTGCACTGGATCGAGAGCCGCCCCTTTGCGGTCAGTGGACCCAATCTATCTATCAAAAACTTTCCATGCTTCCGCACTGATATTTTATCGCCCTCACAGACATGTTCGGAAACGGAAAGTATCTCTTTATGATTTTGCATCACCATACCGGCTGTGATAAGCCCTGCCGCCTTTTCCCTGCTCGTTCCGCAGAGAAACGCCACAAGGCAGTCGAGCCGCGGAGAAGCTATTACGCCGACTCGCTCCACAAACTCCCGAACGATCGGCAGCGGTTCTTCCGCGCCGGGAACGGCACGAACTCCAACGCGCCCGATCTTCCTTAAATTCTGAAGAAAATAAGCTTCCATTTCTTTGCGGAGAAACGCCACACAGCGCCCTTGTCCCACCAGGATGTCCCCAATGGTACTGCGCTCAACACCCAGCGCCATAAAAGAACCTAAAAAATCTCTGTGAGAAAGCGTATCCTCTTCTCGGAACAGAAAGGTGACCGGCGCCAGAGGAAAGCTTTCTGTACTTGCTTCCAGATAATCTGGAAACAAGCCTAAAATCTTTCGCTCCGCTTCTTCATAACCGCCCCAAAGCAGCCAGCGGGCATCTCGGGTCCGTTCCAGAGTTTCCCCGCACAGGGCAGCCTCGGTCTCGTCCAAAAAGCCCAGAAAATATGGACGCTTTTGGGAAAGTGTCAGACCATTTTTCAACTTTGCAAAAAGAAGCGCGTCAGACCCTTTTTCCATAAATCAAAAATAAATGCCGCTGCTTTCCAGCTCGTCCAACACATCGTCGCCCATCAAATCTACATTATAGGGGGTAACGATAACGATATTGGAGGCAATGGGCTTCAGCTTGCCGTTGTTGGCATAGGCAACGCCGCTTAAAAAGTCCACAATACGGCGGGAAGCCTCTTTATCGGTCTTTTCCAGATTCAGCACCACTGTATGTCTCTTGAGCAGCTCATCGGCAATATTTCTGGTTTCCTCTCCAAAAGAGGTGGGCTTGAAGACCACCATTTGCAGTTGTGACTTGGCGTTGAAATTTACGACCTTGTTCTCCCGTGGGTCCATACGGGACGCAAAGGAGGCATAGGAAGATGAGCGGCGGGGTTCCTCATACCCTTCTTCCTCGTCATCCTCATCATAATAATCCTCGTATTCATCGTCCGGCGGCTTAATCATTCTCTGAAATTTGTCGCGCAAACTAGACATTTGCTTTCACCATCCCTATCAATGTTTTTCCCTTTTCCCAAACAACGCAGAACCGATACGCACCATAGTGGCGCCGCACTCGATCGCCGCAGAAAAGTCAGAAGACATTCCCATGGACAGACAATCCATAGGTACATTATCCAATTTTTTTGCCGCTATGTCAACATAATATTGTCTCATGGAAGAAAAATACTGAAAAAATTTCGGTGTATTCCTGCAGTCCGGCGGAATTGTCATCAGTCCACGGACCGTTAAACCGGGAAATTCTCTGACTTCGTCGATAAATTCCGGCAGCGCCTCAGGCAAAATTCCTCCCTTGCTCTCTTCCCTGCCAATATTTACCTCTACCAGTACGTCCATATGGGTCTGTTCCCGCGCACAGAGCCGGGAAATTTCCCGCGCCAGCTTTAAGCTGTCCACCGATTGAATGCAGCTGACCTTGTGAAGCAGGTATTTTACCTTATTGGTTTGCAGCCTACCGATAAACTGCACATCGCAGCCTTCCTTTTGCAGTCCGTCATATTTTTCCAGAAGCTCCTGCACACGGTTTTCGCCGATACAGGAAATCCCGTTTTCAATCGCATGGTTTATCACTTCCAGCGGAACAGTTTTTGTGGCGGCAAGCAGAGTGATGTCTTCCGCCTTCCGTCCAGACTTGTCCGCAGCCCTCGCGATCTGCTCAGAAATCTCCCGGAAATTTTCATCAAATGCCGCGCAGCGGTCACTGTACAGGCTTTCCGTCATAGAGATCAGTCCCTTCCACTACCACGTTATCGTAAAGCTGAATGGTCGCTTCCGTAACCAGCGCTTCCTGCTCCTCGTCGCTCAGTTCCGTCTTGCAGATAGCGTAGCCGTTTACCGTCTTGTCGGTAAACACCTGAACAAATTCCAGCTGGCGACCATTCTGCACATACACGCCTTTTACATTTTCCGCCACCTTTTCCACAGGATTCCCTTCCTCGTCATATTCCGTATAGGTCACGTCGGAGAACCGCAGCGCCCGTTCGCTGACCAGCACGCCGGAATACGTGTGAACATTGACCTGTACCGTCTCATTTCGGACGGAAGCGATATCGGAATCCATATAGGAGCACTCAAAAACCACAGCGGTATCCCCTGTTTCGGAATCCCTGTTCTTGGCAACTACAGTAGCGGGAATGGTCTCCGTGCTGGCAAGGGGGATATCCAGGGAAACCTCCTCTACGTCTTCAAACCGCCAGATGTTTTCTTCCGAAAACACACAGACGAGATACCAGTTGAAGTCGGAACAGATTTTCCCCACGGAAGACCCCAGACCCGTCCCCCTTTCCCTGCCCAGCAGGTCCCGTACCGTTTTTGGCGTGATTTCCCGAATGTGAGAAACATCCACTACATTTTCAAAGCCGTCGGTGCTGCTGATAAAATATCCGGCAGCCGGAGCGGTAATGCTGTTTATAGTTTGTCCGGCAGCCAGGGAAAGCTGCTCTTTCTCCTCTTCCAGCAGCTGTATCCGCAGCAGATAATCCTCTGAGCTTTCTTCCCCGGTGATCAGCTGTTTGCGGTTTAGCACCGTTTGCAGGTTTTCTTTCAAAGAAGAGATTTCTGAAAAATTGTTATTTCTGGTCTCAGAAAAAATCTGCCCAATGGCGGAATAAATCTGCGTGCTGATCATGGACGGGTTGGCGGCAAAGAAATCCGCCGGCTTGGAAAGCACCTGCAAATTGGCAATTTCCCGATCGATCCTGTCAATTTTCCCCTGCGCCGCGGCATCGTTTTCGCTGGCAAAGATATCGGCGATCACACCGCCCTGGGAAACCCGTGTACCGTCTGCCACACGATAGGTCAAAACGCCGTTATAGGTGTCGGTGATGACCCGTTCGTCCCGAATGGCAAAGCCACGCGCCTGTAAGGTATCGGAAACCGTTCCATACATGGCGGTTTCGGTTACAATGCCTTTATGATTGGAGAGATACACCTGATAGCCCACATAGATCAATAACAGAAAGGTGAGCAGCGCCGCCGCCAGAGTCTGTATTTTTTTACTGTTCATTTACGCTGTCCCCTTTCTTCAAAAATGTTTCTACCAGCCGGACGCCTTCCTGCAGCAGCATTTCCGGGGCTTCAAAATCATCCTGATACAGGAAAATGACGTCCTGCTCCCGGCGGAACCAGGTAATCTGCCGTTTGGCATACCGCCTGCTTTCCCGCTTGATATTTTCCACGGCTTCTTCCAGAGAGACCTGATGGTCAAAATAAGGGAATAATTCCTTATAGCCTATCGCCTGCGCTGCCGTCGCGGGAACGCCGTTTTCCCTGCAATAGTGAAAAAACTTCTCCGCTTCTTCCAGCAGCCCAAGCCCCAGCATTTTATCTACCCTGCTGTCGATGCGGGCATAAAGCTTTTCGCGGTCCCGAAAGGAAATGCAAAGCATCAGGGCACGATAGGGTGATTCCGCCATATGGGAACGCCTTGCCTGCTCGGAGAACGGTTCTCCCGTTAGCTTGCAGTATTCCAGCGCCCGCACCACCCGCTTCACATTGTGGGGGTGTATCTGCCCCGCTGCTATAGGGTCAAGGCGCTGCAGTTCTTCATATAGAACGCCGATCCCCTCGCTTTCCGCTTTTTGCAGCAGATTTTGGCGCAGGTCGTCATCGCGGCAATTTTCTTCAAAGGAGAACCCCCGCAGGAGCGACCGGGCATACAGCCCGGTCCCGCCCACCAGAATGGGCAGGTTCCCTTTGAAAGAAATGTCCCGTATCGTTCTGCCTGCCAGCTCTACATAGTCCGACACGCTGAAGGGGACGTTCCAGTCTAAAAAAGAAATCAAATGGTGGGGCGCCTGCGACAGTTCTTCGGCGGTAGGCTGCGCCGTACCGATGGGCAGGTCACGATAGACCTGCATAGAGTCACAGGAAACGATCTCCCCGGAAAAACGTTTGGCAAGCCCGATCCCAAAGGCAGTCTTTCCGGCGGCGGTGGGACCTGTCACAGCCACGACAGGGATTTTTTTCTCCATAGCCGCCTCCTAAGCCCTGCCGAACTGGCGCTCGATCTCCCGGCGCTTTAAGAGAATATAGACAGGTCTGCCATGAGGGCAGTACCGCACCTGCGGGTTCTGTTCCAGCTCCTCCGCCAATGCGATAAGCTCCTCTTTCCGGGTGATATCGCCGGCCTTCATAGCGGCGCGGCAGGCCACGTTGTGGTACACCCAGTCCATGTGTTCTGTGGTAAAGTCTTTTTTGAGAGACGACAGGTACCCGGCGATCTCCATAATTGCCGCCGCGGCGTCTCCGCCGTCCAGCAGCAGTGGGACAGAGCGGACGAGCACCGTACCTGTGCCGAAATCCTCCACCTCAAAGCCCGCCTGGAACAGCTCTTCTTTCCGTGTCAATACGGCGGAATACTCTTCTTTCTCCAGCGTGACCGCGACCGGCTCTATCAATGTCTGCGCTTCTCCACTGCCGTTGGAAGCCTTCAATTTCTCATATAACAGCCGTTCGTGCGCGGCGTGCTTATCAATGAACATCAGCTCGTCCTGGCTGTATTCCACAATGAGATAGGTGCCAAAGGCTTCCCCCAGAATCCTGGAATGAAATTCCCTGACCATCGGCTTTGGCTGCTCCGGCGGCTGTGCGTCCGGCTTTTGGAAGCTTTCCAAAGCAGCCGTTTGGGTCGGCTGCTCTATGGGCGCGGGCTGTTCCGCTGTTTTCGGCGGCTGGTCGTCTTCCAGAACACGGTCCACAAAGGAATGGAAGGTATCCTTTTGAGGCGCGCTGTCCCGGAACACGGTCGTTTTCTGCATGGGCACGGTCGGCGTTTTAGGCACAGGTACAGGTTCGGGTGAATCTGATAAAATCTGCTGCTCGTGCTTTTCCAGCACAGGGGCAAAGGGCTGCACCGCTGGGCACTTCAGCTCCATGGTTTTCGGCTTATCTCCGGCATTCAGCGCGGATTTCACCGCGTGGTACACAGCGTCAAACACCGGGCGCTCATTGACAAAGCGCACCTCCAGCTTTGCCGGGTGGACATTGACGTCTACCGCACCGAAAGAAAGGTTCAAATGCAGCACACACGCGGGAAATTTCCCCACCATAATAGAGCCCTTGCAGGCTTCCTCCAACGCCGCCATGGCGGTGCGGCTGCGGATATACCTGCCATTGATAAAGAAATTCTGCATGGAACGGTTTGGGCGGCTGCCAGCAGGGGAACTGACAAAGCCGCTGACATGAATGTGCTCGTATTCGTATTCCACAGGGATCAGCGTGGATAAGAATTCCCTGCCATATACGCCGTAAACGGCGGAAGAAAGCTTATTGTCGCCGGGGGTGCGTAGCGTTTCCCTGCCGTCCCGAATAAAGCGGAAAGAAATCTCCGGGTGGGAAAGCGCCAGCTTGTCCAGCACGCCGGCAACAGAATTGCCTTCGGTGGAATCCTTTTTCAAAAATTTCATGCGGGCAGGGGTGTTATAGAACAAATCCCGAATGATGATAGTCGTGCCCTCAGGGCAACCGGCTTCCCTCATGCAGGGTTCTTCCTCCCCGCCGCAGGTATAGCTCACGCCGGACTCTGCCCCGGAAGCTTTGGTCAAAAGCTCCACATGGGATACGGCGGAAATAGACGCTAAGGCTTCCCCGCGGAAGCCCAGGGTCATGATGGAATCCAAATCGTCCTGCCGGGTGATCTTACTGGTGGCGTGGCGCAGGAAAGCCGTAGGAACGTCCTCCGGGGAAATGCCGCAGCCATTGTCGGTAACGCGCATAAAGGTGATACCGCCCCGGCGGATCTCCACAGTAATCACCGTTGCCCCGGCGTCCATGGAATTTTCCACCAGCTCCTTGATGACGGAGGACGGGCGTTCCACTACCTCGCCCGCGGCGATCAGCTCGGCTATTTGCTTGTCCAAAACCTGAATTTTTGGCATATCGGTTTCCTTTCGTTTCGCCGCTCTTACGGTTCCTGATTTTCTTTCTGCTTCTCCTCAAAAAATTTCTCGCAGAACTGGTTCCATACCACCTCGTATTCTTCATGAGGAACCCGCCGCATATCATAGGGGGATAAAATCCCCCGTCTTTTTGCTTCCTCGACAAACCCCAAAATGGCGTCGCCTGAATCGCTGAGAAAAGCGAAAACTGTATCAAATCCGGCGTCTATCGCCGCTGCCAGCCGGGTGTGACCATCCAAAGACACATAGCGTTCTTCCCTGCGGATCACAGGAATTATGATATCTTCCGGCGCGGAAAGAAATGTCTTCACAGCGGAGAGCTTCTCGTCATCTACAAAAAACTGGGAAGGCTGTATCTCCGACAGCTTTATGGAAAACAACCGAACAGGCGGATATTCCGCCAGCAGGTTTTCCCGGTCATCATAAAAGTGGCTGATGTGCTCCGCATAAAATCGAAATTCCTCTACCAGCTGAATCGCGTCCCGTTCTTGTACGCCTCTGACCACCGCCGTATCCGCCCCGGTGATCTCCACCTCGCATGGCACATCATTTACCAGAAATGCGCCGTGCTGCCGCAGGACCCGCGGGGAAAAGCGGGGATCGTTATAGCTGTTGACGCGCTGTATCGAAAGCTCCTTCTCCACCATATCATGGCTCCTTTATCGCTCGGGTGGCAAGAAAACATGGAATGTGGTGTTCATGAAAAATTCCCGCGCCGTTGGTGTCCTCATACAGATGGGTCAAGCGGAAGCCCGCTTCCAGCTGCCCGCCGATCTGCTCCTCCATTGTATGGGAAAACTGCATTCCATCGTTGCTTTTTTCCAGCGCTTCTCTCTGCTCCCGGTTCTTCAGCGGGTCAAAGGGAAACTCATTGAGCCTGTCCCGCTTCTCCTCGTCATCAAACAGGAAATTGATCCCGTTATCCAGCCCGGAAAGCAAGACCCCTCCCGGCTTCAGGACACGGAAGCATTCCCGGAAAATTGGCTTGACCTCCTGCACATAGCAATTGGATACCGGGTGAAAAATCAAATCGAATTCGCCGTCCTGAAAAGGCAGGGGCTTCGTCATATCCCCACGGATAATACGGATATCATACCCTTCCCGCTGCGCTACCAGACGTTCGCTTTCCAGTTGTTTGGGAGAGTAATCCAGCACGGTGCAGACCGCGCCCAGCACCGCAAAAATCGGCATTTGCTGCCCACCGCCGCTGGCAAGCCCCAGCACGCGCTTCCCCCGAAGCTCTCCGAACCATTCCTTTGGCACCGGCTTTGTAGGAGTAAGAAGCATTTCCCATGTGCCATCGCAGGCATTTTTATATTCCTCATGAGAGATAGGCTTTCCCCACTCCCAGCCTTCCTCTACCCACTGGTCGATCGTTCTCGCATTGATATCCTGATAGCTCTCGGTCATTTTGACTTTTCTCCTATTTCAACAGGTTGTGTAGTTCAAACAGTGCATTCATGCAGTCTATCGGGGTCAAGTTGTTTACATCCAGTGAGCGAAGCTTTTGCAGCACCTCACTGTCCGTAGAATCCATGGTAAGCTGGATCGGCTCCTCGGCAAAGCGCTCCGACGCGGGAAGGGACAAGGCTTGCCCATTTTCACTTTCCAATTCGGTCAGCACCTGCTTTGCCCGCTTGATGACCTTTTCCGGCACCCCGGCGAGCTTTGCCACTTCGATACCAAAGCTGTCGTCCGCCCCGCCCCGGACAATACGCCGCAGGAAAGTGATATCGTCTCCCCGCTTTTTTACGGCAATATTAAAATTTTTCACGCCGGGCAGAATGTCCTCCATGGCGGTCAACTCATGATAATGGGTGGCAAACAATGTCTTCGCCCCCACCAGCTTCTTGTCATGTACGTATTCCAGCACGGCGCGGGCGATGCTCATGCCGTCAAAGGTAGATGTGCCCCTGCCGATCTCATCAAAAATCACAAGGCTGTTTTTTGTGGCATGCTTCAATATATCCGCCACTTCTGACATTTCTATCATAAAGGTAGACTGCCCCGCGGAAAGGTCATCTGAAGCGCCCACGCGGGTGAAGATATTGTCCACAATGCCGATCTCTGCCACGGCAGCCGGCACAAAACAGCCGATCTGCGCCATGATGGTGATAATGGCGATCTGCCGCATATAGGTGGATTTACCCGCCATATTCGGTCCTGTGATGATTGCCACCCGGTTGTCGTTCATGTCCATGTCCACATCATTGGGAACAAAGGGCTGATCCTGTAACAGAGCCTCCACCACGGGGTGTCGGCTGTCCTTGAGATATAATTTACCGCTCAAATTGATGACCGGGCGGGTGTAATCATTTTTGACGGAGACCGTGGCAAAGGAAGCCAGCACGTCCAGAGCAGCCACAGCCTTTGCGGAGGTCTGCACTCTGGGGAGCTGCTCGGCAATGTGCCTGCGTATCTCCTCAAACAGCCTGCTTTCCAGGGATACGGATTTATCGTGAGCGCCTAGAATCCGATTTTCCAGATCTTTTAGTTCCTGCGTGATATATCTTTCCCCATTTGTCAGGGTCTGTTTGCGGATATAATCTTCCGGGACCTGATTTTTATAGCTGTTTGACACCTCTATGTAATAGCCGAATACACGATTGTAGCCTGTTCTCAGCTTGGGTATCCCGGTGCGCTCCCGTTCCCGCGCTTCCACGGCAGCCACCAGTTCCGTTCCGCCGTTCATATCGTGGCGAATGTCGTCCAGCTCCTGACAGTACCCCTCCCGGATAATGCCGCCTTCCCGAATGGTAAAGGGCGGGTCGTCCACGATAGAGGTCTCGATCAGCTGCGCCACGTCTTCCAAGCCGTCGATTTCCGAATAGAGCGTTTGCAGCAAGGTCGCTTCGCAGCCTGCGAGAAGGTTTTTGATTCCCGGCAGCTTTTCCACCGCGGAGCAGAGCGACCGCAGCTCTCTGCCGTTGGCGGAGCCGTATACAATGCGGGTCATAATGCGCTCTAAATCATAAATTCCCGTCAGCTGCCCGGTCAGGTCGTCCAGCAGCTGGGGATTATCGTACAATTCCTCCACGGCATTCTGGCGGAGGGTGATTTTGGCGGGGCTGAGCAGCGGCTGCTCCAGCCAGGCTTTGATAAGCCGCTTTCCCATGGCGGTTTTGGTGTGGTCCAGCACCCAAAGCAGCGAGCCGCGCTTTTCCTTGTTGCGCATCGTTTCCGTCAGCTCCAGATTGCGCCGGGCAGTGATGTCCAGCCCCATGGCGGTGGATTCCATATCCAGCTCCAGCTCATTGAGACGCTCCAAGCCATTGATCTGGGTCTTGCCCAGATAATCCAGCAGCGCTTTCAAAGAAAATACTGTCAGAGGCTTGTCCGACAGGGACAATGCGTCCGTCCGCTCTTTTCCAAACTGGCGGGCAATCGTTTCCTGTGCTCCGTTCAAATCCTCGTACAGGGAGAAATCCATACATTCCACGGAGGCGTGAATTTTGTCACGGATAAAGTCCCGCAACCCGGAAAGGTCCGCCGCCTGCGGGTTGATCAGTATTTCACTGGGCATATACCGGGCAAGGCGGTTCATCAAAAGATGGGTCAGGGCGGAAATGTCGCCGCTTTCTATCTGGTCTGCGTACAACTCGCCTGTGGAAACGTCCGCGAAGCTCAGCCCAACCGCGCCGTCTTCATAGCAGAGCGAACAGATATAGTTGTTCTTCGTCTCGTCCAACATACTGTTTTCCAGCACGGTGCCCGGCGTGATCACGCGGACGATATCCCGCTTGACCAGACCTTTGACCAGCTTCGGGTCCTCCAGCTGCTCGCAGATGGCGACTTTATACCCCTTCTCTACCAGCCGGGCAATGTAGGATTCCGCGCTGTGAAACGGTACGCCGCACATGGGCGCCCGCTCCTCCTGACCGCACTCCCGCCCGGTCAGGGTCAGCTCAAGCTCCTGAGAAACAGTTTTCGCGTCGTTAAAAAACATTTCGTAAAAATCGCCGAGCCGAAAGAAAAGTATCGTATTCGGATACTTTTCTTTCATTTCAAAATACTGTTTCATCATCGGAGAAAAATCCGCCATCGCCTGTCCCACCTTTCCATTCCCAAATTCCCGGAACGCACTTCTTTAATGACAGCCGCCGCAGGTAGAGCAATCGCCGCTGCACGCAGCCTCATAGTCGCAGGTATCCGGGTTTTCCCCATCTGCGCACAAGCCGATAATAGCGGTAACGCGCTGCAGCGTGGCGTCAAATTCCGTTTTGGCGCTGTTGTAGCGGCTCATGTTCTCGTTTGCCATGATCTGGGCATATATGCCGCGAAATTCTTCGTTCAGGCGCTTCAGGGTATCTTCGTTCCTGTCATCTTTCTGAGCTTCATTGTTGATCGCCATATGCTTGAGATTAAATTCGCCGATCAACTGCTGCAGGCTCTCGTCGTCATCGCATATCTGCTGCGCGCTCCGCATGGCGATATAGCTTTCCTCTGCCTGCAGTTTTTTCCCTAACTCTCTTGTCATTTCAATAATATCCATGTTTTTCCTCCCAAAATGTTATAAAAAAGTTTTTTGCCATGGCGTAGTAAATACAGGTCCTGTATCCCGCATAGCCGTACATTTTATCTAAACCAGAGTAAGTATACCCCAGATAGACGTCTTCAGTCCGAAGCAGCTTATTCCTGCACGGGAAGCCCCTTTAACTGCAGCCCTCTGGCTTCGGTGATCTCCACAGTCTCAAATGTCCCTATCCGGCTGTCCTCCCCCGGAAACAGAACCACCAGGCTGCCGGCGGTCCGCCCGGAAAGCAGCCCGGACTTTTCTTCTCTGCCCTCTATCAAAACACGCTCTGTCGTTCCGATCATAGACTGTCCCCGGCGGGCGGCAATCTGCTCCTGCACACGGAGCAGCTCGGCAAACCATTTTGTCTTTTCCTCGTGGGAAACGGGGTCCGGCATAGAAGCCGCTTTCGTACCTACCCTGGGAGAATAGATGAAAGTAAAGAGATTGGTAAATTCCACTTCCTCGATCAGCGACAGCGTATCCTGAAATTCCTCATAGGTCTCGCCGGGAAAGCCTACGATCACATCGGAGGTAAAGCTCACGTCCGGCATAACTTTCCGGGCATACCGAATGAGAGAAAGATATTTTTCCCGGTCATATCTGCGGTTCATCTCCCGCAGCACCCGGTCGTTGCCGGATTGGAACGGCAGATGGATAAAATGCGGAATATGGCGGCTTTCCGCCATTACGTCAAAAAGCTCCGGGGAAGCGTCCTTCGGGTGGGAGGTCATAAAACGAATGCGGTAATCTCCCTCAATGGAATCCAGCCTTTTCAGAAGCTGGGCGAAATTGACAGGCTCGTCAAGCCCCTTCCCGTAGGAATTCACATTTTGCCCCAGCAGGGTGATCTCCTTGTATCCGGCTTCTACCAAGCCGCGAAACTCTTCGATAATATTTTCCGGCTTCCGGCTCTTTTCCCTGCCCCGCACATAGGGCACAATGCAATAAGAACAGAAATTGTCGCAGCCGGTCATTACCGTGACCCACGCGTGTGAGGTCTTGTCCCGCCGAACGGGCAACCCCTCCACTACGCCGGATTCCTGTTCTCCCCGCAGGAAAACACGCTTGGAATCGGTAAGCGCGGTATACATCATTTCCGGCAGCCGGTGAACGGCATTGGTGCCGAAAACGATGTCTACAAAGGGAAAGCTTTTTTTCAGACGTTCCGCCACGTGCTCCTGTTCGGTCATGCAGCCGCAAACGGCGATCAGCACGGAGGGGCGGCGGCGCTTCACGTTTTTCAACGCTCCTATGTTGCCGAACACTCTATCCTCGGCGTGCTCACGCACAGCGCAGGTATTAAACAGGATAAAATCGGCATCTTCCGGCGCTTCCGTAAAGGAAAAGCCCATTTCCGCCAGAATCCCTTTGATTTTTTCACCGTCCGCCACATTTTGCTGACAACCGTAGGTGCGGATATATGCCATTGGGACAGCGCCCCTGGCTCTTGCTTTTATGATCTCCGCCACGTCCTCGGAAAAAGGCAGCGACTGAGAAAAACTGTTTTCCAAAAGGCACACTCCTCAAAATCCAATATTCATTTTATGATAGCATACTTTCGGAAAAACTGCAAGGGAAGACGCTGAGATTCCCACGTTTTTACAGAAAGAAACCCGGCAAGGCTCTCTTGCCCTGCCGAGCTTCAAAGCATTATGTAACGGAATGCTTACAAAACCACCTTTGTGCCACCCGCCTGCCGCACGGAAAGCACGTGGCAGCTTCCCTCGCCGAATACTTTTTCTATTTTGGCGCGGTATTCCTCCAGCTGCCCCTGCGGGACAAAGGCTTCGATAGTGCCGGCAAAGCCGCCGCCGTGCACCCGGAAAGCGCCGTCCCTGCCCAAAATCTTTTCCGTCAGAGAAAGCGCCAGCGTGATCCCCTGCTCCGCCGGAGAAACGGTGGCAAACACATTTTGCAGCCGCTGCAGAGAGGACAGCCCGGATGCGCGGATCATCTTGCGGAAGCTGTCAAAATCGCCCCGCTTTAAGGCGGCGGCTTCCTCCGCCGCAAGCCTGTCGTCATCAAAGAAATGCATGGCGCGCAGCACGGCGCGGTCACCGGTGACCTTCCGCACTTCGCCCAGCTTGTCGTAAAATTCTGTTTCGTCCACGTCCCGCAGAAATTCCTTGCCAAAGAACTGCGCTACCTGCTTCATTTCCGCCGGAATCGCGGCGTACTCCCCGGTCAGGTTGGCATGGTTCCCGCCGGTATCTACCACGCATACCGCGTAGCCGCAGGAATCGAAATCAAAATCTATTTTTTCGATGACAGGATTTAAGGGGTCCCGGAAATCAATGGAAGTGAACCCAGCGACGGAGCTTGCCATCTGGTCCAATAAGCCTGAAGGCTTTTCAAAATAAACATTTTCCGCGTACTGGGACACGATCGCCGCCGTGACGGGGTCGATGGAGTCCTCGTTATACAAATGGCTGAGAATGGTGACCACCAGCACTTCAAAAGCAGCGGAGCTGGACAGCCCGGAGCCTTTCATGACCCGGGTCATGGTGTAGCAGTCAAATCCGCCCACCTGATAGCCCAATTTCCTGCATTTGGCGCAGATCCCGCGGATTAAGGACTGGGACCCGCTGACTTCCGGGCGCTTTTCCAAATCGGAAACGCTCACCTCGTCTATTTTATCGTACTCTGCGGATTTCAGCCGAATGACGCCGTTATCCGTCTTTTTGACCAAGCCTACGATATCCAGGTTCACGGCTGCGGTCAGCACTCGCCCATGGTTGTGGTCGGTGTGGTTGCCGCCGATCTCCATGCGCCCGGGAGCGCTGAACCATTCTCCCCCGTCCGCCGAGCCGAACACTTCCGCAAAGCCTTTCTGAATGCTTTCATACCGGGCTTTCTGCCCTGCCGCTTCTTTCCCGTACAATTCCTGATAAGTCGTCTTCATATGCGCTTTCCTTTCCTCAATGACTTTCTTCGTCCAGCATAGCCACAAGTTCTTCCTCTGTCAAGACCGAAATGCCCAGAGCAGTTGCTTTTTCCAATTTGCTGCCCGCTTCCTCGCCTGCCAACACATAGCTGGTCTTTTTGGAAACAGAGGAGCTGACCTTCCCGCCCTGCTTTTCTATCAGTTCGGTAGCTTCCTTCCGGCTCATGGTGGGCAGCGTGCCTGTGAGGACAAAAGTCAGACCTGCAAAGGCAGTGCCGCGCTCCTGCTGTGCCGCTGTCATATTGACGCCCAGCTCTGCCAGCCGGGAAACCAGCGTTTTCGCAGAATCGTAGGAGAAAAATTCCACGACCTCCTGCGCCATGATGCCGCCGAAGCCGTCGATCTGCGCGATCTCCTCCTCGCTTGCCCCGCAAATTTTCTCCATGCTGGGAAATGTGCTGCACAAAAGCTGCGCCGCTTTTACCCCAATATGAGGAATGCCCAGGGCAAAAATCAGGCGGTACAGGTCGTTCCCTTTGGATTTTTCCAGAGCAGCGACAAGATTTTCCGCGCTTTTCTGCCCAAGCCGCTCCAATTTTGCCAGCTCTTCCGCTTTGAGCAAATACAGGTCGGCAGGCGAGGAGACCAGCCCTGCCTGAAGCAGCTGTTCCAGCACAGCGGGACCTAAACCGTCAATATCCATGGCGTCCCGGGACGCAAAATGGATCAAGTGCCGCAGAAGCTGGGCGGGGCACTGGGGATTTCCGCAGCGGGTGGCAGCCTCGCCCTCCGGGCGGAACACGGCAGCGCCGCAGGAGGGGCAGGTTTCCGGCAGGGTAAACGGCACGGAGCCCGGCGGGTTGGACACCACCGACACCACCTCGGGAATGATCTCTCCCGCCTTGCGCAGGACTACGCGGGAGCCGATGCGGATATCCTTTTCTGTGATAAAATCCTGATTGTGCAGCGTCGCCCGGCTGACCGTGGTTCCTGCCAGGGTAACAGGCTCAAACCGCCCGGTAGGGGTCAAAACGCCTGTCCTGCCCACATTGACTTCAATATCCAGCAGCGTGGTTTCCTTTTCCTCCGGGGGATATTTGAACGCTTCCGCCCAGCGGGGGAATTTTGCCGTGCTGCCCAATTCGTCTCTCTGGGAAAAATCGTTGACCTTGACCACAGCGCCGTCGATGGGAAAATCGAATTCTCCCCGTTTTTCCCCGATTTCCCGGATAAAACCGATCACCCGCTCAATGTCGCCTGATTTGTGGAACAACGGCGGCACGGTAAAGCCCAGCTCCTTTAGGTAATTCAGGGACTGGTCATGACAGGTGAGCTCTTCTCCCCTGACCTGCTGGACGTTGAACACAAAAATATCCAGCTCACGACCGGCGGTCACTTTCGGGTCTTTCTGCCGCAAAGAGCCGGCGGCAGCGTTTCTGGGATTCTTAAAGGGCTTTTCCTCCAGAAGCTCCTGCCGCTCGCACAGGCGCTCAAAGCTTTTATCGGACATATAGACCTCGCCCCGGACCTCCAGAAAAGGAACGGGAACGGAAAGCTTTTTCGGCACCGTGCGGATAGTGCGGATATTTTCCGTCACGTCTTCCCCTGTAACGCCGTCCCCTCGGGTCGAGCCGCGGACAAACACGCCGTCTCGGTATTCCAGCGCCACGGAAAGCCCGTCAAATTTCGGCTCCACCACATATTCCGGGTTGGAAATTTCCCCACGCACCCGGCGGTCAAATTCCCGCAGCTCCTCCTCTGAAAAGGAATCGTGGAGGCTTTCCAGCGGGACTTCATGCACCACGGGAGCAAAGGTGTTATACCCCGTGCCGCCCACCCGCTGGGTAGGGGAATCCGGCGTAACGAGCTCTGGAAATTCCGCTTCCAGGTTTTCCAGCCTGCGGTACAGCATATCGTACTCGTAATCGCTGATTTCCGGGTCGTCCTCCGTATAGTATTTTTGGCTGTGGTAACGGATCTGCTCCCGCAGCTGTTCCAGCTCTGCAACGGCTTCTTTCTTTTCCATATTCTTTCTCCGCTTCTTCCTAATTTACGTCTAAATGGGCCACCTTCGGCACCTCTCCCACCACTACCGTCTCCGCCAGCACGGTTTCCGTTTCGTCCACCACCTGCGCGGCAAAGCGGTTTGACTGGGAATAGACCCTGCCCGTCACGGTCATGGTGATCCGATGGCAGCTCTGGTTGATGCCCGCCGAGGAAAACTCCGTGTGAAACGACACGTCGGCGGCGCCCTGCAGCTTCAGCTTGACGGGCACTTTCGGTCCCCGACCGTTCAAAATGCCGATACTCGTCAGGCTTCCGATGGGAACATAGGCGTTCACTTTTCCATTCAAGGCTTCGGACAACCGGGACAGCACGCCGGATTTCAAATCGTTTAGCGCGGTCGTATCGGCACTGACGGCTGAAATCTCTCCGTTATCCGTGCGGTTGACGGACACAAAGGTGCTTTCCCTGTCGTGCAGCTCCTCCTCCACGGCTTGAGTAATGCTGGAAAGCAGGTACCCTCGGGCTGCCGTTTCGGTCAGTTCCTGCGAAATGGAGGAAAGCCCTGCTTCTGATAGGGTTTCCCAAATCAGCAGCGCCAATGCGGCAATGAGCGCAAGCACCCTGCGCTTTTTGCTCTTTCCGCCGGAGGTTCGGTATCTGGCGGGAAAATGACGTTTCCGTATGTATCGCACAAAACCACCCCACTGCTTTATAGTACACGGCAAGGGCTGTTTTGGTGCGAAACGGCAATGAAAATCATAGTATTTTTCTTAGGATTATTATATGGTGGAAACAACTCCATGTCAACCTGCTGCGGCATTTATCACTGGAAAACCGACCCGGCTTTACAAAAAAGCCGGACCGTTCTGTTTCTCGATCGATCCAAGCAATATATAAATATATATTTTACTGATCTCATTTCCAGGACCGTCATATGTCAAAACCATTTTCACAGGTGCCGTTATAAAAGCTGGAAGGACATACGAATAGGTTTTTTTCTGTTTTCAGAACAACAGATTTTGCCGAATAACTACATAGGATCACCATAGAATGCCGCAGAACAAAAAGTCCATACTGCTGCCTGAAATCCCAGTAAACACAAACGGCGGAAAAGCGCCTGTCTGATCCAGGTTCTTTTCCACCGTTTTTACTACTTTTCAGGGAACTTCACGGTAACGGCAGTGCCGCTGTTTACAACGCTTTGCAGATCTATCTCCGCGTTGTGCAGCCTCGCCGCGTGTTTCACAATAGAAAGTCCCAGCCCCGTGCCGCCAATTTCTTTGGAATGGCTTTTATCCACCCGATAGAACCGTTCAAAAATCCGTTCCTGATGCTCCTTTGGAATGCCGATTCCTGTATCGACAACTGAAAGAACAGCAAATCCATCTTCATTTTTTACTGTCACGGACACAGAGCCCCCCTTTCTATTGTACTTGATCGCATTATCACACAGGTTATAAACTATGCTGTCCAGCATCTGCGGGATACCGCAGAGAACAGCGCTTTCTCCGCTGAGCCCTATTTTGACCCCGGCCTTTTCTGCTTCCGGCAGCAGCGCTGTTACCACATGATCGGCGAGCAGGAACAGATCTGCTTGTTCCCGACTCATATCGTCTGCGCCTTCGTCCAAATGCGACAGCTTGATAATATCCTCCACAAGGCGTATCATGCGTCCGGCTTCCGTATAGATCCGCTTTGAAAAATCGGTGATATCCTCCTGCTTCACCATACCATTTGCCAAAAGCTCCGCACAGCCGGAGATGGTATGGAGCGGCGATTTCAGCTCATGGGAAACATTCGCGGTAAATTCCCTTCGCATTTGCTCAGCTTTTTCCTTTTCTGTTACATCTAAAAGCAACACCACAGTACCGATGACTTCATTATTTGACATTACCGGGCTTGCAGCCACCTGGTATTTTCCATTTCCGAAGCCCATGATCGATTCCGCGTGTTTCCCGTCCTCTGCTTTGTGAAGAAGCTCCGTCAGCGCTAAACTGCGGTTTACCGATAAAATACTATTTCCCACGGCAAAAGAATCCGTGTCGAAAAGCTTCGACGCCGCAGGGTTGATACTCAAAACAGTGCCCTTCCGATTCAGCAGGATAATTCCTTCCGCCATTCCGCCTGTTACTGCTTCAAACTCGCTTTGTTTTCGTTTCAATTCTTCCTTTTGCCGCTTGATTTGCTGCTGCTGCGTGTCAATGCGGCGCAGCAGTGGGGAGAGTTCATCGTATCCGTCGTTATTGAGCGGCTTGTCCAGATCCAGCCCGTTCAGCGGCTCTACGATTTTTTTGGATAATCTGGAAGCCAAAAACGCTGACAGCACAACTGCGGCCACAAAGATAATACAGATCGGCTGAAGCATGCCCAGCGTCAGGATCACCAAAGAATTCTGTGTGATGGACAGCCGGATAACCGTCCCGTCCGGCAGCCGCTTGGCACTGTAAAGATAGCGCTCGGTCAAGGTAGAAGAATATCGGGAGCTTTCGCCGTAACCTTCGGCAAGCGCCTCTTTTACTTCCTCTCGTTCAAAATGGTTTTCCATATTATCCACATCGGAAATACTGTCATAGAGAACGCTGCCGTCCGTTCCAATCCATGTAATGCGGCAGTTTTGCGGCTCCAGACCATCAAAATACCCAATGCCTTCTTTGGAGACGCCCTGGGCGGCAAAATCGATTTGCGCGTGCAGCTGGGTTTGACCAACAGCAGAAAAATAGTCATAAAGCACCGTCATAAAAAGAAGCGCAGATGCCAAAAACACACCGACTGCAATCGCAAAAATGGTGCGGAAAATCCGTTTTGTCATAGCTTTGCCTCCATTCGGTAGCCCACTCCCCGTACGGTCTCAATATATTCTCCGCAATCTCCAAGCTTGGTTCGGAGCGTGCCGATATGCACATCGACGGTCCGGGTCTCGCCGGCATATTCGGCTTCCCATATCTCATTCAGAAGCTGATCGCGGCTAAAAACCCTGCCAGGATAGTTCATGAATAACCGAAGCATTTCATATTCTTTCAAAGTAAGTTCCACACGTTTTCCGTCTGAAAAAACAGTGTGACTGCTCCCGTTCAGTTCTAAATTGCCCATGCGCAAAACCGATCCCGGCTCATTCTGAACGGTCCGGCGAAGCACTGCCTTTACACGGGATACCATTTCCATCATTCCGAAAGGTTTTGCAAGATAATCGTCCGCTCCAAGGTCAAGTCCGATCACCTTGTCATATTCCGTCCCCCTGGCTGTCGCCATAATTACCGGAATCTTTGACGTTGCAGCATTGCCGCGCAGCTTTTTCAGTATCGAAATTCCATCTTCTCCCGGAAGCATGATATCCAACAGGATCAGTTCCGGCTTTTTCTTTTCCAAAGCGGAAAAGAAAGCGCCCCCATCTTCGAGCCCCATTGCCTCAAAACCGGCAGAATTCAGGGTATATATCATCAGGTCACGAATCCCGCTGTCATCTTCTACGCAGAAAATCATTATTTTTCTCCTTTTACATATAAACGCCTATGTCATATCGTATCATCATCTTGCTCCTTTTTCAACCAGGCTTTCAATGCCATGCAGATACGGGTTACAAAGGTCCGGCACTATCTTTTATCCTTCTTTTTTACCAGTAATGGAGAAAAGCACCCATTTCGCGATTTCCGCCGCATGATCTGCCATACGCTCAAAATATTTGGCGATCATCAGAAGATCGAGAACCTTTTCTCCGTTTGCTTTGGGATCGCCGAGTTTTTCTATTAAATCGGTTTTGATCTCGTCAAAAAAGCCGTCCACCACATCATCGTAAACGATCACCGCATTTGCCAGGTCGATATCCTTCTTCACAAAAGCGTCAATGCTGTCAGTCACCATTCTAATCGTGGCTCTTGCCATATCCTGAATGTGCGCTGTATTGTCTGACGCCGTTATATTCGCCATCGTTACGATTTCTGCAATATCTCCGGAATTGTCTCCAATGCGTTCCATATCCGTAACCATTTTCAGCGCGGAAGAGATCACACGAAGATCCTTTGCCACAGGCTGTTGCTGTAAAAGCAGCTTCATGCACATGGTCTCGATATCCCGTTCCTTTTTGTCTATCTCAGCGGACAATTCGGGAACCTCACGTGCAATTCTGGTATTTCCTTCCGCCAACGCTTTTGCCGCCATGGCAATGGCATTTTCGCAGAGCGCTCCCATTCCTATCAGTTCTTTATGAAGGAACTCAAGCTGCTCATCAAATTTTGACCGCATTTATCCGAACCTCCCTGTAATATAGTCCTCCGTGCGTTTGTTCTTCGGCTGTGAAAACATGGTTTCTGTCTCGGAAAATTCGACCAAGCCCCCCAGCAGGAAGAATGCGGTATTATCCGAGATACGGACGGCCTGCTGCATGTTATGTGTAACGATGACAATGGTATATTTCTCTTTGAGCTTCATTGCCAGCTCTTCAATGTGTGAAGTTGAAATCGGATCCAGCGCAGAAGTTGGCTCGTCCATCAAAAGGACCTGCGGCTCAACTGCAAGGGCACGGGCAATGCAAAGGCGCTGCTGCTGACCGCCGGAAAGCCCCAGAGCGTTCTTTTTGAGCCGGTCCTTTACTTCCCCCCAGATAGCCGCGTCCCGAAGCGAACGCTCTATAATATCATCAAGCTTTGCCTTACTTCTGATTCCATGTGTGCGAGGTCCATAGGCAATATTGTCGTAAATACTCATGGGAAAAGGATTTGGCTTCTGAAACACCATGCCGATATTTTTCCGCAGCTCACTTACATCGACAGATGGATCGTAGATATTTTCACCCCTATACACCACCTCCCCCGCAATTTTTACATCGGGGATCATATCGTTCATTCGGTTCAATGTTTTCAGGAAAGTAGATTTCCCGCACCCTGACGGACCAATCAGCGCAGTGATGCCTTTTTCGGGAATCTCCATATTGATTTTTTTCAGCGCCTGATTTTTCCCATACCACAAGCACAGGTCTTTTACTGTTATGATAGGCTTCATAAACTTCTCCTTTTCCTGAAATACCGGCTGACAAGCGTTGCGGTAAAATTGATGACCAGCGTCATAACCATTAAAATGGCGGCAATGGCAAAGGCAACTTCAAATTCTCCCTGTTCCTTCGCATAAACATACAGTGCAACTGTCAATGTACAGCCAGAGCTGCTCAGCCCGTCGAAAAACCCATTCAGTGCATGGGCAAATCCAGCTGTGAAGAGCAGCGCCGCTGATTCTCCAAGGATCCTTCCGACAGAGAGAATGCACCCTGTAATTACACCGTCCACACAGCCCGGAAGCACCACAGTGCGAATTACCCGCCATTTTCCGACACCCAGCCCGAAAGCGCCCTCCCGATAGCTTTGCGGTACGGTTTTTAAGCTCTCCTGTGTGGTACGCATGACAGTAGGAAGATTCATAATGACCAGCGTCAGCGCGCCTGCCAAAAGAGAGATTTTCAAGTTCAGGAACTGACAGAAAAACAGCATGCCGATAAGTCCGTAAATGATCGAAGGGATACCTGAGAGAGTTTCCGCCGCATATTCTATTGCCGAAACGACTTTTTCATTTTTTGCGTACTCTGTCAGATAAATTGCCGCTCCTACTCCAAGAGGAATGACAAACAGCAACGTAGCGATAATGATATAAAGCGTATTCAGAATATCAGGCAGAATACCGATTTGCTCAGAAAGATAGCTCGGCTCTGTAGAAAGCAGTTCCCAGGTAATGTAGGGTGTCCCTTTTACAAGGATATACCCGACCAAAAACAGCACCAGCGCAGCCGTAATCCCCAGGGATATCCACATCAGGAGCTTCATTGTGAGAATATAACATTTTCTGCTGTTTGATATTTTGTGATTCATCTCAACTCTCCTTATCCCGCTTCAAAAAGAAATTCAGCACAGCGTTTATCAGCATAATAAAGAGAAACAGCACGAGAGCAATGGAAAACAGCGCTTGACGCTGTAGTCCGGCAGAATAGGACATTTCGGAAGCGATCGCTGTTGTGAGAAAGCGTACACTTCCAAACAGGGAGGGCATATTGGCTACATTTCCGGCTACCATCATTACCGCCATTGCTTCACCGATGGCGCGCCCAACGCCCAGCACAACTGCCGCTGCAATGCCGCTCCTCGCTGCGGGGACAGAAACGTGGAAATAGGTTTCAACGGGTGTTGCGCCAAGCGCTAAAGACGCGTCCTCATATTCTTTGGGAACGGCTTCCAAAGCGGTTATTGACACCTTGATAATAGATGGCAAAATCATAACGGCAAGAACGATAATAGCCGCAAAAAGGCTTGCTCCGTCCGGCAGATGGAACAGCTTCCGCACCACAGGGACAAGCACAATCATTCCCACAAGTCCATATACGACCGATGGGATTCCCGCAAGAAGGCTGACCGCAGACCCCATCACCGATTTTATTTTCTTCGGCGCCAGTTTTGCCAGGTACAAAGCGGTCAAAAAACCGATCGGTACGCCCAGGAGTATTGCGCCTGCCGTTCCGTAAACGCTGGTCAGAATAAACGGCAGAATCCCATAGGACGGTTTTGCAGCGGTTGACGCCCATTCCTTTCCGAGAAGGAAGTCCAGTATCCCGATCTCACGGATCGCAGGGATCCCGGACAGGATCAGGTATACTGTGATCAACAGAACGAATCCCACTGTAACAAGCCCCAGCACAAGGAATACGCCATGTACAATGTTTTCAAACAATCTCTTTTTCTTCATCACTGCATTCCTTTCAAAATGTGAAAAGCGGCGGCCTTTTTCCGCCGACGCTTATTCCACTTATTTTGCAGGTACGGCTCCCGCCTGTTTGATTACCTCCGAAGCTTCACTGGAAGTGATGTAGTCAAAAAACTTTTGCGCCGCGCCGGACAACTCCCTGTCTTTCTTTGTAACCAGTACGAAATTTCGCTGCACCTGATAGCTGCCGTCCTTGATCGTCGCTTCATCGGGCTTTATCCCTCCCACTTTCAACACCTTTACACTGTCTTTTACGGACGCAAGAGAGGCGTACCCGATCGCTGCCGGATTCCCTGCGACCGTTGTTATCACATCGCCGGTAGATGTCAATTCTTGACGGTACTGGCACTTTTCCGAAGTTTCCGTAATAGATTCAAACCCATCACGGGTACCGCTTCCCGCTTCTCTGCCAATCAGCACGATTTCAGCGTCATTTCCGCCGACTTCTTTCCAGTTTTTGATTTCGCCGGTATAAATTTTTGCAATATCTTCAATCGTAAGATCATTTACCGTGTTTTCGGGATTGACAATGATCGCAATGCCGTCATAGGCGATGACCGTCCCTTCCAGCCCTTTTGCTTTTTCCTCATCTTTCAGGTCACGGCTGGAAAGACCGATATCGCAGCGCCCTTCCTCTACCGCCGTGATACCTGTGCCGGAACCGGTGGGGTTGTATGTAACGGTGATTTCCTTGTTGTTCGCTTCAAAGGTTTCTTTTAATGATCCGATTACCTTTTCCATAGAGGTTGAACCATCCGTTGAGACCGTACCCGTTTCCTGTTTTCCGCACCCGGCAAACACGGATATAGCACAAACTGCAGCAAGCGCCAACACAACAAATTTTTTTGTCCTCATACTCAAAATCTCCTTTGGTTTTTTGATAATCTTTTCGATTACGACTTCATGATACCGTCCAAATGTCAAATTTGTTATCATATACCTGTAAAATCCGTGTAAAATCAATTCCAGATAAAGTTTATACGGCTTCTCTACGGTTCGGCACAGCGATTCGCCAGGTCGAAATCCCATTTTTACTGAAAAGACGTCTCTCTTTTGCAAAAGGCGGCAAGAGGTCTCGGCGCAAACAGGAACCTGCTTCACTTTACAATTTGGAGAAAGAAAAAAGGAATCTCAAAAGAGATTCCTTTTTTCTTAGTGGAGAAGGAGGGATTTGAACGGGCGCTTCGCTCCCGATAGCTCGCCGACCATTGCTTTGCAATGGTGCCCGTCTTGCTGCTCTGCCCTAAAAATGTGCCGCCGGCACACGCTTTTTCTCGCCTGTCGGCTCGGTCTGCTGAATGCCGGTGGCATGCGTTTAGCAACGACCGAAGCGACAGCTGAGAACAGCTCGCAGCTTATGCGTCATCGGGACGCGCTCTTCTCGCCTGTCGGCTCGGTCAGTTCGCACCAGCGTCCCACCGGGACGCGCTCTTCTCGCCTGTC
>CALFFN010000002.1 GCA_937958185.1 uncultured Neglectibacter sp. | reverse complement strand
CGGTGGTTATTTCTTTTGCTCCGCTTTTTTATCTCCCCCGGTAAAACCGGGGGATTTATTTCGCCTCATGGCGCCATGCAAAAGAGCCGTGCCAAAAGGCACGGCTCTCATTGTTTGTTCTCGGAAGATGTTACTAGACAAGCCTCAGTCGCATTTTTGAGGTACAACAATTTGAGTTTTGTATTTTGGAAAACATCAATAAAATTCCAGTTTTATTGTCAAGAACGCGGGATTTCAAGGTCAAATTGGTTCTTTACAGTATCAATACGCATCCGTTTGCTTACGGAGATGTGCGTCACGGCGCAAAGTTTCTTTGGTTGCAGCCGCTATATCACGGATAACACGGATTTCGTATTCGTCGCAATCTTCCAAGACGAGCGCAATATCCTGTTCCAACTGAACTTTTGCTTTTATGACACTATCGCAAAGTAAATCGTCGCTTGTAATTTTCAAAGCGTTTGCGATATTAACAATGGCATTTAAGCTGACGCGGGTTGTCCCTGTTTCAATGTTGCTTAAATGCGTAGGAGAAACGCCGACCATTTCAGATAGTTTCTCTTGCGTTAAATCCGCTTTGATACGGGCAATCTTGATTCTTTTCCCGATAGCCTTATAGTCAAGTTCCATATTGCACCCCCTCTATTTCAAATTTTCTGCTGAATGTATTGTATCCACGGAGTAGATACATTATAATAATCTATATCCGTATACTACCGATATAGATTAAGAACAAGAAAATAGAGAGGTGTATTATGGTGATTTCCTGTACATTTGCAGGGCATCGGAAAGTCTATGGTCACAATGTTAAAAGCTCGATAGAGATTGCCATTGAGAATATTCTAAAAAAAGACCATTCCTTTGTATTCTATTCCGGCGATATGGGCGAATTTGATAAAATGTGTTCAACTGCTGTCCGAACGGCAAAACGGCGGCACCCTGAACTTGATATAAAGCTACTGGCTGTTCTTCCCTACATGATGACAAAAGTAAATACCGAAAAAGATTCCTATAAGAATCTTTATGACGATATTATTATTCCGATGGAACTATCCCGCGCACATTATAAGTCAGCGATTACAAAGCGGAATCGCTGGATTGTAGACCGATCCGACTTTTTAATTGCTTATGTATATAGAGATTTTGGAGGTGCATATGCAACATTGAAATATGCTTGCCGCAAGAAAAAAGAAATTATCAATCTAGCAAACATAGGAAGACCATAAAATGCAACGATTTCCGAATAAAAAAGACCTTGCAGATTTTACTCTACAAGGTCTCTTTTTATTGCGGGTTTTACAAATCGGGTTTGCCCCAAATCAGAAGATATCTTACTTCCGGGGGTTCTTGATAGCAGCCTGAGCAGCAGCCAGACGTGCGATCGGAACACGGAAGGGAGAGCAGGAAACATAGGTCAGGCCTACGTTGTGGCAGAACTCGATGGTGGTCGGGTCGCCGCCATGCTCGCCGCAAATACCCAGAATGATGTCGGGACGGACGCCCTTGCCCTTTTCGGAAGCCATCTTCACCAGCTGACCAACGCCCTCCTGGTCCAGACGGGCAAACGGATCGTTCTCATAAATCTTATTCTCATAATAAGAGCTCAGGAACTTTCCGGCGTCGTCACGGGAGAAGCCGAAGGTCATCTGGGTCAGGTCGTTGGTGCCGAAGGAGAAGAACTCTGCCTCTTCTGCGATCTTATCGGCAGTCAGGGCTGCGCGGGGAATCTCGATCATGGTGCCGACCTTGTACTTCAGATCGACGCCTGCCTCGGCAATGATGCGGTCGGCAGTTTCCACCACGGTCTTCTTGACGAACTTCAATTCCTTGACTTCGCCCACCAGCGGGATCATGATCTCGGGCACGATATGCCACTCAGGGTGTGCCTTGCTGACATTGATCGCAGCCTTGATGACAGCTTCGGTCTGCATTTCAGCGATCTCAGGATAGGTGACAGCCAGACGGCAGCCGCGATGACCCATCATGGGGTTGAACTCATGCAGAGAGGAGATGATAGCCTTGATGTCCTCGACCGTCTTCCCCTGCGCCTTTGCCAGAGCCTCGATGTCCTTTTCCTCGGTGGGAACGAACTCGTGCAGAGGCGGGTCGAGGAAGCGGATATTTACATGCTTGCCCTCGAGCGCTTCGTACAGCTTCTCGAAGTCGCCCTGCTGCATGGGCTCCAGCTTGGCAAGGGCAGCCTTGCGCTGCTCAACGGTATCGGAGCAGATCATCTCACGGATCGCGGCGATACGGTCAGGATCGAAGAACATATGCTCGGTACGGCACAGACCGATGCCCTGGGCGCCGAATTCCACTGCCTGCTGAGCGTCCTTGGGGGTGTCGGCGTTAGTGCGGACCTCCAGCTGGCGGTACTTGTCGGACAGCTCCATGATACGTCCGAAATAGCCGCCCTTTGCGTTGGCGGGAACGGTGGGGATCGCTTCACCGTAGATATTGCCGGTGGTGCCGTCCAGAGAGATGTAGTCGCCCTCATGATAGGTGCGGCCGTTCAGCTCGAACTTCTTGTTGGCTTCGTCCATCTTGATGGCACCGCAGCCGGAAACACAGCAGGTGCCCATACCGCGGGCAACCACAGCGGCGTGGCTGGTCATGCCGCCGCGCACGGTGAGAATGCCCTGTGCATGGTGCATACCTTCAATATCCTCAGGAGAGGTCTCCAGACGAACCAGAACGACCTTCTCGCCCTTCTGACCCTGCTCTACCGCGTCTTCCGCAGTAAAGACGATCTTGCCGCAGGCAGCTCCGGGAGAAGCAGCCAGAGCGGAAGCTACGGGAGTGGCAGCCTTCAGAGCCTTGGGATCGAACTGGGGATGCAGCAGAGCGTCCAGCTGCTTGGGATCGATCATCAGCAGGGCGTCTTCCTCTGTCTTCATGCCCTCGTCGATCAGGTCGCAGGCGATCTTGATGGCGGCAGTAGCGGTGCGCTTGCCGTTTCTGGTCTGCAGCATGTACAGCTTGCCGTGCTCCACAGTGAACTCCATGTCCTGCATATCGTGATAATGGTCTTCCAGAGTCTTGCACACGGACTGGAACTGTGTGAAAGCCTCGGGGAACTTCTCAGCCATCTGAGCGATGGGCATGGGAGTGCGCACGCCGGCGACCACGTCTTCGCCCTGAGCGTTGGTCAGGAACTCGCCCATCAGCTTCTTCTCGCCGGTGGCAGGGTCACGGGTGAACGCAACGCCTGTGCCGCAGTCGTCGCCCATATTGCCGAACGCCATCATCTGTACGTTGACGGCGGTGCCCCAGGAATAGGGGATCTCGTTCATCATACGGTACACATTGGCGCGGGGGTTGTCCCAGGAACGGAACACAGCCTTGATTGCGCCCATCAGCTGCTCCACGGGGTCGGAGGGGAAGTCCTCGCCGATCTTCGCCTTGTACTCTGCCTTGAACTGGTTTGCCAGCTCCTTCAGGTCCTCGGCGGTCAGCTCGGTATCCTGCGTGACGCCCTTCTTCTCCTTCATTTCGTCAATCAGCTGCTCGAAGTACTTCTTGCCGACTTCCATAACAACGTCGGAGTACATCTGGATAAATCTTCTGTAGCAGTCATATGCCCAGCGGGGATTGCCGGACATCTCCGCCATGACCTCCACCACTTCCTCGTTCAGACCGAGGTTCAGAATGGTGTCCATCATGCCGGGCATGGAAGCGCGGGCGCCGGAACGGACGGAAACCAGCAGAGGATTGGTCTTGTCGCCAAACTTCTTTCCTGTGATCTCCTCCATCTTGCCCACATACTCCATGATCTGAGCCTGGATTTCATCATTGATTTTGCGACCGTCCTCATAATACTGAGTGCACGCCTCGGTGCTGATGGTGAAGCCCTGAGGAACGGGAAGACCGATCTTGGTCATCTCCGCAAGGTTTGCACCCTTACCGCCGAGAAGCTCCCGCATGGATGCGTCGCCTTCACTGAACAGATAAACGTACTTGTGGCTCATTGGTATCTACCTCCTAAAAATGTTCAACCGGCGCCGAACTTCCGACTTCCGGGTGACAGCAAAACTGACCGTTCAGCAAGAGAAAACTTGTCCGCACGGCTTCCGTTTCAAAAATTATACCAAAGTTTTCCGAAAAATTCCATAGGAAATGCAAAGAATTTTTCAAAAATTTTTCGGAATCGTAAATTCTTTCCGCTTTCTCCCCTGTTTTCCTCTGAAAATAGGCAAAAATACCGCTTGAAAAAATTCCCAAGGGCTGGCATAATAGACACTGGACGCCAGGTATTTGGATACAAAACAGGCATTTGGAAGGTGGGTAGAGTTTTTCTGCCCGCCCCTGTTGTGCGTTCGGAGAAACGGCGGAGGAAAGGAAAACGATTGGAACTATGCTGAATTTTTTCAAGAAGTCTCCTGCCCAGAGCGGCAGCGTGGAATTTATGATAGTCGGGCTGGGGAACCCCGGCAAGCAGTACGAGAACACCCGGCACAACGCGGGCTACATGGCGCTGGATACCCTGGCGGAAAAAAATCACGGGGAGATCAGGCGTATCAAATATAAAGGGCTGGTGGGAGAATGCCGGCTTGCCGGCAAGCGTGTGCTGCTGTTGAAGCCCACCACCTTTATGAATCTCAGCGGGCAATCGGTGCAGGAAGCTATGCGCTTTTACAAGCTGCCGCCGGAACGGGTGCTGATCCTCTTTGACGACATCAATCTGGAGCCGGGCAGGCTGCGGGTCCGCCGGAAGGGCAGCGACGGCGGGCACAACGGCATGAAGAACATCATCTATCTTTCCGGCTCCGACCAGTTCCCACGGGTCAAGATCGGCGTGGGACAAAAGCCCCACCCGGATTACGACCTGGCGGACTGGGTGCTGTCCCGCTTTACGGACAAGGAGCTGAAAGAGCTGCGCCCCGCGTTGGAAAACGCCGCAGCGGCAGCGGAGTTGATCGTCAAGGGCGAGCTGGACCGCGCCATGAACCTGTATAACTGACACACTTTACTTTCGGAAAGGAGCAGGGACACCTGTGAAGCTACTCAGCAACGGGCTGAAACGGTTGCCGGAATACCAAAGCCTGTCCCAGGCGGTAAAAAAGAACGCCCTGCCCGGGGCGGTGACGGGCGTTTCCGGCATTCACAAATGCGGCATAGTCAGCACCCTTTTGGAGGAAACCGGGAAACGGGCGCTGGTACTGGCGGCAGACGAAGCGGAAGCCCAGCGGTTCTGCGAAGATTTGCAGGCGCTGGGAAATTCCCCTGTGCTCTACCCCCTCCGGGATTTCAATTACCGGGACACCGCGGGAACTTCTCATGAATATGAGCGCCTGCGGCTGGAAGCGCTGACCCGTATCCTGAACGGCGCCTGCGACTGTGTGGTCGCCTGCATGGACGCGGCGCTGCAATACACCACCCCGCCGGAGGAATTGCAAAAACGCCTGTTTCTTTTGAAATCCGGCGAGGAAATGGAAATAGACGACCTGCTGGCCGCACTGGTAAACTGCGGGTACACCAGAGAGGAACAGATAGAGGGACCGGGACAGTTCAGCCGCAGGGGCGGCATTGTGGACTTCTTCTCCCCCGGCAGCCTGAACCCGGTGCGGGTGGAATTCTGGGGCGACGAGATAGATTCCGTTTCCTATTTTGACACGGCGACGCAGCGGAGGACCGATCCCATCGACGAGGTGACCCTCGCCCCCTGCGTGGAGGTCATTGTGAACGAACCTGCGCAGCTGGCAGGTAAAATAGAAAAGCTGGCAGGCACGCTCCGGGGCAAAACTGCGCCGAAAGCCAGAGAAATCCTGAACAATGAGGCGGAAAAGCTGCGCAACGGGCTGCACCTCGGTTCATCGGACAAATTTATTTCTATGGTCTATCCCCGTACCGCTACGCTGTTCGATTACTTTTCCCCGGAGGACAGCCTGGTCGTCTTTTCCGAGGGAAATAAGCTGAAGGAAAGAATGCGCACCACCCTGTGGCAGTGGGGCGAAGATTTGAAATCTTATCTGACGGAAGGTATCCTCTGCAAGGGCTTGGATCGGTACAGCGAGGACTGGGAGTACGCGCTGGCGAAATCTCAGGCGCTCCCCACCCTGTTCCTGGATATTTTTGCCCGGGGCAGCTATGAAGTCCCGACAAAGACGCTCATCAACATGACCGTCCGGCAGCTTCCCGTTTGGGGCGGCGGGACCCAGCTGCTCCTGGACGACCTCTCCTCCCTGCTTTCCCAGGGGCGCGCCTGCGTGGTGCTGGCAGGAACGGCAAAGGCGGCTTCCGCTCTGGCGGAGGACCTGAAACAGGCAGGGCTGCCCGCGTCCTATCTGGAAGCCCCCTCCACCGCCGCCAAGGGAACCGTCACCGTGACGGAGGGAACGCTCTCCGCCGGGTTCGACCTGCCGGGGGCGGGCTTTGCCCTGATCACCCACGGCAGGCTGATGGCGGCGAAAGCGAAAAAAGCAAAGCGGGACAAAAACAGCAAGGAGATATCCAACCTTTCCGAGCTGTCGCCCGGAGATTACGTGGTGCATTCCGCCCACGGCATCGGCGTGTTCGAGGGGATACACAAGCTGGAAATGAACGGTATTATCAAGGATTATATCAAGGTCCGCTATGCCAAAAACGACACGCTGTATGTCCCCGTCACCCAGCTGGACATGGTTTCCAAATATATCGGTCCCAGAGAGGACGCCAATGTAAAGCTGAGCCGGCTGGGCGGCACGGACTGGCAAAGGCAGAAAACGCGGGTCCGGGCGGCGGTGAAGGACATCGCCAAGGACCTGATCCAGCTCTATGCCCAGAGAATGCAGCAGCAGGGCTTTGCCTTTCCCCCGGACGGCGAATGGCAGCACGACTTTGAATCCCACTTTGAATTTGAGGAGACGGAAGACCAGCTGCGGTGCGTCAATGAGATCAAGGACGACATGGAGCGGAATGTCCCCATGGACAGGCTGCTCTGCGGCGACGTGGGCTTCGGCAAAACGGAAGTCGCCCTGCGGGCGGCGTTCAAGTGTGTCGCCGCCGGAAAGCAGTGCGCCATTCTCGTGCCCACCACAATTCTGGCATGGCAGCACTACCAGACCATTTTGCGGCGCATGGAGGGCTTCCCCGTAGATGTGGAGCTGCTTTCCCGGTTCCGCACGGCAAAACAGCAGGAAGAGATACTGAAAAAGGTCAAGCGCGGCAGCATGGATATCGTGGTCGGCACTCACCGGCTGGTATCCAAAGACGTGCAGTTCCACGACCTTGGGCTGGTCATCATCGACGAGGAACAGCGGTTCGGCGTGGCGCAGAAGGAGCGGCTGAAAGCCCTGTGCAAGACCGCCGACGTCCTGACCCTTTCCGCTACTCCCATTCCCCGCACCCTGAACATGGCGCTTTCCGGCATTCGGGATATGTCGGTGATCGAGGAAGCCCCCCTTGACCGCCACCCCGTACAGACCTACGTGCTGGAATATGACACCGGCGTGCTCTATGACGCCATTCGGCGCGAGCTGCGCCGGGGCGGGCAGGTCTATTATCTGCACAACGATGTGGCGTCTATCGAGCGGGTCGCCGCACGGATTCAGCAAAGTATCCCGGAAGCCAGAGTAGGCGTGGGGCACGGCAAGATGAACGAGGAAGAGCTTTCGGAAATCTGGCGGCAGTTACTGGACCATGAGATCGACATTCTGGTCTGCACCACGATCATCGAAACCGGCGTGGACGTCCCCACCGCCAACACGCTCATCATTGAAAACGCCGACCGCATGGGACTTTCCCAGCTTCACCAGCTTCGGGGGCGCGTGGGGCGGAGCAACCGCCGGGCATACGCTTACCTGACCTATGCCCCCAACAAGGTGCTGACCGAGATCGCCCAGAAGCGGCTTTCCGCGATCCGGGAATTTACGGAATTCGGCTCAGGCTTCAAAATCGCCATGCGCGATCTGGAGATCCGGGGCGCAGGCAATATTCTGGGCGGCGAGCAGCACGGGCACATGGAGACCGTGGGCTACGATATGTATATCAAGCTGCTGGGCGAGGCGGTCAGCCTGATGAAGGGCGAAGAGGACGTCCGCCCGGTGGACGAGGGGTGCCTTGTGGATATGCAGGTGGAGGCGCATATCCCCGAAAGCTATATCAGCAGCACCAACCTGCGGCTGGACGTGTACCGCCGCATTGCCGATATCCGCAACGCCGAGGACGCGCTGGACGTGACCGACGAGCTGATCGACCGCTTCGGCGACCCGCCCGCTTCCGTCAAGGGGCTTCTGGACGTGGCTCTGCTGCGGAACACCGCTTCCCAGCTGGGGCTTTCGGAGATCAAGCAGCAGGGCGACTCCCTTTTCCTATATAAAAAGGAATTTGACCTGGAGCTGGTGGGCAGCCTGATCCGCGCCATGAACGGCAGGGTCATGCTTAGCGCCGGGAGCAGACCCTACATCAGCGTAAAAATCGGTTCCAAATCACCGCTGGAAGCTCTTTCGGAAATCCTTTCCGCCATGGAACAGACGGCACAATAGGCAGTTTGCCGCAATTTTCAAAAATCTATTTTCTTTTTCCGTTTTTTGTGGTAGACAATTTCGGAAAAATGCGATATAATATTTCACGTTCTTTGCAGTTCCCTGCAAAATCCCACTTTTTTGAAAGGCTTGATATCTTATGAAAAACACTCTGAAAAAGGCTTTTGCCGCTGTTCTGGCCGCCGCTTTGTGCCTGAGCTTCAGCGGGTGCTACGACGAAAACAAAACCTGGGCTGCAAAAAAAGGCGAGGAGACCCTCCCCATCGGCAGCTATATCTATTATCTGAATTCCTCCTACTCCGAGGCAATGGGCAAGGTCGCTTCCGACGCCGAGGTGCTGAAGTCCACCATCGACGGCAAGGACGCCGAAACATGGATCAAGGAGCGCGCCGAGAGCTATGTGAAGTCCTATTACTATGTCAAGGAGAAGTTTGACGAGCTGGGGCTGGAGCTGACCGAAGAGGACAACACCTCCATCGACAGCAACACCGACAGCTACTGGTCTTATTATAAAACCGGCTTTGAAAACATGGGGATCGCCAAGGAATCCTTCCGCACCGCCTTTACCCTGTACAACACAAAGATGCAGAAGCTCATGTTCACCATGTACGGCAAGGGCGGCGAAATGGAGCTTTCCGATGACGATCTGAAAAACTATGTTGTAGACAACTATTACAACTACAGCTACTTCTCCGCTTCCCTCACCACCACCGACGAAGATGGCAACTCCACCAGCCTGACCGACGAGGAAAAGACCGCCCTCAAAACAAAGCTGGAGGGCTACGTCAAGACCATCAACAGCGGCAAGACCACGATCCAGGAGGCTGCCACCGAGTATGCCAAGGACGAGCTGGGCGGCGAGGAAAACTCCACCTTCTCCGAGGGCTCCCCGGTTCAGAAGGATAACCTGAACGACGCTGTACGCAACGGCATTGAAAGCGTCAAGGATAAGGAAGCTGTCTTTGTGGAAACCTCCTCCGCTTACCTGGTCATCTACCGCCTGCCCGTTGAGGACGGCTTTGACAGCATGATCGCTGAAGAAAGCGGCAGGAACAACCTGATCAGCACGATGAAATCGGAGGAGTTTGACGATTATGTGCTGGAGCAGAGCAAAAATGTGGAGGGCGTGGAGCTGAATACCGCCGCCATGAACAGCATCAAGCTGAAGTCCATGGTGACCGACAGCAACAAGAACGGCACCTCCAGCGCCGCTTCTGACGATGATACCACCTCCTCTCAGGCAGAGGGAGACGCTTCCGGCGTAAGTTCCGAATCTTGACGGCAGCAAAATAAGATGATCGCAGCGGGACGGCAAAAGCCGTTCCGCTTTTTTTGCCGGAAAACCGTATTTTGCCCCGATCCGTGAACTTTTTGTAAATTTCATAAACAGCCCTTATCGGCGCGGAAATCCGGGGCAAATTTTGCTGGAAAATTTTTGACATTTGCTTCCAAAAGGGGTATAATAACTGACATATACCTGAACATGCGGGCGCAGGCTCTGCGCCCGGAAAATCAGGCTCCTACTCCCTGCTTTCCCGCTGATAAAAGCAGGCTGTACAGGAAGGACAGGAGGTGAAAGTATCTTGGCAAAAGAAACCATGCAGGCAGTCAGCGAGGCGGAAAAAGCCGCCCACCAGCTCATACTGCAGGCAAGGGAAGAAAGCGCGCGGCTGGTAGCTGAGGCGGAAGCACAAAGCAAAAAGCTGCTGGCGGACGCGGAAAAGGAAGCCCTCAAACGGGTGGAGGTCCTCTGCGGCGTGGCGCGTGCCGACGGAGAAAAGCAAAAAGCGCGCTCTCTTCAGGAAACCGAGGAGGAGCAGACCCGCCTGCGGGAAGCTGCCGCTGCCGCCCTGCCCCGCACGGCGGAGGAAATCACAAGGACCGTATTGGGTCAGGCGGAAAGGAGGTAGTTCCGATGGCAGTGCTTGAAATGAAGCGTATCAATATTTATGCGCTGAAAAGCAGCCGCAAAAAAATTCTGGAGCTGCTTCAGCGCCGGGGCGTTGTGGAGATCAACTCCCCAAAGGAAGCGGAAGAATTCTTTTCCCAGACCGATACGGATTCTGCCCGGCTCACCTTTGAAAAGAACATTCAGCTTTTGAACAATTCCGTGGAAACTTTGAACCAGTATTCCCCGCCGCCCAAGGGGCTTCCCGCCGTATTGACCGGGCGAAAGCCCATCACTGTGGAGCAGTATGACGAGACTGCCCTGGCCGCCCCGGAAGTGACAAAGGCCGCTTCCCGCATTGTGGCGCTGGGCAAGAAAATCACGGACAGCCAGGCGGAAATCCTGCGCCTGGACGCTCAGATAGAAGCCTTGCAGCCCTGGCTGGGGCTGGACGTCTCCATGCGCACCATCGGCACCAATTCCACCAGCGTGTTCATCGGCTCCTTCCCGGAAGAACTGACCGAAGGCGAGCTGAAGGATCGTCTGGCTGAGGCGCTGCCGGAGGTCTCCGCCCTGGAGGCTGAGATCGTCAGCTCCCGCCCGCAGCAGACCTGCGCCTTTATCATTTGCCTTGGAAAATATGGAATGCAGGTGGAAGCCGCGCTGCGCGCCATGGGCTTTACCTACCCTGCCGCTCCCTCAAAAATCTCCCCTGCCGAACGGGCGGAGGAGCTGAAAAGGCGCAGGGACAAGGAGCAGGCGGAGATCGACGCCGCAAAAAAGGAGATCGCTTCCTACGCGGACAAGCGGGAAGCCCTGCTCTTTACGGCGGACTACTACACCATGCGCGCTGAAAAGTATAAGGTTCTGGGCGAGCTGTGGCAAAGCCCCCATGTGTTCCAGGTAACGGGGTACATTCCCGCCGAAAACGCTCCCGCGCTGGAACAGGAGCTGGAAAGCACCTTCCACGCCTATGTCGAGCTGGAAACGCCCGCCGAGGACGAAGACGTGCCTGTGAAACTGAAGAACAATTTCTTTGCCGCCCCTGTGGAGGGCGTGGTAGAAGGTTACAGCCTGCCGGGCAAACACGAATGCGACCCCTCCTTTATCATGTCGCTTTTTTACTATGTGCTGTTCGGCATGATGCTTTCCGACGCGGCTTACGGTCTTTTGATGGTGCTGGGCTGCGGCTTTGTTCTCTGGAAATTCAAAAATATTGAGCCCGGTTTGAGAAAGACCCTGAAAATGTTTCTCTACTGCGGCGTTTCCACCACTTTCTGGGGCGTAATGTTCGGCGGATATTTCGGAGACGCCGTTTCCGTGATCGCCAAAACGTTTTTTAACTCCGACTTTACGATCCCGCCCCTGTGGTTCGCGCCGCTGGACGAACCCATGCGGCTGCTGATGTTCTCTTTCCTGCTGGGCGTTATCCACCTGTTCACCGGGCTGGGGGTGCAGTTCTACCAGTTGGCAAAACGGAAGAAATTTGCCGACGCGCTGTACGACGTGGTGTTCTGGTACTTTTTGGTAGGCGGGCTGATTTTGCTGCTGGTGTCCACGGATATGTTCCGGGATATGGCGGGGCTGTCCTTTACCCTGCCCCCCATTGTGGGCACGCTGGCGGCGGTTTTCGCCGGGATCGGCGCTGTGGGCATCGTCCTCACCGCCGGACGGGAATCCAAAAGCATCGGCAAGCGCTTCTTAAAGGGACTGTACGGGCTGTACGGCGTTTCCAGCTATCTCAGCGACATTCTCTCCTATTCCCGTCTTCTGGCGCTGGGGCTTGCCACCGGGGTCATCGCCACGGTGTTTAATCAATTGGGCAGCATGATGGGCGGCGGCGTATTCGGCGCGATCTTCTTTATCATCGTTTTTGTGATCGGTCATGTGTTGAACCTGGCGATCAACCTACTGGGCGCGTATGTCCACACCAACAGATTACAGTATGTGGAGTTCTTTGGTAAATTTTACGAGGGAAATGGGCGCAAATTCGCGCCGTTTACCGCAAATACAAAACATTTCAAAATTACGGAGGAAAAGTAAATGAAATTCGATTGGAACACTATGGGTATCGTTTTTGCCCTGCTGGGCGCAATCCTTGCCACCTTTATGGGCGGCATCGGCTCTGCCATCGGCGTGAGCATGACCGGCCGTGCCGCCGCGGGCGTTGTGACCGAGGACCCCAGCCAGTTCGGTAAGGTGCTGATTTTGCAGCTTCTGCCCGGTACACAGGGCATTTACGGTCTGCTGATCGGCTTTGTCACCCTGACGCAGATCGGCGTGATGGGCGGCTCCTCTGACATCAGCCTGATCAAGGGGCTCCTGTATCTTGCTTCCTGCCTGCCCATGGCTATCGTGGGCTGGGTCTCCGCTTTGCAGCAGGCAAAGGCGTCCGTTGCCAGTATCGCGCTGGTCGCCAAGAAGCCTGACCAGTTCGGCAAGGCTATGATCTTCCCCGCCATGGTGGAGACCTACGCCGTGTTCGCTCTGCTGATCTCTATCCTCGCTATTTTCGGCGTCAGCAGTCTGGCTCTGTAAGACCGACCCGATCCTGCCCGCAAGTTTTTTGCGGAGAACAAGAGGAAGGAGCGATACCATGACAGGACTGGAAACCATACTCAGTCAAATAGACAGCGACGCCCGGCAAGAAGCGGAAGGGCTGCTTGCCGCCGCAAAGGGCAAAGCCGATGAAATCCTGGCTGCCGCAAAAGAAGAAGCTGCGAAAAAAACGCAGGATATCCTGCAAAACGGCGAAAAAAAAGCCCAAGATATCCGTGAGAGAGCCGATTCCGCCGCCGAGCTTGCGCGCCGCAACGCCATGCTGACCTTTAAGCAGCAGGTGATCCGCGACGCCATCGACAAGACAAGATCGTCTCTGGAAGCCGCCCCGGACAAGGAATATTTTGCTATGCTGCTGCAGCTTGTGTCCCGCTTTGCCGGAGAAGGCAAGGGGGAAATGCGTCTGAACAGCCGGGACCTGCAGCGGCTGCCGGAAAACTTTGAGGCAGAGCTGAGGCAGGCTGCCCCTCAGGCGGAGATCACCCTCTCAAAGACACCCTGTGACATTGAAAACGGCTTTCTTCTCGTATACGGCGGGATTGACATCAACTGCACCTTCCGGGCCATCTTTGAAGAAGCGGACGGTGAGCTGAGAGACATTGCCGGAAAACTCCTTTTCCCCACTGCCTGACGGCTTTCCGGGCACGGAAGGGCGGGACGGTGTTCCGCCCATGACTCAAACCAAGAGAAAGGAAGTAAGCCATAATCATGAGCAATGATTATATCTATGCGGTGGCAAGGATACGCTCCAAGGAGCTTTCCCTGCTGACCCGTCAGGACATAGACCAGCTGCTTTCCTGTAAAACCTATGACGAATGCCTGCGCGTCCTCCACGACAAGGGCTGGGGGAACGGCTCCGATGATTCCGCCGAGGCGCTTTTGTCGGCGGAGGAGGAAAAGACCTGGGCGCTGATCCGGGAGCTGACCGACGACCTCGCTCTCTTTCAGGTGCTGCTGATCCCCACGGATTACAACAACCTGAAGGCTGCGGTGAAGTGCGTGGTCACCAACACGGAGCCGCACGACGTATTCCTGCCCGGCGGCACCATCGAGCCGGAAGTGATGATGCGCTGTGTGAGGGAAAACAATTTCTCCCCTCTGCCCCCCACTATGGCGGAGGCTGCCGACAGCGCCTACCATACCCTGCTGCACACCGAGGACGGGCAGCTCTGCGACGTCATTCTGGACCGCGCCTGTCTCATGGACGTGCAGAGCGCCGGCAAGGAAGCCGGGCACGAGCTGCTGGGGCAGTACGCGGAGCTGACGGTCGCCATTTCCGATATCAAAATTGCCATGCGCGCCTGCAAGACCGGGAAGTCCAGAGCGTTTCTGGATTCCGCCCTTGCCCCCTGCGCCACATTGGATATCGGCGAGCTGGCTGCCGCCGCCTGCAAAAAGCCGGAGGACGTTTTCGCTTATCTGGCTTCTACGCCATACGGCGGCGCGGCAGAAGAAATGAAAAAATCCTATTCCGCCTTTGAAAAATGGTGCGACAATCAGGTCATCGGGCTGATCCAGGAGCAAAAAACGAATCCCTTTACGGTGGGACCGCTCTTTGCCTATGTGCTTGCCCGGCGCAATGAGATCGCCAGTGTGCGGATCGCTCTGTCCGGCAAGCTCAACCGGCTGGACGAAGATATGATCCGGGAGAGAATGAGGGACATGTATGTATAGGATAGCAGTTTTGGGAGACCGTGACAGCATTTACGGCTTTGCCGCCCTGGGGCTGGATATTTTCCCCGTTCCCGACAGCGAAGCGGGAGCGCGCACCCTGCGGAACCTGGCAGAGCAGGACTATGCCGTCATCTATATCACAGAAGCTCTGGCTGCTCAGCTGGAGGTTGAACTGGAACGCTATCGGGAAGCCCCTCTTCCCGCCATTATCCCCATTCCCGGCGTGCAGGGCAATACCGGCATGGGCGTTGCCATGGTGAAAAAGTCTGTGGAGCAGGCGGTGGGTTCCGATATTATTTTCAATGAAAAATGATCTTCTATCCAGTATCTAGTATCTAACATCAAAAATGAAACGGGTGATCGGATAACATGAGTAAAGGCACGATTAAAAAAGTCGCCGGACCGCTGGTCATCGCCAAAGGAATGCGGGACGCCAATATGTTCGACGTTGTGCGTGTCAGCGACAAGCGCCTGATCGGCGAGATCATCGAAATGCACGGCGATGAAGCCTCCATTCAGGTGTATGAGGAAACCTCCGGGCTGGGTCCCGGCGCCCCTGTGGAATCCACCGGGGAACCCATGAGCGTTGAGCTTGGGCCCGGGCTGATCAGCAGCATTTACGACGGCATTCAGCGGCCTCTGGACGACATCATGAAGGTTTCCGGCAACAATTTGCAGCGCGGCGTGGAAGTTCCTTCGCTGAAACGGGAGCTGCAGTGGGAGTTTGTCCCCTGCGCACAGGCAGGAGATGCTGTCACCGGCGGCGATATTATCGGCACGGTGCAGGAGACGGAGATCGTCTCCCACAAGATCATGATCCCGCCGGGGATCGTGGGCAAGCTGAAAGAAATCAAAAGCGGCAGCTTTACCGTAACGGATACCGTTGCCACTGTGGAAACGCCGGACGGAGCGGAAATCCCCATCACATTGATGCAGAAATGGCCCGTCCGCCGGGGACGCCCCTACAAGCAGAAGCTGTCCCCGGACATGCCGCTTATCACCGGGCAGAGAGTCATCGACACCCTCTTCCCCATTGCCAAGGGCGGCGTGGCAGCCGTTCCCGGTCCTTTCGGCAGCGGCAAGACCGTGGTGCAGCACCAGCTGGCAAAATGGGCCGACGCGGACATCGTGGTCTATATCGGCTGCGGGGAACGCGGCAACGAGATGACCGACGTATTAAACGAGTTCCCGGAGCTGGTAGACCCCAAAACCGGGTATTCCCTGATGAAGCGCACGGTGCTCATCGCCAACACCTCCGATATGCCCGTGGCGGCGCGGGAAGCGTCCATCTACACCGGCATCACCATTGCGGAATATTTCCGCGACATGGGCTATTCCGTGGCACTGATGGCGGATTCCACCTCCCGCTGGGCGGAGGCCCTTCGTGATATGTCCGGCCGTCTGGAAGAGATGCCGGGCGAGGAAGGATATCCGGCCTATCTGGGCTCCCGGCTGGCGCAGTTCTACGAGCGCGCAGGCCGCGTGGTTTCTCTGGGAAAAGAGGGCCGCATGGGAGCGCTCTCGGTCATCGGAGCCGTGTCTCCGCCCGGAGGCGATATTTCAGAGCCGGTGTCCCAGGCGACCCTGCGTATCGTAAAGGTATACTGGGGACTGGATTCTTCGCTGTCCTACAAGCGTCATTTCCCGGCCATCAACTGGCTGACCAGCTACTCTCTGTATCTGGACAATATGGCTGACTGGTTCAATGAGAAGGTTGCTCCTGACTGGATGGAAGACCGTCAGAAGATGATGAGCCTTCTGCAGGATGAGGCTGAACTGGAAGAAATCGTTAAGATGGTAGGTATGGATGCGCTCTCTGCAGGCGACCGTCTGAAAATGGAGGCTGCGCGCTCCATCCGTGAGGACTTCCTGCATCAGAACTCCTTCCATGAAGTAGATACCTACAGTTCTCTGCAGAAACAGTATCTGCTGATGAAACTGGTTATCGCATTTTATGAGCAGTCCAAGGAAGCGCTTGACAAGGGTGCTAATATCCAGGGGCTGATCAAGATGGATGTCCGCGAAAAGATTGGACGTTTCAAATATGTGACAGAAGACAAACTGGACAAAGAATATAAGGCAACAATGGACGAACTTGCTGCTGATATTGCCAATGTATTTGGGAAGGAGGACTTCTAATGCCGAAAGAGTATAGAACCATACAGGAAGTTGCCGGCCCTCTGATGTTGGTGCGCGGTGTTGAAAATGTACATTTTGATGAATTAGGTGAGATCGAGCTGGCAAGCGGTGAGACACGCCGCTGCCGTGTACTTGAAATTAACGGCAGTGATGCCCTGGTACAGCTTTTTGAAAGCTCAACAGGTATCAACCTGTCTGACAGTAAAGTACGTTTCCTCGGACGAAGCATGGAACTGGGTGTGTCTGAAGACATGCTGGGCCGTGTATTCGACG
>CALFFN010000001.1 GCA_937958185.1 uncultured Neglectibacter sp. | reverse complement strand
GTTATTTCTTTTGCTCCGCTTTTTTATCTCCCCCGGTAAAACCGGGGGATTTATTTCGCCTCATGGCGCCATAAAAACACCCCGCAGAGCCATTGCCCTGCGGGGTATTTTTATGTGATTTATTCAGTAGCGCCGCTTTCCGCAAGCACTTCCCTGTAAGGCTTGCCGTAGGACTTTCCCAAATGGGTGGAGTAAAGATACATTTCCCCCACCTCCATGCCGGAGACCTGCTCCATCGCCGCCGCGTACAGGCGAAGCTGGGGCATGTAATGCGCCCATAGCTCCTCCATAGTTTTCACGCGGTCAGTTTTGAAATCAATAATGTACAGCCTGTTGTCTTCCGTAAAGGTGCAGTCCACCGCGCCCTGCAGCATCACCGATTCCCCGGCGGCGCCCGGGCGGTCCGGCTCGGCAAGGGACATGGGGATCATGGCGGTAAAGCGCCGTTCCCGCAAAACTTGAGATGAGCGCAGCACCCGCTGCCCCAAAGGGTCATTGAGGAAAGCCTTTGCCCGCTGCAAATCCACCGCTTCCGCCTGTTCCGGCGTGAGATAGGCATGTTCCACCAGCCGCTGAAGCTCCTGCTCCGGGCGTTCCAGTACAGCGGAGAAATCCGCGAACTGCATAAATTCGTGAAGGGCGATACCGCGCTCGGCGGGGGTCATGCCCTTTTCGCCCATCCACGCCGGGCGGGACAGGGTCAGCTCCCTGCTCCCCCCCTGCTCTGCCGCCAGCCTGGACGCCGCCACCTTCACCGGCAGCCCCAAAGCTTCCTCATAGGGATAGGTAAAGTCGATTTCCGCTTTCAGGCGCTCATAAAGCGCCATATCCGGCAAGGCTTCCTCCTGCCGTGCTTCCGGCAGGGCTTCTTCCTGCTCCGGCGGGGCATAGGTTTCCAGCGATACCTTCCATGGGGTATAGTCCTCCCGGAAGACCGCGCCACCGCCTGCCCCGGCAGCCTTGCGCAGAGCGCCGCCGTCCGGGTGGCACAGGGCGCAGAGCATGAGCCATTCCGCCGCGCTTTTTGCCTTGCGGACAGTATAGGGAGAGATCCCCTGCTCCGTGACCTCCATCGCCAGCTTCTCCGGCAGCCTGTCCAGCCTGTCGCCGGAGCCGATCAGGATCAGCTTTTCTCTGGCGCGGGTCATGGCGACATACAGCACGCGCAGCTCCTCCGCCGCGGCGGACCTGGCTGTTGCCAACGCAATGGCTTCCCGGGCGGTGGTGGTAAACCGGGCGGAACGCCGGGCGTCCTTCAATTTTACCCCCAGCCCCAGCCTGGGGTGCAGCAGCACGTCTGCCCGGCTGTCCGACACAAAGCTTCTGGCACAGCCTGCTACAATGCAGATTGGAAATTCCAGCCCCTTGGATTTGTGAATGCTCATGATGGACACGGCGTTCCTCCGCTCTACAGGAGCCTCCGCCGCCTGTAAATCAGAATCGTTCCGCCGCAGCCTGTCCAGGAATCGGACAAAGCCGGAAATCCCATGGTAGCCGGAATTTTCATACTCCTTGGCATATGCCAGCAGCTGCCGGAGGTTCTGCAGCCTGTCCTCGCCGCCCTCCATTGCCTGCACCATGTCCGGGTAGCCGGTCTTTTCAAACAGCAGGGTGAGAAAGGCGTCGGAGGGCATGGTGGCTGCCAGATCGCGGTACTGCCCGATATCCCGAATGATATTGGCGCAGCGTTCCTCTGTTTCTGCCATGCGGAGCAGGGAGACGTAAACGGTTTCCTTTTTATTTTTTACCCTGAGCCGGGCGGCGTCGTCCGGGGAAAAGCCGTACACCGGGCTCATCAGCACGGAAAGCAGGGGGATATCCTGATTGGGGTTGTCGATCACCTGCAAAAAGGACACCATCACGCCGATCTCCGCGGCGGAGAAAAAGCCGCCTGTCACGGAAGCCTTGGCGGGAATGCCCTGCTTTTGCAGCTCCATGGCATACCCGTGGGCATGCTTGTTGGCGCTGCGGATCAAAATACAGAAGTCCCCGTAATTTGCCGGGCGCTCCACGCCGTTTTCCGTCACGGTAAAGCCGGAGCTTATCAGCTCCTTGATGCGTTTCCCCAGCCATTCGCCCTCCGCCGTCTCCGCCGGAACGGCAGTGGGGCGGGACAGGAACACAAGCTCTGTTTCACAGCCCTCTTTTTCGGAATAAGCGGCTTCCGCCCCGTACATGAGCCGTTCCTCGCCGGTGTAGTCGATCTCCCCCGCCGCCTGGGACATGAGCCGGGAAAAGACAAAATTCACCGTGTGGATCACTTCCCGCCGGGAGCGGAAGTTCCTGTCCAGCACCAGATAGGCAGGATAGCTGTCCAGCGCCCTGTCGTACTTTTGGAAGGAGCGGCGGCAGTTCAGAAACAGCTCCGGCATTGCCCGCCGGAACCCGTAAATGCTCTGCTTCACGTCGCCTACCATGAAAAGGTTCTCCCCGTTCCGGGACACGGCGCGGAACAGGGAATCCTGTACCTCATTGATATCCTGATACTCGTCGATCATGATCTCGTCGAAGCGGCTGCCCACCTCCCGGGCGGCTTCCGTCCGCTGCCCGTCGGGGGTCAAGAACAGCCTGATGGCAAAATGCTCCAGATCGCTGTAATCCAGAAAATTTTTCTCCCGCTTCTTTTCGTCGTACCGCCGGGAAAAATCCAGAGTCAGCTCCATCAGGCTCTGCATCAGCGGTCCTGCCGCCCGCAGCTCCTCCCGGCACTGCTCCCGGCTGCCGAAAAGATATCTGGACAAGTCCTTGACGGTATCCTTGCTTTCCTGCCGCAGGGCTTCCAGCCGCTGCTTTGCGGGGTCATCGTCAAAGCCTGTGAGCCTTCCCCGGGTCTGAAAGGTGAGATTTTTCAGAAACTCTACGCTGCCGTCCCAATCCTTTGCCCGCAAAAGGGTCAGAAGCTCCTGCAATTTCAAACGGTCGGAGGTCAAGGCGGGGGCAAAGGCGGCGCCCACCTCTCCGGCGGTTTCCGCTTCCTCAAGCCCGGCGGCGCACAGCCGTTCACAGTAGGCTGCCGTTTCCCCGGCATAGCTCAAAATTTCCTCCTCCCACTGGGAGGTATCCCCCGCAAAATACAGCGCCACCTTTTCCCCCAGCCACTGCTCCGGGAAGGGGTGGGACTGCATGAAACGGTACAAGGTCAGCGCCATTTCCATCAGGCGGCGGTCGTCCCGCTCCCCGGCGAAGGCGTCTGCCAGCTCGCCGATACTGCCCTGCTCAAAGGCGGCGGTCACGGCGTCGTTCAGGGCGGCGGAGATCAACTCCTCCTCCTGCTTGTCGGACACGATCTTGAAATCCGGGGAAATGTCCAGCAGGTGAAAAAATTCCCGGAGCATTTCGGCGCAAAAGCTGTCCACCGTGCCGATATGCGCCTGAGACAGCAAAATGCTCTGCCGCCGGAGCAGCGGGTCGCCGGGGTCCTGCCGCAGCAGCTCAAAAAGCCGCTTTTCCAGCCGCCCGCGCATTTCCGCCGCCGCCGCTTTCGTAAAGGTGACGATGAGCAGCCTGTCTGCCGTGGTGGGGTGCTCCGGGTCTGTCAGCCGCTCGATTGCCCGCTGCACCAGCACCGCCGTTTTGCCGGACCCTGCCGCCGCCGCTACCAGCACCGTGCCCCGCCGGGCGGAGATGGCGTCCTGCTGGCTGTCCGTCCATTTTGTCTGTGCCATGGGCTTCTCCCCCTTTCCCGAAAAATCAGCGTAAAGCTTCTTTCATCTTTTCCAGGACTTTCCCTGAGTCCGACTTATCCTGCACCATGTCCCTGTCTCCAAATTCCCTGCCGCACACCGCGCCGTAAGGGCAATAGTGGCAGGCATTCTGGTTGACCATGGTGGGCTCCGCTTCCACGCAGCCCTCCAGCAGCTTTTCCCCCATGGAGGCGATGAGACGCTTGGAATATTCCAGCACCTGCCCCAGCGCTTCCCTGTCCAAAACGGAGCTGTTCGCCGTCAGGGCGCCGTCCTTTTTCAGGGCGGCAGGGATAAAGCGCCCCTTTGCCCCGGCTTCCATCGCCCGAATGACCTCGTCGCTGCTCAGCACCAGCCCGCTCATGCGGAGCTGTTTCTCCGCTTCTTTCTTTATCTTTTCCTCGTCCGCCCCCCTGTCCACGGAAACAGAGGGCTCGGCGGCAGGCATATAAAGGATACCCGCGGGAAATTCCTGCCCGCTTTCCACCAGCGCCGCCAGATACACCAGCATTTGCATATTCAAGCCGTACAGCACGTCCGCAAGGCGGAACAGCTTTTTGCCGGTCTTGTAGTCGATGACCCGGACATACTCCCTGCCGTCCTCCAGCACCACCGTATCCGCCCGGTCTATGGTGCCGCCTACGGTGAGCAGCGTGCCGTCCCGGGTCTCGATGCGCAGGGGAGGGAACGCCTTGTCCTCTCCCAGCTCCAGCTCAAAATATTTGGGCTGGAACCGGCTCTGTTCCAGCTCTTCCCCCACATGGCGGATCAGCTTGCAGGCGGACTGTGCCATTCTGTCCAGCCGGTACTTTTCCCTGCCGCTCATCAACTCCACGCCGCCCATGTTCTCCCGGGCATATTGGAGGATCAGCTCCTGCACCTGCTTTAACAGCCCGTCCTCCGGCTGCTCCAGGACCGCCGCCGCGCCCTGCCGGAACACCTGCTCAAAGAGATAGTGCATCAATGTGCCGTACTGCATGACGTCCACCTCTGCCGGACGGCGCTCCTTGGCGTTCAAGCCATAACGGCAGAAATATTTGAAAGGGCAGCTGTGGAAATGCTCCACCTGCGTGGGGGACAGGAACATTTTTCCCACGCCGCCGAAAATCTGCCGGGCAAGGGCGCTGTCCTCGATACGGACAGGTCTGCGCCCGGCGGCACGTTCCAGCGCTTCCAGCCTTCCGGCGTACTCCGGGTCGTTTTGGAACAGCAGCCGCAGAGCCTGCGCTTCCCCCGTATTCTCCCGGAACCGGGCTGCCATGCGGGAAAACGCCGCTTCTCTGGAATTGGCAAAATATCCGTCCGGCAGGAAACGCATGGGCTCCAGAGTGGGAAAAATCTCCCGCACGGCGGAGACCAGCTCGCTGGGCTCCTTTTCCTCACCGCCCCCGTTTTTGGGGTAGGAGAGGAACAAAAGCTCCGAGGGCAGGCTTGCCACCGAATACGCCAAATACCGTTCCTCTATGGTCTTCTGCTCCAGGGGGTCGCCCAGGGGCAGCTCCAATTCGATCAGCGCCCGGCGCTCCGCGTCGGAAAATACGCCGGAGGCTTTGGGGGTCAAAGGGAATTCCCCCTGGGCGCAGCCGATCAAAAACACCGCCTTGGGCAACGACTGCCGCACCTGCTCCGCCGTTCCGAACAGCACCTCGTCCAGCGTTTGGGGGATTTCCGAAACGTCCTCCGCGGCGACCACCTCCCGCAAGAGTTTCGCGTACCGCTCCCGGGAGGTTTTCCTGTCCCCCAGAATGCTGTGGAACTGGTCCAGAAGCTCCATCAGCAGCTCCCAGACCCGAAGCTGCTTTGCCGCCAGGCCGTCTTCTCCCGCCTCTTCCAGGGAACGGCAGTAGGCGGGCAGATTGTCCTCCATGCGGTAGGCGGCGAGCAGATCGTACACCGCCTGGGATATCTCCGCCCCGGAAGCGTCCCGGGTGGCAGCGGCAAAGCTTTGCAGGGGCGCGGTCAGCCGCTGCCGCAGGTCATTCAGATAGGCAAGGGTTTCCCGGTCCGTATCTTCCATCGGCTGTCCAAAGCCACGGGGGTGGCGGATAAATTCCTCCCGCCAGCCGGAGCCGCCTATTTTCCAGAGGAACACATAGTTCTCCAAATCGGAAATTTCTTCCGGCGTAAAGCCGGATACGCCGGTTTTCAGCATTTCCAGCAGGCTGTCCGTGGCAAAGCCGGACTGCACCGCGTCAAAGGCTTCCAGCGCAAAGCGCATGACAGGCTCGGCGTCCACCTTGGAGGGTTCCGACACAAAGCTGGGAATGCCCCGTTTTTTCAGCGCCACGTCAAGGCTGCCGTAATACTGCTCCGGCGTGCGGCAGATCACGGAAAAGTCCCGGTACCGCCAGCCCCTTTCCTCCGTCAGCCGGCGGATCGTCGCGGCTACGAACTCCGCTTCCTCGTACACGTCCCGGGCTTCAAAAATTTCCACGCCCTCGTGGTCGGGAGAGGGCAGCAGCTCGTCTCCGGAAAAAAGCTGGACTTCCAGCAGCTTCAGGTTTTCGTTGTGGAACCGGGGCGCATCAGTCAGCATAATTGGCGGCTGTACCGGGATATCGTATTCCGCCGCCACCCGCAGCAGCCTGCTCCTGGTGCGCTCCACCAGGGTAAACAGCCCCGTGCCGCCCTGCTCCCGTCCGTCGGTGCAGAGGGACACCGCCACATGCTCCGCTTTCCGCATGATCTGGGTCAGCACGGCGGTCTCCTGGGCGGTAAAGCCCTCAAAGGAATCCACCGCCACCGTACAGCCCCGGAAGAACTCGCTGGTCTGCAGGGCTTCCGCCAGCCGGGTCAGATCGTCCCGGGAATCCAGATAGGAGGCTTCTACCAGCGCTTCAAAGGCGCCGTACAGCAGGGCGATTTCCGAAAGCTTTTTCCCTAAGCCCGTATCCCCCAGCCGCCGGGCGGTCTCCGACAGCTGCATGGGGGAAATGCCGCACATTTTCATCTCATTGACCGCCGCCAGCATGATGTCCGTCACCCTGCCGCTTTGGGCGGATTTTTGATAGACTTCCAGCTGGTCCTCACAGGCAGCCAGCGCGGAGGACATGAGGATCCTCCTGCCGCCGTCGCTGAGCCTGCGCCCAGCCGCGCCGCCCTCTTTGCGGAACACTGCCTCTGCGAGCCTGGTGAAGCTGTAGATCTGTACGGTATTCGCCCGCGCCGCGCCGCAGAGTTTCAGCATGGCTTTTTCCGTTTCAAAGGAATACTGCTCCGGGACAAGCATGATAAGCCCGGCTTCGCCGCTTTTGCTGCGCTCCGCCAGCAGCTTCCGCAGATATTCTGTTTTTCCGCTTCCGGCGCGTCCCAATACAAATTGCAGCACGGCAGGTTCCTCCTGTTTTTATTTCAAGAGCACATAGCCGATCTTTTTCATGACCTTTTGCAGCGTCTTATGGGCAATGTGCCGGGCTTTGGGGACGTTCCCGGTATAGCACCGCTCCAAATACTCCTTATCCGCCATCAGCCGGGCGTATTCCTCCTGAATGGGGCGCAGCTCGTCGATGACGGCCTCCGCTACGGCAGGCTTAAAGTCCCCATAGCCCTTGCCGTCAAATTCCCGCTCGATTTCCTCCATGGTCTTCCCCGTCACGCAGGAATAAATGTCCATCAGGTTATTGATGCCCTCCTTGCCCTCGCCGTAGCGCACGCAGGAATCGCTGTCGGTCTTTGCCCGTTTGAATTTGCGCATGATGGTGTCCGGGTCGTCGGTCATCAAAATGGTGCCGTTCATGTTTTCATCGGATTTGGACATCTTCTTGGTGGGGTCCTGCAAGGACATGACCCTTGCGCCGTGCTTGGGGATCAGTGGCTCGGGCACCGTAAAGGTGGGGCTGTAAAGCCCGTTGAAGCGCTCGGCAATGTCCCGGGCGATCTCCACGTGCTGCTTCTGGTCCGCGCCCACAGGCACATAGTCCGCCTGGTACAGCAGGATATCCGCCGCCATCAGGCAGGGATAGGTGAACAGCCCGGCGTTTACATTGTCCGCGTGCTTCGCGGATTTGTCTTTGAACTGGGTCATGCGGGACAGCTCGCCGAACTGGGTATAGCAGTTCAGCACCCACGCCAGCTGGGCGTGCTCCGGCACCTGGCTCTGGATAAACAGAATGGTCTTACTTAGGTCGATACCCATTGCCAGCAGATACGCATAGGCAGACAGCGTGTATTTCCGCAGCGCGGCAGGCTCCTGCCGGACGGTGATGGCATGTAAATCTGCCAAGGCGTAAATGCACTCGTATTCGTCCTGCAGGCGGACGTGGTTGCGGATCGCCCCCAGATAATTCCCCAGGGTGAATATCCCGGTGCACTGGTACATACTCAGCACTCTTTTTTTCTGTTCGGTCAAAATGGTTTCCATATGAAATTCTCCTTTGTAAAGCATATTTTTTCGGTTCTTACCCGCGATGTTTTTTAGCAGCCGGCGCCCAGCATTTCTTTCCCCAACCTGCCCAGAATCTCAATTCCCCTGGCAAGCTGCTCGTCGGTGGGGGTAGAAAAATTGACGCGGAAGGAATGGCAGGGCTGGGTCTCGTCTGTCAAAAACGCTGTTCCCGGCACCACGCAGACCTTCCGCTCCGCGCCTTTCCGCACGAAATCCAGCATATTGATTTTGCCCGGCAGGGTGCACCAGGCAAACAGACCGCCCTCAAAACGGCTCCAGGAGATCAACGGCTCAAAATGCTGCTTCATGGCATCAAGCAGCACGCCGCTTTTCCGGCGGTAAATTTCCCGCAGACGGTTCAAGTGGGCTTCGTAATCGCATTCCGTCATAAAGCGGTGGCAGACGATCTGCGCCCAAATATTGGAATGCACGTCCTCCCCCTGCTTGCAGACCACCATTTTCTGAATGACCTCTTTTGGTCCGATGGCGTAGCCCACCCGCATTCCCGGGGACACCACTTTGGAAAAGGACCCGGCATACACCACGAGCCCCTCCGTATCAAAGGATTTGATGGAGGGCAGGTCCTCGCCGGCAAAGCGCAGGTCGCCGTAAGGGTTATCCTCCAAAATGACCACGTTGTGCTCCCGGCACAGCTCGTAGACCTGCTTCCGCTTTTCCAGGCTCATGGTAATGCCGGAGGGGTTCTGGAAATTGGGAATAGTGTAAAGATATTTGACGTTCCGCTCCGTTTCCAGCGCCTGCCGCAGCTTTTCAATATCAATGCCGTCCTCCTCCACGGGAATCCCCCTGAGCTTCGCCCGGTAAGAGCGGAAGGTGTTCAGGGAGCCGATAAAACTGGGGGCTTCACACAGCACGGTGTCCCCCTCGTTTAAGAGGGTCTTTGTCAGCAGGTCCATGACCTGCTGGGCGCCGCTGGTGATCAATATCTCATCGTTCTCCGTGCCCACATGGTGCTTTCGCTCCATATAGGTACGCAAATGCTCCCGCAGGGGCGTATACCCCTCGGTGACGCTGTATTGCAGCGCTTCGATAGGGGTGCTTTCCAGCAGCTCGGCGGAAATGCGGCGAATTTCTTCCGCGGGGAACGCGTCCGGCGCGGGATTGCCGGCAGACAGGGGGATAATGCCCGGCGCGGAGGAATTTTTCAATATTTCCCGGATCGCCGAGGGCTTCAAGCCCTGCACACGGTCTGAAAACTGATAGTTCATAAAGCTCTCCTTTCCAAAAATAAAACCAGACAAATAAAAAACCCGCCCCCGCGCATCTGCGCACAGGGACAGGAAGCTTTCCTGCGGTACCACCCAGCTTGGCGCGGCTGCCCGCGCCCACTCTTCTCCATAACGCCGGAGCCGCGCCGGGGCATTTCCTCCCCAGCCGAAGCAGACCCATTCCTGCGCGCTTTCTGCCGCGTTTTCACCCCCGGCGGCTCTCTGGATAGCAAAGGGTATGCACAGTACTATTTCTGCCCATTGGTTTCTGTATCTTTTTCTGTATTATATTCCCCCTGCCGAAAAAAGTCAAATGCTTTCTCTCAGAGGAAGTGTCCAAAACGCGGAGGTCACAGTTGGTATTCCCCCTGCCCTACTAGCAGGGGGAATACCAAAAAATCTCCGATGGAAACACTCCTCTCTCAAATACCCGGCAAATAGATTTCCATAATTTAATTTACATAATATTTTTCGCCAGAACAGAATCAATTCCCGCCTGAAACTGCCGAAAGGCAGGCATTTCTCAGCAAAACGACAGGAATTCCCTGCCTTTTAGCGACAGAAACTTTTCTTTCCCACAGGTATAATTTCGTTACCAGCAGCATAGTTGGTTTCCCATAATTCATTTTTAGGCGGTGTCTCCGATGGAAGAATCAAGGGTTCGGCAATTTTTTGACCGCATGGGGGAGTATCTTCACTCCATCTATGCGAGGAAGGTGCTCCTTCTGATAAGCAGCTTTTTGTCCGGGCTGCTCTGCTCCCGAGGGCTGGTGTTTGGGAAATATGCCCCCTTCGGCGTGGCTGCGGTGGCGGCAGCGCCCAGGGGAGGGATGTGGGCGGCGGTGCTGGGGGCGTTTTTCGGCTATTTTATGCCGTCCCCGGTATATGTATCCATTCGGTACGAAGCTGCGCTGGTGGCGGTAGCTGCTATTCGCTGGTCCCTGTCGGAGCTGAAGGCGGTGAACACCCATCCGCTGTACGCCCCGGCGGTGACCTTCCTGCCCCTGCTGCTGACCGGGTTCACCATGGTGCTGATCAGCGGCTCGGTGAATTACTCCGCCGCCCTGTATCTGGCAGAATCCTTTTTGGGCGCAGGCGTAGCATATTTTCTCCGGCGCACCGCCAATCTGCTGCAGGGGCGTACCGGGGACGGGCGCGCAAAATCCGGCGGGCTGTATGACAGCGGCGACGTGGCGGCTCTGGCAGTATCCGTGGGCATTCTGGCGCTTTCCTTTTCCAGCGTGACGGTCTCCGGGGTATCCGCCGGGCGTATTTTCATGGTGCTGATGATTATTTACTGTGCCCGGGTGGGCGGGATCAGCGGCGGCACCGTCGCCGGCGTCACCGCCGGGGCAATTCAGGGGCTTTCCACTGCCGGGCTTTCCTACCTGTCCGGGGCGTATGGTCTGGGCGGGCTGATGGCAGGGGTGTTCTCCCCCATGGGCAAGGTGGCTGCCGCCGTGGCGTTTATCCTCTCCCATGGCGTTGCCTCCCTGCAAGCCGGGACCGGGAACTCCCAGATGCTCACCGGGGCGGTGGAGGTGGCGGTCGCCACGGTGGTCTACATGGTGCTGCCCAGAAGCCAGCGGCTGACGGACTTATTCTGTGTGCGAAAAGACACCCTCAGCGGCGGCGCCCTGCGGGACAATATCGTCATGCGGCTGCGCCACGCATCGGAAGCCCTCTCCAACGTCTACTCCTCTGTGGAGGAAATTTCCCAAAAGCTTTCGGAGGTCTGCGCGCCTAATTTGCAGGGGGTCTACAACCGCGCCACGGAAACCGTCTGCGCCGGGTGCGCCATGAGCGCCGTCTGCTGGCGCAAGCACAAGGAGCAGACTCTGGACAATTTTGCCCAGCTTTCCAAGACCCTCAGAGAAAAGGGCAAGGCGGAGGTCTGTGACTTCACCCCGGAATTTTCCGACCGCTGCAAGCGTTCCGGCGAAATGAAGGAGGAAATCAACAAAAACTACGGGCGCTATCTCATGAAGGAGGCAGCCGAGCTGCGGGCGGCGCAGGTGCGGGAAGCCGCCGGGCAGCACTTCCGCACCACCGCCGGGATCCTGGACGAGATGGCGGGGGAATTTTCCCTGTACCAGCATTTTGACGAGGAAGCCGCCCAGCGAGTGGAGGACATTCTCCGGGACAACGGCGTGGAGCCCATTGAAGTATGCTGCCGGCTGGACAAGTTCGGGCGCATGACGGTGGAAGCGGAAATACATAGGGAACGGCAGAAACGGCTGAACCGGGCGGTATTCACTAAGGAGATCTCCGCCGCCTGCGGCAGGGTGTTTTCCCCGCCCTGCGTCAGCTCTTCCGAGGAGACCTGCCGCATTCAAATGTGCCAGCGCCCGGCCTTTGAGGTGGGCAGGGGCTTTTCCCAATACTGCGCCAGGAACGGCGCTTTCTGCGGCGACAGCGCCAGCGTATTCTACGATGGCTGCGGCAGGCTCATTGCCGTGCTCAGCGACGGCATGGGCACCGGCGGCAGGGCGGCGGTAGACGGCGCAATGACCTCCGCCATGGCGGAAAACCTGCTCAAAGCCGGGATCGGGTTTGACAGTATGCTGCAAACGGTAAACGCTGCTTTGATCGCGAAATCCGGCGACGAATCCCTCGCCACGCTGGACGTGACCTGTATCGACCTGTTTACGGGCAAGGCAGAGTTCCGCAAAGCCGGGGCTGCCTGCACCATTGTCCGCCGGGGGAAATATATCGACGTGATCGAGGCGTCCAGCGTCCCCGCGGGGATCATGCCGGAGGTGGAATTTGCCTGTTACGACCGGGAGCTGACCTCCGGCGATCTGGTGGTGATGATCTCCGACGGCGTGATGGCTGCCGGCACGGAATGGCTCGCCGACATGGTGCTGAATTGGGACGAGGGAGAAAACCCCAACCTGCTGGCGGAACGCATCACCGAGGAAGCCCAAAAGCGCCGCAGCGACGGGCACGAGGACGACATCACCGCCCTGGTGCTGGCAGTGGAATAAACTTGCAAGAAGCCTGTCCCGCAAATTTGCGGGACAGGCTTCTTTATGCGTGCAGGATATAGGTATGGATCGCCTGGGCAAGACCATTCTGATTGTGGGCGGCAGTGATGTGCTTCGCGGCGGCAAGCGCTTCCGGGGAGCCGTCCGCCACGGCGACGGAGCAGCCGCCCGCTTCCAGCATGGTCACGTCGTTGCCGTTGTCGCCGATGGTCATAATTTCTTCCGGGGAAATGCCCAGCCCTTTTGCCAGCGCCAGCACCGCCGCGCCCTTGTGGGCAGTTTCATCGTTTATTTCCAGGTTGTCCGGGATAGAGGAGGTCAGCCGCAAGCCGCCCAGGCGTTCCAGCTTTTCCCACAGCTCCTGCCGAACAGGCTCTTCCAGAAAGGGAAAATTGATCTTCTCCGGGCAGGTTTCTGTTTCTGCGAGCCAATCCGCAAAATTTTCAACGAGGGTGTAATGCTTGCCTGTCACGAAATGCATTCTGGAATCCGGCAAATGAAAATGCTTCTGCGCCCGCTCCGGGAAACCGATCTTCGTGATCGCACTGCCATTTTTGTAATATTCCACGTAGATATCGTATGCTTCCAGCACCGCCTGTATCGCTTTGGCTTTTTCGTTGGGGATCAGGCTTTGGTGCACCGCTTTGCCGGAGCGCAGCTCGTACACCGACGCCCCGTTGGAGGTGATCGCGTACCTCACGCCGGGCAAAGCGGCTATCTCCGGCGGCAGGAAAGACAGCATCCGCCCGGTAGTGGGCACCAGCTCCACACCCTGCTCTGCTGCCAGCCTCAGGGCTTCCCGGTTCTCTTCCGACAGGTATTTGTGCTCTGTAATGGTGGTTCCGTCCAAATCAAACGCCAGCAACTTTATCATGATTTTTCTTTTCCTCCCCCAAACGGTGCAGCTTTCCCCTATTATACAGAATATCACTGCGCTTGTACACGGTTTCTTTATTTGCGCGCGAAAAAAACAGCGCCCCTTCCCGCAGGAAAGAGCGCTGTTGAGCGTGCCGAAAAAGTCTTTTCGCCCCGCTCAAACATATTGAGAAAATCTATGACTTTCTCAATATGTTGTGATTGAAAAGCGAGAGAGGGACCCTGATGGTCCCCTCTCGCAACTCTCCCCCCTTCCGTTCCTTACGGCTGGAGAATTTTATCGACAGTCTGAAACAGCGCCCCTTCCCGCAAGGAAAGGGCGCTGTTTCCCGTTCTGGGATTTGTTTCGGAATTTGTCTGCTTATCCCTCGCGGAACGTGCAGCATTCTGTGCCGCTCTTGGAGCTTACCTCGCCGCAGCAGCAGCCGACGCAGACGCATTCGGCTTCGCATTTGCAGTTGTGGTTATAGGCGCAGTGCTCTGCTTCGCAGCTGATGGAGCTGTCCTCGGAGGGGGTCTTTGCCCCCGCGGAGTTGGTTCCGCTGCTGTTCTTCCGCTCCTCATAGGAGGAGCAGCAGGTCTGTCCGCTCTCCCTGGCGGCAGGACCGTCTACCTGTATCCCGGGCAGGCAGCAGAGGTTGTCACAATAGTGCTGACAGGAAGTGACCTGACATTCCAGCTTGTTCATGAAAAGGCACCTCTTTTTAGAATGAATTTGCAAAGCTTCGCTTTTGCTTCCGCTTCACGTTTTCAGTGTTCCCAAAAGAGACCGCCTTATTCTTCCCCTATGTTACGCCTGCGCCGTTTCCCCGGCAAGCTTCTTCAGCTGCTTTCCGGCAGTCTGCATGATGAGGAAGCCCACGACACAGGTGATGATGATTTCCGGGACCATGTAGCTGCCGTTATAGATCAGAGAATAGAAGCATGCCAATGTATTGCCGCTCATGCCCGCCAGCATGGGAGAAAAATTCTGGTCGGCATACGCGCCCCAGAGGATCCAGCCGGACAGGAAAGAGCAAAGGTACCGCAGCAGCCCGGAAACCAGGCAGCCCAGCGTGAAAGACGCGCCATCGTGCTTGATCTTGTTGTGAAAAATGCCTGCCAGACCCAGCACGGTAAACGCCAGCAGGTAATCCAGCAGGATAGAGCCCACAAGGGCGCCGCCGCTGATGCCTTTCAGATCTGCCAGACCAAACAGCAGTTGCAGCACGCTGTGGACAAACCCGGCGGCAAGCCCCCATTTTGTGCCGCAAAGATAGGCAAACAGCATGATCGGCAGCATGGAGCAAGCCGTGATCGAACCGCCCTGGGGCAGATGGTAGACCGTGATAAAGGACAGCACGGTGGCCAGTGCCACCAGCACGCCGCCCAGAACCATCTTTTTGATGTTCTGGACCAGGTTTTTGATGTTCTTTGCCTCATTTTCAAAATTTTGAGCCATTTTCATTTTTCCCCTTTCGGAACATTTTATTTGAAAAATGAAAAATGCCATCTGGAGGGATTCTCCAAATGACATAGAACGCATTTACAAACGCTTTGCGGCAGACACGCAAAAACGTCTTTCCTGTAAGCTCATCGCTCTTTCTTTTGGCAGGCGGCTTTACGCGCCGCTTTTACACGGGTCAGCCGCCCTGCTTCAGGTGATGAAATGCTTCCTACGTCGGTATTATCCGCATCAGGTTCCTGTCCGAACGCCAACGGCAGCCGGACATAGGGTTTAAGCTCGAAGCTCCTCTCAGCACTTGGAAACCGCCGCTTTCCGTTTTCAGGAAACTCCTGTCAAACAAAGTTGTGTTACCCATGTTATACAGGAGAAATTTGCGCAGCAGGTTTCCAAGCTTGATTGATCTTATCCGGCAAGTTCCCCCATCTTTCTTTCCTTGGGAGTTTGCTTCGCAAACTCCGGAAAGATTGGTTTTGCCATGCAAAATCAATCTTTTGCACCCCTAATTTCATTTTTCGCCCTTCATTGTACCCTCAGGGAAGGGATTTGTCAACGCTTCTTCCCATGAAACTGTAAAATTTTGTGAAAGGAAGAAATCACCTCTTGCAATTTCCCGGGAACATGGTATAATATTTATAAAGTTTATAAAATGAAATTTACAGTTTGTTCTCCGAGGTGTTGTTTGTGAAAGCAAAGGACCTTGCTAAAAAGCTGGGCGTATCGCCTGCCACCATTTCTCTGGTGTTGAATAACAAGCCGGGCATCAGCGATTCTCTCCGGCAGTCCCTGCTGGAAAAAATACGGGCGCTGGACTGCGAAAGCATGATGTGCGAAGCCTGCCGGGGAGGGGAAGCGCCCAGCGCGTCCCCCGCGGAAAACGGCTGCAAATCCATCGCCTATCTGTCTTATCTGGACTGTGAGGACGACAACGACACCTTTGGGTTTTACCCGGGTGTGCTGGAAGGCGCGGAAATGGAGGCGCGGGACAACAACCTGAGCCTGACGGTGTTCCATATGAAATGCGAAAAGGGCGCAAGCCCTGCCGAGCTGTTCCAGCGCAGCGGCAATATCGTAGGTGCCGTGGTGCAGGCGGAGAGGGTCACCGATGAGATCCTGCGGGACATTCAGAACGTCAACGTCCCGGTGGTGTTTATGGACGTGTACGACCCGGAAATGATGGTGAGCTGCGTGCGGGTGGACAACCGCCAGAGCATGCACATCATCACCAGCTATTTGAAAAGCTGCGGGCACACGGAGATCGGGTACGTGTACAGCGGCTGGGAGATGGGCTGGCAAAAGGACCGCCGCCAGTGCTTCTGCCGCTCGATGAACGACCTGGGGCTGGAAACCGTGCCGGAATTTTTCTTCCGCGCCGGGATCGACGGCGATCTGTACGACTGCCGGCATCTGGCAGAGCTGTTCTCCCAGGCAGAGCGCCTGCCCACCGCCCTGGTTTGCGAAAACGACCGTCAGGGAATGCGCGCAGTCAACGCCCTGAAGCAGCTGGGCTACCGCGTGCCGGAGGATATCTCCGTCATCGGCTTTGACAACAATCCCATTTCCAAGCTGGTCTCCCCCCGGCTGACCACCGTGCGGAATTCCAGCCAGCTGATGGGCAGAACCTGTATCATGCTCCTGCAGAACCTGCAAAAGCTTCAGCGTTCCGGGTTCTCCTCCACGCTTTTGAAGTATGAGTTGCCCACCGAACTGGTGATCCGGGACAGTGTGCTGGATAAAAATGCCGCGGCGGACAAGTAGTTTTTCTTTCAGCCTGTTCTAAATATTCTTTATAAAGGAAGAGGGGTTTTCCCCTCTTCCTTTTCTGTTTTTTCTGAAAAAATTTTTGGATTTTTTTATTTTTCTCAGTTTTACAGACTTGAAAATAGCCGAAATTGCTAGGGAATCCTGGTTTTTTGCGATTTATAAATTATTTCAAAAAATTTTATAAAAACGCTTGACAAATTTATAAACGTGATTTATACTAAAGACACAACGAAAACAAAATCGTCTCCAAAACCTACGGGACGACAAACTAACAGTAAAGGAGTAGTTTTCATGAAAAACACAAACACTTACACCTCGAAGACCTTCCAAAAGACCACGGGCAGTCAGAAAGCTGCTCACAGCGTCAAGACCACCCCCACTCTGCTGGACCGCTTCCTGAACAGCGGCAGCGGCTACATGGCAAACTATGCCGTGGTCAAGGGCAGCCTTGCCCCTTTCCAGAACGGTTTCTTCGTCGCCTGAGCCCGAAGCAGTAACACAAAGCTAAAAAACCAACAACAAAAGGAGTTATCACCTATGAAAAACAATGCCTACACTTCCAAAACCGTAAACAAGAACGCTTCTCTCAAAAAAGCTGTCCGCCCCACCCTGCTGGAACGTTTCCTGAACAGTGGCAGCGGCTACATGGCGAACTACGCCGTGGTCAAGGGCAGCCTTGCTCCCTTCCAGAACGGCTTCTTCGTCGCTTAAATCTTGTGTTCAACTCTTTCTTTTCACTCCTAACTGGCAAGAAGACCGAATTTTCGCGAAGCAAGGCTTCTTGCGGATCATCGCGCAGCGATGATCTTCTCGCGCAGCGATGATCTTCTCGCGCAGCGATGATCTTCTCGCGCAGCGATGATCTTCTCTCGCAGCGATGATCTTCTCTCGCAGCGATGATCTTCTCTCGCAGCGATGATCTTCTCTCGCAAAAGACCGCAGTCTGCTTTTGGGGACAGACTGCGGTCTCTTTGTTGTGTTTTGAAAGCTCCTTTTAGAAGCCGCCGGTCAAATCGTGGGGCTTCTCCTTGCGGCGCAGGTCTACGGTCAGGTGATAGACGCAGGCGGAAGCCGCGGCAAAATACACCGTCACATTGGGGCGGCGCAGAACATTGCCGGAAATCTGCGCGGCAATGATCGCCAACAGGAAGGTCATACCCACAGCGCCCATTTCTATGGTCAGGAACCTCTGCACCCCCTGCCAGAAAGAGCCAGCCCCCTTGACAACGGGATTTCCGGGCTTTCCCTTCCGCTGGGCGACACAGGCTGCCACGTCCCGGAAAAATGCCCGCAGAATGATAAACGCCAGATAGCCAAAAAACAGCAGATACAGCCCAAAGCCCAGATAGCCGCAGAAATAGTACACCGCGGGGAAGTCGTTTTCCAAATCGTAATTGTCCCCGCCCATCTGCATTTCACTGTATTCAAAGCCCAGCAGCCGGGTGGCGAAATCCTTTTCTTCCCACACCAGCTTGGCGAAGGTGGATTTTCGCACCCGGGTATCCGACAAAATCGACGGCTCGGAGGTGTAGTTATAAGCTGCCATCACATTGTACACGCCGAAACGGTCGTGGAAATTTTTCAGCAGCGTTCCGTATACTTCCTTATCGGTATACACGCCGATCAGGCTGCGGCGTATCTTTTCCAGCTGCTCCTCCGAGGTATTGGCAGCGTCAAAGCCGTTCCGTATAGTGCGGATCAAATCGGCGTCCGCGCCGCTGTTTTCCAGGCTTTCCGCCACCAGAACGCCGTAATTTCCCTGCGCGTAGGCGGACATCCGTTCCCGCAGCGCCATGGGCGACTGGTGCCGGAACACGAATACCAGAACCATCGCCATGAGCAGCGGCAGCACATATTTCAGGGACTTTTTCTTCAAATTCAGGGCGAACAGGAAAGCGAACGCCCCGGCAATGATGAAGATGGAATAAAAGGTGAATTTTGTTCCCGTCACGAACATCAAACCGAAGCTCAGCGCCATGGCAGCAAGGAACAGGGGATATTTTTTGGTGCGGTAGGTCCACAGCAGCGCCAGAGGGACGACCAGCACCACAATGGCGCTTTGGGCGTTGGGAACGCTGAACCACCCCATGACCCCGACTTTCAGCACGCCGTAGGTATAGACGGGGCGCCCCAAAAGCCAGGGCAGCGCCGTGAACAGCAGCACTTCCCCGCAGTTTATGGCAAAGCCCAGATAAATGCTTTTTTGAATTTCCTTTCCCTGCTGGAAAAAGGTGACAAAAGACAGCGTGAAAATAGGGAAATTAAGGATACGTAGGAAGTTCGCCGTGTCCGCCACAAAGGACTGGTAGCCGATCCGGCGGCAGTTCAGCGCATGGGCGACCCAGAACACCGCCACCGCGCCGTAAAACAGGAAGTAGATCCGCTTCTTATTGCTGACGAAAAAGCCCAGAAACGCCACCACCGCCAGCATCAGGAAGCGCAGGAGGGTGGAAAGGGCATTGCTGCCCATCTCTCCCAAGAAGTAGGAAAGCACGTCCATCACCGGCTGGATCACCAGCAGCGCCAGCACCACGGCGGGCATTCTGTTTTGAATGGAAGTTCGCAATGATCTTATCATAAGCCTTCTCCACAAATTTCTGCCGGGGCACCCGGTCTGTTATCCGATCTTTTTCAAATACACCGCCGGGTTCCGCTTATGCCCGGAGCGCAGGCGGGCCTTCGGCGGGGCTTTCTTCGCCTGCACATATATGATCGCCGCCGACAGCGAGCCGTATACCGTGATATTGGGGCGGCGCAGCACCTGCCCGGAAAATTGCGCGCTGCCCAGCATGAGCACGAACATGATGACCGCTGTGGCAAATTCCGCCGTAAACAATGTGGGGAACCGCCGGAAAAACGCCATCGCCCCATAAAGCAGGATACCCAGCACAAAGCAGCAGTACAGCGCCGTACCCAGATAGCCTACCTTGTAGAGCAGGGCGGGGAAATCGTTTTCAGGGTCGTAATTCCTCTCCCCTACCCGGCTTTTGTCATATTCCATGCCCAGCAGGCGGGTGAGGAAATCCTGCTCCTCCCAAACCATGTGCATGGCGGTAAGCTTTCGGCTGCGGCTGTTGTTCAGCGCCTGCGGACTGATGGTGTAGTCCATTTCCTCCATGACTCGCTCCAGCCCGAACCGTTCCAGCAGGTCTTCCAGTAAGGGCTCGTGATATACGCCCTTCTGCCCATAAATATCCTGATAGACCCTTTCTATCTTTTCCAGAACCGCCGGCGGAATTTCCTCGCCGGGCTGGTACACGAAATCCTTGTCCTCTCCCATAATTGCGTCGATCTTTTCCTGATACACAGTGGCGCTGGTCGCCGTCACCGCCTGCCGCTGCTCCATGGGGGAAACCCCCTTACAGGCGATCAGCACCACCAGAAGCACCAGCAGCGGAACGCAGTAAAGATAGGGCTTCCTGCACAGCAGGATCAGCACGAAAAAGGCTGCCGCCAGAAGAATCGCCGAATAATAGGTAAGCCGGGTGCCTGTAAAATACAGCAGCCCCATACTTACCACGCTGCACAGGCAGAACACCCACAGCCGTTCCGTGCGCAGGCCCCACAGCAGCACCGCCGCGGCTAACAGGCAGAGAATGGCGCTTTGGGCGTTGGGAACGGCAAACCAGCCCAAAAAGCCGATCTGCACATTCCGTTCCGGGTAAGAATAGGTGTACACTCTCGGTCCGAACAGGAAAGAAAGCCCGATCACCAGCAAAATGACGGCAAAATTCACCACCAGCACGCTCAGCATCTGATAATCCAGCCCCTCCTGCTTTTGCAGGAAGGTAACAAACGCCAGCGTCCACAGGGGGAACTGCACCAGCTTCAGGTATTCCGCCGTGTCGCCAACGGGCTGTACATAGCCTGTCCGCCAGCAGTTCAGCATATGCAACAGCCAGAACCCGCCGATCACGGCATAACAGGCGGCATAGAGCTGCCTGCGGTCGGAAACGGCAAAGCCATACAGGCTGACCGCTGCCAGCATCACCATGCGCAGGGCGGTGGTCACCGCGGTGAAGCCGCTGTCCTGCACAAAAAAAGACAGTACGTCCAGCAGGGGCTGGATCAGCAGCACTGCCGCCATAAATTCCCCTGAGAAGAAGCTCAGCCTTCCCTTGATCGTATGCTCTGCCATGGGACGTCCCTCCCTTGCAATTATACCTTAGGCGCTGAAAGCGCCCACTGAAAATGATTGCTTTGCAATCATTATACCACACCTGCGGTGGGCAATCGTGAAGCCCCCTTGCACAAGTCACAGGTAAATCACCCGACCACAGCTTTGCGGATATGATACCATAAGCGCCGTAGGCGTGTTGGTATCATGTCTCCATCGCCCGTTGCGCCAAAGGCGCAAACTGGGCGGGACAAATTGAAATTCGTATCATAACCGCTTCGCGGTTATGATACCAGATCGATTTCCAGCTCCCGGCACTTTTCCAGCGCCATATCATGCCCTTGCAGGGCGGCTTTCCGATACCATTCCTTTGCCAGCTCCAAATTCTTTTCTGTGCCGACGCCGTCCTCATAAAACTCCGCCAGGTTGCATTGGGCGTCCCAGTCGCCATGCTCGGCGGCGCGCTTCGTCCAAGCAAAGGCCTTTTCGATATCCTTTTCCACGCCCAGCCCTTCATAATAGAAATAGCCGACCTGACACTCCGCCAGAGGATATCCCTGCTCCGCCAAAGGCAGATAGCCCTGGAAGCATTCCTCATATTTTTTCTGCAAAAAGCAGGTTTCGATCAGTTCGTTGCATTTGTCCAGCTCCGGGCAGGGGGCGTAATATTTGCTCGCCATGGCGTTTCCTCCCTTTCGCGCGTTCCCTCACGGAAAACCGATATTAAAATCTGATGTTTAGTATAACACAAAATTCGGCAGGGCACAAGGAAATACGCAAGGAAAAGGAAAAAGTAAGAAAAACGACCGCAAAGTGACTGCGGTCTTGAGCGTATCGAAAGAGTTTTTCGGCGTGCTTCAGCATATGGGAAGAATCTGCGATTTTTTTAATATGCTGTGATAAATAAATATCACACCGGCGGAGCCGGTGGTTTTATAACAGCCCTAAAGGGCAGGATACAGGCACACCCCTAAAGGG